>CAYYXR010000023.1:0-45937 GCA_964475755.1 uncultured Rhodobacterales bacterium
AATGCAGATTGATGATGTCCGCACGCGGCATCTGAACATAGACGTTTTCGTCCTCGAAAAGGTTCGCGTGGCTGAACAGCTCGATATGTGGACTTCGGGTGCCGGCATATTTTTGATACGCCGTGTCCTTCGCGGCCTTTCGCTCGGCCAGCCGGTGAACAGCATCCGGATTGGGATCGGGTATGAATTTCTGAATTGTGGTGTCGGTGCACGTTTGCTCGCTCACATAGTACGTGCTGTCCACACCACAGGAACGTAATCCCTTGTGCAAACGGTGGGCTGCGCGCGCGGCGCCGCCTTTCACGTCGGATGTGTTGACAAGTGCTACCCGCATCTTCCGCTCGAAGGATAGGTCTTGAAGTGAGTCTTATCCAGGCAATAGAGCGGAAGTGGGTTAATAGACAATTGAAAGGCGGCGCGCTGCTGAAGGGTGCGGCGCGCCGCCAGTCGGCAAGTCGGGACTGTCGTCCAGATATCGTGCGGTAAGATTAACCGATGCCGCAGGTCGATTCGGCGCTGGTCAGGTCGTAGCCACTTTCGTCCACCGCCAATTTCTCGACAACACCGTCGTTGACGATCATGGAAAACCGTTTGCCGCGCGTGCCAAGACCGAAGCCGGATCCGTCGAGTTCCAATCCCAATTTCTTGGTGTACTCGCCGTTTCCGTCCGCGAGCATTTTGATCTTGTCGCCGACGCCCTTATCTTTGCCCCAGGCGTCCATCACGAAGGCGTCATTGACGGCCATGCATGCGATGGTATCCACGCCCTGCGATTTGATTTTGTCATAGTTCGTCAAATAGCTCGGCAGGTGTTGGTTTGAACAGGTCGGCGTAAATGCGCCGGGCACCGAAAAAAGCACGACCTTTTTGCCTTTGAACAGCTCATCGGTCGAAATGTCCTTTGGTCCGCTGTCCGTCATGACTTTGAACGCGCCGTCAGGCAGCTTGTCGCCTTGCTTGATTGTCATAGCATCCTCTTGCGTCTCTGTATGAATTGATGGATTTCGCTCCGAACGGCGAAAATCACTTAAACACCGTGGCCCTCACCACGCCGGTAAGGTAAGCGCATCGCAGCGATATTCCAAATGGTTTAGGAATAAATTTCCGAATTGAGAAATATGGCCGTCAATGCGTATGTGCGTTGTGCATGACGTAGTGATCTCCGTCGAAGTCCTTAAAGTACTCATAGACCTCCGGATGGCTGACGGGTTCACCCGTCTCGTCTTCGAGAAGGTTTTGCTGGGAGACGTGCGCGATGTAATGGGTTTGCTCGTTTTCCGCCAAAAGGTGGTAGAACGGCTGTTCCTTATGCGGACGTACGTCCTCGGGAATGGGCAGCCACCATTCCTCGGAATTCGCGAACTCGGGGTCCACGTCGAAGATCACACCACGAAATGGAAATAGACGGTGGCGGACGACTTGACCGATTTTGAATTTTGCCTGCTTCGTTTCCATAACCCGCTCGTTTGCTTTATTGGCTATTTCCTCCTCCCGCAAAAAGCTTATGAAGCTATTTCCGAAACGTCCAGACCTTCTCAAAGTGCTGAAAAATAACCAAAAGTTTCTGTTCGTCGGAAACCTCGAGGACGTTTCAGGCCGTAGAGTTCCCTCAGGGGGTGCATTAATATGCGTGTCCTGAAGTAGGGGATGCAGATGGCAATGACGGTCAATCCAAGTCCTGTGCACCGGTCTTTAATCGTCGCCGGCTTAGCAATTGCGCCGGGGCAGTGGATTGTCATTCGAGTTGAGGATCAAGGATGCGGTATGGATCCATACACTCTGTCTCGGATATTTGAGCCCTTCTTCACTACGAAACTGACTGGCAAAGGCACTGGACTGGGTTTGTCAGTCGCTTACAGTATCGTGACGGGATGGGGCGGGACCCTTTCAATGGAAAGCGAAGTTTATAAGGGGACAACCGCGGTGGTATACGTTCCGATAGCGAACGCGGCGTAAAGCACCGAAGCGATTTTGGGGTAAACAATGGCGCACATATTACTCGTAGAAGACTCGCCTGAAGTGAGTATGTCGGTGCGCGAAATCTTGGAGTCCGCGGGCCACACAATTGAAGACGCCGCGTCCGGCAAGCAGGCGCTGGATGTTCTTGCAGGTGCAAAATTCGACGTCATTGTACGTGATATTTGGATGCCGGAAATGGACGGCATAGCGTTGCTGAAGGAAATTCGTGGCGCGGGAAATGAAATCCCCGTTGTTGTGATTTCCGGCGGTGCGCCAAACGCGCCCTTAACGTATACCGCGCCTCTGGCATCCACCTTCGGCGCAAATATCGTTATCTATAAACCGTTTGAAAAAGACGAACTGCTGAATGCCGTGAACTCGGCTTTGTCGGGCAACTAAGAAAGAAATTAAAACTAAACCTTAATGAGTTGCCGCAACACTTTCTCCATGCTGACGGCGACGGACCATCTTTCTTCCTGATTTAAAATCTCCAGCGCATGGCTCAGGTCCTGAAGAGGGTCGTTCTTGAGCAATGCCTGGCCCTCGTCTGTCAACATAAGGCGGTGTACGCGCCGATCTTGTTTATCGCCAACACGATGCAAGAACCCTTTGCGGACAAGCGCCGCAACCGTTTGAGATGCGGTGCCTTTGGTCGTACCCTGGAACTGAGCAAAACCCGTTACTGTCTTCCGCTCAAGGGTGGCTTCGTCAAAATAGCGCAAGGCAGCCCACTGCGCCGGGTTCAAGCCGGGCGTGTAGCCTAAATTATAGGCGGCTTTTCCCACCTGTTCGATAAGGCGGGCCAACCCACGAGTTGAGAGCTTTGGATCGCTACGCACGTTCAATATACAGTTATTCAAACAAGGCGAATTCTGGCGGGCAATATACCTGCTCGCTTAGCGAACAAGAAGCGATTTGGCGTTAAAGATGCATATATATTGTGCAAATCGCCACCGGACGGCGGAGACGTTCCCTTCTCTTTCGCGTCCTGATTTTGAAGGCCGGATATCGAGGCCGTCTCGGAGGAGGGGGACGAATCAGATGATTTGTATTTGGGACAAACTCGCCCCTCTACGCTATGAGTTCGCGCATGCTTGATGTCTATCGTCTGTTGGGGCCTTTGTGGCGGAAACTCGAACCTGAAACGGCTCATGCCGCGGCACTGCTTGCGCTGCGCTCGGGAATCGCATCGATATTTTATTCTTCGCGATTTGAGAGTTCGAAACTCAAAGTGAATTTATGGAACACTGTGGTTTCGAACCCCATTGGCTTGGCCGCCGGGTTCGACAAGAACGCTCAGGCCTACCAGCGTGCGCTCGACATGGGGTTTGGGTTCGTGGAGGTTGGCGGCGTGACGCCCAAACCACAGCCGGGCAATCCGCCCCCGCGTTTATTTCGCCTGAACGATGATAAGGCCATCATCAATCGCATGGGATTTAACAATGATGGTGCCGACGTTGTTGCGGACCGGTTAGCCGGACGCGACCGAACCAAAGGGCTCGTCGGCGTCAATTTGGGAAAGAACAAAACATCGGAGGACGCGCCCGCCGATTATGCGGCGCTGGCGTCCAAGCTATCGGCTCTAGCCGATTTTTTGGTCATCAACGTTTCCTCTCCCAATACGCCGGGGCTGCGCGCTCTGCAAAATACCGAATCACTCGTACAGATCATAAGGGCTGCACGAAAGGCGCGCGATGAAGCCGTTCCAAATCAGCCTCCGAAATTATTGCTCAAGATCTCGCCCGACCTGGAGGAACGCGAAGTTGAAGAAATCGCAGGCGTCGCATTGGATGAAAAGCTAGATGCGCTTGTCGTCTCGAACACAACAATCGCACGGCCCAAGACTTTGAAGTCTTCACAGCGTACGGAGGCCGGGGGGCTTAGTGGCGCTCCACTGTTTGATATGTCGACCAACCTGTTGCGCCGTATTTATTCGTTTACGGACGGCAACATCCCCCTCATTGGTGTTGGGGGCGTGAGTTCGGGCGCCCAGGCCTATGAGAAAATTCTCGCAGGCGCAACGCTGGTTCAGTTGTATTCAGCGCTGATCTACGAGGGGCCGGGGCTGGTTCATCGGATTTTGACGGACCTGACGGACCTGTTGGACCGCGACGGCTTTTCCTCGATATCCGAAGCGGTCGGGCAGGAAAGTACACTGCGAAAGGCGCGAAGTACGACCTAAGAGGAAGATATGGTGAGAGCAATTTCGGGCCTCAGCGAAGTGGCCGAACTGTATGACGCGTTTATTCTGGATTTGTGGGGGCTGGTCCATGACGGAGAGAGTCTGTACCCGCCCTCTATTGAGACGTTCCAGAGCCTGAAAAAAGCGGGCAAAAAAACGCTGCTCCTTTCGAATGCGCCGCGCCGCGCCTACGCGCTGATCGACGCCATGACAAAAATGGGACTGGACCGGGAAAATTATGGAGAAGTTCTTTCCTCCGGCGAAGCGACAAGGGATGAACTCATATCCCGCGATGACCCGTTTTTTGCGGCGCTGGGGACGCGCGCGTACCATTTGGGCCCAGTGCGGGATCGTAGCGTCTTCGACGACACCAATGTTGACGTGGTGGAGGCCCTCAACGACGCCGAATTTGTCGTGAACACCGGACCCGAAGACCTGGATCATAAGGTCGAGGATTACTCCGACGTTCTAAAGAGTGCCGCCGCGTTATCCCTACCGATGGTATGTGCCAATCCGGATCAAGTCGTCATTCGCGGCAGTCGGCCCGTTGTCTGTGCAGGTGCCATTGCCCGGGCGTACGCGGCGCTGGGTGGATCCGTTGCCTATCGCGGGAAACCCGATCCGGCGATCTACCGTTTGGCGGCTCAGCGCCTTGGCATCGAGAACCTCAGCCGCATTGCCGTGGTTGGCGATGCGCTTGAAACCGACGTCAAAGGCGCCGCTGCAGCCAAGATTCCTTCCATATGGTGCACCGGCGGCATTCATGCGGAGGAATTAGGCACTGCATATGGACGGGCGGTGGATCCTGCCAGAGCAGAAAAGTTGGCCGCGTCCCAAGGCTTTGCCCCTGCCGCCATCATTCCGGGCTTTTACTGGTAGGCGGCCGCGTTTACGGCTGGAACTGCTCGGCGACGATGCGTTCTTCCAGATTGTGCTCCGGATCAAACAGCATGCGCATGGAAATGGACCGGTCTTCCTTCACCGTCACTTCAACGACGTCGCGCACTTCGTCGCGGTCAGCCACGGCGCTGACGGGTCGTTTGCCCGCTTCGAGAATCTCAAATTTGACGACGGCCGTATGAGGCAGAATGGCGCCGCGCCACCGGCGGGGTCGGAACGCGCTGATCGGGGTCAGTGCAAGCACATTGGAACCGATGGGCAAAACCGGCCCATGGACGGACAAGTTATAGGCACTTGAGCCGGCCGGCGTGCTGACCAGCGCGCCGTCGCAGACCAACTCAGGCATACGTTCGCGTCCATCGATATATATTTTGATCCGTGCTGCTTGCCGTGTTTGCCGCAGCATCGATACTTCGTTGATGGCAAGGGCATCGTGTTTCGAGCCGTCGGCGGCCACCGCATTCATCCTTAAGGGATGCAACACGACTTCCTCCGCTGCGCCCAGTCTTTCAAGCAAACCTTTTTCGCCGTATTGGTTCATTAGGAAGCCGACAGTGCCGCGGTGCATTCCAAAGATCGGAATGTTCTTGTCCATATGGGTATGCAGCGCTTCGAGCATGAAGCCGTCGCCGCCCAGAGCCACAATGGCATCCGCGTTAGCCGCTTCATTTTGGCCATAAGCTTTCGTCAGAACGTTCAAAGCGTCCTGCGCCTGCGGGGAGTCCGCAGCAAAAAAAGCTATACGTTTGAATCCCATGACGTTTAATACCGTAATTGATCCGCGCGCGAGTATACACAAGTGGCAAACTCAAGCCACATCGCCGTTTGCGCGGTAAATTCAGTGATTGAGGGCGGCTTAGCCGCCGGTGACGCTCATGTGACGGCTGACCGCGGGTTTGTTGTGGCGCCGGTCGATCACGAAGTCATGGCCTTTCGGTTTGCGCGTGATGGCCTCTTGAATGGCCGTGCGCAACAGGTCGTTGCCTTCGCTGGCCCGCAGCGGCGTGCGTAAGTCCGCCGCGTCGTCCTGGCCCAGGCACATGTACAATGTGCCGGTGCACGTCAGGCGTACGCGATTACAGGCCTCGCAGAAATTGTGGGTCATCGGTGTGATGAACCCGACGCGCCCGCCCGTTTCTTCGCAGCGGGTGTATCTGGCCGGGCCGCCGGTATTGTCCGGTATAGGCGTTAACGTCCATTTTTTGGCGAGATCGGCGCGGACGAGAGACAGCGGCAGATATTGGTCCGTGCGGTCGCCGTCGATGTCGCCCATCGGCATGGTCTCGATAAAGACAAGGTCAAATCCTTGCTGGCCACACCAAGCTACCATCTCGCTCAACTCGTCTTCGTTGACCCCGCGCATAGCCACCGCATTGATCTTGACCCGAAGGCCCGCATCCTTGGCCGCCTGAAGGCCGTTCATGACTTTCGCGTGGTCTCCCCAGCGGGTGATCGTTTTAAAGCGCTGCGCATCGAGGGAGTCGAGGGAAACGTTGACGCGGCGAACGCCGGCCTTGCGAAGCAGTTCGGCAAACGTCGCCAGGCGGTTCCCGTTGGTGGTCAGTGTCAGTTCGTCAAGCTCACCGGTTTTCAGATGACGGCCAAGGCTCTCGAACAAGGTCAGCACGTCTTTACGTACCAGCGGTTCGCCGCCGGTGATCCGCAACTTTCGCACGCCGAGTTCGACAAAGGTGCTGCACATGCGGTCGAGCTCTTCCAACGAAAGCAGGTCCGCTTTCGGCAGAAAGGTCATGTCTTCGGCCATGCAATAGACGCACCGCAAATCGCAACGGTCGGTCACGGAGACTCGAAGATAAGTGATGGCGCGGCCAAACGGATCGATCATATGTGTTCCAACATCAGCGCCGGACCAATTTCAAGGCGGTCCGGCAAAAGAGCCTCAGATATAAGCGGCTTTCTTGCTTCACCCAAGAGCACTCACGTTCCCGCCGGGGGAAGGTCGTCCACGACCTCCAGGGTAACGACCGCCACATTGATTGTCATTTTACCCATATTCTCGAAATTCACCGTAACCCGATTGCCCACGGCCGATTGCACCTGGCCCAGGCCCCAGCCCAGTTCATTGGGGTTGCGCACCAGGGCGCCCGGGACAAAGTCAAATTCCACGGGTCTTTAGCGCCCTAGGCCGGTATCATACTGTAAGACCATGATTTTCTCCCATTAACGGGTTTCGCGGGCAGGTCCGGCCCTGATAAGGTTTCGCGCTACACTGGTTTGGGGACCGTAGTCAATTCGGGCGAGTATATGGCGGATAAGGATTTGGATCTGGCGCAGCTGCTGTGCACGCGCCTTTGTCATGACCTCGCGGGACCCGTCGGTGCCGTGGCCGCTGGTGTGGAACTTATCGGCGGCGATCCAACCCAGGCCGACGAAGAGACCCTGGGTCTGATCGGCGACAGTTCCGCCGCCGCGTCCCGCAAATTGAAATTCCTTCGCGCGGCTCTCGGCGTGGCCAAGGGGCCGGTGGAGAAATTGGACGTGCTGCTCGATGGGTACCTGAGCGCGATTGCCGGACCGTCGGGCAAGGTGGCCGCAACCTGGCCCGAGGGCGATGCCCTAAGGTCCGCGACCGATGCTCTCGGAGAGTCGGCCGGTCAGCTCATTTTAAATCTGCTGATGACGGCCCTGGAGATGCAGCCCGGATGCAGAACTTTGTCCATCGAAGTGCGTGAAGGCCAGCCTCTTGCAGTCGAGGTTATCGCCGAGGGTGCAGCAGATCGCGGCTTTGCACAGCGCGATGACATTATCGCCGCCACGCGTGGACAGGATGGCCACCCACTCACCGCCAAGAATGTTCAGGCCCACATGTTGGGACGCCTGACGGCGGCGATGGGCGGCACCGTCGAATGTACTCAAGACGAGCAACGCATCCGGGTCGCTGCAACCTTTCCGAACACCTCTTCATGAAACGCTGTCTGATCATTGATGATTCCCGGGTCATACGCCGCGTTGCGAGCCGGATTGTCGAGGACCTGGGATTTGAGGCTGAAGAGGCTGAAAACGGCGATGTTGCACTCAAGGCCTCCAAAATCCGTATGCCGGATATCGTGCTCGTGGACCGCGACATGCCGGTAATGGATGGGCTGACATTTATCAAAGAACTCCGGAAATTGCCGCAAGGCAAAAATGTCTTTACCGTGTTTTGCACTGTCGGCAACGAGCCGGCCGATATTCAGGAAGCTTTGGACGCGGGTATTGACGAGTACATTATGAAGCCCTTCGACAGCGAAATTGTTCGATCAAAGTTCCAAATTTTGGGAATATTGCGTTAGAGAGTCGACGCCCAATATCCGGGGGCCTCAGCGCCTATCACCAGTGCAATTTCGGTAGCGCCTCATGTCGCCAGAAGAGTTCGAATTTACGGCGAAGATTTTGCGGGAGCGGTCCGGCTATGTGCTGACCCGGGACAAGGAAGGGGTACCTTATCGAAAATCGACTTTCCGCGGCCGTCCGTAAACATGGCCTCAAGGGCGTCCAGAATCTCATTGCTGCCGCTCAGAGCGGCGACGGGGCGCTTCAAAAAGAGATTGTTGAAGCCATGGTGCCGCAGGACACGGCCTTTTTTCGCGACTGGAACCCCTTCCGCCATTTCAAATCCGTGGTGCTGCCGAATTTGCAAACCGCAAGACCGAAGAAACATATGTGCATTCTCTCGGCTGGTTGCTCCACCGGGCAGGAGGCCTATTCGATGGCCATGGCCATTCGGGATGAAGCGCGAACGTTGACCGGCTGGAAGGCAGAAATTGTCGCTGTGGATTTGTCCGAGCAGGTGATAGATGCCGCCCAGCAGGGGACATACAGCCAGTTCGATATTCAGCGCGGCCTGCCCATCAGGCATCTCATGACCTATTTCTCAAAGGAGGACGACCGGTGGCGTATTAGCCCTGGCGTTTCCAGCATGGTGACGTTCAAAACATGGAACTTGCTGGAGGAACTGTATCCGCTTGGAAAGTTCGATATCGTCTTGTGCCGGAACGTGTTGGTCTACTTCGACCTGCAAACGAAAATCGATGCGCTGCAGAAGATCGCCCGCGTTCTTACAGACGACGGCGTTCTGTACTTAGGTCTTGAAGACGCGATCAGCGGTGCGACGAAGCAATTTAGGCCCGTTGTGCCGGAGACAGGTGTCTTTGCGATTGAGCGTGCCGGCCACCCATCATCGGATTCCCTGGCCATCAAGCCCGTATAGTGGGCCGGATGTTCGCCTTCACGTTCTAGTCCAGTTCAAAGGCGTCTTTGTAATCGAGCTTCAGTGCCTCGTCTTGATCGCTTTTCCTGAGAATAGAATTTCCGATCACAAGCATGTCGAGCTCGGTGGCCATAAAGCATCGGAATGCATCTTCAGGCGTGCACACGATGGGCTCACCGCGCACATTAAAACTGGTATTCACAAGAACGGGCACGCCGGTTAGTTCCTTGAATGCCGTGAGCAAGGCATGGAACCGGGGATTGACGTCGGCTGCCACAGTTTGCACGCGCGCGGAATAATCCACATGGGTGACCGCGGGAATTTGCGAACGCACGACATTGAGTTTGTCGATGCCGAATTTATCGCCGTGATCGCTCGCCACACGCTTTTTCGCCCGAACGCCGGCCACTAGCAGCATATATGGGCTGTCGCCTTCCAATTCGAACCACTCGGAAATATCTTCCCGTCGCACGGCAGGGGCAAACGGGCGAAAACTCTCCCGGTATTTGACCTTCAGATTCAAGGTGCGTTGCATATCGGGCGAAGTCGGGTTGGCGAGTATGGAGCGTGCGCCCAGGGCGCGCGGTCCGAACTCCATACGCCCCTGGAACCAGCCGATTGCCTGGTTGTCCTTCAGCGCTTCGGCAGTCCGTGAAATCAGATCCGTGTCGTTGTGGGTGGTGAAGATTGCTCCGGCAGTTTTCAGGCGCGCTTCGATATCGTCCTGCGCAAACATTTGCCCAAGAAACGATCCGGACATGCTATCGCCGTGATGCGGCACGGTCCGTGCGCCGCCGCACTGCAGGTGATAGGCGGCCAACGCCGCGCCCAGCGCACCTCCGGCGTCCCCGGCGGCAGGCTGTATCCAAATGTTTTCGAATATACCCTCTTTCTGAATTTTGCCGTTGGCGACGCAGTTCAGGGCTACGCCCCCGGCGAGGCACAGATTCTTTGCGCCGGTTCCCTTGCGTACGCTTCTCGATAGTCTCAAGACGGCTTCCTCAATGGCCGCCTGTACCGAGGCTGCCAAATCCATGTGAAACTGCGTGAGGCGTTCGTCCGGTTTGCGCGGCGGCGCGCCGAATAGGTCATGAAAGCGTGGGCCCGTCATCGTCAGGCCGGTGCAATAGTTGAAGTACGATTGGTTCAGCCTGAACGAGCCGTCGTCTTTCAAGTCCATGAGATTGTCGAAAATCTTATCGACGTATTTTGGCTCGCCGTAAGGCGCGAGCCCCATGACCTTGTATTCACCCGAATTGACCTTAAACCCTGTGTAATACGTAAAAGCCGAATACAAGAGTCCAAGGGAATGCGGGAAGTGTATTTCCCGCTGTATTTCCAAAGACGCACCACGGCCCACGGCAAGTGAGGTTGTCGTCCACTCGCCGACCCCGTCCATGGTCAATACGGCGGCCTCTTCGAAGGGCGATGGAAAAAAGGCGGACGCGGCGTGGCTGAGGTGATGCTCCGAGAAAACCAGTTTCTGCATCCAATCCTGGTCCGGCGCGAAGGTTTTCAATTCTCGAATCAACAGGTCTTTTTGAAACAGCTTCTCCTTGATCCACAACGGCAGCGCCTGGCGAAACGACGAAAATCCGCGCGGAGACATGGCGGCGTATGTTTCAAGCAGGCGCTCGAATTTAATGAACGGCTTTTCGTAAAAGGCGACAAGATCGACATCGTCCAATGTTGTACCGCCGACCTCCAGACACGCCGCGATGGAGTGTCGAGGGATACTGGCGTCATGTTTCTTGCGCGTGAAGCGCTCTTCCTGAAACGCCGCGACAATTTTCCCGTCTTCGACGAGAGCCGCGGCGCTGTCATGGTAAAGCGCGGAAAGTCCGAGTATGCGCAACGCAGCCCGGGCCTTCTAAAACAGCGTGTAGACGAAGGGGGCCACGGCCGAACCTTGCGCGAGAATGATCAAGCCGCCGAACAGGACGAGCATGATCAGCATTGGCAGGAGCCAAAACTTTTTTCTGACTTTCAGGAAGGCCCAAAATTCGGCGAGGAATGACATCGATCGATCCTAAAATTGATTCTTAAGTGAACCGGGCGGCGGGCCCGGCGGCTCGCGTTTTTGCCAGTATGTGTTCGCGGACTTGTCCAGTTTCAGCCGCAAGGGGTCGCGCCCAGACAAGCGCAAATAAAGGCCGGTCGGCACAACGGCCACCGCATAAACCACGCCCATGATAACGGGGCTGACAATTTTGTGCAGGACATTCCCAAACGCCAGCCAGGCCGTATTGAGGGGCTTTAATACGAACGGGGCAAATAAGCCAAGCCCTGCGAAAAGCAAGGCGACGATCAGAGCCCAGATGCGAAGGCCATTTCCATTGAACAATGGCCATGCTGCGATCACGCCGAATACAACCGCAAACACAATGCCGAAAGATCGTTCCGATGCGCGCGGCACGTCTTCGTCACGGCTCAAAGTTTCATGTAGTTGCGAAGTCATGATGCGAATTTGTGATGAAAGACGTGGCCCATATAGCATTGAGCGCTGCCCCTGTCAGGATGGCAGCGCCCAAGGTTAACTCTGAAAATCCAGCAAAATGCAGTATTTGGCCTAGCCGTTTGCGACCTTTTTGGCTTCGCCTTCGCCGGCATCGCTTTCCCGCAGCACGTATCCGCGGCCCCACACGGTTTCGATATAGCTTTCGCCGCCGGTCGCCGTTGCCAATTTCTTCCGCAATTTGCAAATGAACACGTCGATGATCTTGAGTTCGGGCTCGTCCATGCCGCCATATAGGTGGTTCAGGAACTGCTCCTTGGTCAGTGTCGTGCCCTTGCGTAGCGCGAGCAGTTCGAGAATGCCGTACTCCTTGCCCGTCAGGTGCAGGGGCTGACCATCCACTTCCGCGGTCCGCGCCTCGAGGTGAACCGTCAGCCGGCCCACTTCCACTTTCGGCTGCGCATGACCCTTTGAGCGCCGCACGATGGCCTGAACGCGTGCGATCAGTTCTTCGCGGTTAAAGGGTTTGGTCAGGTAATCGTCCGCGCCAAGGCCGAATCCTTGGACCTTTTTGTCCGGTTCTTGCAGACCCGAGAGGATCAGAACTGGGGTCGCGATTTTGGAGCTTCGCAACTGGCGGATGACGTCCATGCCGTCCATGTCCGGCAGCATGAGATCCAGAATGATGAGGTCGTAGTCATAAATCTTACCGAGATCGAGGCCGTTTTCGCCCATATCGGTCGAGTCTATGACCCATTCCTCCTTCTTAAGCATTGTCGTAATGGCTTGAGCTGTTGAGGGATCGTCCTCAACCAATAAGATACGCATGATCTAGTGCCCCGCTGTAGTCCACCCACCACATTAAGGTTAATATATTAACACGCGGCGCTAATAAATCCTAACAAAACCTCGAGTCGCTTGGACCGAGGGAATGGAGAGAGCCGATTCTGGAGCCAAAAAGTGCTAATTTTACGGGCCGTTAACGCCAATTCGTTAATAAAATCGGGTCCATTCTCGCTCGCCCCATATCGGGGTCGAGGGATAGGGGGCGACCGCCAGCTTGGACGGTTTGGGTGCCGCAGGGGGCTGTGGAACCCGGACCGAAACCGGCGGTGTACACTTCGGGTGAGAGAGGCGGCGTGGTTAACATTGCAACGCTAGAAAGCGAGCTCAAGCAGCTCGCAACGCATCAGGTTTTTGGGAAAGTGGCCGCCGTGCAGGGGCTGCTTGTCGAGGTTTCGGGCGTTCAGAATAATCTGTCGGTCGGCGACCGTTGCAACGTGATCGCCCGGAGCGGGCGAAAGGTCGTCTGCGAAGTGGTCGGCTTTCGCGAAGGCAAGGCACTTGTCATGCCGTTCGGCCCCTTGGAAGGGATCGGACTGGGCTGCCGCGCCGAGATCGCGGAATCCGCGCCGGCTATTTTCCCCGATGATACGTGGTTGGGCCCGGTCGCCGTAAGACGGGCAACATCACCGGCTTGTTCACGGTTCTCGTCGAGGGCGACGATCACAATGAACCCATCTCCGATGCCGTGCGCGGGATTTTGGATGGGCATATCGTGCTCGATCGCACCATTGCAGAGCGCGGGCGTTATCCGGCGGTGAACGTGCTGCGCTCAATCTCCCGAACAATGTCGGCCTGCAATACCGACGAGCAAACCTTATTGATCAACCGCGCGAAGAAGATGATCTCGTCCTACGAAGACATGGCGGAGTTGATCCGCCTTGGGGCGTATCGCCGCGGCAGCAATCCGGAAGTAGACGAAGCCTTATACTATTATCCGCGCATTGAAGAGTTTATGCGCCAGACCAAAGATGATCAGACCGATCTGGAAACAGGATACCAGCTTTTGGAAGAAGTCCTGGCGCCTCAGGAAGACCCGACGGCCGCCGAACAGGGCACGCCGCAGCTTGGTCAAGCGCGGATCGTATCGCAACAACCGGTCGGTCAAGGCTAATCATCCGTGGCGAAGAAAGACCTTCAGGCCCTGATCCGCGTCAGAAAGTGGGAAGTGGACGAGAAGCAGCGTGCTCTTGCGGGCTTGCTCCGTCACGAGGAGTCCGTTCTGGAGCGGCAAGCGGCTCTTGAGGCGGAAATCGAGCGGGAAGTGGCCTTTACGGCCGATGCGCCGACGGAACAGCGCTTTACCTTCGCCGCTTACTTAAGCCGTTGTGACCATTACCGTGAGCAGCTCAATGCCATGCTTCAGGACATCCGGCGCCGGATTGCCGGAGCCCAGGAGGAACTGGCCGAAGCGTTTCGCCGCCTAAAGCCATTCGAAGAATCTCAGAAGATGCGGGAGGAAGCGGAGGAAAAGGAGCTCGATCGCCTCGAGCAACTTGATCTCGATGAGATCGGACTCAACCTGCACCGCCGCCGCGAGCAGCGCATTCTCTAAAACTAGATTTATTCGCTGGGTTCGGGCGTCTGTGCGCCTGCGCGTCCCGCGCCGATGGCTTCGAAAGACTCCGTTCCTACGTTGGGGCTGAGCTGCTCTAACTGAATAAAGCCGGCCGTGCCGTCAGCAGTCATGATCCTGAGCCATTCCCCGCCCGGATCGACTTCCGTCGCAAGAACAATCGTGCCTTGGGTCAGCACCGCAACCAGCTGGTAATTCGCGCCCGGACCTGTGCGCAAACTTGCGCTGTTTGCGGTAACGCTGAATACGCGCCCGACCACATCGCCCGCCTCGGTTTCCGGTTCAGGTGTTTCTGAGGGCGGCGGTGAAGATGCTCCACGCTCGAACAATCCTCGCACCGCGTCCGAGATCGAAGACGGTGCGGAGAGGGTCGCGGTCATGCTGATCGCGGCGACGATCGCGGCAAGCGGCAACAATTGCACCGTCACTGCCCAGCCGGGTTTCTCCCAGCGTTTCATAGGCCTCGTGCAGACGGTGGAATTGTTTGGTGGCGATGGGCGAGGGATTGAAATCCGGATGCAAACGCTTCGCCTTACTGCGAAACGCCGCCTTGATGGCGTCGGCATCGGCGTTTTCATCCACACCGAGGGCAACATAGTAACCCTTAGGATCGCGTTTCATATTGGTCACAGCATCGCCTTCCGCCGGCCGGTTCCCTCGCGGTGCCCGCATATGTGCCCGGGCATGCTCCGCTCATTCCACCAATTTCGCAAAAAGCGGGAAAGGATTGGTTAACGCTTCAAAAGTGCGCCGGGCGGCACAGGTGTGCTATAGACCGCCGGCCCGCAACCAATCAGGCCGATCTCATGCCGTTCTACGCCCTTGAAGACTACGTCCCGGTGGTTGATCCCACCGCTTTCGTGCATCCCACCGCGACGCTGATCGGTGATGCCATCGTCGGGCCGGGTTGCTACGTGGGACCGGGGGCGTCGATGCGCGGCGACTTCGGCCGCGTAACCTTGAGCAAGGGTGCGAACCTTCAGGATAATTGCGTCATGCATTCCTTCCCTGGCAACGAAGCGCTGGTGGAAGAAGACGGGCACATCGGACACGGCGCGGTCTTGCATGGATGCACGATTGGGCGCGGCGTCCTCGTGGGCATGAGCTCGGTGATCATGGATGGGGCCGTGATTGGCGAGCGCAGTTTCGTCGCAGCCATGAGTTTTGTGAAAGCGGGATTTGAGGTGCCACCGAAATCGCTGGTGGCCGGGATTCCGGCAAAGATCGTGCGCGAACTTTCAGAGCAGGAAGTTGAATGGAAAGCGGGCGGTACGCTCGAATATCAAAAATTGGCACAACGGTGCCTCGCGAGTTTCCGCGAATGCGAGCCGCTCAGTGAAATGGAAGCGGGCCGCAAGCCGCGCCCGGCCACGGAGCGGGTTCCGCTGGATGTGCTGAAAAAATCGCGCGTTTAATTCACGCGTAAAGGCCGGGCTTATCCCGCGCCGACGGATTCTCGCTGCCGACGGGATCGGGGAATTTCTTCACCACCTGAAACGACAGCCCGCCCTTCAATCCCATGGCGGCATTTGAATTCGCGAACATGCCGGTAAGATCGCGGCGCATGTTGTCGGGCAGCGGTTCCTTTGTGCGGATCATGAGATCGAAGCCGCGAGTTTCCTTTTTGAACATGCCGTCGAGTTGCATCGAACCAAGCTTTGAGAGTTCAAGGTCGATCAGAAAGCGCGTGCCTTTGCCGCCGCCCTGTTTCTTTTGTTCTTCGTCGTCGGCGTCTTCGCGGCGGGTGACGAGGTTGATGCGTTCCACGCGCCCGTCCGCGTTCCAGGGAATGGGAATGGAGCGCCATTCGCCGCCGACATCGCGCGCGCGAGATGCCAGTTCCGAAACTTCTCCCGACAATTGCGAGGCGAGATGCGCGCCGCGGGCCCCGGCGCGTTCGAGAGCGCGCAGATTGCCGTCGCCCGGCCACAGCCGCGGATCACCTGTTCGCATGGCTTGCACGAAGGCGATGACGGCGACAGCGGTGTGCGGTCCGCCGTCGGGGATGGATTGGGCGAGTTGCGCGGCGGCTTGCGGATCGGTGCGTTGCAGAAGCGTCAATGACTCCGCGAGTGTCGGCCAACCGATTTGCGCGCCTGCAGGTCCAGAAAACGGAAGCGTTGATAGCGGCGTTGGCGCGGCGCTTTGCGCGCCCGGTTGCGCGCCGGGTTGGGGCGGTGTTTGCGCGGCAACTTCGAACGTGATGACCGTTCCGACCGGCACGTTTGCGCGCACGTTCAATTGGATTTGGCCTTGCACTTGCCCAGGATTTTGAGATGTATCGATTTGAATGACCGGCGCGCCGCTCGGGGAAAGAGACGTTACGGTGCCGGTGAGGGTGGCGAGCGGCGCGGTCGGTTGCACGGTTTGCGGCGGTGTCGGTGTTGGTGCGGGCAGGCCGCCGGGCTTCGGCAGCACCAATCCGGGCTGGGTTTGCGGTGTTGCTTGCGCGGTTTGGGGCGTGGCGCCGGGCACATTTAAGGACGGTTGCGCGGCAGGTTGGCCCAATGGACCGGGCGTTTGCGGTGCGGGGCCCGCGGTTTGCGGCGTCGCCGGCGCGGATTGCAGCGGTGCGCCGCCCGGCATTTGCACACTGGTCAGGCGCACGGATAAATCGCCGCCGGTGATGAGTTGCAGGGTTGGCGGTACGTTTTGCGCGGCTGGAGCGGGATTGGCGCCGGTGGCGGGCGCGGCTTGAGCACCGGTTTGCCCGGTTTGAGCCGCTTGCGCTCCCGGTTGGAGCGGCGTTTGGGCACCCGCTTGCGCCGTCGTGCCATTAATAATGAACGCGGAAATCGGCCCTAAAGCGGTCAATTGCGCCGGTCCGGCGGGGGTAAATGCGCTGCCGGGGATGAGGATTTGCGCGGCTGCCGCACGGCTCACCGGTGCATCTTGTGCGCTCAGTTGCACGGTTTGAGGCGCATTTTGCACGGTCGGAGGTGCATTTTGCGCCGGTAAAGGCCGCACATTCTGCACAGGGGTGTCATTCACCGAAATCAGCCGGGTGGTGACCTGATTATTCGCCGTTCTGACCACCTCCAATTCGACGCGCGTGCCTTCCGGAAGTTGGATGGGCGCGCGCGGTGATCACACCCGCGCCGGTTTGAAGAGTCAGATTTGAGGTTGGCGCGGGTGGCGGTGCTGTTGTCGGTGCGGGCTGCTGCGCTTGCGGTTGTGGCGCGGGTTGAGTCGATTGCACAGGTTTTTGCGGAAGGACGATGGCTTCGACGATGGAGCCCGACGGTAGTGCCGTGATTTGCGGCGGCGGCTGTGCGATCTGAACCGTCGGTGCGTTCGCCGCCTGGGCAAGCAGTTGCACCAGAGCGGGGTTCGACGGCGCGACGGTGCTCATGACCCTTCCGACCCGGGCGGCTTATGAGGACAGCAGCCGATCCGCGATGGCTTCCACATCCTTCGCCGCCTCGGAGGCGGGCGAGCGGGTGAGGATGGGAGTCTGATTGCGGATGGACTCGCGCACACGGGCATCGCGGCGGATGATGCCCGCCAGCGGCGGTGAGATTTTCAAGAAGCCGTTGCACGCTTTGTGCAGCGTCTGATACGTGCGCTCGCCTTCGCGGGTGGAGTTCGACGCGTTCACGATAATGCGGATGTCGGTGCGCGGGCGTTCCATGGTGGTGATCTTGATGAAGACGTAGGCGTCGGTGAGCGAGGTCGGTTCGTCCGAGGTGACCACCAAAATCGTATCGGCGGGCTTGGCGAGTTGGCGCACGGATTTTTCCACGCCCGCGCCGAGGTCGAGCACGACCCGGTCATAGCGTGTGGACAAGAGGCCGAGGTCTTCACCCAAAATCTGCAACCGTGACAACGGAATGTTGGCGAGGCTCCCGGAGCCCGAACGCCCGGCGATCACATCAAAGCCGCCGGTCTCATAACGCATCGCCGCCTGATTGAGCGAAAGTTTCCCGGCGATCACGCTGCCGAGATCGTATTGCGGCATCAGCCCCAACTGAATGTCGATATTCGCCAAACCCAAATCGCCGTCGAACAGCAATGTTTTCTGTCCGCGTTGCGCGAGCGCCTGACTGAGGGTGATGGACACGAACGTTTTTCCGACGCCGCCCTTTCCGGATGCCACCGCGATCAGTTTGCCGCGTTTGTTGCCGGCGGCGGGACGCCCCGCCAGTCTGGGGGACGCAGGCGCGCCAGCTCCGCGCGGCGGCGGCGTCTTGTTGGAACTCATTGTTGAACCTCGGAACGTATACCAGTCGGACGCAGCACCTCGCCTTGCTCCTCTTCGGCGTAGGGCTGCAACTCTTCTTCGGGCGGCAGGATCAGGCGGGCCATGGACACCGGATTAAGGGCGCACAAACCGGTGGCCACATGCGGGGTGAGAGACACTTCGCTGAACATCAGCTGGCCGGCATCGGCGGCGGAAAGAATAGCGCCGAGGCGGCGCGTCATATCAAGGCGCGTGGCAAGCAGGCGGGTCGCCCCACATGCACCGAACGCTTCGCCCACGTCGGCGGCCTCGGAGGCATCGCCGCCCGCGGCCAAAACAAGAATCGGTTCCACGTCCGCGGCGTTCACCAATGTTTTCAAATAATCCATATCGTGCTGGCTGAAGGGATTGAGACCGGGGCTGTCGATAAAAACGAGATCGAACATCTGCATCATCTCATCGACGGCCAGAGCCAACCCATCGGTGCCGCGCACCTGGCGTAGTTCCACTTCGAGAATGCCGGTGAAAGCGGTGAGCTGTTCAACGGCGCCGGCGCGGATGGTATCGGCGGTGATCAGCCCGACGGGCCGTCCGGCCAAACGCGCGCGCGCGGCAAGCTTTGCGGTGGTGATGGTTTTGCCCGAGCCGGGCGGGCCGACCATCATGAACGGGCGGGGGCTTTTGCGTTCGGGCAGCGGGGCAAAGTCGTAGAGGTCTTCGAGCGCGGCGGCGCAGGCCATGGTGGGTGAGCCGACTTCAACCGACTGCGCGGCGCGCACCAACTTGTCGATCAGGCGCGGCGGCGTGCCGTGATACTCCAGGGCTTCGCGGACTTTTTCGGAGAAGGGGGTGGCATCGCGCCCGGTGATGGCGCGTTCGATATCGTCGTCGTCACCGATCTCTTCCAGCGCGGCGGTGATGCGCACGCCCTGTCCGTCGGAGGCGCGCTGGGTGGAGACGATAATCGCGTCTTCCCCAAGCTCCTCGCGAACCAAGCGCATGGCCTCGGCCATGGTTACCGCATTGTAGGACTTCAGCCGCATGCTGCTGTTTCCCGCCGCCGGGTCCGCCGCCCCGTCGTGGCGATGATACCCGCAATTTGATTACTCTATCTCACCCAGCCGCGGGTTCGTCCCGCGGGTCCGCGCATTATATTTATAAACGCACTGCGCGCGTGCCTAAATCTGGCCCGCTTATATCTGCCCAACCGTGCGAATCTTGGCCTTGGCGATGAAGACCACGGTGATGAGAATCAGAACGGCGAGTGTGATGGACATGGCCAGCGACATGTCGAGCAGCCACGAGGGCATCGGCATGATGAGCACGACCAGGATGAGCATGAGGCCCATGGCGAAACCAAGGTCGCCGCGCTTGAGCGAGCCCATGACCTTTTCGCCGAAATCGTTGAAGTCGAACAGCGAGCCTGCCGGTGCCGGGCGTTGTTGTTGCGTTTGCCCCTGGGCCGCCGGGGCCACCTGTGTGCCCGCCGCCTTAGCCGGTGCCTCTCCGCCGGGCGCCTGGCCCGCCGCTGCTGTCTCTTCCGCCATCGCCGCCTCAAAAACCGTATACCGGTGCAAGGGTTTAGGCCCTCGCGCCACGGCTCAGCCCCCTGAGCCGCCGGCGGGATGGGGGTGTTTCAAGGCCCGGAAAACCGGGAAAAAGACCCTTTGCCCGCGTACCCTCCAACTTCGCCGAGGGCGGTTAACAACGGCTTAAAATGCGCAAGATTTGCCGGGCGGAATGGCGCGATTTTGGGTGGATTTTGGTGTTATCCACAGGATTGTTGTCTTGCTGGGATTGGGGTCTAAAACCCCACCTTCACGATGTTCTTGCCCACCGCGTGACCGAACGGCGGGTTCGCCGGCACACCAGCGCCCACATCGATCCAGAACCCCGGTCCATCCTTGGCGGCGGTTTGCTCAAGAAAGCGGTTCTGTTCCAAGTCCTCTGCCAGCGATAGAAATCCGACGAGGCTGTTACCCGGTTGCCCCTCGATGGCGAGCGGCAGCTGAATAATACCGGCGGGCACATTGCGTCCGTTGTCCTGGGACATGACCAAGGTGTTGAAATGTCCGTACGGCGTATCGGCCATGGTGCGGTAGTTCGCGTAGGCGACCTCTCTGACCTCTTCGGTCATGAACGACAGTAGGTCTTTGCCCGCAATGTCCATATTCCACTTGTCGACCAGGTTGGTGCCCTGAAAGCGCATGCGCGCGCCGCCGTCCCGTGGATCGACGATAAAGGTACTGGATAAAAAAGCCGGGTGCAGAGTGAGGGAATATTTTTTGAAAGCCGGCACAACGGTGTTTTCACGCAGCGAAAGCCAAAAATCAAAGAAGTCGCAGCAGCTTTTCGGCAGCGTTGTGCGTAGATCAGCCGTATCGATATCGGGCAGCGTCAAAAACGGTCTCCTGAATTCCCGCCCCTCCTTGCCGATGTGCTTTTCCTGACACGGCCTCAGGTTCCCCGCTTGTGGGCGAACATATCGGGTGAAACCGGCCCGAAAGCAAGGGCAGTGCCGGTAACGTATTCTGCGCCAATGGCTTACGCTGAGCCGCCGAATAACAAAGTTGCGCTGGAGCCGGTTTTTTGGGCTGTGTATCTGTTCCCTGTCCCCCGCCGAACCGCTAGACTTGTCGCTAGAGTGGCCGCCGGACATTCTTGGCTCAGAGAATTGGAGCTGCCGGTAAAACAGACAATCGAACAATCAGGAGTGGGGACCATGTGCGACGACAATATTCTTAAAGAAATGAGTGAGCATCTGAGCCGCCGCAAGTTTGGCGCGCTGGGAATCGGTGCGGCCTTCGCGGCGAGCCTGCCGCGCGCGGCAAACGCGGTGGACGTGACGGAATCCATGGTGGAAATCCAAACGCCCGATGGCGTGTGCGAAGCGCACTTCGTGCATCCGGCGAGCGGTAAGGCCCCCGGCGTGCTGGTGTGGCCCGATGCTTTTGGACTTAGAGACGCCTTCAAGCAGATGGGACGGCGTTTGGCCGAGTCCGGCTACTCGGTCCTGTCGGTGAACCCCTACTACCGCACGGCGAAACTGCCCGCGCTGCCGGACGGATTGGATTTTTCAAACCCCGACGACCGCGCGCAGATCATGAAGATGATCCAGACCCTGTCGGCGGAAACGCATATCGCCGACGCCGCGACCTTCGTGGGCTGGCTCGATCAACAAAGCGCGGTGGATACCTCCAAGAAAATCGGCACCACCGGCTATTGCATGGGCGGGCCGATGGTGATGCGCACCGCGGGCACACAGCCCGAGCGCGTCGGCGCGGGGTGCTCGTTCCACGGCGGCGGTCTGGTGACCGACCAGGCCAACAGCCCGCACACGCTGATCCCGCAAATGAAGGCGCATATGCTGATCGCCATCGCCGACAACGACGACAAGGCGCAGCCGGAAGCCAAGACGGTGCTGAAGGAAAGCTTCAAGCTGGCCAATGTTCCGGCCGAGGTGGAAGTCTATGAAGGCGCGCAGCACGGCTGGTGCCCGCCCGATGCGGCGGTCTATCACGAAGCCCAGGCCGAGAAGGCGTGGAGCCGTTTGCTGGCCACGTTCAAGGCGGGTCTCGCCTAAACCTGAAATTGCGGAAGGCTCCGGCTTTCCCTTGTGATATAGTGAAGAACGCGCACCGGGTGTGCGCGTTCTTTTTATGCGCGCCGGGACAGGGGGAGGCCTTCTAATGTCGTCAAGCGACTCAACTTTTTTTCAGGGCTGGACCCTTGTTTATCTGACGGCGGCGGCCATGCTGGCCTGGTTTGCCGTGAACTTCGCCGTGACCGGCGGCACCGATGAAGGGCAGCTTTATTTTATCCGCTATGCGGTGCGCCCGACCCTGATCGTGTTTGCCTTGGCGTTTACGGCATCTTCGCTTGTGAAGCTGTGGCCGAACGGATTCACCCGCTGGCAAATGAAGAACCGGCGCTATATCGGCGTGTCGTTCGCCACCGCGCATCTGTTGCACCTCGGCGCGGTCGTGCTTTGGGCGCTGGGGCGTCCCGAGCCGTTCATGACCCAGCCGCCGCTGCCGATCTGGCTTGGCGGCCTCAGCGGTTATGTGTTCATCGTCGCTATGCTGATCACGTCGTTCAACGGACCGGCGCGCGCCATCGGGCCTAAAGCCTGGCGGGTGCTGCACAAGGTGGGCATTTATTATGTGTGGGCCTTGTTCACGCTGGCGCTGACGCTGCGCTCGCTGGCCGATGCGTTTTATGTGCCGTTCGCCGGGTTCATGTTCGCGCTGCTGCTGGTGCGCATCTGCGCGCATCTGATGGGCCGAGGCGCGCGGGCCACGGCGGCGGCGTAGCGCGGGCTTATTTGCGCCCTTGCATGTAGCCGTTGAGTTTTTCGTAAGGCACCGAATTTTTCTCAAACGTGAAGGTGCCTTTGGATTGAATTTCCTCGATGGCATTGAAGAGCGTGCCGAGGGCCGTGCGGTACAGTGTTGAGCCGAGGCTGATTTCCTTCACGCCTGCCTCGGTCAGATCCTTGAGCGTGACCGTGCCGCCGCGCCCCACTAGGGCCGTGACGGGCTTGGACACCGCCGCGCAAAGTTCCTTAATCGATTTCAAATCGGGCAGGCCCGGGGCGAAGATCACATCGGCGCCCGCGGCCTCGTAACTTTGCGCGCGGCGAATGACGTCATCGAGATCCTTGATGCCATGCAGAAAGGCATCGGCGCGGGCGACGAGCACGAAGCCGGTTTTGCGCGCGGCTTCCTGCGCGGCGGCGATGCGCTCGGTGGCGTGGGCGATGTCATATAAAGTGTGCGAGCCGTCGTCCTTGGCGTCCTCGATGGTGCCGGCGGCCAATCCGGCCTCGGCGGTGGCGCGGATGGTGGCCGCGCAGTCTTTCGGCGAATCCCCCCAGCCGTTTTCAAGGTCGGCGGTGACCGGCAATGGCGTTGCGGCGGCAATCGCGCCGGCCCACTTCAGCATTTCGTCGCGCGGGATCATGCCTTCGGCATCCTTGCGCCCGGTCGATTGCGCGAGGCCGGAACTGGCGGTGCCCAGGGCTTCCAAACCAAGGGCGGTCATGATGCGCGCCGTGCCCACGTCCCACGGACAGCCGCTGATCACCGGGCCGGGGCGGGCATGCAGCTTGCGCAGGGCTTCGGACTTCTTCTGTTGTGTTTGAGTCATCTCGCCTTCGCCCCCCTCAGTGCGCAACTTTATGTCCACGATGTTGGACAGAAAAAAGTGTAACGTTAGATTACTAGCATGGCCGCGTTATTGAATAAAAACAGAAGCCGAATCTAATATGTGCCATCGAGATTAATTGGCGCCATCGAAATCGGATGGCGCGCCAGGGAGGAATGTTATGGAACGCGCAAAACGCATCGAAATTGCGAAAAAAGTTTTGGCATTGGTGGACAAGGGCGAGCCGGAATACGGCGAGGAGTCCTGGGAAACCGATATCGGGCGATTCATCGATAAGGACCGCTTCGAGCTGGAAAAGAAGCTGCTGTTCCAGGAGCACCCGCAATTGATCGCGCTGTCGGCGGATATCGAAAAGCCGGGCGATTATTACGCCACGGATATCGCGGGCAAGCCGATCCTTCTGACCCGCGATAAGCAAGGCAAGGCGCATGCCTTTTTGAATGCGTGCCGTCATCGCGGCGTGCAACTGGCCGAGGGCTGCGGCAATGCCCAGCGCATGACCTGTCCGTATCACGCCTGGACCTATGCCATGGACGGTAAGCTGGTCTCGTTGCCGAACCGCGAGGCGTTCGAGCCCGATCAACTGCGCGGCCTGATCGAGCTGCCCAGCATAGAGAAGGGCGGCATGATTCTTGTTCATCCGCAGCCGGACGGGAAACTGGACTGGGACGAGTTCTTCGGACCCATGGCGGCGTATCTCGAGGATTTCCACATCGAGGATTACACGCTGATTCACACCTACCGTGAAAAAGCGCGCATCAACTGGAAGCACGCGGTGGACGGTGGCCTTGAGGCTTATCACGCGCCGATCCTGCATAAGGATACGTTCGGCACCGGTGGGCTGAGCCAGCTCTTGCACATTCCCTTCGGCGAACATCACGCGCTGATCGCGCCGTCGGAAGAAATTCTTAAGCTCAAAGACATGCCGGAGGAAGAGTGGCCGCATCACTGCCATTTCAATTCCACCAACGCGATCTTCCCGAACACGGTGATCGGCGGTGGACGTCCCGGCCTGCCGGTGCTGTTCTTCCAGCGCAGCGAGCCGGCGGACGAGCCGGGCGAGTGTAATTATGTGTTCCGACTCTACGGTCTTAAGAATCCCGATGAAGAAGAGAAGAAGGCGCAGCAGTTCGGCATCGATTTGTTCATGAAGGTGGCCGTGGGTGAGGATATGCCCACGCAAGTGAGCCTTCAGAAGATGATGGAAGCGGGCGCGGTGCCCACCATCATTTTCGGCAAGCGCGAGATCAATCTCACCCGCATGCACAAAGCCTATGACCGCATGATCAATCACAACGCGGAGGCGGCGGTGGCGCGCGTGAAAGACCGCATGCGCGGCCTTGCGAAGGAAGCGGCGGAATAACCGCCCTTATTCAAGATATTTTAGAAGGCGGCGGCTAAGGTATCGGCCGCCGTTTTCCTTTAATTGCTCACCTTTTCCATGCGGATAACCTGCATGGACAGGGAAATGGGCGCGCCGGAGAACAAGTCACCGGCGATAAAAGTGAAGGTATAACCTTCCTCGAGCTCTTCATCCTCGACCACCATGGTGAGGAGGCGCCCTTTGCCCGCACGGGTGGGCAGGGTGCTGTCGGTGGTGGTGCGCACGGTGATGCCTTCGCGCGCCGCGCCCTTGATCATCTTGCGGAATTCTTCTTCCACCGCGTCGGGGTTGGCGGCTTCGGACCAAACCGCGCAGGTGCGTCCATCGCCGCGCAACGAAAGCATAATGTCGCGTCCTGTCGGGCTCGGCAGTTCCCAGGCCGCGCCGCTGTGGACCTTGCCCACCAGGACCGCCAAAGTTTCCGGATCGCGGATAGGCCGGTAGCGTGCCTCGGCCCATTCCCGGACCTGATCGGGCTTGGCGAGATGCCGCACGCAGTTGGCGTTGAACTGGTTGATGGCAACGACGGAATCGGAATCCATGGTGCGGGCCGGAACGGCAAGAGCAAGGACGGCAAGGAGTCCGATGACGACGCGATACATGAAGTGCCTTTACGCTTCACCTGCGCCCGGCGTGGGCACCGCCACACCGTCCTGAACGTATGTATTCAGCTTGTTGCGCAAGGTGCGGATGGAAATGCCGAGAATTTTAGCGGCGTGGGTACGGTTCCCCAACGTGTGCTTGAGGGTGTCGATAATCAAGTCCCGCTCGACGTCGGCAACGGTGCGCCCGACCAAATTGCCTGCGCCGTTCGCTCCGCTTGCGTCATCGCCGTCGGTATCGGTCATCATAACCGCATCTGCGCCGATTTTTTCACCCGAAGCCAGCAGCACGGCCCGATGCATGGTATTTTCCAGTTCGCGCACATTGCCCGGCCAGCGGTGCGCCTTCAGGGCGGCGATGGTTTCGGGTGTGAGCGGGCGCACGGGCACCGCATTTTCTTCCGCGCATGTCGTCGCGAAGTGCTTCGCCAGAACCTCGACGTCCTTGGGCCGGTTGCGCAACGGTGGCACGGCGATTTTGACGACGTTGAGACGGAAGAAGAGATCTTCGCGGAACTTTCCGGCCTTAACTTCGGCTTCCATGTTGCGGTTGGAGGTCGCGAGAATGCGCACGTCCACTTTCACCGCCGCGTTAGAGCCGATGCGTGAGATCTCGCGTTCCTGAACGGCGCGCAAAAGCTTAGCCTGAAGCTTCAGGTCCATTTCGCTGATTTCGTCGAGCAACAAGGTGCCGCCGTTGGCTTCTTCGAATTTGCCGATGCGCCGGGCAATGGCGCCGGTGAAGGCGCCTTTCTCGTGGCCGAACAGCTCTGATTCCAGAAGTTCACCGGGAATGGCCGCGCAGTTGACGGCAACGAACGCTTTGTCCTTGCGTGGACTGCTGCGATGTAAAAACCGCGCGACAAGTTCCTTCCCCGTGCCCGACTCACCCGTGATCAACACCGAGGCCTGGGAACTCGCGACCTTTTTAGCCATGTCCATGACCTTGCCCATGGCCGGGTCTTCGAAAATCAGGGCGTCCTGTTCGGCGGCCACCGCTTCGATCACGGCGGCGATGAGGTCCGCGTCCGGGGGCAGGGGTACGTATTCCTTTGCGCCCGCCTTGATGGCGGCGACGGCCGCGCGGGAATCGGTATCGATACCGCAGGCAACGACCGGCAAATTGATATGCTCGGCTTTCATGTCCGCGATGAGCTGGGCGATGTCGTTGTTGACATCGGCCATGCCGAGATCCGCGCCTTGGCCGGAGCGCATGACTTCAAGGCCCTGCGCTATGCCTTCGGCTTGAATGACTTTAGCGCCGCGCTGCATGGCAATGCGGCTGGCCGCGCCGATCTGTCCTTGCAGTGATCCGATGATTAGCAGGCGCATGGCAAACCCTTGGCGGCGCGGGGCGCGTTGTCCGAATACGTCATATCCTTCATCGCCGATTTATGGGTTTGGCGGCGGCGAAGGTCAACGGCTAGCAACATGTGAACGGTACGCTGCGTGCTCATCCGAAAACACGCACCTTGCTTTCCGGCGGCAATGTGCTGTTCAGCAGCATCTCAAGACGCCGCGGATTGTCTTTACGCGCGATCGCGACAATGCTGACCAGATAGATGTGATAGATCAATTGGTCATCCGCGATATTGCGCTCGATTTTTGATGCCAGCGGATTGAAGACCATGTGCGCCAAGACCACGCCGTAAAACGTGGTCAGAAGGGCAACGGCCATGGCCGGCCCAATCACGCTCGGGTTGTCTAAATTGGTGAGCATCTGTACGAGGCCCACGAGAGTGCCGATCAGACCCATGGGCGCACACTCTACCTCTCGAGCGTGGACGGTATCGGGGCGGTGTGAAGAACAGGTTAACGGTGGGAAAGATTTGCCGGGCCATATGCCTGATTTTTAGGCAATAAACCGTGTGCTCCGCAGCGTGTTATCCTCTCCGGCATGGCATAAGGTGCGGCGATCCAGAGCGGGGGCGAGAGCGCATATGAGTAAGGGATCCAAGACCAATGTTCCGAGCGGCGGAAGTAGCGCCGCGGACCCGGGTTCCGGCGTGGTCATAGAGCTGAGCGCCGCCCTTGTTGCGCTGGCCGACGAATCCCCGAAAACGCTGCTCGTGCGCTCGGCCAACGACGTGTCGCTGCCGGGTCTGCCCTGCGGCCCGTTCGATCCCCTGAAACATCGGACTCTGGAAGAGGGGCTGCGGACATGGGTGGAGGAGCAGACCGGGCTGCATATGGGGTATGTCGAACAGCTTTATACCTTCGGCGACCGCGACCGCGATCCGGACTTAAGGGCCGGGGGCGCGCGCCCGGTCTCGGTGGGGTATCTCGCGTTGGTGCGGCAAACCGCAGTGAAGAATCCCAGCGAAGCGACGTGGAACGATTGGTACCGGTATTTTCCCTGGGAGGACTGGCGGAGTGGGCCGCCCGCAGTCCTTGGATCTTTTATTATGCCGCGCCTGAACGCGTGGTGCGACGCCGCCAAGAGCAAACCCCATAAACAACGCCGCCGCGAGCGCGCCGATCTTACGTTCGGGGCCGGTGGGGGCAGTTGGGACAATGAACGGGTGCTAGAACGTTATGAATTGCTCTACGAGGCCGGGCTTGTGGTCGAAGCCGGGTTGGACGGCGAGGCACCGGCGGCAAAAGACTCCCAGGGGCGGACGGGCGTGGCCCTGACCAAGGATCATCGCCGGATTCTCGCCACCGCCATGGGCCGGCTACGGGGCAAAATCAAATACCGCCCGGTCATTTTCGAGGTGATGCCGCCGACATTTACGTTGTTTCAGCTTCAGCGGGCGGTGGAGGCGCTGTCGGGCGGGCGCCTGCATAAGCAGAATTTCCGCCGTCTGGTGGCCCATGAAGGGCTGGTGGAACCCACCGGGCATATCTCGAGCCAGACCGGCGGGCGGCCCGCCGAATTGTTCCGATTCCGCCGTGAAGTGGTGCACGAGCGCCGGGCACCGGGGGTCCGAGTCCCGCTCAAGGTCAGCAAAAAGGCCAGCTGAGCAGCGCCATTTATGCCCCGTTTTGAAGCCTTTAGCCGGCTAAGGCCTTGGTTCCCTTGACTTCCGGCCTGCCGCCGCCTACCGTTTCCCTTCGGCGTGGTTCACGTGCTTTTTTTGGGCCCCTAATATGCTCAATTTAAGTATAAGCTTCACCGCACCGTCACAGTGATGAACGATCAGGAAGGGTGACCGCCATGAATGTGGTCAACACAACGCCGATCACCGAAGCGCGCGATCTGCGTTTCACCTCGGAGGTGGAGCGTGATACGGCGCATCTGTACGAACGTGTCAGCAAAGTCATTCCCGAAGTGGAATGGCCGGTGTTCGCGCCGCTGATCCATCGCATCAACCGCCTGAAGGTCGAGAAGAACGCCGTGATCCTGGGGCACAATTATATGACCCCGGAGATTTTTCACTGCGTGGCGGACATCACGGGCGACTCACTGGCGCTCGCGCGCCATGCCGCCGAGGCCGACGCGGACGTGATCGTCATGGCCGGGGTGCACTTCATGGCCGAAACGGCGAAGTTGCTGAACCCGGGCAAGACGGTTCTGATTCCCGACATGGACGCGGGCTGCACACTTGCGGAATCCATTACCGGCGCCGACGTGCGTAAGCTGAAAGAACAATACCCCGGCGTGCCCGTGGTCACTTATGTGAACACGTCCGCCGACGTCAAAGCCGAGTCCGATATCTGCTGCACATCGAGCAATGCGGTGGAGATCGTCGAAGGGTTGGGCACGCCGCGTGTGATCATGTTGCCGGACGAGTATCTGGCGCTGAACACGGCGCGCAAAGTGAAGCCTGAAGTCATCACCTGGCAGGGCCGTTGCGTGGTGCACGAAATGTTCACCGCCGAGGACATCCGCACCATGCGCGCGGAAAATCCGGGCCTCGTTGTGTTGGCGCATCCGGAGTGTTCGCCGGAAGTGGTCGATGAAGCCGATTACGCTGGCTCCACCTCGGGCATGGCGAACTACGTCGCCAAGCACAAACCGCAAAAGGTGGTTCTGGTGACGGAGTGTTCCATGAGCGACAACGTCGCGGCGGAACATCCTGACATCGAATTCGTGCGCCCGTGCAATCTTTGCCCATTCATGAAGAAGATCGAACTGTCGAACATTCTGACCACGCTCGAAAGCGGTCGGCACGAAGTGACCATCGCCGCCGACGTGGCCGAGCGCGCGCGCATTTCGGTTGAGCGTATGCTGACCGGCTGGAAGCCCGGCGCATAAGCGCCGCCGCGCCGCTCTTCAATTTTTCAATCGGGAGACCGCGATGCCGGCGCCGGTTCCGTTGCCTCTAATCGACGAAGCCGTCCGCCGTGCGCTGGCGGAAGACCTGGGGGATTCCGGCGACATTACGTCCTCGGCCGTGATCCCTGAGGATGCGCAATCCAGCGCGGTGATTGCCGCGCGCAAGCCCGGTGTGATTGCCGGTGCTCACGTGGCGATGCGCACGTTCAACCTAGTCGATGATTCCCTCAGGGTTTCAACGCGCATGATGGACGGCGCCCGTGTGGAGCCCAGCGACGTGATTCTGGAAGTCGCAGGATCGGCGCGCTCCATTCTGGCGGCCGAGCGGGTTGCGTTGAACTTTCTCGGTCATCTGTCCGGCATTGCCACGGCGACGGCCGAAATCGCACGCGCCATAAAAGGAACTAAAGCCCGCGTGTGCTGTACGCGTAAAACGACGCCGGGATTGCGGGCGCTGGAAAAATTCGCGGTGCGTTGCGGCGGCGGCGTGAACCATCGCTTTGGCCTCTACGACGCGATTCTCATCAAGGACAATCATATCGCGGTTGCCGGCGGTGTGGGCGCGGCCGTTGAAGCGGCGAAAAAGAACGCCGGTCACATGGTAAAGATCGAGGTGGAAGTCGATACGCTCGAGCAACTTGATGAAGCGTTGGCCGCCGGTGCGCATATCGTGCTGCTCGACAACATGGATCCGGCGCAATTGAAAGAAGCGGTCGAGCGCACCGGGGGGCGCGCGGTGACCGAGGCGTCCGGGTCCATCACCGTGGAGACGGCGCGGGCGGTGGCCGAGGCCGGCGTTGATCTGATCTCCGTCGGTTGGCTCACGCACTCCGCGCCGAGTTTGGACGTCGGTCTGGATTTTACGGCCAGCCCGTAACGCGCCCCCGGGATTTTGTCCGGCCAGGCTTTATTTGACGAGCGCCACAGGCCCGATGGGCGGGTTGGCCGATGCCATATTCGTTTCAACATTTTCGTATCCAGCGCTGGACCAACGGTCGTTCGATCGGTGGGTCCTCGCGTCGGTTAAAAATGTCGTGTTTGCGGACGGCACATAAAGGGCGTGCGCATCAATCTCCTTCATCGGACCTGAACCGCTCTTGATGCGGCCAAACACGGTGACCGGCTCACCCTTGCTCATGACGTCCACGGCATCGCGTTCGTATATTTCGTACCATTGGATGTCGTCGCGTATATTCACCTTGACGGTTTCCATGCCGTATTCAAGCCAGACATGTTTGCTGGTTTTGTCGATAACGCTGCCGGTCAAGCGTACGAGGGCTTTGCCTTCAAAGTCGATGACAGGCGAAGCCTTTGCCGGTGCCGCGTCCGGCCGCGACGTGATTTGGGCAGCCGTGTGAGGCGCCGGAGGTGAAGTCGGTGCGAGTTCCGATTGAGACGGCGTCATCGTCTCCGGCAATGGTGCGTCCGGCGGTGCGCCTGCGGTCGCGGTCAGGGCGATGCCGGTCATGGCCGCCGTCACCAGAAAGAAATGTGTTCTGTGGTTCATCACAATCTCCTATCTCGGATCAACTGAAGCGAGCCGATTGAGTAGGGGTGGCGATTGGCCTTTCTATGGCCGATCCGTGGCGGCGGCGTGAAATGTTGCGTTCTTTTGCGGGCATCCTTCGCGCGGGTGCCGCTGAATCGTGGTGTTTGGGCGAAAATGTGCCTCGGTTCACCTTTCCAGGAGCGGGCACGGGGCGCTAGACTGCCCGGCAACACGCCCGGTCACGGACCGGCGGTAGGGAGGATTGCGGAAATGAATAAGGTCATGGTCTTGCGCGCGGCCACAGTCGCGGTTTCGCTCACGATTGCAGCGGGCGCTCTTGCGAGTGCGCCGGCGCGCGCGGCGGGCTCGCCGTTCGAAGCGCCGGCCACACCCCTCGGCGTAACCATCCAACCGGCAACGCCAGCAGGGTATGACGGATCGGGTGCGAGCGGGCCTTATTTCGGCAACGCAGAGGGGATGACCCTTTATACTTTCGACAAAGACCCTGCCGGAAAGTCGGTCTGCTACGATGAATGCGCGGCCGCGTGGCCGCCGCTTCTGGCGAGCGGCGATGCGCAAGGCGGAGGCATGTGGTCTGTCGTTGAACGGGACGATGGCACATCGCAATGGGCCTACAACGGCAAGCCGCTTTATACCTTCGTCAAAGATGAAAAGCGCGGGGACGCCAAAGGGGTTGGTGTTGCGGACCTGTGGCGCAAAGCCGAACTGGAGCCCGGCGGCGGCTTGACGCTGCCCTTTGCCGTCGAAGTTCGCGACGTGTTCAACGCCGGCGGCCAGGTGCTTGTGAACTCGGAAGGCATGACGTTGTATTCGTTTAATGACGATCCGGCGGGCGGTGCGCCGGCGTGTACCGGAGCGTGCACCGACATATGGCATCCGCATGTCGCACCCGAAATCGCGATGGGCGTCGGTGAGTTTGCGGTCGTGCGCCGCGACGACGGACTTAATCAATGGGCGTTTCGCGGCAAACCGCTTTACACCTACGCGGGTGATCTTGAACCCGGCATCGCATTGGGCGCGCGCGAAGACGACCGCTTTCAGCCGGCAATGCTGGCGCGCTATTTCATGCCCGATGAGGTGATAATCACGGAAAGCGATCGGCATGGCGCGATGCTGGTCACCGAAGACGGGTACCCGATTTATGCGCGTGATGCGAACCGGTTTACCGGCGGGGCGGCCTCCCATGCCGACCGCTCGATTGCGCGCGGCGATCCGAAGCTGGGACAGCAGATCGGCCTGACGGGATGCGATGCCGAGTGCGAACAAACATGGTCGCCGTATCTGGCGTCCGAGTCCGATACGCCGACCGGCTATTGGGACATTATTGAACGTCCGGACGGCAAGCGGCAGTGGTCGTATTTGGGGTATGCGACATACACCTACGCCGAAGACGAGCCCGGCACGATCCGCGGCCACGACATCTACGACCTGAGCGGCAAGGTGCCTAATTTCCAAGGACCGGCGACAAATGCCGGCGTGCAGGCGCTGTATTGGAGAGTCGTGCTTCCGTAAGACTTCGCCCCAGCGAATATTCACCTGCATTGAACCGGCGGCGCGCCCTAAGCGCTGCGCGGTGAAATTACCTCGAGGACAACGGCATGGACCCCATTGAGACCGCCCGCTCCAATTCCATTGGTCTTGCCGTCAGGCGCGCCGCCAAGAAATGGCGCGACCGCCCCGCGTTGGCATTTTTGGATCGGATTTGGACCTTTCAAAGCTTGGATCAGGCAGCGGACCGCGTGGCGGCTTGGCTGCAAAAGGACTTGGGCCTCATGCGCGGCGACCGGCTTGCGGTGTATGGACGTAACTCCGATGCTTATCTGCTGGCCTGGCTGGGTTGCGTGCGCGCAGGCGTAATCCATGTTCCCGTCAACTATGCCCTGAAGGGTCCGGAGCTGACCTACATCGTCAACCAGTCCGGTGCCAAAACTGTTCTGTGTGATCCGGGGCTGGAAGAGAATATCAATGCCGTGCGCGCAGACTTGAAGGCGAGCAGTTACGGTTTTGTATTCGGGAAAGAGCCCTGTGTATTGAGCGCGGCGCTGTCGGCGGCAACACCCGAACCTGTTGATCTGACCCTGAGTGACTCCGATCTCGCGCAAATCATGTACACGTCGGGAACCACCTCGCACCCCAAGGGCGCGATGATGAGCCACGGTGCCATGATGGCCCAGTATCAGTCCTGCATATGCGATCTTGATTATTCTTCTGGTGACCGTAGCCTCGCGGCTTTGCCTCTATATCACACAGCGCAGTTGCATGCGTTCAGCATGCCGCAGCTGATGGTGGGCGCGTATTCGCGGCTCATCGAGGCACCGGCGCCCGATGAAGTTCTTCGCATTATTGAAGAGGAAAAAATCACATCGTTCTTTGCGCCGCCCACGGTGTGGATCAGTTTGTTGCGCCATCCGGATTTCGATAAGCGCGATCTGAGTACGCTCAAGAATATCTACTACGGCGCTTCGATTATGCCCGGTCCGGTGCTGGCTGAGCTAGCCGAACGCTTGCCGCAAGCGGGTTTGTACAATGTGTACGGCCAGACGGAGATTGCTCCGGTTGCCACGGTGCTGCGCCCCGAAGAACACGCCGCGCGGCCCAACTCGGCGGGCCGGCCGGTGCTGAATGTTCAAACTCGTATCGTCGATGAAGAGATGAACGACATGCCGCCGGGAGCGCGCGGGGAAATCGTGCACCGCTCGGCGCAATTGCTGTCCGGGTATTGGGACAAGTCCGAGGCCACCGCAGAAGCCTTTGCGGGTGGCTGGTTTCATTCCGGCGATGTGGGGCACATGGACGAAGAGGGGTATATCTACATCGTCGATCGTATGAAGGATGTCATCAACACCGGCGGCGTATTGGTGGCGAGCCGTGAGGTCGAAGAAGCCTTGTTTACCCATGCGGCGGTCTCCGAGGTTGCCGTGATCGGCTTGCCCGACGACAAATGGATCGAGGCGGTCAAGGCGGTGGTGGTGCTGCGCGACGGCGAAAGCGCCACCGAGGCGGATTTGATCGCCCATGCCAAAGCAAACCTCGCGCCATTCAAGGTGCCGAAATCGGTTTCGTTTATTAAGGCATTGCCAAAAAACGCGAGCGGTAAAATCCTCAAGCGCGAATTGCGCCAGGACGCGGGTTAAACGCGCGCTGAATTGAGCGCATATTAATTCCCGCCGCCCAAAGCGCCGGCCACCACGTCTAGAATGAGGCCGGTGGCGTTATCCAGCAGAACCACATCCTCGTTGACGATGGCGCGTTCGGTTCCTTTTGCGGGCGGTTATGTGGTGCTGGCGGCGGTATGGCGAGACGACAACAGTTTTGCGATCCGAAGTCTTACGCGGCTGGAGCCCGTTGAGCGGATACTCATCGCGGATTGGGACCGCACAAATATTATCGGCGTGCGCGATCCCGAGCACGCTCAGACGCTGCTCACCATCGGACGCTTGTACACCGGAGAGGAAAACCGGATCGGTGAGCTGCGCGTTGCCAAGGCGATCCGCGACGACCACATCACAAAGCTGGAAGACGCGCTGATGGCGCATCAAACCAAGGGCGCTGTCAAAGAACAGGTGTCTTGAGCTTTTCCTTGAGTGCCGCGAGCAGCGCATCACCGATCATATCGCCGATTCCAGGGTTATTCCCGATAGCAGGATGGTCGTGAACGTCGGCAATGGCTTCACGCATTTCCCGACGCAGACCATGATCCTGCAACAGGCGCGTCACCACCTTGGTGTAATCGTCCGCCGATTTTGTCACCAGAACGTCCAATCCGATTTCGCGCAGCAGCGCCGCGCTTTGCCGGCACCGGGCCGTAAAGCCTTCGCGCACCACGGGCGGGAGGCCAACCGATAGGGGATCAACAAGTGACACCGCGCCCGAATAGGGAAAGCTGTCCAAGTACAAATCCGCAAGTTTGAGCACGCCGAGAATGGGGGCGCGGCTGGGCTGCGCCTCAAGCACGTGAATGCGGTCAATGCCGACCCCACGTGCGGTAAAACGCTCCTGAACAAATCTCAGGAACGCTTCTTTGTGCGGATAATGGGTCGTCCAATTCTGATTGAAGGGATAGAGCATGATATGTGCGGCCGGCACGTTCTCCAGAATCCGTGCCCAGGCATTCAATAGGTCTGGACCGATCTTGAAGTAATTCGCTCCCGAGACGAGCAGAAGCGCCGCGTCCGGAACGCCGATCTGCTCCCGCGTTACGGCCTCGGGTGTTTCTCGGCCGCCAGGGAATGCATAGTGGTTTGACGAACCAGGAAATGTCAGCAGGACCTCGGTATACTCTTCCTGTGCATCTTCCCGTTCGTTCAACTCGCCGTTCATATAGACGTCCATCTCGGCAAAGCCGGTGGTCAGGCTGCTCGAATGCATGGCAACCTGAAGTCGTGCGAGGCGCTGCGCGGATAGAAGCGTCCATGGAAACAGGCATGTATTCGTGACGTTCGCGCCCACGAACAGAACATCGAGGTCCTGTTCGCCGACAATTTCAGCAGCCTTTGCGATATCCGCAGTCGGCAACGTAATGAAGTCGTCGGCCACGTCTTCAAAGTTTGCACTGATGGATGTGGCGGCTTCGTCCGGCACAAATGCCGTCACCTGGAAGACGTTGCGGTCGATACCGAGCAAGTGCCCGCGTACCGCTGCCGTTTCACTAATGGTCCCCGGGCAAAGCACGCCGAGACGCACAATCGTATCATCAGGCGAGCGTTCGGTGGGCTCGATATCGCGATTGAGATCCTCAAGCTCCAGATACATACGAATAAGATCGGCGCGGTGTTTGGCGAGGGAGCGCAGCGGTACATCTTCGGAATAGACCGCCGAGACCACGTATCCTTCCATAAATCCGTTGAGAACCTCCTTGCGGAAATCGGGTTCGTCGATGACGCGGACCGCCTTGTGGATTTCCTGTACGGTCGACTCGATATGCGCCAGGGCACGCCGCCGCGCGCCATCGCGCCAGAAAAACTGAGGCACGGCCAATAGTGTTTTGACAACGGTTGCCAGCAGCGGCGTTGGAACATCGACGATATCGAACGAGCGCTCGATGCTGTGGGGAAAGCTGAATAAATTGAGCGCAAGGTACGCGCATACCTTTCGTTCGATGTCATGCTCGACACTTAGAATCCGGTGGCACCGTTCGGCGACGGCCTGGTCGGCCTTGGTCATCATCAAGTGCCGGACGCCGGAATGAATCATTGTAAGCAGGGCATCTCCGGACGGACTGTGCGTCAAGCTGGCAAGACGGTCTACGCGGCCTTCCAGGCAAATCTCCGCCAGATTCAGGCGCAGTTCGTGGAGTTTACGTTCAGATTCAGAATCCATCGAATGCACCGATCAACAACAGCCGGTCAGACGCTAATGCCGAGTTTCGGCAGAAGCCATATCGTCAGCGAGTATAACGCAATTGTTAAGACGCTCGAGCCGGCCAAAGCGATCCAGAAATCCACGCCGTGCCGTAACAGGGCCGGAAAGACCAGGAACATCGGCAGGGAGGGTAAGACAAACCAGAACGTCGCCTCGGCGTGGTTTGCGATTCTGACGGTATCGTGCGTATCCCGCCACAGCCAGATGATCGCCAATATAGAAACCAAAGGCAGGGATGCGATCAGGCCGCCGAGACCGGGACTGCGACGTGCGACCTCGGACACGATCATAATGATGAGTCCGGAGAGCGCCGCTTTGACGATGAGATAGACCATGGCCGGAGGCTACTCCATTGGGCGATACGTTCAAGGTGAGGGTTTATTCAAATAGGGCTCGAGGAGAGCCAATGTGTCCGGGCTGGAAGCGCTGTGACTGGCGAACCACGCCTTTGCCGCGGCCTTCATCGCCGCCCGGCTCGCTTGCTCGCTCAAGAGGCGGCTCACCTGGTCGGCGAGCTCGTCGGCGTTGTTCACCTGGAGGGCCGCGCCCACCGAAACGAGTTCAGAGGCCGTATCGCGGAAGTTGCCCATATACGGGCCGAATAACAGTGCGCACCCGAGTTGCGCCGGTTCGATAGGATTTTGCCCGCCGCCGACCGCCAGCGACTTGCCGACAAAAACAACGTCCACGAGGCGATAGAACAAACCGAGTTCCCCCATGGTATCGGCAATATAAATATCGGTTTGATCGGAAGGCATTTCGCCATCGCTTCGCATCGCCGATTTTAATCCAGCCGCTTCGAAGGTCTTTCGCATCAGTTTGGCGCGATCGGGGTGACGCGGCACGACAACGGTAAGCAATTTGCCATGAGCGTGTTTCAGAGATCGGTGTGCAGTCGCGACAATCGAGTCCTCGCCCGGATGGATGCTGGCGGCGAGCCAAGCTGGCCTTTGAACAATTATCTGACGAAGAGTGTTGAGCGCATCGTCGTCAATATCAGTGGCGGCTGACGCAAATTTGAGGTTGCCGATCATATGCACTTTTTGAGCGCCGAGCGATTTGAACCGCACCGCATCTTCGTCCGACTGGGCAAGCACAATTGAAAAACAATTCACGACGCTTCGCGCAAATCCAGGCCAGCGCTTCCAGCCGTTAAATGCCTTATCCGATAATCTCGCGTTCACCAGGGCTATCGGAATGCCGCGTTTGGATATGGCTGAGAGCGAATTGGGCCACAGTTCGGATTCTGTCCAAACAACGAGACCAGGCCGCCAGTGATTCAAAAACCGGTTCACCCACGATCTGCGGTCGAGCGGCGCGAATTGGTGGTAAGCGCCGTCCGGCAACCGCTCTTGGAGAAGCTTCGCCGACGTGACTGTCCCTGTCGTAACCACACATTTCCATCCCCGCGCAATAAGCGCGGCGACGATAGGCAGAATGGAAAGGGATTCGCCAACGCTTGCGCCGTGCAGCCAGGCCACCTTGCCTTCCGGTCGTGGTAAATTTGGTTTGCCGTAACGTTCAGAAAGACGGTGTTGATCTTCCTTGCCCGCGCGCGAACGTCGATTCAGCCAGAACGGAATGAACGGTCCGGCAAGATCGGTGAGCAATGCATAAACGCCGCGAAGCATAGCGTTACGCGGTCAAATGGATCGGGTGTGGAAAATAATCTAGCGGCAGGCCGTGCTTGGCCGGCGCGTCAAGATCAGTTCTTTTTGACTTCCGACAGCAACAGGTCGACAGCCGCCAGCGCCTTCGGGGCTTCGTCTTCGCCGTCGATTTGCGATGTAATCCAGGCTTTAACCTTATCGGCATCGACCGGGTGGTCCTTCAGAAGGGTGCACAGGATGGCTTGTGTCGCAAACAGGTTTGCCGCCAGATCATTGATGGCGCCCAGAACCATATCCATATGCGCGGCCTGGGTCTTGCTAATCTTGTCCACGTCATCGGCCACCTTGTCGAGGAGGCCTTGCACCTGGCTTAGCATGAAATCAGACATAAATACTTCCTTCGAGGAAATCCGCAGGGGATTGCTAGTCGGTTCAATTCCCAAGGAAAGGCTGGGCGAGCTCGCCAGGATGATGCGCGAAAAGAGAGAACGCGGTGCAGATCCGGTCATTTCCCGTCTGCTGGATGAGATCGAACTGCGGGCAGAGGTGGAGCTGGCAAAACTCAGCCGAAGGTTGGCATAGAGTTTTGAAGCCTACTTTTTGCAGACCGATCTGTATGGCCGCGTAAATTCATCAAAAAATATTAATAGCGTCAATGGGTTATACTCACTTGCGTCGCGCCAACGCAGCCCATATATTCCCGCGCCATTCGACTTTAGGTAAGTGAGTTCAAATACATGACGATCACGTTACCGCCGGATTATCGCCCGACGGAAAAAGAACCGTTCATGGGTCCGAAACACCAAGAGTATTTTCGGCGCAAACTCTTGAACTGGCGCGGCGAACTTCTCAAAGAATCCGAAGAGACTCTCGAAAGTCTGCAAGAAGGTGGATTGCAAGAGCCCGACCTCGCCGACCGCGCGTCGGCGGAGATGGAGCGCTCGCTTGAACTGCGCACTCGCGACCGTGCCCGCAAGTTGATCAGCAAAATCGATTCAGCAATTCGGCGTATCGAAGAGGGTACGTACGGGTTTTGCGAAGAAACCGGTGAGCCCATCAGTCTCAAACGCCTAGAGGCGCGGCCAATCGCGACGCTGAGCATCGAAGCGCAGGAGCGGCATGAGCGTATGGAGCGCACGCATCGTTCCGACTGAGGAAATACTTAAGGTCGGCATACAAAAACGCCCCCGCTGAGCGGGGGCGTTTTGCGTTGTACGGTATGAACTCAGGCGCGGCGACTTAGGCGCTTTGCTTGTCGAGCAGGCCTTCGGAAATTTGCAGGTTGGTATTGGTCAAAGCTTCAATAGTTTTGACGTTGGCACCGTTCTGCATCTCGAAGGTCTTCTGAGCGACGAAGCTGGAAAGGCGGATCAAGTTGTCCTTGATCGAAATTGGGAGCGGGTTGTCCGCTGTGGACACTACGGTCCGGATCGCAACCCAAAGCTTCAGGTTGCGGTCGAGAGCGGCAGCGAGCCGATTTTCGTCTTTTGCCTCAAAAGCGCGGGAAATTTCCAACGCCGTTTGGGTCAGCGCGAGCGCATCTTCCTCGAGAATGGAAAGCGTCGTAGGCGCTGTGGTGCTCATCATATTCATCCGTCAAATCCCCTATCATCGACAACTTCCAAGTTTATCTCCGCGAACTCAGGCTGGAAGACTTGCAGGGCGCGGCGGGGATGTATCGCTTGCGCGAGGAACTCTTGACCCGTGTGAACGCGGCGGTTCGCCCGGCGCAGGTCAGGGATGTCCTGTTCAAGGAAATGGTCGTACAGTAAAAGTACAATAATATTAATAGGTTAATGGTTCATCGTTCATGACACCGCCGAGCGAAACAGATACTGAAGACGAGTTGGCGAAAGAGCTGGAAGCCGCTGAGTCTGATGCGCCCGAGGAGACCGCTGCGGCTGGCGATACCGATGCGGATGCTATGGCGGCCGAATGGGAGGCCATGCTTGGCGGCGCCGGCGACGACGATGATGACGGCTTCGGAGGGATGGGCGGCGGAGAGTCGACCCGCGTTCTGAACCAGGACGAGATCGACAGCTTGCTCGGCTTTGACGAAGCCGGAGATGAAGGATCCGACCGCGCGGGCATTCAGGCGATCCTGAATTCGGCGCTTGTCTCCTACGAACGTCTTCCCATGCTCGAAGTGGTCTTCGACCGCCTCGTGCGCATGATGACCACCTCTTTGCGTAATTTCACGTCCGACAACGTCGAAGTGTCTCTGGACGACATTCTCTCCCAGCGTTTTGGTGACTATCTCAATTCGATTCCTCTGCCGGTCATGCTCACGGTTTTCAAGGCCGAGGAATGGGACAACTTTGGCTTGATGACGGTCGACTCGTCGATGATCTATTCGATCGTGGACGTGCTCTTGGGCGGCCGGCGCGGCACGGCGGCGATGCGTGTCGAAGGTCGCCCTTATACGACCATCGAGCGCACACTGGTCGAACGTATGATTCACGTGGTGCTGGCTGACTTGTCGGCGGCGTTCGATCCGCTGTCGCCGGTGACATTCCGGTTCGACCGCCTGGAAACCAATCCACGTTTTGCGACAATTTCCCAGCCGTCCAACGCTTATATCGTCGCGCGCTTGCGTATCGACATGGAGGACCGCGGTGGACGTTTGGAAATTCTGATTCCGTTTGCGACCCTCGAGCCTGTCCGTGAACTGCTGCTGCAGATGTTCATGGGTGAAAAGTTCGGCCGCGACTCCATCTGGGAGACGCACTTGGCCGAGGAAATGTGGTTTACGGAAGTTGGCCTGGAGGCGGTACTCGACACCCAAACCATGCCGTTGAGCCGTGTTCTCAATATGAAGGTCGGCTCAAAGTTCTTGCTGAACGCGACTGCAGACTCGCCGATTCAGTTGAATTGCGGAGACCAGCCGATGTTCATCGGCAAGATGGGCCGGAAGGGCAACAATATCGCCATCCGGGTCGACCACCGGAGACGGCAGGAAGTATAAAGAAATCATAGACTTGCACTTGTTAAGGCCGGTTAACGGATTTTTATATCCCGTCAGGCATAAATACGGGTGCCTGCCACACTTTGGCTCCAGACAGGTGGCAGACTAATATCAATCGTCGCTTTTTGGCCGGGGCTGGTCATGTGGGCGATATCCTCAAGCACCGGTGTTGACCAGCGACGGGAGAGAGGCATGACGACGGACACGATTCTAAATATTGCCGTTATTTTACTGCTCGTTCCGACGATCATTTATGCCGTTATCTTGAATCGCCGGCTGTCCGCTTTGCGCCGTTCTCGCGAAGAACTCGCGAAGGTCGTCAATAGCTTCAATGAAGCGACGATGCGGGCTGAGGCTGGAATACCGAAACTCAAAAAAGCAACGACGGAAGCCAACCATACGCTTAAGGACCGCGTCGAAAAGGCGCAGACCTTGCGCGATGATTTGGCTTTTATGATCGAGCGTGCTGAAGAACTGGCGAACAGACTTGAAGGCGCGGTGCGTTCGGCCCGCAGTGAAGGCCTGAATGCGCAGCCGGCCCAACCGGGAACCTACCCGGCTGCCGCGGGCGCGCCGACCGTTCGCGCCAATATGGAACCTCCGGCGCAGCGCGCCCATGGCGCGGCATCTTCGGCACCGGTTCCGGGAACGCTGGCGCAAGCCGTTGGCGGATTTGAGGAAACGGCGGCAGAATTACGAAATGCGTTAGGCGCGGCGCGGGCGGAAGCCAAGGTTTCTGGCCCCCGCGGCTTTGCCGATGACTCATTCCCCCCGCCAAAGCGGGCTGTTTCTGGCCGTGGTGCTGGGCGGGCGCTAGAGCAGGGCATTGAGGACGATCGTTCCGAAGCCGAACGTGAACTCTTGAAGGCGCTGCAGTCAGCGCGGTAATTTGGGACCTGTTATGTCGAAGTCATATTCCATGAAAAACCGTCCCCGCCGCTCCGCGATGCTGAGAGAAGAAGTGCGCGCCGGCAATTTTGGGCGCGCGCCGGCATTGAGACTTCTGCCGGCTGTTATTCTTGCCGCGCTGTGCATGTTGGGATTCCGCGTGCAGCTTGTCGTGCAGAATTTTTCCGACGAGTTCACGCCGAGCGTTCAGATGAGCTCTTCGACCGCTTTGGCACAGGACGCCGCTGCACCTGCTGCGCAACCTCCGGCAAACAATATGTCAAATGAAGACATGAGCGGTGACGATATGGCCGATCCATCAGCGGATATGGGCATGGCCGATGCTGAAACGACGAGGGCGACTTTTGATCCGACCAATCTGACTCAGACAGAGATTGAAACACTTCAGCGTCTGGCGGAGCGGCGAGATATTATCGAGACGCGAGAGCGCGAACTGGACGTGAAGGAAGGTTTGCTGCGGGCCGCCGAGACGCGCATTGACGGTAAAATTGCGCAGCTTCAGGAGTTGGAGCAGTCCATCGAGGGTCTGTTGGAGCAGTATGATGAAAAGAAACAGGGCGAAATCGAGCAATTGGTGCGCATCTATGGCGCCATGAAGCCGAAGGATGCGGCCCGGATCTTTGATTCCCTCGAAATGCCCATTCTCGTGTCCGTCGTGCAGAGCATGAAGGAAACCAAGGTTGCACCTATTTTGGCGGCCATGGACTCCACCAAGGCGACGGCTCTGACCGAGGAATTGACCGCCCGCCGCCAACTTCAGGCGATGAACCCGGGCTAGTTAACCGGCGGAAATCCCTTATTTTTTGGGCGATTTAACCGCTCGTTCATTGTTTCCCAATAATCTTCCAGGGTGGGTATCGGTGGAAAAACCGCCGATTGCGATAGCGTGGGCGATTTGGGCTGCCCAAGCAGCGGCAGCAGACGGCGTTCGATGGCGCTCAATACGCTTGGCGCACGCGTTTTGTGAGTGCTGGTGTGCGAAGCCGCCTACCGGGCGATATTGATTTGGTCGCCCAAGGCATGTTCGGCAACACGGCGATGGGCCTCATCGCCCCGGACCAACCGCTTGTCGATGTGGATTTTGCTTCGGCGTTTCTTCTGGTGAGCAAGGCTTGGGAAAATAGCCGTGTATCTTTGCGCGCGGAATATTTTGAGACAACGGACAAGGATATCGCTGTCGATGACGACAACGATGAACACGGAAACGCCCTGACGGCTGCTTATATATACTACCCGGCGGAGCGCCAGCGCCTGACTTTTGAAGCGCTGCAGATTTTCTCCCAACGGCCCGAGCGGGCGTTCCTCGGTTTGCCCCACAAGGCCAAAGAAACCCAATTCCAGGTCAGTTACCGCTTCTTTTTCTGATCTTTACTGGGGGTTGTCGCGCACCGCCATGGTCAGCCGGGAAACACAAACAAGCTGGTCTTTGTCGTTGCAAATTTCGATGCCCCAAACGTGGCTGGTCTTTCCCAGGTAGTAGGGCCGTGCCGTTCCGGTGACGAGCCCGCTGCGCACGCTGCGAAGATGATTGGCATTGATCTCCTGTCCAACGCAAAACTGTTTATCAATGTTGATGACCATTGTTGAAGCCATGCTGCCGAGCGTTTCGGCTAGAACGAGCGATGCTCCCCCATGCAGGAGGCCAAACGGCTGGTGGGTGCGCTTGTCGACCGGCATAGTGCCGCGCAGATAATCCGGTCCGATTTCGGTGAGGCGGATATCGAGGTGCTCCATCATTGTATTTGGATGATGATCCTCAAGATCCTCCAACTGTACCGGCCTAAACCAAATCGACTTCATACCCAACCGCACACAAAATTCGGAAAGCAGCTCACTCCGCCGGGACACCTAAGATCATTTGACGTTCTTTTTTATCGTACGCTTGTAGTGCTTCAGGCTCTGGCTTCAACAACGACACGACAATTCCCACAATGAACGCCAGAGGGATCGTAATCAACGCGGGATTACGAAGCGGAAATAAGGCATCGGTGTTGCCGAGAATATCCACCTGAATTGTTGGTGAGAGATATATGAACAAGAGGCTCGTCAGTGTTCCGACAATGATGCAGGCAACCATCCCATTCGTTGTAGACTTGCGCCAGAATATGGACAGAACAATCGCCGGAAAATTGCCGCTTGCGGCGACGGCGAATGCGAGTCCGACCATAAAGGCAACGTTCTGCCCCTTAAAGGCGATGCCAAGTAGGATCGCGACAATGCCGAGAATAACAGTGGCTACCCTGGCAACTTTCAATTGCTCGCCGTGGTCGGCATGACCTTTGCGTACAACGGAGACCCACAGGTCATGGCTCAGCGCCGCGGCTCCGGACAAGGTGAGGCCCGCGACCACAGCCAGAATTGTTGCGAATGCGACCGCGGCAATAAAGCCGAGCAACCCAGTTCCGCCGATGACTTCGGCCAGTAGCGGCGCCGCCATGTTGCCGCCCGCATCCACGCTGGTGATCAATTCCCGGCCGACCAAAACCATGGCGCCGAACCCGAGCACAAAAGTGAGGAGGTAAAAGAAACCAATCAATCCCGTCGCCCAGAACACCGACTGGCGCGCGGCTTTTGCGTTGGGCACGGTATAAAACCGCATAAGAATGTGGGGCAGGCCGGCAGTGCCGAACATGAGCGCCAATCCCAGAGATACCGCCTCCCATGGGCTGCTGATCAGCGCCCCTGGCGCAAGAACGCCTTCGCCGTACTTCTCTTGCGCGGCCGCGAACAATTCCACCGGGTTCATGTTGAACTGCGCCAGAACCAGGACCGACATCAGAAGCGCGCCGCCCAGAAGAAGGCATGCTTTAACAATTTGCACCCACGTGGTTGCGATCATGCCACCGAACAAGACATAGGCCAGCATGACAGCGCCGACGATCACAACTGCCGTTTCATATGTCAGGCCGAACATCAGCCGGATCAGATTGCCGGCGCCCACCATTTGCGCGATGAGGTAAAACGCGACCACGGCCAACGTGCCGATGGCCGCTGCGATGCGAACGGGCGTTTGCCGCAAGCGATACGAGACAACATCAGCAAAGGTGTATTTGCCGAGGTTGCGTAGAGGTTCAGCGATGAGAAAAAGAATGACCGGCCAGCCCACCAGCCAGCCTGTGGAATAGATCAGGCCGTCAAAGCCTGAGAGGGAAACCAAGCCGGCGATGCCCAAAAAGCTCGCCGCGCTCATGTAGTCACCGGCCAGTGCAAATCCGTTTTGTCGCCCGGATATCGAACGTCCCGCAGCGAAAAACTCTTCGGTGGATTTCGTTTTGCGCGCCGCCCAATAGGTGATTGCAAGGGTAAGGGCGACAAAAATGAAGAAGAATACAATCGCAGTTGTATTCGGCTCGCCAATGGCTGTGCCGCCAGTCATTGTGCACCTCCATTGGATTGATTGAGGCGCGCTATCTCGTCGTCCACGTGAGCATTGGCCCAGCGCACGTAGTACCAGGTTACCGCCCAGGAGAGGACGATGACCAGTGCGCCTAAGACGATGCCTGCCGAGAGACCGGGAACAATGAGAGTGCCGAGGCCTTCCTTGTTAAAGGCCACCAGCAATACAAATCCGAAATATATGGCGACCATGACGGCGCTCAGTGTCAATGCCATACGCCAGCGCTTTTGAGCCAGCGAGCGCAGAGCGGCGGTGTCGCTAGACATATTATCCCTCCCCGAAAAAATGTCCCCATGGAGTATGACCACAAACAGAAGGTTCAGCCAACAGTTAGCTGCAAATTCGGATGGTTTCTATTTCGATCAACTATGATTCTGCCACATTCGCCGCTTGTATTGTCGCAGCTGAAAACAAATTGATTCAACGTGAACCGCTATTCGTGGATTGCAGCGCCTTTGAGGCGCCCCCTTTGAAGTGGTCCATCCTGAGGTATGGTTTTTCCAAGGAGG
>CAYYXR010000024.1:0-45672 GCA_964475755.1 uncultured Rhodobacterales bacterium
TGGCGCGCCGGTGGAGCGGGCCCTGACCAAGGAGATCGACTATATCTCCGATCATTACCGCCAGTTCATCGAGGCCGCGCCCTTCGTGGTGGTGGCCACCGTCGGGCCCGAGGGATTGGATAGCTCGCCGCGCGGCGATCCCGCCGGCTTCATGCGGGTAACCGACCGGAAGACCGTTATGATGCCGGACCGGCGCGGCAACAACCGGCTCGACAGTCTGCGCAATCTGGTTCGCGATCCCCGGATCTCGCTCTTGTTCCTGATCCCCGGCGTGAATGAGACGATGCGGATCAACGGCACCGCGCGGATCACCACCGATCCGGCGCTGCGGGAGTCCTTCGCCATCCAGGGCAAGGCGCCGGCGACGGTGATCGTCACCACGGTCGACACGATCTACTACCAATGCCCCAAGGCCCTGGTGCGCTCCAAGCTGTGGTCGCCGGAGACCCAGATCGATCGCGCGAGCCTGCCGACCACCGGCCAGATGCAGCGTGCCCTGGTCGGCGACGGCTTTGACTTTATCTTTGTCGTCTTCATTTACGGCGATTGCGAAAATGCTATTGGAGTGGCGCCCAACAGCGTTGGGGTCAGGAACAATGGCCTGGAGATTTTTGCCGATTTTCCGGATCAACTGCTCTCCCGTATCGTGACCGAGAGTACTGTTGATTTCAGAGAAGCGACCTATCTGTAGCAAGAGAACGCTGAAAGATTTGTTCGTATCGGCGTGCGCCGCCACCAGGTCTGCAACGTGGCCTTCAAAAGCCATGCGATTGGGCAGGCCGGACAAAGAATCATGGCGCGCTTGGTAGGCGATGCGATCCTCGCGCTCGGCAATGCCGTCCATCATCTGATTAAAGGTCTCGGACAGTCGACCCAACTCGTCTTGCTGAGAAATGGCAACTTTCTCGTCGTAGCGCCCGTCCAGAATGCGCCGCGCAGCAGTGTCCAGTAGGCGAATGGGCTTGGCGATGCTGTTGGCAATGATAAATGAAGCGACAAGCGTTAGCGTTAAAGCGGCCGCGCCCAATGCAAGCAGCAAGACAAACAGAGGTTGGTATGGCTGCAGCGCCATATCGAGCGAATACTGAAGAACGATATCGACGCTTGGGCCCATGTCCGGGTTCGAAAGCGGGGCTACCAGGGTGACGTATTCACTGTTTCCCATGGTCAACGTACCGGGCTCACCCATGAAGCGCTGATCGTCGCTGAGCGCTCCGGTCAAAACATTGATGTTCTGCTGGCCCAGTGTTGACGCGGGAACCGACCATCCGCCCCCATCCAATTGAAACGCAAAAGAGACTTCGACAGGGACCGTGGACGCTCCTTGCAGGTCGAGGGCAAAGGTGTCGTCAATCGCCACGCCAACCACGATCCACGCGATGGGTACGGGGGCGAGGACCGGCACGACAACCAACTGATAAATTTGCCCGTCCAACACAGATGTCGATTTTGCGCTGCCGTCGATATCGGCGGTTTCGATCATGTCCGGAAATGGAAAGGGCGAAGAAACAGTGTTATCGGCGCCGATACGCGCCGACGTGTCGGCGAGGGTTACGTTGTCCAGCGAGACCAAGAAAGCGCGGTCCGCATCTATCCGAGCAGCGAGATTGTTCAGCGCCGATAGGATCGTGGGGCGGTCATCGGTGGCGACGGCTTGCCGGAAACCGAAATCCTGCGCCACGACGGCCGAACCTTCCTCCAACGTTTCCGACGTCGCTCTAACTTGAATATCGAAAATATCGTTTGTCGCGACAAGCTGGGCACGGGCTTGGTCGAATATATTGTTCTGGATGGCGTTGCGGACAAGAACCAGCGTGGATATGCCGACCACCAGGAACAGCACCCCGAAAAACAATACCAGTCGTGTCTGAAAGGTGTGGAACACCCTGGTTCTCCGTTACGCAGCCTTAATACTGGTCCTCGTCGAATGCACCGGGATCTCGCTGCCGACGAGAGCGTTTTAAATCCAGTGTCAAATTCAGCTCTGAAATGCCACTTGCCGGTATGTTGACATCCGATTTGATCGGATCGCTTGCACGCGCATTCGGGTGCCAAGCTTCCACTGTATAGTCCCCGGCCGGCAGGTTTTCGATGACGCTGAGCCCCTCGTCACTGGAAAGCTCAAAGTGGGGCGTGCCGACGACGTATATATAGGCCAGCATGTTGTCATGGATATTGCAGCCGAGCGGAATGGCCCCTTCCTTGTCGAACGTCACTTTCTCCGCCTCCGATGAGTCGTAGAGCTTCAGCTCGAAGGTCTTGGAAGCGGAAAACGAATAGACGTGGTGGCGAAAGGGGTCTCGGTTAGGGAACTCGACGGTCGTTCCAACTTGTATCGGCAACACGAACGGCCTGAACCTTTGCCCGCTCTGAACCATTTCAGCCGTCGTTCCGGAGGGCGCCAAGACCGGCTCTTGCCCTTTCAACCGAACACTGACCACCGCGTCCCTAACTGGGCTGCGGTCATTTTGTTCAATTCGGGCAGAGAGCGTGCCCGCCTGAACGCTTGCGCTAACAACGGCTATAAGCGCGGCTGTGATTGCCGCCCGACATGCTCTGTTACAAACGATATGCGCCCCAACGTTGAATTACTTATATAGTTGCCCGTTTGCGGCTCGAATACCAGACCGGAACAGAGGGAATTGTTGTTACCCTGTTGCAGGAACTAGGTTTTTGATAGAGGTTTGCGCCTCACAAGGGACCAAAGACTAGCCAAGGGGAGGAAGCATGGCTGTTCGCAATTGGGTATATGGTGTCAGCGCCGCGGCGCTATCGCTCTCGGCATTTGCGGCGGCCACGCCCGCCTCAGCCCAGTCCATCGAAGAAATCGAAGTGACAGCGCGGCATTTGCCGCCAGCCCCCAGCGAACTGGTCTACGCCACCACCACAATCAGCCGCCTCCAGCTCGACACCTCGGGTGAGTCTCGCCTCGACGGGGTCCTGAAAACGGTTCCCGGCTTTGGCCTCTTTCGCCGTCAGTCTAGCCGTGCCGCTCATCCAACGACGCAAGGTATCACACTGCGCGGCTTGGGACCGAGTGGGGCAGGGCGAACATTGCTGCTCGTTGATGGCGTCCCGCAAAATGATCCCTTTGGCGGATGGATCGACTGGAGCCGCATGCAAGCCGCGGCAATCGACAGCACGATCATTACACGGGGCGGCGGCGCCGGGCCGTGGGGTAATACCGCCCTGGCCGGTGTCATCAACATTCGCACACGGGCCGAAGAAGACAGCCGCGCGTGGGGAGAACTGCGCGGCGACAGTTTGAGCAGCTATGAAGGCACCGTCTCGGCGCAGCACTCGCTGGGCACCGTTCAGCTTTTCGGCACCGTTAACGGGCATGATAGTGAAGGGCCGTACACTATACGGAAAGACCAGCGCGGACCCGTTGATCGGCGCGCCGCAAACAAAGGAGCTTGGGCGCAGGGCGGCATGCGCATTGACCTTGGTAACGGCACGTTGCTCACCACGAGCGCGGGATATTCCGATGACCGCTACGTGAACGGCATCGATATCCAGGTTTCGGAAACGCAAATCTTCAACGCTAATGCGGGTCTTGTGCACTACCTTGGCGATGACCGTGTGTCCTGGGAAACACACGTCTATTATCGGGAACAAAAATTCAGCACGATGTTCTCATCGATTGATGATGCGCGAACGACGTCTACGCCTGCGTTGGACCAGTTCAACGTTCCGGCAACATCCTACGGCGCAAATGGTATCCTCCGGTTACCGTTTGTGGACGGGCTGACGATCGATCTGGGCGCGGATGTTCGTTATGTCGAAGGTGCGACCAATGAGCGCTTCTTTGTGCAAAACAACAAATTCTCCCGGGTGCGCCATGCGGGTGGTGAACAAGTGGTCACCGGTGTCTTTGTGGAAGCCAACTGGGAGGCCATGCCTTACCTGACTCTCACCGCCGGCGCGCGCGTGGATTATTGGCGCCAGTGGAACGGCGTAAGACAGGAGAACGAAATCGTCGGCGGAGCCGAATTGCGCAACGATATGTTGCCATCTCGCGACGGCGCCGTTGAAAACTTCCGGATTGGTGCGCGAAGTGAAGTGACGGACACATTGGCGCTTAAAGCGGTGGGGTATAGCGGCTTCCGTGTGCCGACCATCAACGAGTTATACCGGCCGTTCCGGGTCGGCAACGATATCACCGAGGCCAACCCTAATCTCGAACCAGAACGTATGTGGGGTGTTGAAGGTGGCGTCGAGTGGGCATCAACATCGCAACTCGCCGTCAGCGGCACGGTCTTCCACGTGTGGCTGAACGATGCCGTAAGCAACATCACAATCGCCACGACACCCGGCTTCAACGCCGAATTGGGTGTGTTTGTGCCGGGCGGCGGCACATTGCGCCAGCGCAGAAATCTCGACCGCATCGAGGTCGATGGTTTCGAAGCGGAAGCGATCTGGGCCGTGACCGAGCAAATTGAACTGGCGTTCCGCTATCTTTACACAAATCCAAAGGTGAAACGCAGCACGGACGAACCCACACTCGCCGGAAACCGGCTAGCGCAGGTGGCGCGGCACCAAGGTACGTTATCGGCCGTTTGGCGTCCGGACGACCGCTGGACGGTCAAAGCCGAAGGGCGAGCGGTCAGCGGCCAATATGACGACGACCAAAATCTGCGCCGTCTGAGCGGCTACGCCGTCTTTGACCTCTATGCCGATATGGCCGTCACGGATTACGCCACTTTGTTTGTGAGCGCCGAGAACATCTTCGATAAAACCATTGAAGCGGGCATCAGTGCAGATGGATTGGTTTCGGTTGGCCTGCCGCGTGTGGTCGCCGGCGGGATACGTATGAAGTTCTAACCGTATTCGCGAGGTCGGCAACGCAGCAGCGAATGTACAAGACGCATATACAAGATCCGGCTGATTTGCAGGCGAGGCCGCGCCAGCGGGATATCCGCCGGCTTTCGGCGCTTTTTCAATCCGGCGACTTCGCGGAAGCTGAAATCAAGGCGCGCGAGCTTTTCGAGAAATTCCCGAAAGACCTCACGCTTTGCAAGTTCCTCAGTTCGATCTTGGCGAGCCAGGGAAAATTTGAAGACGCGATCATTCCGTTGCGGCGTGCAATTGAAATCGCGCCAAAGGAAGCCGAATTTCGCAACAACCTGGGCGTCACCCTTGTTCAGCTGCGACGCATGAATGAAGCGATTGAAAACTATCAGGCAGCACTGGACATAAATCCGAATTACCCCGACGCGCTGGTCAACTTGGGGATTGCAATGATCCGCGGCGGCGACGCCCAGGGTGCGGTGGAAAAATTTGAAGCGGCATTGCGCATCCATCCACAATCGGCCCTCGCCCTTGGAAATCTCGGGGATGCCTGGCACAAACTCGGAAATCCGGAAAAAGCGATCGCGTGCTGCCGCCGGTCCTTGGAGATCAATCCCAGCAGCGGTGCAGTTTATAGCTATCTGGGCAACGCATTGCGGGCCAAAGGCGCGTTGAACGACGCCGTTGCTGCCTATGATCGCGCGATCGAGCTTTTGCCCGGCTCACCAGAGCTGCACAGCAATTTTGGCGGTCTGTTGATTGATCTCGGTAGGCAGGACGACGCCGTGGCTCAATTCACGCAGGCGCTTGCCTTAAATCCGGGTGATCCCGAGGCACATTATAACTTGGGCAACACTGAATGGACCGCCAAGCGGTATGACGAAGCCCTCAATCATTTCGAACAGGCAGGCACAAGCGAAGCCTTGACCATACTTCTGGAGAAGCTTTTCCGGCTTGGCAGGAATGAGCCGTTTCACGCGTTGATGAAAAAGTTGGCGACAGTAGACCCCGACAATATCTATGCCGCTACAGTGACTGCCTTTGCCGCCCATCAGTGGGACTTTGAAAATACGTTTCCATTTTGTCGCGACCCACTTCGTTTTGTGAATGTACAGGATTTGTCCACCGATATTGGCGACATTGAAATTTTCGGCAAAGAACTTCTCGAACAGATATCGGAGGCGCCGTCCATATGGCAGCCGCCGGGAAAAACCACGACCAACGGTTATCAAACCTCCGGCAATCTATTCACCTTGGAAAAACCGGCACTGGATAAACTCAAGAAAGCCATTCTAAAAGCCGTGGACGCTTACCCAGCCAAATTTCCGGATCGGATCGACGGGCTCATAACCCAATGGCCGAAGAATTTCGAACTGACCGCATGGCATGTGCGTTTGCTGAAATCCGGCTATCAGGAGGCGCATGTCCATCCGACGGGGTGGCTAAGCGGTGTGTACTATCTCAAGGTTCCTAAGGCTCTGAGCGGTGAGGAAGGATCAATCGAATTCAGTCTTCACGGATACGATTTACCGATTTCCAATTCAAACATTCCCACAAAACGTCACAGCCCGAAAACCGGAGAGCTTGTGCTGTTTCCCTCCGCGCTGTTTCATCGAACGATTCCCTTCTCAAATGACGAGGAACGTCATTGCATTGCGTTCGACTTGGAGCCTAAACGTTCTTAATTTGGGGGCGTTGGCCGCGTGCCGATCTGCCGGTATTCCAACTCGCCTTTCGGTGCGCGCGCCTTTGGTTTCCAGGAAAGTCTGAATAAGTTGATCGGGCCCTCGACGCGTTTGACGCTCTGTTCGCCGATATCGTCCAGGGTGAATGCGGGTGAGGGGCATTTGGCTTGGATCGCGCCGGAGCAATATATTTGCCCGTCCTCGGCAGCATCGCAAATGCCGCCCAGCGCGAGCAGCGGTTCGCCGAAATATTCACCGTCTTCAAAGCCCGCATTGCCTGCATGCAAGCCAATCCGAAGTTCCAGCGGCGCATCGGGATTGTCGGCAACGAATTCTGCAACCGCCTGCTGAATTTCGATTGCCGCGCGGGCTGCCGCGGCCGGGTCGGGAAAGGTCGTGAGCATGCCGTCGCCGGTGTGTTTCACTTCAGTGCCCTTGTAGTCCTTTATGGCGGTGCACACGATGGTGTTGTGCGCCCGTACGATGCGTTGGGCACCGGAATTCCCCAGCTTACTGGTGAGCGCTGTCGAACCGACGATATCCGTCAGCAAAAACGTGACTTGTTTTGAATCCGTGGTTTCTTCCGTGCGCTCGGACCATTCTTTGATGAGCTCAGTTAACGGTGGCTGCCGGGACTTTGTTTCGTTGAGTTCCGCGGTTATGGCGGCGTGGCCTGCATCCATCAGCTTGCGAAAGCGGGGACGCTGCGCCGAGGCGTCCAGCCGTTCGCAGAATGCTTTTGCCGCCGCCGCGTTGGTTCCAATGCTTTCCAGGGCCGACTGTAGAATGTCGGCCTTCATGGCATCGGAAAGACTGAAATGCTCTGCTAGCCCGCCGGCCGCACCGCCAATAAACAGATTGGCGCCAAATCGTTCGAACGCCTGCAACTGCGGACGTTCCTCAGTTAGCGCATCCATGACCTTTTTTGTGTATGCGGATAAACGATCCCGGTACGGTGCCAGCAGATCGGCGTCCTCGGCATCCTCGTTTCCGGTCTGTCCCTCTTCGCTCTGGGCGTCCGCCTGTTCATCTTCCGGCGTTTCCTCACCCTCTTCTTGAGGGATGTCATCCAGAGCAGGCGGCGCCTCGGCTGGCGGAGTGACGCGGAACGAGGTTTGTTCCATGTCCGCATCCGCTTCGCGCGGCGGGGCAGCCTTGCGTTCGTTCTGAAAAAGAGAGCGTTTGTATGAAGACGATGAGGCGACGGTCGGCGCCGCGGCCCCGAATGACAGGGCTTCGATGGTTTTGCGGCGGGAGTCTTCGGATTTCCGCCGCCAAAGGATGAAATCCATCGGAATGTAAACTCTGAACAGCAACAACGCGGCGCCAACAGTTGCGACGGCAAAAATAATCAAAAGGAATAGACCAAAGTCCCCTGAAGACTGCGCGGAAGACATTAAAATTGCTGAGATGACCGAAACCACCGCGCCAACACCAAATGCGTTGATGGCGACCATGAATGTGCGGGACGTGATGTCAGCGCCTAGCGCGGGGGGATCTATTTCGGAAGGCGCGCCCTCACTGCGATAAGCGGCTTCAATCGTGATATTACCGGAATCGCCGTCGATCTTTTTAATTAGAACGGCGGTGGGAATATCTTCGTCGCTGTTCAGATTTCACGCGGTGTCCAGAGCAATGTTTTGCTCCTTCTCCATCACACGATTGAGCAATGTCCATCGGCCACGTTTAGCCGCGTACACCTCGTAATGGGTGATCGTGCGCATGTGCCCCCAAACAATCGAGCTTTTGCCGCGCCTCATCTGCGGCGTTATTGCTTGCTCGATAGTTTAGTGTGAGCGTGCGGCAGCGCAAGCCTAAGGGTTGAAAATAACCTGTTTTCCTAAATCGTCAGGTTAGTTCAGTGGTTTTTTTGCCTGGGCTTCTGCGAATTGAGCTGACCGCACCATCAGCATATCCCAGTTGTTCATGGACTGCAGATGGAAGTAAACGCTGTGCAAAAAGCCGCTCTTGCGCCATTCGAGGAAGGTCGCATCGGGCAGCTCTTTGAACTTTTCTTCGTTGATTGAATTGAATGAGCCCAGGTTTTGCTTTTCATTGTCGCCGATTTCAACTTCGACCGCGCGTTCTTCGACAATGCCGGAACTCGCCAAAGCTTTGGAGAATTGTTCGGTAAATAGATATGCCTGGTGGAATTGCTCACACATATTGAGCGCATTCTTGACCGTGTCGGTTTCCTCGCCGTTTTCGAAAAGAGAGCGTGCGCCATCCTTCTTTGATTCGGATTCGCTGTCGATGCCGATCGACAGCCGCTCATCCGTCGATTGTCCCATCAATATGAAGGGGTAACGGCGAACATATGCGGGAATGTAGCAGCCGACTTCCCACTCGCCTTGGTTATTAACAAACAGATTTTTACCGGTGTTCATGCCGACGGCGACAACCGGCACCAGGTCCTGTCCCAAAAAAATGATCGGGTAATGACGCGCTGCCATTGAAAATTCCGGCGCGGTGATCGGCACAGTATTAGTGCCGGCGGCGAATGAAAAATCTCGCTCCGGGCGGATCTTTAGGCCCTTGTGGCCGTGTTTCATAAGCGGCTCAGGCTCAGTGTAGAAAAGAGGCGCGCTCTGTTGGTTTGTGTTGGGGGCCTGGGCAGTCGAATTATCACTCACGGCAGCTATTTCCCTGATGCTTGATTTTTCCAATATTTCCGGGCCTTTGCCCGGCTGAGCGGGGGAGCATAGGGCCCCATCCGGCAAAGGCAAAGGGTGTTTTGGGGTGAAGGCCTTCGCTGCCGGGTGGACGCGGGCACTCTACCTATACCATTGATATTTCTGTAGAAAATCCGTGGCCTTAATCTAAAACGACGAAATCAGGCAAAAGGGCTTTCAGATCGCCGCCAAATCCTCGCGGCCAAGACGCCCGAAAGGGCTATGCGTTGCGCGCTCTGGCGCGATCTCCTTCGTAGAAGTGCCATAAGAATACAGCCGCGCTGGATCTGTAGGGCCGCCACGATTCTGCAATGCTTTCCATATCTTTCGGTGTCGGCCGGTCTTTCAGTCCGCGCAACATTTGCACACCATATTGAAGTCCGAGATCGCCGACCGGCCAAATGTCCGGGCGGCCCATGCCGAACATCAAATAAATGTCGGCTGTCCATGCGCCGACACCTTTGTGCGCGATTAGAGTTTCGCGCACTTCGTCATCGCCGGCGCGCGCGAGCGCGGCGAAATTGAGCCTGCGGGATGAAGTCGCTTCAGCGAGACCAAGAGTGTAGGCGGTTTTCTGGCCACTCATACCGGCGGCGCGAACGCCCTTCTCTCCGAGAGCAAGGATGCGCGGTGCGGTAACAGTCCCACCTGCCGCACGGCGAAGCTTCGCCCAGATGGCCGCGCCTGCGGCAACCGAGACCTGCTGATCGACAATAATCCTGATAAGGGTTTCAAAGCCCGGCTTCATGAGCCGCGTGCCCGGGATTCCGGCGAGCTTAATCGCTCGTGCGAAATCTTTGTCGCGCCGGCGCAGCAATCCCAAGTGGCGCTTCAGTTCGGCTTCGGTTTTCACGTGCCAGTCCGGCGCTACTTCTGTTTGCGGGTGAAGACGAAAAGATCTTCGCTCGACGCTTTGGTGTCAAAGCGGTATCCGTCCGAATTAAACTTTTTCAGATCGTCAGGTTTGGTCCATCGATTGTCGATAATGGCACGCGCCATGAGGCCGCGTGCCTTCTTGGCCAGGAAACTGATGATCTTCGCTTTTCCGTCTTTGACCTCTTTGAAGGCGCAGTGGATCACTGGCGCTTTTAGTTGCTTGGAGTCCACGGCGCTCCAGTATTCGTTGGACGCAAGATTTACGATCACCGGATTTTTCAGTTTGGCCGTAGTCTTGTTGATATGCGCCGCGAGACTATCCTGCCAAAAGGCATATAAATCCTTTCCGCGGTCGGTCTTGACCGCAGAGCCCATTTCCAGACGGTAGGGTTGCATTCCGTCCAGAGGGCGAAGCATTCCATATAATCCGGACAACATTCCAATGTGCTTTTGCGCGAAGTCCACATCGCCTTTGTTCAAGGTCTTGGCATCGAGACCCACATAGACGTCGCCCGCGAACGTATAAATCGCCGGCTTGGTCCCGCTCTGATTGGCGGGGTCGAATGCTTGAAAACGCTCCACATTCAAATCCGCGAGTTTCGGACTAATGCTCATGAGCTTCTGGAGGTCGCGGCGGCTGTATTTTTTCGCGCGCTCGGCAAGTACGGACGTCTCCGGCATTAAGGCCGGCTTGGTCGCTTTCGCGAAATCCGGGGCGGGGGAGTAATCCAGCTTTTTGGCTGGAGAGAGAACGGCAAAGAGCATCGTGGACCTTTATTTTACCTTTTTCCAGACCAGCACGTAGGGCGCGCCGCCCATTTCGGGCGTCGTGATGGTCAGCACGTCATCCTTGAGGACGTAATAGCGCACTTGGTCGGTGTCCGTCAGTCCTTCGTTCCATGAGATGTCCACGTGATGGATGACCTCGCCGTCCTTGACGATTTCGTATGTGCCGCCGTAGGCGACCATCGTGTTGTGGAGCCGCGCGGCTTCGGCTTCGGTGGCCGCGGCGCCGGATGTGGGTTTGGCGCGGTCGCTACGCATCAAAATGGCGTACATGCGCCCGTCCGATGAGTAATTAATATAGCCATCGGGCGTTGGGCCGAAGGGTTCCGTGCGCTGGCCGTCAGGGGCTTCGCGCGCGTAAGTTTGCAGTTGCCATGTGCCCAGGAGGGGGAAGTCCTCCGCATGCGCGCCAAGTGGTGTAAGCGCTAGCACCAGCCCCGTCACGAAAGTCGATGTTTTCAAGGTGTCCTCCCATAGCGTTGTCAGGTCATAGTAAAATGATCCCGCTGATTATCAATGTATCTCGGCTCGGCGTTATGCGCCCACATTGACAATCGCGTCTTGCTGGCGCACAGGTAAAAGGCGCAACGCACAGGGGATCAACCGCGCAGGGGAAACCAGTTATGGCGCAGCCCGGATATTTGCTGTTTCTGGCTCATTCGCTCGATATGGAAAAAATGAGCCGCTACTCGGCAGCGGTGTCGCCGGTCTACAAGCAATTCGGGGGGGGCGTACCTCGGCATTGGCGGGCCAGGCCGGGGCACGGAGTTGCTGGAAGGCGCTTGGTTCGATCACTCCATTATTTTGGCCCGGTTTCCGTCTTCCGAGGACGTCACTAAGTTTTGGAACTCGCCCGAGTACGCTGAGGTCAAGGCGCTCCGGAAGGGTGGGGGTATTTTCCAGGTATTTTCCCTGAAGGGAGAAAACGCGGAGCCTCCCGAGGGGCATCCCGCATATCTCATTAGCGTATTTAGGCCATTCGACGCGGACGCCTATGAGGCGATTGCCGCGCAAGAGGCTGACAAACTTTCCGGTCGGAACATGTACTATCTCGCCACGGCCGGCGAGGGAGACTCGGACCGCGTGGAAGGCGATTTGGTGAATTTCAATTTCTCAATTATTGCTTGCCCGACCCAGCCCTCGGCCACGGCATTATGGAACGATCCGTCGTACGCGGATATTCGCAATCAGCGGGCGCAGGTTGCCGGTGTAAATACGTTCTTTATGGCGGGCATGGCGCGGTAATTCGAGTTCTACGCCGCCAACACCTTTTCCAAATCCGACATTTCGTTTTTCGCCATCAGCTTGTCTGCAGCGCGGGCATTTTGACGCACCTGTTCCGGGGACGTCGCGCCGGCGATGATACTTGTCACGACTGGATGACTGGCGAGCCAGCTGAATGCCAATTCGACCGGTGTGCGATTGCGTTCGGCGGCAAAGGTTGATGCCTTCCGTGCCAACTCCACCGCATGTATGTCTGCGAACCGCTCCAAAAAGCCGCTAGCGCCTTCCAACCGAGACCCTTTCGGTGTGCCGTTGGTGTACTTGCCTGTCAGCATGCCACTGGCCAGCGGAAAATACGGAAGGAACCCCATGCTTTGGCGCGACACTTCGGGCAGCACATCCTTTTCAACGTCGCGCACGAGCAGGCTGTATTCGGACTGGCAACTGACGAAGGGCGTAATGTGCTTTTCGGCGGCAATGGTGGCGGTTTGCTTCAGATCATCGACCGTGACGTTGCTGACCCCGATGAAGCGCACCTTTCCGGATTGTACCAATTCGTGCAGCGCTTCCATGGTTTCTGCCCATGGCGTTTCCCGGTCCGGGAAGTGCACTTGATATAGATCGATATAGTCCGTGCCGAGGCGCCTGAGGCTCGCCTCCGCGGATTCAAAAACAACCGCGCGCGAGGCGCCTTTGCGTTTTCCGTTCTCGTCCATGAGCGCGCCGAATTTTGTTGCAACAATGACGTCGCTACGCCGCGCGCCGAGGGCGGCACCCAGCATTTCTTCGGACCGAGTGTCGCCGTACATATCGGCGGTGTCGAAAAAGGTGATCCCACTATCCAACGCAGCATCGACAACGGTCTTGATTTGCGCCGCATCGCATTTCCACCCGAAATTGTTGCATCCAAGTCCAATGATGGAGGCATTAAGGTCGCTGCTCCCAAATTTTCTAAATTCCATTTAAGTGATTTCCTCTGCGCCTCATTCGGTTCCGTCTTAATTATGTCGGCGCTGCTCCGTCGGCGCCTCGCGGGCCCGTCTTGTCGGCTTGCTGCTCATTCGCCACTTCACCTGTAGCGGGCGCGTTTTCCGACTTTGCTTTCGCGGCCCCACTTTTTTCGACGTGCGCGGCTTTGAGGTCACCGAGCAACTTTTCCGCGGCATTGGTCGTTGTGACATAGCGTTCATTTACGCGGCGTAGGTTGTTTATAAGTATGTTGAGCAGCGCTTTGATAAAAGGATCGCAGGCGTTCATTTTATTTTGCATGGTGCTCTTCGGAATTTTCACCACCGTGCTGTGCTCAAGTGCAATCGTTGTCGCGGCGCGGCGCTCGCCAGTGATGGCCGCCATTTCTCCGAACATGGCGCCTGGCTCAAGGACGGCAAGGCGCACCTTTTTCCCTTCAATTGTTTTGAACACACCGATTTTCCCGCTTTCCAGAACAAAGGCGTCCGTCCCGTCCTGTCCCTCGTGAAAAACCACCTTGTCCTTTTCGTATGGCACGCGCGACAGAATTTCACCGCGCTTGCCGCGGATGTTGGCGGATTTTTTCTCGTCCGGTTGTTCGTGATCTGCCGCGGTCCCGAAGCTTGTCATGTGTTTCACCAAGAAAAAGCCGGCAAGGCCTAAAATACCGCCGACCAAACGCTGCTTTCATTGCGGCACATAACTGTCTCGCCTTCGCTCATGGTTTCGTCTTCGAATGTCAACGTTTGCACGAAGGTGCGGCATACAAAACTGCCCATCTGATCTTCACTCAAGGCCATGGCCGTGCCTGTGCGCCCTTCGACTTCCCAGTAAATTTCCTCTCCGACAGGTACTGAAAAAGCCTCGGACTGGGCCGCGCGCTGGAGACCGGCTTGGTCCTCTGTCAGCTGTTCAAGAGTCGATGTGGGCAATATGTCGACGACCGGCGGCTCGATTTCCGCCGGTTCGGGTTGTGGTGCTCGCGGACTGTTGGCGGCGGTGTAGGACGCTGATTGGGGCGGCCTTGAACGCGATGCGGTGCGTGCGGCTGGCGTTCGGGAAGGTGTTGCTCTCCCGCTGGTATGCACTTGAATCGGCGGTGTGGCGGCCCGCTCGACACTGTGCGACAGCGCGCGTGCGCTACGGTTGAGGCTCGCCGCGCCGACTTCCATGCCGCATCCAACCCGCGTTGCACTTTCTTCAAATGCGCGGCTCATCAATCGTGCATCCCGGCTCATGGAATGCGCCATGACCCTGGCAGGCAGCAATGCGACCTCAGTGGTTTTCTGCACGGTGGCGGGTACGATCCCGCAGCCGGTCAGGATGCCGCATGATAGAATGGCAAGCACACGGCCGCTGCGTTTGATGCCGCTAAATCCAAACGTCGATCCCATCGAATCCCCATCGTTCCCGAATCAATGCGGGCGTCGGCAGTATATCTATTTATTGGGCCCGAATTGAGTCCCAATGCCGAGATTTTAGCTTGGTTCTGGCAGGTTTCAGGCTTGTCGCTGGCCGCCGGTCGAAACCAATTTATTGGTTTGGGGCTATCTGCCAATCACCGCCGCGCTCGCGGCAAACTGTGCCCACCGCTTGCTGAGGTAAGCCGTCGATGAATATATCTTGCCTAAACTCACGGCAGTACCGCCTGCCGGACCATCCAATGCGCGTTGTAGTTACCGAGCCTTTCACATTGCCCGCATTCCAATCGAAGGTTTCTCCAATGCTGGCGTCCAACGCTTTCCTGTAAGCGGTGAAGTGCAAGCTACGGCCTTCGGTCGTAACGCGCTTGATAACGTAATCCGGAAATAAATTGATTAGGAGTGATGGGTTGGCCCGGTAGTCATAGGTCCATCCCCCAAACATACCTGTCATATGGTGGTACGGCACGGCATAGGGAAACTTGCGCAATATCATTGTGAACGGAGACCATTTCCACGGCCGCGGCGGCGCATGAATTTCCGGCGTGGACAGAGTCCAATAGTGGTTCCAGTCGTACCGTCCGCTGTGGTGTCCCCATGGGTATGGGCTTGCCGCGTCGTAACTCGCAAGCTGGATCGATATTGATTCAGGAATTTCTAAAGGGCTGCGATCTGAAGGGAGCGCCTGTGCGCTCGCCAGCGCCAAAGCGCTTGTCGTGAAAACTGAAATCACAAGAACAAGGAAGCCAAATTGCGCAAGGTAAGGAAGGGGGCCAAACCGGCCGCGCGGAAACCGCGAAAACTTGGCGATGCGCTTTGCTGTCACGAGGCATTTACTCCTTTCGCCACGGACCCGTTCCTCGACTGCTCTCGTCCCAAATATAGCGTATATGCCGGGCTGCTCCAAATCTCTCGGTTCGGGTGTGTAGTCTATGCCTGACAGCCTTGTAATGAAGCGGCAAGCAGGAATTAACCCTAACTGGCGACACTGCAAGGGTGCTGGCTACCCGCTGGCCTGGGAATTTTTTCGGTAAGATTTCAATAGGTTCGATATAATGACTGACACAGGGATAAATATCTCCGGCGTTCAAGATGGCGCCGCGTTTCAACCCCAGACGGATGTAACGGATTCAGCCATGCGCGTGCTGGTCATCGAGGACGACAAGGAAGCCGCGGGCTACCTAGTCAAGGGATTGCGGGAAAGCGGCTATACCGTTGATCACGCCGCCGATGGCCGCGACGGTATGTTCCTCGCGACAACAGAACCCTACGACGTGATGATTGTGGACCGCATGTTGCCGGGCCCGGACGGACTATCAATTGTCGAAGCGGTCCGCAAAGAGAGTATCACTACGCCCGTCCTATTTTTGAGCGCGCTCGGCGAAGTCGATGACCGCGTTGCCGGACTTAAGGCCGGCGGCGATGATTATCTGGCCAAGCCGTTTTCATTTTCGGAACTTCTCGCGCGGGTAGAAGCGCTTTTGCGCCGCTCTGGCAGTTCGCAAGAGAACACCTATTTGAAAGTCGGCGATCTGGAAATGGATTTGCTGGCGCGTAAAGTGATCCGCCAAGGTAAGCGCGTATATCTGCATCCTCGGGAATTCCGGCTGTTGGAATACTTGATGCGCCATGCCGGACAGGTGGTGACGCGCACCATGTTGTTGGAAAACGTGTGGGAGTATCACTTCGATCCTCAGACCAACGTAATCGACGTCCATATCAGTCGGCTGAGGCAGAAAATCGACAAGCCGTTTGATACGCCGATCCTGCAGACGGTGCGTGGGGCTGGCTACAAGTTGGAGCCCGTGACCTAACCGAGCTGGGTCCGCCCTGCGCAGGGCGCTAGCGGGGGATTACATGAAACGCTTAGCGCGGATATTCAACAGCATAACGTTCCGCCTTGTGCTTTTGTACACGGTCGTATTTGGCGCGTCGGTCGGCGCGTTGTTTTACTTTGTCTATCAGACGACCTCCGGGTTTGCGGAAGACCAGATCGAGGCAACGATCAACGCCGAAATCACGGCGCTGGGTGAAAGTTACGGCAACGGCGGGCTATCCGCATTGGTTTTGGCTGTAAATCGACGCGCAAGTGCGACTGAGAACCGGGACGGAATTTATCTTTTGACGGATTCAGTCGGCACACCACTTGCTGGTAATCTACGCAATTGGCCGCAACCCGTTATAACAGAAGACCTATGGATCAGCTTCACCATCAACGATTTGCGCGGTGCCGAACCGGCCATGGCGGACGTACGGGCGCGTCAATTGTTGGACCCGGAAACCGGCGTGCGTTTGTTGGTGGGCCGAGATGTGCGCGAAGCGCGCGATTTCCGCCAGCTTTTGCTGGACTCTTTTAATGTTGGGCTGGGCATAACGTTGGCACTTGGCATCGTCGGCGGCCTGGCATTTAGCCGTGGCGTGATGCGACGGGTCGAATCCATTTCAAAGACCTGCCGGCGGATTATGTCGGGCGACCTAACCCAGCGCGTTCCTATGGGGAAGCGCAATGATGAGCTTGGTGAATTGACGGACAACATCAATGCCATGCTCGATCAAATCGAGCGGTTGATGAAAGGAATGCGTCAAGTATCGGATTCAGTTGCGCATGATTTGCGCACACCTCTGACCCGGTTGCGCTCCAGGCTCGAAAGCGCTTTGCGCCGCGCCGAGAAACCCGAAGAACGCGAGTTGATCGAAGATGCGTTATCAGACGCAGAGAGCTTGCTCGCAACGTTTGCGGCTCTGTTGCGCGTGGCGCGGGCGGAAGCTGGGTCGCAAAGTACGTTCAAGGAACTCGACCTTAATGCCATTGCCGAAGATGTGGCTGATTTGTATGGCCCGCTCGCGGAGGATAAGGGAGTAGGGTTCATTACACGCTTTGAGCCCGGACTGACGGCACGCGGCGACCCCAACCTCGTAGCTCAGGCTATTGCCAATCTCATCGACAATGCCGTGAAATACACCGAGAAAGGCTCCGTGAGCGTTGTTCTGACAAATCAGAACGGAGCACCGGCGTTTATTATTTCGGACACGGGGCCCGGTATCCCTGAGGAATACAAAGACAAGGTCCTTGAGAGGTTGTTCCGGCTTGAGCAAAGCCGCACGTCGCCGGGCAGCGGTCTAGGGTTGAGTTTGGTGTCCGCTGTCGCCAAGTCTCATGGCCTCATCTTAAAGCTTGAAGACAATCTTCCGGGTCTGCGTGTCACTTTGCGCTTTCCGGCACCGTCTGTTTCGGAAGGTGATAACGTTAGTGGTGGCGTTACCTCGGTTCCTGCCCCAGCGGGTCAAGCGTCCGCGCCTGCCGTGAAAGCGGCATAGAAAATCTATTCACACCATATTCCGGCCGGGTTTCCTGATATGCTGCGCCTGCAATTATGAGCAGGGAAGGCCTCGGCATGCGATTTCAAGACAAGGTCATATGGGTTACCGGCGCCTCTGCCGGCATTGGCGAGGCGCTTGCAGTGGCGTTGCACGCGGAGGGCGCGCATCTAGTGCTGTCCGCGCGCCGTGCGGATGAACTAGAGCGGGTCAAGGCAAATTGCACGTCCGGTTCGGGAGAGGTTCTTGTTGTGCCATTTGACGTGACCGACGAGATTGGGCGATCTGCCGCATATGGTCAGGTGATCAGCAGATTCGGCCATGTCGATCTGCTCATTAACAACGCCGGACTTAGTCAGCGGTCGCAAGCCAAGGACACGCAGTTTGGGGTCGATCGCCGTGTGATGGAGATAAATTACTTTGCCCCGGTTGCTCTGACCAAATTGGTTCTGCCCGACATGATTAAGCGCAAGTCCGGCCATATCGCGGTCACATCTTCCGTGTCCGGACGATACGGCGTTTGGAATCGCACGGCCTATTGCGGCGCCAAGCATGCTGTACACGGTTTTTTTGATTCCCTGCGTGTTGAGGTGTGCGGCCACAATATCGATGTCACGACATTCATATTTGGCGCGATCCAAACCGAAGTTTCGAAAAACGCACTTACAGGTGACGGCACGCCCTACGGCAAGGTCGATAAATTGGTGCAAAACGGCCTGCCGCTGAATGAAGTCATTCCCAAAGTTGTAGATGGACTGGCAAAGCGTGCGCGCGAAATTGTCGTGGCCGAACCGGCATCTCTGAAGTATTTGCGGTTATCCCGGTATTGGCCGTCGGAGCTTTTTCGGCGGCAGACCAAGCGAGGTCGCGAACAACGGCGTGAGCTTGCAGCGGCCAAATAGGCCTTAGGCTTTTGGATTCGTTCGATAATTCCGCCCAAATATGGCTTTGCCACAAAGTTTTTTCGAGCCATCTGCAACCATGGCGTGCCTCTCGCGTTCCCTATTCGGCTCGAAAACAAAAATAACGGGCCAAAAATGCAAACTCTTGGGGTAGGGGCCACCTCACATGCTGCACGTTAAATATCTTTGCTATCTCGCCGTAACCGGCGCGGTCGTTCTCGATCTTTATGCCGGAAATCCCAGTGCGGGGCAGTCCGCACGGCTATTGCTGGATGTGATCGCCTTGTTTTTCGCCGTTGGCGGATTGGCTGGGCTCGCCATGGGCGGGGAACCGCGCCACAGGTAGCCAAAACGCGAAATTCTTCGCGTTTCAGTGCGCCTTTCGGCTTTTTCAATGGGCCGGAAAACCGCCGGAAAGTCCGATTTTTTTATATTTTCTTTATACCTGCGTAGCTGCGGCGCTCATAGCGCCCCGGCGCTACACCCCAAAGAAATGTATATTATTTTCAATTAGTTAAGTTGGCCCCTGTGGGCCTCGCGCGCCCGCCCTGCCGCAGTTCCGCCTCAAGAACCCAGATTTTTTCTTTATGCGGGGCGGCGTCAATCCACATCGAGCCTTTACGCACCTTCGGGCCACTCTCTCTCACGGAAAACGCGGCCGGAGGACCAGCGTCCCAGGCAACCCCCCGATCCTACCGGTCCTCCCCCGCGTCCCGAATTTTGAGATGGAGGTTTTAATGAGTGCCTTTCACACCGAGCTCCAAGACCTGCTCCCAGATCTGCAGCGCTTCGCCCGTTCGCTGACCCGCAATGAGGACGATGCGCATGATTTGGTTCAGGACTGTGTTGAGCGCGCGCTTCTGAAGAAGGCTCTTTTTCAAGACGGTACCAGTTTGAAGTCGTGGCTTTTTACGCTGATGCGCAACATCTTCATCAGCGGAAAGCGCCGCGAAGCGCTCGACCGCGGTTCGATGGCAATGCTTGACGGCGATCAGGTCCACGTTCAGCGCGCCAATCAGGTCAATGCGATTTTCCTGAAGGAAACCGTCGCGGCCATGGACACTTTGTCCAAGAGCGAACGCCAAGCGGTGATGGTCCTTGGTATGCACGACGGATCGCAGCACAACCTTGCCAAAATGCGTGGCGAGCCCGTGGGGACCGTTAAATCCCGCCTATGCCGCGGTCGCTCCCACCTGCGCACGGCGCTGGGCATGGACGCGAATACGTTGGCGGCCGCTTAGAGGCTTAGCTCATTTGGTTCTAGTCACCACGGTTGGTATCTCCCATCCCCCCAACGGCCAATCGTGGAACTTGCCCCGCAGCGACGAATCGCTGCGTGGCATTTTTATTTGAACGAAGACATTCGCAATAAAAAGCGCGCGCAAAAAAAAACGCCGGTAGCGAGCCACCGGCGTTCTTTTGGATTTTTATAAAGCGCGGCTTACTTGTCGGCTTTGGCGGCCTGCACAACTTCGCTCGGCAGAAGAGCTTCGTCGGCGGTCAATCCGGCCATCTTCAGATCGAAGTAGCGGAAGATGCTGGCTTTCTGAGCATCGCTCTCGGCGTGCTTCATGTAAGAGCGGCATTCTTTGCGCTCGGTCGCGGACAGGCGCGTGCTGCGGCAAATTTCGGAATAGTTGGCGGCTTGAGCAATGGTGGGCAAGGAGACTGCCATCACGGCGGCAAAGGAAAGAGCGATCGCTGAAACGGTTTTCATAACTGTATTAACTCCTAGTACTGGGTACAGCCGGGCACCATGCCCGGACACTGTTCCCCCCCACAGCCGGCAACATAGGAATCCTTCGATTTCAATGCAATGCACAAATTGTTGCAATGCGGTAACCGCAACGCAACAACATGTAACTGAATTTTACTTAACTATTGATTTTACTATCTAAAGGCCGGATTTGATCCCGTACTCCGCCTATGCCCCGGACTCAAGCCACTTTGTATTTCTTCTTCATGTAGGCCACGGATTTGGCCACCAGCCGTTCGAGGACTTTTAGGTCCACATCCTCGAGCCGGTTTATGTAAAGGCACGATTTTCCGGTTTTGTACTTTCCCAGCTTGGCCATCAGCGGGCCGTAATCCACGTAGCCGGGCATGATATAGACCACCAAATTCGCCTTGCGCGGCGCAAAGCCGGTGACGAAAAAGTCACCCTCGCGGCCGCTGTCGTATCTGTAGTGGTACTGACCGTAGCCGACGATGCTCGGCCCCCACATCTTTGCGCGCCAGCCGGTCACGCGGTCCATGAGAGCCTTAATGGTGCGCGCATCTTTTTGGCGAACAGGATTTTCCACCGCCTTGATGAATGCGGCGACGCTGGCGCTTGTCGCTTTCGTTTTGTTGCCCGACATACTTATTCATTTCCTACGCGCATACTGACGCACATCGTCTTCAATATTGGTTCAATAACGCGAAGTCTAACAGCTTGGATTTTACATACGCGCCCATTGGAACGAGACTCGAGACGTGTTTTTCTAAATTTGACGCATGTCTAATCACTAAAAATACGTAAGTCTCCGGTGTTGGACTTGCTCTGTTGCATCCATGTCACGGACGACAAAAATTCGAACCGATTATTTTCGTTTTTGGAATTTTGGCGACGTAAGAACAACAAACGCTATTGAAAACCCAATTCGACAAGAGTGTAATTTCTGTTATCCGCGCCGTACCGCTGGCGTTAGGAAAATGGGGAGGGGTTCGCGGGCTGCCGTATTCTGAGTCGGATACGCGGCAAATTCAGTTAAACGCATACTTGGACAATCGAATAAACCTCCGCGCTTCTCCCTGATCCGACGGGCCAATTCGGCGCGCGAAATCGCGTGACCAGATCACATAGGGAGACCGCAATATGTTGAAAAGTTACCGTTCCGTACTCGCGGCGACGACGAGTGTGGCTGCGCTTACCATTGCCGGTTCGATGCCGGCCTCAGCTCAGAACGTTCAGGAAGTCCAATCTATCATGGGGCTTGAATCCATTACGGTGACGGCACGGCGCGTCGAGGAAAACATCCAGCGTGTGCCCATTGCCATTCAGGCGTTCACGCCAGAAGTCCTGGCCAATCAGGATATTAAGGATATCTAGACGCTGACCAAGAGCGTGGGCGGGTTGAACATTTGCTGTGCGCCGGGTCAGACCTCGTTCATCTTTATGCGCGGCATCGGCAACGGAACACCGACTTACTTCGCCGACGTTCCCTCTGCAGCCGGTGGGTTCAGCAACTTTTTCGATATCTCGAACGTGCAGGTCCTGAAGGGCCCGCAGGGTACGCTCTTCGGGCAGGCCTCCAACGGCGGCGCGATCGTTTACGAACCCCGCAAGCCGGGTGAAGTGTTCGGCGGCTACGTGTCAGTCGGCGCTGGCAACTATGGCCGGCGTACAGTCGAAGGCGGCCTGGACGTTCCGATCATCGAAGACAAGGTTCTCTTCCGGATGTCGGCCATCTCCGATGCGCGTGAAGGGTATCTGCTCGATATCACCACCAACAAGGATCACGCGGACAACAACTATTATATTTTCCGTCCCTCGCTCACGATCCGTCCCACCGAGGACATCGAGATTTACACGATGTATCAGCTCGGCAAGCGATGGGGGAACCAGCTCACGAACCCCTATATCGTCAGCGACTTCAACTTCATGTGGACGTTCGGCGAGAATAACGATGAGCCGTTGTCCATCGTCGGCACTCAGGCAACGTTGCACGGCATTCGTGATCGCGGAATTCCCTATAGCATCGACGAGTGGGATCAAATTCGCGGCGAAGTGCTCAAGGAGCAGATCGATCTCGGCCGTTATAAGTTCAACGGCTATTCAACCGCGTGTGCCAATGAACTTGGCGGCGCGGGTTCGGGCAATCCCTGTTCCTTCACCTGGAGCCGGGCGCACTTCCTGACCAACCATATATCCTGGAACGTCACCGACGATATCACCATCCGCAACATCTTCGGGTGGACCTTCGGCGGCAAGAGCTTCAACTAGCCGGCTGACATCGACGGCACGCGCATCGTTGTCTTCGACACGGGCAGCCCGCGAAATACGGATCCCGTCACTGATGACAAAACATGGAGTGATGAAGTCCAGCTCATCTGGAACAACCTGTTCGACATCGTCGATTTGCAGGTGGGCACGTTCCATACGGCAACCCATAACGAGCCGTACATCAACCACAGCCGGACCTTGGGCTACGACTTCTTGCCCACGGCGAGCGTGCAGAAAACGTCGTCCCGGTCCCGCGCCATCTACGGTCAGGCCAACGTCGATCTCGGCCAGATGTTGGATGGACTGTCCCTAACTGCCGGCTATCGCCATACGTGGGACTCCGCTTACCGCCAAGTGTGGAACCTCAATCCCGCGACGCTTGCCGTTACCAGCACGACCGGCGGCCGTGGAACGGCGGCGGGCGAGGGCCATTGGAATTCCGGCGGCTATACCGTCGGCCTGCAATGGCAATACATACCGGATGTGATGTTCTTCGTCACCAATTCCAAGGGCTATGGTGCCGGCGGAACGCAGAACGTTGTCGGCTTCGAGAAATACGATCCCGATAGCTTGAACAACATTGAAGTGGGCACGAAAGCCACCTTTAACGTCGGCGATTGGCTGATCCGCACCAACGCCAGCTACTTCCACGGCTGGTTCAATAACGTGAAGGTGAACGTCACCCGTATCGCTCAAGCGGCGGGGCAGGCCCCACAGCTGATCGTGGTTACGCAGAACGCGGCCAAGGCGAAAATCTCCGGGGTCGATGCCGATATCACCATCGTGCCGAACGAGTGGCTCGAAGTGGGTGGCTTTGTCGCTTACACTGACGCCAGATACACCGAATGGCCCTCCTCGGTGGTTATCAGCACAAATCCCTTGGTCACCGAGCCGGTGGATTTGTCCGACACGCCGTTCAGCTTTACGCCGAAGTGGAAGTGGTCGTTGCGCGGTACGTTCCATCTTCCGGTCGATGACGCGTGGGGCGACATGAGCCTGTCGGCCAACCTGACCTGGACGGATACGCTCTACAACGTGGCAAAGCCACGAACACCGACGGATCCGAACAACCCGGCCTCGGGCATCATCTGCTCCAGATTCAGAACGGCGGAGTGGGGATATCCGGATGTCGTTGCCGACGGCCAGAAAATCGCCGTGGATTGTAATGAGACCTACTACAATCTGGACATCAACTTTAACTGGGATACCATCTACGGTGTCGATGGGCTGAACGGCTCCATTTACGTGACCAACGTCACCAAGAACATCTACACGGACGGCCAATGCGGCTGCGACGTGGCGCTGGGCGTCACGTCTCCCGCACCGGCCCCGCCGCGTATGTTCGGCATCAAGCTGAGGTACGATTTCTAAATCGGATCGGGGATTCTCCGGTTTGATAAGCCGGGCGGACCGCAGGGTTCGCCCGGTTTTTCTTTGTCTTGCTAAGCCGTCTCCCGGTTTGCCTTGCCACGTGCAGGCATAAGGCTCTTAAATAGGGCCGCAGGCCTTGGGAGGGGCTATGAAAACCTCGAACATTCTCGCGGCGGGATACGTGCTTGGACAGACCATTTGTGTTCTGGCCGCGCCGACACTCGCGTCAGCACAAGAGAGCCTCGAACTTGCCGCCCCCATGGGGGTACGCATGGAAACGGTTTACCTCGACGGGCGCGGAAGCCTGCCCGGCCGATATGGCCCGCGGCCCGGCCTCGAGGTGTACGCCGACGAACACGGCCGCACGCTGTACACAAACGAAAACGACGGCGAGGGCCGTTCCGCCTGCACCGGCGACTGCACATCAACGTGGGCGCCGTTCGGCCCGCACCTGGGCGGCGAGCCAGTCGGCGCATGGTCGATCATCGTGCGCGAGGACGGACAGCGGCAGTGGGCGCTCGCCGGCAAGCCTTTGTATACGTATGTGAAGGACGAGGGGCCCGACGACACCAAGGGCCACGACGTGGACGGCATTTGGAAAGTGGCCACGCAGACCTCGCACGCGCCGAACCTGTTGCCGCTCGGATTTGCCGTTATGGAGACTGAGAGCCACAGGGGCGAGAGTATTGTGCGCGATGACCAACAGGTTATCTACACCTTTGATGGTGACGCGCCCGGCGTATCCCATTGCACTGGCGAATGCGCGCGCACCTGGCGGCCCATGGTCGCGCCCAGGCTGGCGCTGCCCATCGGAGAATTTTCCGTTGCCGAGCGCATCGACGGCATCAAGCAGTGGGCCTTTAAAGAAAAGCCTCTGTACACCTACGCCGGGGATGACGATCCGGGCATCGCGCGCGGCGACGGCGTGGACGGGCAGTGGCATCAGGTGCTGCTCACCCGCAATTACGTGCCGCCCAGCATCGAAATCGTCGAGCACTTCAAGCACCGCTCGATCTTCGTCACCGACGACGGCATGACGTTGTACGCGCGTGAAAAACACTTCTACGGACCCGGCCTGCACACCACCCGCTCGCGCCTGCGCGGCAATCCAGAAGACGGCCTTGAGCTGGGGACGGAGAGTTGCGCGGACGAGTGCCTTCAGAAATTCACGCCGTATGAAGCGCCCGAGGATGCGCGCCCCTGGGGCAAGTGGACCATCGTTGAGCGCCCCGACGGCACACGGCAATGGGCCTACCGGCATTATCCGCTGTACACCTACAACGGCGATCAAAAGCCGGGCGATACGCTGGCCTATGATATGTACGAAATGACCGACGGCTCCAACGCCCTCTTCTGGCGCGTAGCGCTGCCTTAGGGTGTAACTACCCCACCCTCAGCCGATACCCCACGCCCGGTTCGGTGATCAGGTGTTCCGGTTCCGCGGGGTCGCGTTCCAGCTTCTGCCGTAGCTGCCCGATGTAAACGCGCAGGTACTGCGTCTCTTCCACATAGGCCGGGCCCCACACTTCCTTCAGCAACTGTTGGTGTGTGATCACCTTGTCCGGGTGGCTCGCCAGAATTTTGAGAGGGTCATATTCCTTGCGCGAGAGTTTCACCAGCGTGCCCGCGCGGCTGACCAAACGCTTGCTCATATCCACCGACAGCTCGCCCATGTTCAGCACCGGCTCGGCGGAATCGCTGCCCGCGCCCTGACGCAAAGCGGCGCGCATACGGGCAAGAAGTTCGCCCATGCTGAAGGGCTTGGTGACGTAATCGTTCGCGCCCCGGTCGAGGGCCTCGATCTTGTCGGAATCATCGGAGCGGATCGACAGCACGATGATCGGCACCGTGCTCCAGCCGCGCACTTCCTTGATCACGTCCAGGCCGTCCATGTCCGGCAGGCCCAAGTCGAGGATCATCAAATCGGGCTTCTGCACAGTGCAGGCCTTCACCGCCTCCTTGCCGTTTTCCGCCTCCACCAGATCGTAGTCGTAGCTTTGCAGGCTGGCGCGTAGGAACCGGCGTATCTGCGGCTCGTCATCGACAATCAGAACTTTCGGCCCGGCGGTCATCTGCGCGGCAACTCCATAAAACGTTCGCTGCCGGTATTATCTCCGCTCGCGCTGCAAAAGGCCATGGATACGGCGCAGGAGTTTTTGCTTGGCCTTCTCGCCGGGGATGTCGTCCAGGGTCTTGCGCAGGTCGAGCACGGTGCTGGCGTAGTCGTTGTGCCAATCGCTCTTGGCCGCGGCCTTGATGTCCACCGGCGTGCGGATGCGCATGGTCTTCGGCCCCTTGGCCGTGAGGCGCTCGGTCTGGCCGACGGCGGGCAGGTGAACGTTCTTGGCCTGAAAACCATCCTTGGCCAAAAGGTCCGCGAGGATGTTCCGTGCGCCGTCTTCGCCGTGGATCAGATAAATGCCGCGATGAATGGGCGCCCGTTCGCGGACCCATGAAATCAACCCGCCTTGGTCCGCGTGCCCCGAATATTCTTCCAGCTTGCGGATGCGCGCGTTCACCGCGATTTCCTCGCCGTGGATGCGCACCATGTCCGCGCCCTCCGACAGCAGCCGCCCGAGTGTGCCCGGCGCCATGTAGCCGACGAGAAGCACGGTTGTGCCCGCGCGGCTCAGATGGTTTTTCAAGTGATGACGGATGCGCCCGGCATCGCACATGCCCGAGCCGGCCATGATGATCGCGCCGCTGCCGAAGCGGTTCAGCTTTTTGCTGTCCGCCGCGTCTTCGATATAGCGCACGTTATCGCGCAGGAACGGATGGGTGCGCTCCCCATCAAGGACATCGCGCATATGTTTGATGAAGGTGCGTGTGGTCTTGGTCGCCAGCGGGGAGTCCACGAAGACGGGAAGTACGGGAATTTCTTTTGCGTCGAACAACGCATCCAGGTCGGCGAGAATTTCCTGTGTGCGTTCGATGGCGAAGGCGGGAATCAAAATCATCCCACCGGCCTTCAGGCCCGCGCGGATCTCATTGCGCAAGATGCGCTGCCTCTGTGCCGACGTGCGGTCCTTGCGTTTGCGGTCGCCGTAAGTGGACTCAACAAACAAGTAATCGATATCCGCAGGTGATTGCGGCTCGCTTTGCAGCGCCTTGTCGCCGGGGCCGATGTCGCCGGAGAACAGCAGCTTGAGCGCATCGGGTCCGTCCGCGTCGCCCTTGTCGCTGACGTGAATTTCCACCGAGGCGGACCCAAGAATATGGCCCGCGTCCCAAAACCTGATCTTGATGCCGGCGGCCACGTCGATCCATTTGTTCAACCCGCGCGGAATAACGTGCTTCAGGGAATTTTCGGCGTCATCGCGGGTGTAAATGGGCTCCACTTCCGCGCGCCCGCGCTGGCGGTTACGGCGATTAAGCCGCATCACCTCGGTTTCCTGGATGTATCCGGAATCCGGCAGCACGCAGGCCAACAGGTCGGCGGTGGCGGGCGTCGCGATGATCGGTCCGTGATAGCCGGCTTTCACAAGCTTGGGGACCAGTCCGCAATGATCCACGTGTGCGTGGGTAAGAATGAGCGCGTGAATGTCCTTGGCGTCGAACGGGAAGGGGCCGTAGTTCAGCTCCTTGATGGTCTTGGTGCCCTGGAACATGCCGCAATCGATGAGGACTCGCGTGCGGGACGTTTTGATCTCATAACACGAGCCCGTGACCAGGCCGCATGCGCCGTGAAAGGTAACTTCTATTGCCATGTGCGCAGTCCTTCGGCGATGAGCCCGGCGAGGGGAATGGCGTTGGTGGGATGCGAGACGCTGTCGCAGGAAATCACAGCGCGCACGCCCGCAGATCGGATGGCGCTGTGCGCGCTTTCGTCGAAGAGCGCATGGGTTGTGTAGACGTCCAACGACGTGCTGCCGGCCTTTTGAATCAACTCCGCCAGCGTGATGACCGTGCCGCCGGAACTGATGACATCGTCAACGATGACGGCATGCCGGTCTTTCAGGATTTCGCGCTTGGGCAGATTGATCTCCACATCCCGGTCGCCGTGCCGGGTTTTGTCGGCCACGATCCACGGCGCGTTCAGGGGTTCGGCCACGGCGCGCACCAAAGGCTCGGATTCAATGTCCGGCCCGACGATCACCGCGTCCTCGCAGCCGCGCTGGTTGGAAATGTACTCGGCGATCACCGGTGCGGCCTGCAAACACAGCGCGGGCTTACCGCTAAACACGGCGCTCAATGTCGGCGTGCGGTGCAGGTGCGGATCGACCGAGGCAAAGCGGTCGAAGGCGCGCGCAAGCAAGTCGCCCACCACCCGCTGGCTCACCGCTTCGCCGTCGTGAAAGGCGATGTCCTGGCGCATATAGGGAAGGTAGGGCGCGATCAGCGCAACCTCCTCGGCACCCTGGTCGCGCAAGGCGCTCGCCGCCAGAACCACCTCGATCAGTTTCGCGTTGGGATTATGCAAGGGGCGGAACACGGCGGCCCGTTTGGCGCCGTCCGGCACGCGCACCCGGCTTTCACCGTCCGGAAAGGTTTGAACGTCCACCAGCGCGTAATCGAGCCCGGCGGCCTTCGCAAATGCTGCGGCCTGCGTCTCGCAATCGGAAAATCCGTATACCTTGTCCGGCATCCACATCGTCAATGTTCCTGAGGATTTACGCGACTGAATAGCCGTCGTCGTGCTTGGCCATCTCGGCGGCGAAGGCGAAGTCCGTTTCAACAGCGGCATGAATTCTATAAAGCGGCTCGCCGCGTTTGACCACGTCGCCGGTTTTTTTCAACAGGTCCACGCCCGCGCCTTTGGAGGCAGGCGCACCGGCAAGGCGTGCGATGCGGCCGATGCGGAAACAGTCGATTTCGGTCACGGTGCCGGCGACTGGCGCAGCGATTTCCTGCACAAGTTTGCCCAGCGCGAACTCTGCGGACGGCTTGCCTTGTGCCTCCATGATTCGTTCCATGGCCGCGAGGGCTTCGCCGCCGTCCAGCAGCTTTCTCGCCGTCGTGTGTCCAGCGCCGCCCTTGAGCGCGGGGTCGAATTCCAGAATGCGCCCGGCGAGCAACAGTGAATGTTCCCGCAGGTCTGTCGGTGCGTTTGCCTCACCGCGCAGCACCGCCATCACATCGCGCGCTTCGAGCACCGGGCCGACGCCAAAGCCCACCGGCTGGCTGCCGTCGCTGACGATCACATCGATCTCGAGGCCCATCGACCCGCCGATGTATTCGAACAGTTTGCGCAGCCGCGCAGCCTGGGATTGAGTACGCACCTTCGCGGTCGGGCCGACCGGCATGTCGATCACCAGGTGCGTCGAACCGGCCGCAACTTTTTTCGAAAGAATGGACGCCACCATCTGTTCCGGCGTGTCGATCCCCAAAGGCCGCTCCACCGAGATCATGATGTCGTCGGCGGGAGACAGATTGACGTGTCCGCCCCATACCAGGCACCCGTTGTGCTTATGTACGATCTCCTGCATGCGGGAAATGTTCACGTCCACGTTGGCGAGGACTTCCATGGTATCGGCGGTGCCCGCCGGTGAAGTGATCGCCCGCGATGAGGTTTTGGGAATGGGCAGCCCATAGGCGGCAACAATCGGCACGACGATCATGGACGTGCGGTTACCGGGAATGCCGCCGATGCAATGCTTGTCCATTACATGGGGAAAATCCCAACTGAGTTTCGTTCCAACGTCTGCCATGGACCGGGTGAGGCCTAATACTTCATTTGTCGTCATGAAGGCCGCGCTCGAAACCAGAAACGCGGCGATTTCCATCTTCGAGTACCGGTGCGCGGACATGTCGCGGACGATCTCGTCCAACTCATGCGCCGAAAGCACTTCGCCGGAAATTTTTCGCCGCACGGCGTCCAGGCTTTTCGGCGGTGTGGCAACGGCGATGGAAACGGGCGTGTCTTCGCCGACACCCAAGTCGTCGAACGCCGAGACGGACAACCCAAGGGCTTCGGGCTCCAGAATGTCGCCGTTCTCGACGATATTGAGGGTCGCCATGATCTTCCGGCTCTTGCCGTCCGGCAGTGCGGCGCACACCTCGATTTTGTTGAGGGACGTGAAGTTCTCGCTTTTGTAGCTTTTGCAATGGGCACTGAGGAACGCCACGTTTTCCCCATAGGTCTCAATGCCAATGCGTTTGACTCGCAGCATGATAGGTCCCGCTTGAATTTCCCCGCCGATATTTAGGTCAAAGTTGGGCCGTGTACCAGCGGACATCAATTGTATAAACTACGTACAGACAGGTTATGAGCCGTACCAAAACCATAGGCGTTCTCACCTCCGGCGGAGATTGTTCCGGTCTCAATGCCGTGATCCGCGCCGTAACGGAGCACGCCGCAGGCACATACGGCTGGCGCGTCCTGGGGCTGCGCCAGGGCCACCTGGGCCTCTTGGAATTCCCGCCCGCCGTCGTCGAGCTCAAGCCCGGCGGCACGGAAGATCTGCTCCGGTCGGGCGGTACTATCCTCGGCACCACGACAAAAAGCGATCCATACAATATCAAGGGGCCAAAGGGAGAGGTTCAGGACCGTTCCGACGACGTCATCAACGTTATTCGCGAACTCGGCATCGAAGCGCTGGTCGTCATCGGCGGTGACGGCAGTATGCGTTTGTTCGATCGCCTGTGCCGCCAGGGGAACTTGAATTGGATCGGCATTCCCAAGACCATCGACAACGATGTGCCCGGCACGGACTTCACCGTCGGGTTTTTCACGGCGGTGGGGGTCGTAACCGACGCTCTCGACCGTCTGGCGTCCACGGCCGCCAGTCACCGGCGCATCATGGTGCTTGAAGTCATGGGCCGGGATTCAGGATTCATCGCCCTGTTCGGTGGTATCGCCGGCGGGGCCGATGCCATCCTGATCCCCGAAGTGGACTACGATTTGGACGCACTCAGCGCTCATGTGCGCGATGTCACCGAAAGCGGATCCAACTCGGTGCTGGTCGTGGTGGCTGAGGGTATATCGACGCCGTCAGGCAAAAAGGGCGAAGGCGTGGGCAATATCATCGCCGCAGAAATAGAGGCGCGTACTGGCATCGATGCACGCTGCACGACGTTGGGCCACCTGCAACGCGGCGGTATTCCCACCGCATTCGATCGCCTGCTCGCCACATCTTTCGGTGTGAAGGCGGTGGAGCTGCTCGCCTCTGACATAAGCGGAAAATTAGTGGCGTGGCAGGGCGGCACGGTCGTGGATATTCCCCTGGAGGATGTCGTCACTGGTCCGCGCAAAGTGGGGCGGGATTCGCTATTGCTGAAAACCGCGCTCGCGACCGGCGTTTACGTCGGTAAGCTCAAGTAATGTAAGCCGCCGCCCGCAATGTCCTCGCAACTGCTCCAGCAGGCGGCCTCGCTGCACCGGTCGGGCAAACTTGCCGACGCCGAGCGCCTCTATAAGCAAGTCCTGAAAGCCGACCGGAAAAGCTTTCCGGCGCAATACATGCTGGCCGTGCTTTTGTACCAGCAACAGCGGCCGTCGGCGGCATTGCGCGCGGTTGATCTGGCCCTGAAATTGAATCCCGACTCAACGGAAGCATTGTCGTTGCATGGCATCCTTCAGTTGAATGCCGGGCAGCACAAAAAAGCACTGTTCAGTTTGTCCAAGGTCGTAACGCTCAATCCGGGGGACGCGGAAGCCTGGCACAATCGCGGCGTGATCCTGACCGAACTACACCGCTTTGAAGATGCGGTCCAGTCCATCGACAAAGCGCTGGCGATTCAGCCCACAGCCGAAGCGTGGACCAATCGCGGGGCCGCTTTGCTGAAATCGAACAAATTGGATGAAGCGCTAGGCAGCTTCGATAAAGCGCTTGCGCTGAAGCCGGATTTTTTCGGCGCTCTTTATAGCCGCGGCAATGCCCTGATGGACCTTCGGCGCTACGAGGAAGCCGTTGCCGTATTCGACAAGATGCTGGCCAATGCACCGGATGTGTTCGAAATCTGGAATAATCGCGGCATCGCGCTTCACGGGATGAAGCGCTTTGAAGAATCTGTGGAAAGCTACGATAAAGCGGTCGGGGTCAAACCTGATTTCGCACCTGCATGGACCAACCGCGGGAAGGTTCTTCAAGACCTCAATCGTTACGAGGATGCCGTAGACAGCTACGATAAAGCCCTTGCCATTTCATCGGGCAGTTTGGATGGCTGGTATGGCCGCGCCGTATCCTTGCGGTCATTGCAGCGGCTGGAAGACGCTTTGATGAGCGTCGACAAGGTGCTCTCGCTCCAACGGGATTTCTTGCCTGCATTACTGCTTCGTGGCTGGATTCTGTGCGAGTTCAACCGCATTTCAGACGGTCTTGCGGTCTTGAATGGAGCCGCGGTCCTCGTGTCAAAGTCGAGGTCAAACGATGAGGCGCCCGCGCACAAGCAGCGCCATGATGCCGAACAGCGGGAATATCTTTCTGCCCAGAACGTTCAAATTGACGATAACGACATTTATCTTACCGGCGGTGAAAAACTCAGCGGGCCCGCCGTCAACCCGGCCAATGCGGAGTCCGCAACCGCGCAATGGGAGAAAAGCTCACCCCGGGTTGCGGTCATCGACAATCTTCTCACCGAGGATGCGCTGGAAAAGCTTCGGCGATTCTGCTGGGGCTCGACGATTTGGAAGACGTCCTACGACGATGGATATCTCGGCGCCATGGCTGAGCACGGTTTTGCCAGCCCGCTGCTGGCACAGATCGCCGAGGAACTGCGCGACACTTTTCCGGCCATCGTCGGTGATCATGGATTGCGGATGTTGTGGGCCTTTAAATACGACAGCGCTCTGCGCGGTATTCGGATTCATGCCGACCAGGCGGCGGTGAACGTGAACTTTTGGATTACGCCGAACGAGGCGAACCAAAATGCCGAAGGTGGGGGCTTGGTGATCTGGGACGTCACGGCGCCGAAAAATTGGGACCCTGAAAAGTACAACGGAGACGAAGCAGCCATGCGCGGTTTTCTCGAAAGCGCGGGCGCGAAACCCATAACCGTGCCTCATCGCGCGAACCGGGCCGTCATTTTCGATTCAGACTTGTTTCACGAAACCGATGACATCGATTTCAAGGAGGGATACCTCAATCGGCGCATCAATATCACCATGTTGTATGGTCGGCGCACAGTATCCGGTCTGTGAGTTGTGCCGCTAATCTTCCAATCCGCGGATGTAGCTGATCAAATCGCCGATCTCTGTATCGTTCAGTGATATTTCCGGCATTTTGCCGTGCGGCTTATCCAGGAATTTTCTGAGATGTGAATCCGTCATCTTCGGATCGGCCGCGAGGTCCGTAAAATTGGGGCCGCGTTGCAGTGAGTCCGGGTCGGGTCCGCCGACAAGATGGCACTCGGCGCAAATGTGATGGGCAAGCGCACGCCCGGCGACGGGATCGCCGCCCATGTCCTTCGCCAAAGCAGGCGGTCCGGAAACGGTCAGTAAAAGTAAAGCCACTACACTCCGCATAAAATCACCGCTGATCTAATGACGTCTATTGGGCCAACTTATGCTTGGTGTGTCCTTAAAACAATGGCCGTTCCAAGACTGCTCAGTCTCTATTGAGGGGCATGCCGAATTCTGCCCAAAGCGGGACGTGGTCTGATGTTTTTACGTGGGGCAACGAGCGCGCGCTCATCAGGCGCAGATCTCGGTAAAAAACGTGATCGAGCACCCGCTTCAGGTGAAGCCAGCTCGCGTGCTCGGCGGGAACGCGGCGCATGCCGGTTTCTTTCATGATGTCGCCGAGGATGTTGAGGCGTGACCTGTTCCAGGTATTGAAATCTCCCGCCACGATGCAAGGACCTTTATGGCCGGATGCGCAGGCCGCGATTTGTTCAACTTGCCGCGCGAATTTCGCCAGGGGAACGAAATTGATGGCGTGCACGTTTATGGCCATCAAGGTCGTGTCCGAAAAGGGATACGTCGTGATCAGGGCCGACTTGGGCGTGCCCAATAGTGGCTCGTTGTCCGGCGAACGTAGGGCCTCACTGTATATGGCTTTCACCCGGCTGCCCGATTTGGGTCCGGTCGTGGTGCCGCCGCCGTTGGCAAGAGTCTCGGCCATGATCCATTCCATGCCGCTTGCGAGGTGAAACGGATGGGCGAGGCCGCCGTGCAGAACGGCTTCCTGCAACAGGACGAGCTCGACGCCCGCGGTTAACGACTCTAAGTCAAGCAGCCAGCCGCGTCGGCGCGCCTTGAACATGTTCCAACTGATCATCTTGATGGACGGTCCGAAGTCTCCTTGCGATGCGACGCCAAGGCGGCGCGGCGCGGCGAGCTTCGGAAAGGGGCGGAACCGGGATTCTGACGTCAGCATGTCTAGAGGTAAGGTGAGAAAAGTTTGACCACGGCGTTGCGCAAGCGAGCGGCAAGGTGCATTTTTTGGAGAGTCTGGAGGTGAACGGGTTGTGACATCGATTTCCGTTCTTCGAAGTACGAGTCCATCACTGCGCCGAAAGCGTCATCGTAGCATTCCAAATTGGCCTCGAAGTTAAGGCGCAAGCTGCGCTGATCCCAGTTTGTAGAGCCGACCAGGGACCAAATCCCGTCCACCACGACAATCTTGCTGTGATCGAACGGTGGCGGGCTGCGGAAGATTTTCACGCCGTGTTCCAGCAGCCGTTCGAACTTTGCCGTCATGGCCCAGCTGATAAAAGGGATGTCGAGTTTTTTCGGCACGATCACTTCAACGCAAACGCCGCGCAACGCCGCGACCATAAGCGCGCTGGAGATGACATCGTTGGGCAAAAAATACGGCGACATGATTCTGACGCTCTTGCGGGCAAAGGCCAGCGCCCCGAGGATAACCCATTGCAGTTTCTCGAAGTAATCGTCGGGGCCGTCGGGAATGAGCCGCGCCAGAACCTGCCCCTGCGCGGGTGTATTATCGGGAACAGGCGGCAAGCGAATTTCCGTTCCCGTCGCAAAATGCCAGTCTTCTTCGAACAATTGATTGAGCTGGCTGATGACGGGCCCGGTCACCCGGAAATGGATGTCCTGCACCGCGTGCTTCGGATTTGCACTAAGCATATTGCGCGCGCGGATGTTCATGCCGCCGGTGAACGCAACAGCGCTATCGACCATCAAAAGTTTGCGGTGATTTCTAAGGTTTAAATATGGCAGGTATTTGAGACGGCGCGGAATAAAGCGCGCCGTGGCGACGCCCGACCGCTTGAGATCCTTGTCGGCAGGCGGCGAGGTGTATCTAAGGCCGATGTCGTCAACCAACACATAAACGCTTACCCCGCGCCGGTGCGCATCGACGAGTGCATTAATGAACTTCAGACCAATCTCGTCGCGGTCGAAAATATAAACGGAAAGAGCAATGCTGCTCCTCGCGCTGTTAATGGCCTCAAGCATCGCGGGATACGCCGCATCCCCGTTGACAAGGGGCTCAACACTATTGTTCGGGACAAACGGCGCGGTATGGATGGATTGCGCGAACTGGAATATTTCCCGTTCCTGTTCGCCTGCGGGCTCCCGGTCTGGTGTGGATGCTTCCTTGATCTGCGGCATGGGCGGAAAACGTTCGCCGTCACGAAGTTTGCGCGCGGTGCGGGCAATGCGATTGACGCCGAAAAGCCAATAAAGCCCACTGCCCAGAAACGGCGAAAACAGCACGACGGCAATCCAACCTAGGGCAACAGCCTCCGACTGTTTGTTCAGCAGAATGTGCCCGCACAAGGGCAGGGCGATGGCCAGATGGATGATCGTGGCAAGAGGCAGGCCTTCAAATCCCGGTATCACCGTTCACCTCCGGATTTCTCCGTTCGGACGCCGGTCGTGTTGTCTCCGTTCGCGGCGTCCGTGACTATGGTGCGGGCACGGGAGGCTGTAAAGTTCGGCGGGCAGACTAAGGCCAATACCCCAGCCGGTCGAAATACGCGATCAGGTCTTCGATTTGAGACGTGCTCAGGGCCTTGGGTGGCATCTCTGGCTGGGCGTGATGATCGGCGTCAATCTCCAGACGAGCTTCCTTACACCGCCGTTCGGATTTGCTTTGTTTTATTTGCGGGGTGCCGCGGGGCCAGAAATCAAAACCGGGGATATATACAGAGGCAGTATACCTCTCGTTGCGATCCAAATGATGAGCCTAGTCGTCCTATGGTTCATGCCCGGCCTGGCAACCGCACTGCCGAATGCCGTTTATGGTCCGGAGAGCGTTCCGCCCCCGGTTGTAGAGTCGGCGGCGGAAGCGCCAGTGTCGGCGCCGCGCCGGTATTTCGCGCACCGCCAAGGTGAGTTCAAGGTCGCGCTCGTTCGCTGTCCACAGCGCTTCGCGGGCAAATTGGCCGAGATCGGTCGCCGGCGCCGCGACGCCGAGCATATAAGGCGCGGTCTTTTTGTGGGTTGGCGCGAGCGTGTGAGAATCCATAAGTCTCTATTGTGTCGATTAATGCCGAGCGGACCGGCGCATTATGGACCCTTCTCCGGCGCCGTGAAACGCCTCCGCTGTAGGCGCATGAGCCGGAAAAGTGGGAACTGGTTTTCCGACCAGCTCATGCGCGATCATAGACTCTAACGCACTGATTCCCTTATGGTTGCGCCGGCAAATAGGGAAAGGGCGAAGAGTCCGGCTGCGGCGGCGACCACTGACGGGCCGGATGGCGTGTCCCATTGCAGCGATGCGAACAATCCGCCGATAACGGCCACCGCGCCCAAGATCGCAGCCCCCAACGCCATGCTTTCCGGGCTGCGCGCAAACCGCCGCGCCGCCGCCGCGGGAATGATCAAAAGCGCTGTCACCAAAAGCACACCGACGATTTTCATCGCCAGGGCCACCGTCAGCGCAATAAGAACTGTGAACACTAGTTGCGTGCGAACGGCGTTGATGCCCTCGGCCACGGCCATGTCTTCGTCCACCGTCACCGCGATCAAAGGTTTCCATACCGTGAATAAAATCGCCAGAAGAGCCGCCGCGCCGCCGTAGATCCAGGCGATGTCCGAAGCGGATACGGCAAGAATGTCGCCGAACAGATAGCCCATCAAGTTAACGCGCACGGACTCCATAAACCCAATCACAATCAGGCCGATCGCCAGTGCGCTGTGAGAGAGGATTCCCAATAACGCGTCCGTGGGTACGCGTCGTTGCCGCTCGAGGATCATCAGGGCTAGGCCGATCACAAGACCGGTCAAAATGATGCCGACAATTGGTTCAGTGCCGAGTACGAGCCCGAGCGCGACGCCGGTCAGCCCCGCATGGGCCAAGGTGTCACCGAAGTAGGCCATGCGTCGCCAGACGACAAAACAGCCTAGCGGCCCGGCTATCAATGCAACACCGACCCCGGCCACGACAGCGCGCACCATGAAATCTTCAAACATCGCTACACGGTTCCCGGATCAATGCGCATGGGTCACCGAACCATCCGGGGCATGCTCGTGATCGTGATGGTGCGGATAAACCGCCAAGGTCTTGGCTGCAGCCGGCCCGAACAGCCGTAAGAACTCCGCATGGCCACTGATTTCGTCGGGCGTTCCCGAGCAGCACACATGGCCGTGCAAGCAATAAACCCGGTCGGTCGCGGCCATAACGACGTTGAGGTCGTGAGAAACTAACAAGACACTACAGCCTGTTTCCGCGCGCAACTTCGCGATGAGCTGATAAATTTCCACGGCTCCGGCGGTATCCACGTTCTGCTCAGGTTCGTCGAGCACGAGCAAATCAGGCCTGCGCAACATCGCGCGCGCCAGCATCACGCGCTGAAACTCACCGCCTGACAGCGTATGCACGCTGGCGTCCAAGAGATGCGCCACTTGCACGCTGTCCAGAACCGCGTTCAGATCTTCATCGGATTTCGATTCTGTCAGGGTCAGAAACCGGCGCACCGAAAGGGGCAGGGTTTCATCCAGAGAAACCCTTTGTGGCTGGTATCCGATCTTTAGTCCGGGTGCGCGCATCACGCGGCCGGTGTCCAGCTGTTCGAGTCCAAGGGCCGTGCGCACCAGCATCGATTTGCCGGCGCCGTTTGGACCGATCAAGGTGACGATTTCGCTGCGCCCAACGCCCATACTCACGTTCTCGAGAATGCGCCGGCCATGGCGTGTCAGCGTCGCGTTTTCAACGCTTACCAACGGGTCATTCATCTGCACCGGCACCTGCGTCGGATGAGCATGTGCGTGATCATGCGTATGAGTATCAGGCACGGACTATTCTCCGCCGCAATGCGGGCACGTACCGCTTAGTTCCAGCACCTGTTTGTCGACTTTGAATCCGCGCGCCGCAACGGCGGTATCCAATGCGTCGTTCAATGAGTCGCTATCCAACTCGGCGGTGCAGCCGCATTCGCGGCAGATTAAAAAGCCGGCGGCATGTTCGGTATCAGGATGCGTACAACCGACGAAGGCATTCAGACTGGCAATCCGGTGAACGAGCCCATTCTCCATGAGGAACTCCAGTGCCCGGTACACGGCCATGGGAGCGATGCGTCCGTCCCCTTTGTTGAGCTTGGCGAGAATATCGTATGCGCCGATGGGGGCATGGCTTTCCCACACCGCTTCCAAAACGCGCTTTCGGATTTCCGTCAAACGCTTGCCGCCGGCGCGGCATACCGCTTCGGCCTTTTTCATCGCGGTGAGGGTGCACCGGTCGTGATTGTGGTTTGGGGCCGGAAAGGCGGATTTAACGTTTTTTCTGGCCATAGCGGCACTGGACTTCCATGGGGTGTAATATGTTATAACATAACATTATGAGGTTAGATCGCAATGCCCCTAATCCTTTGCCCCTGAGCACCCTGATTTGGGCGGCCTTGGCAGCTATGTGCATGTTTTACGCAGAATTGGCCCGAGCCGACGTCCCGCGGGTCGTGGCCTCTGTTAAGCCGGTTCACTCATTGGCGGCTCTGGTTATGGACGGCGCGGGGGCGCCGGATCTGCTCGTGAAGGGAAGCGCTTCACCGCATACCTTTGCGCTTAAACCATCCGATGCCAGCACGCTTTCTCAAGCGGATCTCGTGCTTTGGGTGGGCCCGGAACTTGAACAATTTTTGGAAAAGCCGCTGGGCACATTGTCGCCCAAGGCCGTGTCCATTGCGTTCATGGATCAGCCGGAGCTTAATGTCCTACCAGTGCGCGGTCGTCCGGAGCAGCGCGATGCACACATATGGCTCGACCCGAGAAACGCAAAGGCCATGGTCGGCATCATCGCGCGTGAACTTGAGCGGCTCGATCCGGTACATGCTGAGATCTATTCAGAAAATGCGGCGCAAGCCGTGCGGCGGCTAAACATCCTTGAGCTGGTTTTGGACGAGAAGTTCGCGCCTATAGGAAACCGGCGCTTTTTTACGTACCACGACGCACTCGAATACTTGAGAAACAGATATGAGTTGCCCCTGATCGGTTCGGTGGTGAGGAGCCCCGAGGAGTTCGTCAGCGCGCGGCGTATATCGGGCATCCGCGCCGATATCTTTCATCTCGGCCCATTTTGTCTCTTTACCAACCCTCCATTCGAACAGGACGTCGTAGAACTGATTGTTAGAAACAGTGCAACGCTGAGAGCCGCGGCATTGGATCCCGAAGGCACAGCGCTAATGCCGGGCCCGGCATTCTACTTCGATCTCATGCGCGGCATTGCGGATGATCTGACATCTTGTCTGGTAAGGTCTAAAGGCAATGCACGTTAAGCCGGGCCTGATTGGTTTGCAGCGCCTGCGCCGCTCTCTTTTATGGACGGTGTTGGCCAGTTTATTGTTGACCGCGCAATTCGCGCTTGCAGCTCACCAATTTGATCATCACGTCCATCCCGACATCTCTGCTGTCGCGGACGATTGTGTTGCCTGTCAATTCTCATCTCAACTTTCAGATGGCCCAAGCAGTGCGGAACTGCCCGTTACATATGGCATTGACCTCGGCGTTATTGCGCCGATTTCATTTCAAATCCCGCAAAATACTTTCGTCCACACAGGTTTTCTGTCCCGCGCGCCTCCGCATTCTGTCTCCGTCTAAATCGTTAATCGCCGGCCACTGCGTTCTCACATTCGGGCCGGCCGTTGATATCTCATGCTGCGGGGACTCTCATGTTTCGTATTGTACAAGGCCTTGGCGCCGTATCTCTTTCTATATCTGTTTGCAGTGTTGCATTCGCCGCGGACCAGTCCGCGATCCAAATTGACGAGATTATTGTTTCAGCGTCGCCAATCGACACCGATCGTTTCGATATCGTTCAGGGCACCAGCATTCTCTCCGGCGCTGCATTGGCGGACTCTCTAAAGGGGTCACTCGGAGAGACCTTAGCCAATCAGCCGAGCATCACTTCGACCTTTTTCGGTCCATTCGCTAGTCGGCCGATTATTCGCGGCTTTGATGGCGATCGCATTCGCGTACTGTTCGATGGTATCGGCAGCATCGATGCATCATCGGTCAGTCCCGATCACCAGGTGGGCGGTGATTCAGCCTCGGCTGAACGTATTGAAGTGCTCCGCGGACCATCAACGCTGATGTACGGTTCGTCCGCCGTTGGCGGTGTGGTGAACATTATCGATGGACGTATTCCAAGCGGGAGTCCCGAGAACGGGTATGCCGGCTCAGCCACGGCAGGTTACGCCACCAACGCGCGGGAGGGGTTCGCCAACGGCGCTGCGGATATCGCGCTGGGAGATAACTTTGTCGTTCACGCCGACGGTGGTTGGCGTAATTCAAAGGATTACAGGGTCAAGGGGTTTGCGAGCGCGGAAGCCGAGGAAGAGGGCATTGAAGGGCGCGTCGAAAACTCCGGCGGCGAGACCAAAGATTTTACAGGCGGCTTTTCCTACCTATGGGACGGCGGTTTATTCGGCGCTTCGGTAAGCCGCTTTGAGTCCAACTATGGCAGTCCGGCACCGCATGGCCATGCTGAAGATCACGTTGAAGACCATGAAGACGAGGATGAGGGAGAACACCATGCAGGTGAAGAAGCCGTCCGCATCGATTTGAAGCAGACCCGTGTAGACGCGAAAGGTGAGCTTACAAATTTGGACGGCGTTATTTCCGGCGCCAAATTGCGCTTCTCCTACGGCGACTACGAACATCGCGAACTCGTTGGTGCGGAAACTGGAACCGTATTCACCAACGAAGGCTGGGAAGGGCGGCTGGAGTTCGTTCACGCGCCATTGGGTCAGTTCGCAGGCGCGTTCGGCATTCAGTACCGCGACCGAGCATTTTCCGCCGTGGGTGATGAAGCCTTCGTGCCCCCGTCGGATACGCAGCAAATTGCCGGCTTTGCGGTGGAAAGTGCCGAGATGGGGCCGTGGCGCGTAGAGGGGGGCGCACGGATTGAACGCACGAAGATCGCCGTCCCCACTACGGCAATGTCCAAAAGCTTCACCTCCTATGCGCTCTCCGGCGCGGCCTCTTATGCGTTTACAGATGCGACACGTGCCGGGTTGTCCGTGGCCTGGACGGAAAGACCGCCGACCGCGGAAGAGCTTTTTTCAAATGGCCCGCATCTTGCGACCAATCAATTTGAGATCGGTGACCCGACCCTCGGAATTGAGGAAGCGGTGACGGTTGAGGCCAGCTTGCGTCACCGTAGCGGGCCATTCTCCGGGTCCGTCGGTGCCTATGTGACTTGGTATGACGACTTCATCTATTCCCGCGCAAGCGGGGCGGAGGAGGATGGACTGCCCGTTTTTCAGTATGCGTCCTCCGATGCCAAGTTCGCCGGCTTTGAGATTGAAGCCAAATGGCTGGTTCTCACGCGCGGTGATTTTAACCTTAGCATTGACGGCGCTCTGGATTACGTGCGCGCGACCGATACCGGCAGCGGTCAGCCGTTGCCGCGCATTCCGCCGCTGGAATACCTGATGGGCGCAGATGCGATGTGGCGCGAATGGTCGGGACGCTTCGAGGTGGAAGGCTCAGTCGGACAAGGCCGCACCGCGCCACTGGAAACTTCAACGGGCGCGTACACGTTCCTGAATGCGCAGGTAGCTTACGAGCCGGACGCTTGGGGCGGCGTGCGTTTCGTGATCCAGGGGGAGAACCTGACGAATTCTTCTGCCCGTCCGCATACGTCTTTCATCAAGGATGTGGCGCCGCTACCGGGACGGGACATTCGGTTTTACGTGCAGGCACGATTTTGATGAAGGTGAGGGGCGCGCCGCGCTCCTCGCATAATCCGGCGAGTGGCCCTCGGCTATTTTTTCCAATAGCGCGCAAATAGTTTTTCGTATGCACTCTGTTTTGATGACGGCTGAGAGGAGAACAAGCGGTTTCTTTTTTTTCCGGCCGTGAACCAAAATACCCCGTCATCGAACCATTCCACATCGGCTTGTTTTGGGCCCAGCAAAGTCAATTGGGGCACTTCATCACGTGCCTTCAGTACAAGATAAGCAGAAAAAAGTGCGTATTGATCCAAGCCCCACCAGGCCTTCGGTAACTCTGATGCAATTATGTTCGCGACTTCCCTGTAGTAAGGGCGCGCCGCCTCTCGGCCCATAACCAAGCAGGCGCTAAATTGATTCCATGGCTCAACCCGGCCAGCGCGGACTCTCAGGGCGGCATCGCCAGCGATCGAAAACAGTGAAGTTGGATCGTTCCGGATAAGACAATCCGCATCGGCCATCCAAAGTGGGCCTGAGTTTTGCTCGAGCGCCTGCGCAAAGCGCACAAACCGAACGGCACCATAATAGCACCGCGGTTCTATGTTGTATTTTGAAATGAACTCCGCGCCGCGTTCTCTGGTAACGGAAATATTCAAAGGAGAAAGACTTTTTATCAACGCTTGCTCATCGCCGGACTCTGACATGAGATGAAGATGAACCCGCTGCTCAGTAATGAACTGAGCGAGCGATTTTAGCAACGGCACAACAAAAGATTTTAGGTACTGTGCGTCGCAGGTAAGAAACAGGCAGGGCTCTTTGGGCCACTCGCCGTCTACATCCGGCAGGTTCGCGGGTGATTCGCCCGGTTTGCCCAGTTTCATCCGTGAATAATATAAACTGGAATCCAACTTCCGGATCTCGCCAAATTCGCGGTTTGCTCCCTCGAAATCAGACTGAGCCTCTAGCGCGTATCCTCGAAACAGATGAGCAATGGTGTGCTTTGGTTCTGCAATGATCCACTCAGACGCGGCTTCGTAAAATGCTCGAACGCTATCTAGTGCAAAGGCAAAGGGGAACTCTTTGAGCGTCAACACATGATGGATCGGCAAATCGCGCTCTAGCCGATGCTTCCATTCGTGAAATCGCACCAGTTGCGCAAAGCCTTCCACTTTCTCGGCAATAGGCGCCTGGCAAACAAATTTCTCTAGAGTGTCGATGGCGTCATTTGGGTTTTCTTCCCAAAGGAAATTCGACAATTGGGAGGCTGCAACAAGAGAGTCGGGCTTAATTTTTATGGCACGGCGATAAGCGTCCAGCGCTTTTTCGCGTTGCATGCATACGTCCGCGAGTTCCGCGACTTTCATCGTCAGGCCAAAATGCGCCTGCGCCATAGCCATGAGCTGGCTGTAAATATTTAGGGCTTCGTCCAACCGGCCAGCGTTTTCGAGCTGCTGAGCAGTGGCGAGCGCCTGATCCGCGGATACGTTGGACATCTCAACAATGATTCTGTGGAATTATTTAAATTGGATTTTGTGTTAAAGTAAAACGGAGCGTTCGTATATATCTTGATTACTTCACAGGTTGCCCGCCGCGCACAACGCCGCTTTGGTGTTCGCTGACCAGGCGGAAGGTACGGCCGAAGCGGGTGATGGAAATGGCGTGGTCTGGACCTTCGCCGATGGCGCGGTAGCGGCGTTTGAACTCCACTTCATCCGCATCCTCGGGTAGTCGGCACAAGGCCTCGAAGTCCTTTCGCGTGCGCCGGGGTGTGCTCCACTTGATGTCAGACCTGGGCAACGGCGTTTCCACGTCTGCCAGCCGGGGTGCGAAGAGGGTGAGCATTTTCTGAAGCACGGCAAAGGTGGCCGTGTCCAATGCCAACCGGTCCCATTCGGGAGAGACTTGGATGGGCTCAACGGCGACGATCGGGCCACTGTCTATTTCCGGCGCCATTTCATGCAGCGTGACGCCAAAGTCGGCCGCATTGTCGTAGAGCGCGAATACGGACGGGAATATGCCGGGATAGGCAGGCGATCCCGGATGAAATTTGTAAGCGCCGCCCGAAAGCTGATTCAAAACCGGAGCCGGAACGATGATATCCGAGCCGAGGGAAATAAGGCGCGCGCCGACGGGATTGGCGGCGACGCTGCGCTCCAGCTCATCCTTGGTCCAGGCGAATTCGATACGCAGATCGGTTTCGGCAGCCTGGAGAGGCTGGCTTACTAAATCGGCAAACTCACGCTGGGTAATGACGATAATCCGGCGCATGGGCAAGTTCTCGATCCTGCTGATATTCCTGTGTTTCCAGGGGCAATTAGCCCCTTGAATCTTCATAGCGCAGAGCCTATTACACCGGCGTAAACAGGACTGTTTTAGTCCTAGTTCTGAGGATCAGGGCACGCGCGGTCGTGTCCGTCTGGATTAAATGTTTAGAGTCAATAAGTTAACAGATTATGCCACGGTCGTTCTGATCGAAATCGCGCGGAGCCCCATTGTGCGCTCCAGCCAGCAGATTGCCGATCAGACCGGGATTCCCCTCCCGACGGTGGCCAAGCTCATGAAGGGCCTGAATAAGGCCGGGCTGGTGGACTCGCGCCGGGGCGCCGGCGGGGGATATTTCCTGGGGCGCCCGGCGGCAGATATTACGTTGGCGGACGTCATTCAGGCGGTGGAAGGGCCCATCGCCCTGACGGCCTGCGCCGACACGTCCGAGGAGACGTGCTGCATAGAATCTGTCTGCCCGGTGCAGGGCAAATGGAACAAGGCCAACTCTGCCGTGCGCGCGGCGTTATCGGAAGTCACGCTCGCGGACATGGTGGAAGACATGTGCGCCTTCGGACGCAGTGCGCCGGAGCCGCGATCAACTCAGCCAAAGCCCGTATCCCGTCCAGCCGCAGCGAAGTAGAGGTTTAGATATGGCTGCAACGAAGGAAACAACCGCCGCCGTCCGCGATATTGAGCAGTACAAATACGGTTTCGTCACGGACATTGAGTCGGACAAGGCGCCCAAAGGCCTTAACGAAGACATCATCCGGTTCATCTCCGTGAAGAAGAGCGAGCCCGAATGGATGATGGAATGGCGGCTGAAGGCATTCCGCTACTGGCTCGATCTGGGCGACGAGGAACCGACCTGGGCGAAGCTGAGCTATCCTAAGATCGATTACCAGGATGCGTATTATTATGCCGCGCCGAAGAATCAGCCCAAGCTGGAAAGCCTGGACGAGGTCGATCCCAAGCTGCTCGAGACCTACAACAAGCTCGGCATTCCCCTGAAAGAACAAGAAATCCTGGCGGGTGTGGCCGTGGACGCCGTGTTCGACAGCGTCTCCGTGGCGACCACATATAAGAAGAAGCTGGAAGAGTTGGGCGTGATCTTCTGCCCGATCTCCGAAGCCGTGCACAAATGCCCTGAGCTGGTGCAGAAGTATCTGGGTTCGGTGGTGCCCTACAGCGACAACTTCTATGCGACTTTGAATAGCGCGGTGTTTACCGACGGGTCGTTTGTTTACATCCCCAAGGGCCTGCGTTGCCCGATGGAACTGTCCACCTACTTTCGAATTAATGAGAAGAACACCGGGCAGTTCGAGCGCACGCTGATCATCGCCGATGAGGGTTCCTACGTCAGTTATCTCGAAGGCTGCACGGCGCCGCAGCGCGACGAGAACCAGTTGCATGCCGCCGTGGTGGAACTGATCGCGCTGGACGATGCCGAGATCA
>CAYYXR010000025.1:0-44778 GCA_964475755.1 uncultured Rhodobacterales bacterium
AACTTGTAGCCGCGGCGGTATTCGAACTTATCGACCGCCTTCATGAGGCCGATGTTGCCTTCCTGGATGAGGTCGAGGAACTGCAGGCCGCGGTTTGTGTACTTTTTGGCGATGGAGATCACGAGGCGCAGGTTGGCCTCGATCATTTCTTTCTTGGCGCGGCTGGCTTCGCGCTCGCCCTTCTGCACCGTGCCGACGATGCGGCGGAACTCGCCGATGGATACGCCCGCTTCGTCGGCCAGAGCCGAGATTTGCGCGCGGATGCCGTCGATCTGGTCCACGTGCTTGACGGCGAAATCGCGCCAGCCCTTGGTGGGCAGGTTGGCCACCCGCTCCAGCCAGTTGGGGTCCAGCTCGCTGCCGTAATACTGCTCCAGGAACTCGTCGCGCTTCACCTTGCTCTTCACCGCCAGGCGCAGCAGCTGGCCTTCCAGGCCCATGAGCATTTTACTGAGCGCGTTCATCTGCTCGACCATGGACTCGATACGCGCATTGTTCAGGTGCACGGCGTCCATGAGCGTGATGAGCTCGCCCTTCAGCTTCTGAAAGCGGCGCTCGACCGATTTCTCGACCTCCTCGCCCTCCTGCATACTGTTCAGGCGCGCGTCCTGGCTCTTCTTCATCTTGTTGTAGGTGGACGCAATCTTTTCGAACGCCGCCAGCACCTGCGGCATCAGCGAGGCTTCCATGGCCGCGAGCGACACCGCGCCTTCGTCGTCATCGTCGTTATTGCTGTTGTCGTTGGATGCGCCCTGGGCATTCTCGCCGCCCGACCCATTGGTCGCACCGTTGACCGCGCCCGACCCGTTGGCGCTGCTGGCCGCGGACCCGTTGACGTTTTCGCCGCCGCGGGCATCGCCATTACCGGCCTTGGATTTTTTATCGCCCTCGTCCTCGTCGCCATCGGCGGGCTCGGTAACCTCGTCCACGTCCAGCTCGCCGTCGGAGGCTTTGTCCGAGGCGCCCGCACCGTACGTGGCGTCCAGGTCGATGATGTCGCGCAGCAGCATCTTGCCGTCCTGCAACGCATCGTGCCAGGTGAGCAGCGAGCGAATGGTGATGGGGCTTTCGCAGATGCCGCCGATCATCATTTCGCGGCCGGCCTCGATGCGTTTCGCGATGGCGATTTCGCCTTCGCGCGAGAGCAATTCCACCGAGCCCATTTCACGCAGGTACATGCGCACGGGGTCGTCGGTGCGCCCGACGTCGTCCTCGTCGATGTTGCCGCCGCTGTAGGCTTCGGCCTTGGGCGTTTCAGAGTCCGGCGACGCGGCCTCGTCGTTGTCGTCCTGCTCCTCGCCTTCGATGACGTTGATGCCCATCTCCGAGAGCATGGACATGGTGTCTTCGATCTGCTCCGAGCTCATTTCCTCGGAGGGTAGAGCCGCGTTCAGTTCATCATAGGTGATGTACCCGCGCTCTTTGGCCTTCGCGATGAGTTTTTTGACCGATGCATTTGTGGAGTCCAACAGAGGACTGTCACCGGGGGTTGCGGGCGCCGCATCTTGCGGTTCTTCTTTACGTGCTGTTGCCGCGGCGGATGCCATAGGCGTTTTCGCTCCTTGAACAATACTCTTCTTGCCGCCTTTGGGCGCTGCGGTTTTAGGCGCAGCTGCTTTGGCGGTTTTTTTCGTTTGCGCTTTTTCCTTGGGCGCGGCCTTGGCAGCTTTTTTGGGCGCGGCTTTTTTCTCGGCTTTCTTCTTCGCGGCCTTGGGCGTTTTCGCCCCAACCTTCGAAGCGGCCTTTGACGCGGCCTTTTTTGCCGACTTCGCCGCGCTCTTCGGCTTGGTCTTGGCTTTGGCCTTGGTTTTGGGTTTCGCTTTGCTCTTCACGGACGCCTTTGCCTTTACCTTATTCTTGACCGGCGCCTTCTTCCCCGCCGTCCCTTTGGACTTACTCTTCCCTTGGCTTTTCGCCTTCGCCTTCGTCTTTGCAGACACCTTCTTCGCCGCCCCCTTGGACGCCGTTTTTTTGCCTGCCTTCTTACGGCTCGCTTTTACCGCCATTGGTTTCCCCCCAAGTTCACGCAGGCGTTTGCGAATAACGCCGCGTGCGGTATGTCCCGCCCTACTGCCGTACCGCAGGGCGCGGTAAGTCTAATTTCAATGTCGATTGGATGTCCCGATCCCAATCTGATCGTCGTCCTCGTCTCCTGCCGGCCCAAGTTGATCCTTGAGAGCCTTTAATGCTGCCAACGCTTCTTCCGTTGGATTTTCTGCCAACGCCATCTCCGCCCGCTTGATCTCCGCTTGCAATGCCGCCTGATGGCTCATTGAAAACGTGTGGTCCCATCCCTCGGTTGCCTGCTCTAAGGGCGCCGTCGGGCGGGCGAAACCCGCGTGAACATAAATATCTGAATTCAATAGCCTTTCAAGCTCATCGGCAAAGCCTTGCTCTGCTAAGTGGGCGCGTAGATTTTCGAATTCAAGGTCCGGGTTTTGGGCGATGTGCAATAAGGCGCTTTGGCGCAGGGTGTCAAGGCGCGAGTCGGCAAAACTCATCGCCCCGAGACGTTCTTCGACGTGGTCGGCGAGGCCGGGATGATTGAGCAGCGTCGCCAGAAGAATTTGCTCTCTTTTCCGCTGCGCCACCGTGACATCTGCATGCAAAAACCGTGCTGGAACCGGTGCAAAAGTCGTCTTTTGCCGTGTATTCGGCCACGGTGAACCGCGCTTTTGGCCGCGAAAACCCTGGCTTTTGGGACCCGGCGCAGGGCGGAAATGGCTAAAAAGCCGGTCCTTGAACATGCGTCGGTACTGGTTTTGCACGCCTGGATCGGCCACCTGGGACGCCTTTTCCATGGCCGCGCGCTCCAATCCGGCGCGCCGTTCGGGGGTCTCGCCGGGATTTTCGGCCACCAATTGGCGCCAAATGACCTCGGAAAGGGGCAAAGCGGCCCCCAAAACCTCCTCCATGGCCCCTAAACCCTGATTTCGGCAGATATCATCGGGGTCCTGGCCGCTCGGCATCATGGCAAACCGCAGCGAAAACCCGGGTTTTAGGATGGGCAAAGCCCGTTCCGCCGCGCGCAAGGCGGCTTTCTGACCGGCGGGATCGCCGTCGAAACAGAGAATGGGTTCCGGCGCCGTGCGCCACAAAAGCCCGATTTGCGCCTCCGTCAACGCGGTTCCCAGCGGCGCCACGGCATGGGTTAGGCCAACCTGGGCCAGCGCAATGACGTCCATATAGCCCTCGGCAACGATCATTTCGCGCCGTTTGGCGGCCTCGCCCCGCGCCAGATCGAGCCCATAGAGCATATGCCCCTTATGAAAGAGCGGCGTATCCGGCGAATTCAAATACTTGGGCTCGCCGTCTCCCATAATTCGTCCGCCGAAAGCCACGGGCCGGCCGCGCAGATCGGTAATCGGAAACACCACCCGCCCGCGGAAAAAATCGAACGATTCGCGCCCGTCCTTGCCCGGTGAAAGCAAGCGGGTTTCCAAGAGCACGTCTTCCTTCACGCCGCGCGAGAGAAGTTTGGTTTTAACGACGTTGCCCTGCGGGGCAAATCCCAACCGAAACCGCGCAATGGTTTCGTCGCTTAAACCGCGTCCATGTAAGTAATCCAGCGCCGCGCGGCCCTCTGACGATCTCAACGACTCTTCAAAAATTTTGCAGGCCGCTTCAACAGACTCCCGCAACACCGTCGCGCGCTCCGCCTCCCGCGCGGCTTCCGGCGACTGGCGCGGCATCTCCAAACCCGCTTCGTCGGCGAGACGTTCGACCGCCTCCAGAAACGACAGGTTTTTTGTCTTCATTAGGAAAGTAAAAATGTCGCCGTGTTCACCGCTGGAAAAGCAGTGATAGAATCCCTTCTCGTCGTTGACGGTAAAGGACGGCGTCTTCTCATTATTGAAAGGCGACAGGCCGACGAACTCGCGGCCACGGCGATCGAGCTTCACCGTCTTGCCGATCACCGAGGACACCGGCAACCGGGCACGTATTTCATCGAGAAACTGCGGCGGAAACGCCATGTGCTGCACCGTCCGCTACAACGCGTTGAAGCCCTCTACCCGAGGTGCTGCTTAACAATACCGGAGGCGCGGGAGAAATCCATGCGCCCGGCGAATTTCTCCTTCAAGGTGCCCATCACCTTGCCCATGTCCTTGACGCTGGCCGCCCCGACCTCGGCGATCACCGCTTTCACGGCCTCGGACACCTCGGCTTCGTCCATCTGCTTGGGCATGAAGCTTTGGATGATTTCGATCTCTTCCTTCTCCTGCTGGGCCAGCGCCTCGCGCCCGCCTTTCTCGTACAGCTCGATGCTCTCCCGCCGCTGCTTGATCATGGAGTTGAGCATCTGGAGAATCTCGGCGTCGCTGATGCCGTCCGCGTTGCCTTTACCGCGCGCGTCAATGTCGCGATCCTTGAGGGCGGCGAGAATGAGGCGCACGGTTGCGACCTCGCGTTGCTTTTTGGCGCGAAGGCTTTCTTTCAACGCCTCGCTGAAACGGGTGCGCAGCATTTTTCTGTCACGAATCCTTGTTGCGGAAAGGCGTAACGCTATCCCATTCACGGCGCCTTGGCAAAGCCAACGGCTGTGCCGGAAGGCCGCGGATAATAAGGGCTAGCGCAGGCCTGAGCGGGCCTTGACTTAGATTGGTTGATTGCTTAAACACCGCGCCAGTTTGCGGCAAACGCACGTCTGCGGATGCTTTCGCCGGCATCGCAGTTCAGGCCAAGAGTCAGTTATAATTCGGCGCGTTTTGGGCTGTCGGCCCCTTGGAAATCCGGGGACACAGTAAGGCCCGGTGCGAGCCGAAATTCGAAGAGAGATGTAAAGACCGATGCTCCTTTCCCACCCCGCGCTCGCGAGGGCCACGTTTACAAGGACAATGACGTGAACGCAGCCCCCGCCCCCAGCACCGAGACCAAAATGCCATCCGGTGCCACAGCCGTTTTAGTTTTAGACGATGGCAGTGTTTTTTGGGGACGGGGAATCGGAGCCACCGGCAGCAATGTCGGTGAAGTGGTCTTCAACACCGGCATCACCGGATATCAGGAAGTCCTCACCGACCCGTCCTACGCCGGACAGATCATCACCTTCACCTTTCCGCACATCGGCAACGTCGGCGCGAACCCGGAAGATCTGGAGAGCACGACCCCGGCGGCGCGCGGCTGCATCATCCGCGACGACATCACCGATCCGTCCAACTACCGCTCCGCGCAGCACCTGGACGCGTGGCTGAAATCCAACAATCTGGTGGGCCTCGCGGGATTGGATACGCGCCGCCTGACACGCCGCATCCGCGACGGCGGTGCGCCGAAAGGCGTTGTTTGCCACAACCCCGACGGCAAGTTCGATTTGGAAAAACTACGGGCCGAAGCAAACGCGTGGCCCGGCCTGAACGGCATGGATTTGGCCAAAGACGTCACCTGCCGCCAGACCTATGACTGGACCCAAACGCGCTGGACCAAGGAAACCGGCTTCGGCGACCTGGAAAAGGACGGACGCACGCCGGAGTTCAACGTGGTCGCGGTCGATTACGGCGCCAAGCGCAATATACTGCGCTGCCTTGCCGACGCGGGCTGCAAAGTGACCGTGGTGCCGGCCACGGCAACGGCCGAAGATATTCTGCGCCACAACCCCGACGGCGTGTTTCTCTCCAACGGCCCCGGCGATCCTGCGGCCACCGGCGAATACGCGGTGCCGGTTGTGCAAGAGTTGATGAAATCCGGCAAACCCATTTTCGGCATTTGCTTGGGGCATCAAATTCTAGCGCTCGCTCTCGGCGCCAAAACATACAAGCTTGCCCTGGGACACCGCGGTTCTAACCAGCCGGTGCAAGATCTGGAAACGGGCAAGGTCGAGATCACGTCGCAGAACCATGGCTTCTGTGTGGATCGTGACAGCCTGCCCAAGAACGTCATTGAAACCCATAAGTCGCTGTTCGACGGCGTCGTCGAAGGTTTGCGTGTGACGGACAAGCCTGTGTTCTCCGTGCAGTACCACCCGGAAGCCTCACCGGGCCCGCAGGACAGTCACTACCTCTTTAATCGCTTCACCACGTTGATGGCCGATCAGAAAGCCAAGTAGGACGCACGCGCCGATATGCCCAAACGTACCGACATCAAAAGCATCCTGATTATTGGCGCGGGCCCTATCGTCATCGGCCAGGCGTGCGAATTCGACTACTCGGGCGCTCAAGCGTGCAAAGCCCTGCGTGAAGAGGGCTACCGCGTCATTCTGGTGAACTCCAATCCCGCCACCATCATGACCGACCCCGATACGGCGGATGCGACATATATAGAGCCCATCACCCCGGAGATGGTCGCGCGCATCATCGAGAAGGAACGCCCGGACGCACTACTTCCGACCATGGGCGGGCAAACGGGCTTGAACACGGCGATGAAACTCGCCGAGAACGGCGTGCTTGAAAAATTCGGTGTGGAAATGATCGCCGCAAAGCGCGAGGTGATCGAAAAGGCCGAAGACCGCGAATTGTTCCGCGATGCCATGTCCAAGATCGGTTTGGAAAGCCCGCGCAGCCGCATGGTCAAGTCCATGGACGAAGCGCGCGAAGCCATCCAGGATATCGGCTTGCCCGCCATCATTCGCCCGTCCTTCACCCTCGGCGGTGAAGGCGGCGGCATCGCCTACAACACCGAGGAATTCGAACACATCGCCGGAACCGGACTTGCCGCGTCACCGGTGCATACCATTCTCGTCGAAGAGTCCGTGCTGGGCTGGAAAGAGTTCGAGATGGAGGTTGTGCGCGACAAAGCGGACAACTGCATCATCATCTGCTCCATCGAGAACGTGGACCCCATGGGCATCCATACCGGCGATTCCATTACAGTCGCCCCCGCGCTGACGCTCACCGACAAAGAATATCAGGTGATGCGCAACGCCTCGATCGCCTGCCTGCGCGAGATTGGCGTGGACACCGGCGGATCGAATGTGCAGTTCGCCATCAACCCCGAAAACGGGCGCATGGTGATCATCGAGATGAACCCGCGCGTTTCGCGCTCATCCGCCCTGGCGTCTAAAGCCACCGGCTTTCCCATTGCCAAAGTCGCGGCCAAACTCGCAGTCGGCTACACGCTCGATGAACTGACCAATGACATCACCAAAGCGACGCCGGCTTCGTTCGAGCCGACGATTGATTACGTGGTCACCAAAATTCCGCGATTTACGTTCGAAAAGTTCCCGGACGCCGATCCGATACTCACCACCAGCATGAAATCTGTTGGTGAAGCCATGTCCGTGGGCCGGACATTTGCCGAAAGTCTGCAAAAAGGTCTGCGGGCCATGGAAACCGGCCTGAACGGCCTGGATGACGTATCGCTCGAGGACGACGGCACGCCGACCATGGATACCGACGCGCTCAAGGTCGCGCTGGCCAAACCGCGCCCGGGCCGTTTGCTGGTTGCGGCGCAAGCCATGCGGGCCGGCATTGCTTTGGACGAGATTCACACCATCACTAAATTCGATCCGTGGTTCTTGAATCAACTCAAAGCCATCGTTGACGCAGAGGAAAAAATTAAGTCTTCGGGCCTGCCCGAAGACTCAGAAGGTTTGCTCACGTTGAAAAAGCTGGGCTTTTCCGATGCGCGGCTCGCTCAACTCACGGGCGGCAAGGAATTAGACATTGCGGCGAAGCGGCACGCCGCCGGCGTTTGCCCCGTGTTCAAGCGCATTGATACCTGCGCCGCGGAATTTCCATCGCCGACACCCTATATGTACTCCTGCTACGAAGGTGACGGCCTCAACCCGCCGGAATGCGAGTCAGAGCCGTCCGACAAAACCAAGGTCGTGATTCTCGGCGGTGGACCCAACCGTATCGGGCAGGGTATCGAATTCGATTATTGCTGCGTTCACGCCGCCTTCTCGCTGCGGGATGCGGACTTTGAAACCATTATGGTGAACTGCAATCCGGAAACCGTGTCGACGGACTACGACACCTCGGACCGGCTGTACTTCGAGCCGCTGACGGCGGAAGACGTTATCGAACTCATCACTACCGAAAAGCAGAACGGCAAACTACTTGGCGTGATCGTACAGCTTGGCGGCCAGACGCCACTGAAGCTGGCCAACGCCCTCGAACAAGCCGGGATTCCTATATTGGGCACGTCTCCAGATGCCATTGACCTTGCCGAAGACCGTGAGCGCTTCCAGAAGCTGCTCGCCGAACTCAATCTAACGCAGCCCTCCAACGGCACGGCGCGCACAGCAGACGAAGCGCGCAAGGTGGCAGCAAAAATCGGCTATCCGGTGGTCATACGCCCCTCCTACGTTTTAGGCGGGCGGGCCATGCAAATTGTCTACGACGAAACCGGGCTCAACAATTACATCGCCCACGCCGTGAAGGTGACAGGGGACAACCCGGTTCTGATCGATTCCTACTTGTCCGGCGCCGTCGAGGTGGACGTTGACGCGATCGCAGATGGCGAAGACGTTTATGTGGCCGGGATTATGGAACACATCGAGGAAGCAGGCGTACACTCAGGTGACTCTGCGTGTTCCTTGCCACCCTATTCACTGGACGCCACCCTGATCGAAGAAATCAAACGGCAAACGGTACTGCTCGCCACCGCGCTCAAAGTCGTCGGACTCATGAACGTGCAGTACGCGATCAAGGATGGGCAAGTTTACATTCTTGAAGTCAATCCGCGCGCCAGCCGCACGGTGCCCTTTGTCGCCAAAGCGACGGGCATCCAAGTGGCCAAGATTGCCGCACGCGTCATGGCCGGTGAAAAACTCAAGGACTTTAAACTCGGCGGTAAATTCAAGGACGGCGCCGACAAGCTCGCGCATGTCGCGGTGAAAGAAGCGGTCTTCCCCTTCAACAGGTTCCCCGGCGTGGACATCGTGCTTGGCCCGGAGATGAAATCCACCGGCGAAGTGATGGGCCTCGACAGCGATTTCCCGCGCGCTTTTGCCAAATCCCAGTTGGCGGCCGGATCGAAATTGCCGCGTTCAGGCACCGCTTTTCTGTCGCTGCGGGATTCCGACAAAAGAGCCGCAGCCGATCTGGCGCGCCAACTCAAGGCGCTCGGCTTCAAGATCATCGCCACACGCGGGACGCAGAAGGTCCTGGCCGAGCTCGGAATCGAGGCGGAGCCCGTCAATAAGGTAGCCGAGGGCCGCCCCCACTGCGTGGACGCCATGATTTCCGGAAACGTCCAGCTGGTGATCAATACCACCGAGGGCGCCCAGTCCCTCAAGGACAGTTTTGCTATACGCCGCACGGCTTTAACCCGGAATATCAGCCACTATACGACGCTGGCCGGGGCGGTGGCCTCGGTGGCCGCCATTGGGGCCCTGAAGGACGGAGCCCTTGATGTTGCCCCCCTCCAATCCTATCTTAAGCCATAATAAAAATTGGAGACCACTTACGGGGCCCACGTCTTAACGGACGCGGGCGTTTCTATTCTTTGAAGAAGAGGTTTCGTCATGGAAAAAATTCCAATGACGGCGGAAGGTCTGGAGCCGCTTAAGGAAGAACTGCACCAGCTCAAGTCAGTTGAGCGCCACGCGGTGATCAAACAGATCTCTGAAGCACGCGAACACGGCGATTTGTCCGAAAACGCGGAGTATCATGCTGCCCGCGAACGGCAGAGCTTTATCGAAGGCCGCATCAGCGAGCTGGAAGATATTGTCAGCCGCGCGGACGTGATTGACGTCAGCAAGCTCTCGGGGACGACCGTGAGGTTTGGCGCTTCCGTCACCGTGGCCGATGTCGATACGGACGAGGAAACGACGTATCAAATCGTCGGTGCTTACGAAGCCGATTTGAAGAAAAAGAAAATCTCTATCCAGTCGCCTTTGGGCCGCGCGCTGATTGGCAAGACCATTGGAGATACCGCCGAGGTCACCGCGCCGGGTGGTGGCAAGGCGTATGAAATTCTCAAAGTGAAATTCAAGTAGCCCCAGACTTAGCTAGCCTTAACCTCTAGAGGCGGCTGCGCCGGCTTATCACCATCGATGGCGATGGGAACGCCCGGCATAGTCTTGGCGCTGCGGATCGCAAGCGCGGATTTGACATTTGCGACCTTTGGCGCCGCGGTCAGTTTTTCAGTCACGAACTTCTGATAGGCATCCCAATCCTTGGCGACGATTTTTAGGAGAAAGTCCGTTTCTCCGGCGAGCATGTGACACTCGCGTACTTCCGGCCATTGCCTGACCATCTCCTCAAATGCCGCCAAATCTGCCTCGGCCTGGCTGTTCAGGCCCACGTGCGCGAACACGGAAACCGAGTATCCCAAGGCCCCCGCATCAAGCTCGGCGTGATAGCCCTTGATATAGCCGGAGTCTTCGAGCGCCCGGACGCGGCGCAAGCACGGCGGCGCGGAGATGCCGGCTCTTTTCGCCAAATTGACGTTGGTTATGCGGCCATCGTCTTGCAGATCACTCAGAATCTGCCGGTCGATACGATCGAGATTCACACGCTGCATAAGCAGGGTCCCCTGTGCTGTGCCGGATTAGCCGTGCGGCGCCCAGCATCGATGAGTAATTTTATTACAAACTACTTTAGCTTAACGAGAGATTGCAACCTTTATAACATAGAGAATTGCACCTTTAGAGTGCTGGGCATGCATTTGCACACTCTCATATCAGGCTGCCTTGCGCTGAACGCATAGCACTCCTATTTTAGCGCCCCATATTGCAACGCATGATGCGTTGTCCCTGAATTTTGCGATGTACCGACCCAATGGCCAATATTCACACCAAAGTTTTGATTCTCGGGTCCGGACCTGCCGGACTGACCGCCGCGATTTATGCAGCGCGGGCAAATCTGTCTCCCGTCATCATCGCCGGCATGCAGCCTGGCGGGCAGATGACCATCACCACCGATGTGGAGAATTACCCAGGGTTTCCTGACGTCATTCAAGGCCCCTGGCTCATGGAGCAAATGCAAAAACAGGCCGAAAACGTCGGTACGAAATTCGTGAGCGATCTCATCGTCAAAGCGGACCTCTCCAAACGCCCGTTCACCTGCATCAGCGATTCAGGGGACACCTATACCGGCGACACATTGATTATTTCGACCGGCGCTTCAGCCCGATGGCTGGGCCTGCCATCAGAGCAGAAATTCCAGGGATTCGGTGTGTCGGCTTGCGCAACATGCGACGGGTTCTTCTTTCGCGGTAAGGAAGTCGCGGTGGTCGGCGGCGGGAACACAGCGGTCGAAGAGGCGCTGTATCTGACCAATCACGCCACCAAGGTGACACTGATTCACAGGCGGGACTCTCTGCGCGCCGAAAAGATTCTTCAGCAGCGGCTGTTTGACCATCCCAAGATTGAAGTGATTTGGGACACGGTGGTCGAAGAGGTCTTGGGGCAGGACATGCCCCCGGGGGTCACCAGCATCCGGACCAAGAACGTGAAGACCGGCGATGAGGCGGAAATAAAAGTCGACGGCTTGTTCATCGCGATCGGGCATACGCCGAACACCGAACTATTTAAGGGTGTTCTGGATATGGATGAAAACGCCTACTTGGTTACGGCCCACGATTCGACGCGCACGAATGTCCCCGGTGTATTTGCCGCGGGTGATGCGCAGGATCATGTGTACCGTCAGGCGGTTACGGCGGCGGGGACCGGATGCATGGCCGCCTTGGAGGCCGACAGATTCTTGGCCGCAAACGGCTAAGTAAAAGGATGAATGTTGAGCTTGATTGCGTTGACTGAGTTGCGGAGCAGCGCTCCGTGAAAGGGATACATCATGCCTCTTCGTGGTCACGGTCGTCTTGATTGGGATAAACTGCGTGTCTTTCACGCCGTCGCCGAAGCGGGAAGCTTTACCCATGCCAGCGAGAGCCTGAATCTCAGCCAGTCCGCGGTGAGCCGGCAAATCGGCGCGCTCGAGGAATCGCTGGGCGTCAGCCTGTTTCACCGGCACGCGAGGGGGCTGATTCCCACCGAGCAAGGGGACCTCCTTTACAAAACGGTCCATGAGGTTTTCTCGAAGCTCAACAACGTCGAAGGCCTGCTGACCGAAACCAAGGAAAATCCGGGAGGCACGCTGCGTGTCACCACCACGGTGGCCTTCGGCTCCGTGTGGCTCACGAGCCGGCTGCAGGAATTCGTGAAGGCCTATCCGAGTATTGAAGTCATGCTTCGGCTCGACGACCGCGAACTGGACCTGGCCATGCGCGAAGCCGACGTGGCCATCCGGTTTAATGAACCCAAACAGCAGGATCTGATTCAGCGCCACTTGGGTTCGATGTCATCCAACATATACGCATCGCCCGAATACTTGGCGGAGCGCGGTACGCCCAAGACACTGGAAGACCTCGCCAACCATGATCTAGTGCTGTTCGGAGAAGGCGCGACACCGGTCTCGACGGTTCACTGGTTCACGGAACTCCTCGATAAGCACAATATCGAAAGCCATGTCGCGTTGCGGGTGAACAACCTGTACGGCGTTTACCGGGCCGTACGAGCGGGATTAGGCATTGCGTCCCTGCCGGAATATTTCATGACCGAAAGCAGCGGAATCGTTCAGATCATGCCGGACGTGGTGCAAGGCCCCACCATCGAGGGGTACTTCGTCTATCCCGAGGAAATGCGCAATTCGAGCCGAGTCCGAGCCTTCAGGGACTTTCTGGTGCGGGAAGGTGCGCGTGCACGAGCCGGATCGGGGGCCATCAGCAAGGCATCTTAGATTTGCCTAAAGTCTAGTCACATCCCCTAAGGGCCTAAAATATAATCATTTTTTAGTTGCGTTGCACAAATATGACGAGCCATGCGATTCCGTCATAGCCGATTTTCGTATTTTTTATGTTTTATTCCACGGGTTTAGGATTATGTTGCACTGCATATACAACGTCGCTGTGACGCCGCGCACCCCTACCCTCCCAGGTGGCTCGCGCGGGAAGACCGCGGCGGAGAGTTTGAGAGAAGTTATTGGCGGCGTCCGGTCCTCCCCCGACCGCTACCAATAGGGCAAGTGAAAGGTCCCTCCCCCATTCACAGCCCCAGTTCACAGATAAAAATCTGGAACCGACTTCTCCAATTTTTCAGACTTAAACCCCGGACCTCTGGTCCGGGGTTTTTCTTTTATCCGCGCTATTTGAGCGAGGCGCAGAACTTCTGGATGCGGGTGCACGCCTCTTCCAGGGCCTCCGTGGAGGTCGCGTAGGAAATCCGGAAATAGGGCGATAGGCCGAAAGCCGCCCCCTGTACGACCGCGACCAGGGCCTCCTCCAGCAGAGCCCCAACGAAATCGGTGTCGGTTTCGATTTTCCGGCCCTTGGGCGTTGTCTTGCCGATCACGCCTGCGCAGGACGGATAGACATAGAACGCGCCTTCGGGGGTTTGACAGGTAATGCCGTCCGCCGCGTTCAGCATCTTCACGACCATGTCGCGCCGCTGCTTAAAGGCGTCATTACGAGGCGCCAGGAAATCCATCGGGCCGTTGAGGGCCTCAACGGCCGCCGCCTGGACCATGGAGGCGGGATGGGTCGCGCTTTGGGACTGAATCATGTTCATGGCCTTGATGAGCTCGACCGGGCCGCAGGCGTATCCCAGACGCCATCCCGTCATTGCAAACGCTTTGGACACGCCGTTCATGGTCAGCGTGCGGTCCATGAGCTTGGGCTCAACCTGGGCCGGCGTGGTGAATTTGAAGCCGTCGTACACCAGGTGCTCGTACATATCGTCGGTCATGACCCAAACGTGCGGATGCTTGAGCAGCACGTCCGTCAGCGCCTTGATCTCCTCGGCCGTGTAGGCCGCGCCGGTCGGATTGTTGGGCGAGTTCAGCACCACCCATTTGGTTTTGGGCGTGATGGCGGCCTCAAGCGCTTCCGCGCTCAGCTTGAACCGGGTGTTCTCGCCGCAATCTACGAACACCGGCGTGCCGCCGCACAGAAGCACGATATCCGGATAGCTCACCCAATACGGCGCGGGGATGATGACCTCATCGCCCTCCTGCACCGTTGCCAGGAAGGCATTAAAAATGACCTGCTTACCGCCGACGCCGACGGAAACCTGATCGGTTTTGTAGTCCAGGCCGTTTTCACGCTTGAACTTGTCGACGATGGCCTGACGCATCGCGGGTGTACCCTGCGGCGGCGTGTATTTCGTCTTACCCTCGTCGATCGCCTTTTTGCCCGCAGCCTTGATGTGATCCGGCGTATCGAAATCCGGCTCACCGGCGCCCAGACCGATGACGTCCAGGCCCTGAGCTTTGAGTTCCGCGGCCTTGGCGGTCACGGCAACGGTTGGCGATGGTTTTACAGCGGACAATCGCTTGGCGAGGATAGACACGCAACAAACTCCCGGATTCGCGCCGGGACCTAGTCCCGGCACTGTTGAAAACGGGCGGACAATACGCCCGGTGTACACCTGCCGCAACCGCCCCTTTTTGAGCACTTTTTATGCCGATATAGCCCCGGGCGATTGCGTCGCCTATGTTAGCGGCAGAGGTACTTTTTATGTCGTCTGTTGCCGTTCCGATCTACGCCAAGCCGCCGCCGGGCCCGCGGGCCGATTTCAAGCTCGTCAGCGAGTTCACGCCCGCCGGCGACCAGCCGCAGGCCATCGCGGAGCTCACAAAAGGTCTGGAACAAAGCGAGCGGGATCAGGTGCTGCTAGGGGTCACAGGTTCCGGCAAAACTTTCACCATGGCCCACATCATCGCCAATACCGGCCGCCCGGCGCTGATCATGGCGCCGAACAAGACCCTGGCTGCCCAGTTGTACGGGGAAATGAAGTCCTTCTTCCCGGAAAACGCCGTGGAATACTTCGTTTCCTATTACGACTACTACCAGCCTGAAGCCTATGTGCCGCGCACCGACACCTATATCGAAAAAGACTCGAGCATCAACGAGCAGATCGACCGGATGCGCCACTCGGCGACCCGCGCCATCCTCGAGCGCCGCGACGTCGTGATCGTCGCATCGGTCAGTTGCCTATATGGCCTGGGCTCGGTTGAATCCTACTCGCGCATGACCATTCAGCTTCGCGAGGGTGCAACCCTGCCGCGCTCGGAACTGCTCAGGCAACTCGTGGCCTTACAATACAAACGGAACGATATGGCTTTTTTCCGTGGCACGTTCCGTGTGCGCGGCGATGTCGTGGAGATTTTTCCGGCGCACTATGAAGACCGTGCGTGGCGCGTTTCGCTTTTCGGCGATGAAATCGAATTCATCCATGAATTCGATCCACTGACCGGTGAAAAAACCGCAACACTGCTCGGCGAAACAGTTTACCCCAACAGCCACTACGTCACGCCTCGGCCGGCCCTGTCTCAAGCCATCAACAGCATCAAAATTGAGCTCAAACAGCGGCTTGAGGAACTGCATGGACAAGGCAAGCTGCTTGAGGCACAGCGCCTTGAACAACGAACGATGTTCGATCTGGAAATGTTGGAGACCACCGGCCACTGCAAGAGTATCGAGAACTACTCACGCTATCTTACCGGCCGCAACGCCGGTGAACCGCCGCCGACGCTGTTCGAATACCTGCCCGAAGACGCGCTTTTGTTTGTGGACGAGAGCCACGTCGCCGTGCCGCAAGTGGGCGCCATGTACCGCGGCGACTTCAACCGCAAATCGACGTTGGCGGATTACGGCTTTCGCCTACCCTCCTGCTGCGACAACCGACCGCTCAAGTTCGAAGAATGGGAATCGATGCGGCCGGACACCGTTTTCGTTTCGGCGACACCCGGCCCTTGGGAGATGGAACGCACCGGCGGCGCGTTTACCGAGCAGGTGATACGGCCCACGGGGCTGATCGACCCTGTGTGCATCGTTCGCCCGGCGAACAAGCAGGTAGACGACCTGTTCGCAGAGTGCAAAGTCGTCGCCGCCAAGGGTATGCGCGTGCTGGTCACGACGTTGACCAAACGCATGGCGGAAGACCTTACCGAGTATTTCCATGAGAATGGCATCCGCGTGCGCTACATGCACTCGGACATTGAAACACTCGAGCGTATCGAAATTATTCGCGATCTGCGGCTCGGCGCATTTGATGTACTGGTGGGTATCAACTTGCTGCGCGAAGGCCTCGACATCCCGGAATGCGCATTGGTGGCGATTTTGGACGCCGACAAGGAAGGGTTTCTGCGGTCCGAAACTTCACTGGTACAAACCATCGGGCGGGCGGCGCGAAATGTCGATGGCCGTGTCATTCTTTATGCAGACAACATGACCCGCTCGTTGGAAGCGGCCATAGGCGAAACCAACCGCAGGCGGGAAAAACAGCAGGCGTTCAACGCCGCAAATGGGATTACGCCGGCAACCGTACGGGCACGAATATCGGATGTCCTCGACAGCGTCTATGAACACGACAGAGTCACCGTCGATACCGGACTCGCCGAGGAGGCCCACCTGCTTGGCCACAATCTGCGCGCCACGATCGACGAGCTGGATAAGAAAATGCGCGCGGCGGCAGCCGATCTGGAGTTTGAAGAGGCCGCCCGATTGCGAGACGAAATCCGCAGACTGGAGCAAATGGAACTGGAATACGGCGGCAGCGGTGAATTCGGCGGCGATGACGCTCCTGCGGCCAAGACCACAAGCCCGAGGCCGCGCCCACCGAACCCCGCGCAGAGACCCGGCTCAAATCAAAAACGTAAGAAGAAGCGGCGCAAGGGCCCTTAAGGCCAATTCAACATCAGGGGTCTGCGGCATTCGACCGCGCATGGTGCCGCTGGAATGTCCATGCGCTCGCGGCAATGCTGATCAGATAGACTATACCCACGAAGCTTAGTGTGGCGAACGGATCGGTCACCAGAAATCCAGCCATCACACCGATCAGTATCATCAAGGGCAGAACCATGAACGGCTTCAAGCGGATGTGCTTGCCCGAATACACAGGCACGCGGCTCACCATAAGAACGGACGAAACAAAGAGAAATGCGCCAACGACATAAGGCTCGCGAAACACTTCAATGTCCGAATACAACCAGAAGATTAAAGGCAGGATCGTCAGACCCGCTCCGCCCGGCGCCGGAACACCGGTGAAGTAGTTGTGGGCCCAAGCCGGCAACTCCGGCTGTCCAACCATTGTATTGAATCGCGCCAATCGTAAGACGCAACAAACGGCATGAAGAAGGCAAAGCGCCCAGCCAATTCCGCCGGCGCCGCTCATCGCCCACTGATACATGAGCATGGCCGGCGCCACGCCAAAACTTATGGCATCAGCGAGGGAATCGAGTTCCGCACCAAATTTCGACGTGCTTCGCAAAAGACGGGCAACCCGGCCATCCACCCCATCCAGCATGCCTGCAATGACGAGCGCGATGACAGCCTTTCCCCACTCTCCGGACATCCCATAGCGAATGGCGGTCAATCCGGCGCACAAAGCAAGCAAGGTCAAAATGTTCGGAAAAATCCGATTAAAGGACAGACTCCGAAGCTTGCCTGTGGTTCTGCCAAACCGGCGGCCCGAGCCTGCTGCTTCTGAAGCAGGAGATTGGCCTGAGCCTGATGTATCCGGTTTATTGTCCATTTAGCGGATCTCACCCTCGCGCGCCGCGTTGCCCGCGGACATATCCGCAAGCACTGTTTCGCCCGCAATCGCTTTCTGGCCCACGGCAACAAGCGGTTCCACACCCGGCGGCAAGTACACATCCACTCGGCTGCCAAAACGGATCATGCCGAACCGCTGGCCCGTCAGCACATTTTGACCTTCCCGGACGTCGCAGCGAATGCGCCGGGCGACGAGACCCGCGATCTGCACAACAGCGAAATCCTTTCCGTCTTCTGTGCGTATGATCAACGACTGACGCTCGTTATCCTCGCTCGCCTTATCCAAGGTCGCATTGAGGAATTTTCCCGGCGTGTATTCCTCTTTCACGATGGATCCGGCAATCGGCGCCCTGTTCACGTGGCAATCGAATACACTCATAAAAACGCTGATCCGTGTCAGCTCACCCGCACCCATATCAAGTTCCGATGGCGGCGCGGCTGGCCCGATCATTTGAACGACACCGTCCGCCGGACTGATCACCAACCCTTTTTGTGTGGGCGTCACCCGGTCAGGGTCCCGAAAAAAGTAAAAGCACCAAACGGTGAGGCCTAGGCCGATCCAGCCCAACAGAGACCATATCCACCAGAGAATCAGGGTTCCGATGGCGAATACAGCTACGAAACCGGGTCCTTCGGGATGCAATGGCGGCAGCACATAATCACGCCAGGAAATCTCTACTGACTTCATAGAACGACGACCTTCACTTGAATCGGACACCCTCTGATCCTCTCTCGAGACTGAACTGATGCCTCGAGTCTTACCATTCATCCGTTGAAAAATCAGGGATTTTGGCGCAACCCTCCAGCTCGGGACGCGAGCGCCTTCTACGGGCGGTCCGAGCGCGGTATGGAGAATACCTGCCCCGGATAGATCAAATCGGGGTCCTTAATCTGGTCCGTATTGGCCTCATAGATCAGCGTATACATTGGCCCTTCGCCGTAAATGCGGCGCGCGATCCGCCAAAGGCTGTTTCCCCGCACAACCGTCACGGACCCCGGCGGCATGTCCGCTTGTGCCGGATCCAGTGTAAACGGCACCTCAACACGCGCCATGACGTTGTTATTCGCGCCAACCTGGTCCGCCCGGATAACATGGTCTCCGGCGGCTGCGCGGACTTCCGGGGACAATTCCCAAAATCCATTGTCGTTGGCGACGGCGCGGCCAACGAATTCATTGTCGAGATAGATCTGCACAGTACTGCCGGGATCTGCCTGTCCACTCAGATAAAATTCGCCTTCAGAACTGTAATCGATGGAATCAATTGTCAGCGATCCCATACCCTCGGGCGCACCAGGCCCCTGTAGAACGCGACTGCGTCCGCCATCCCTGGATTGTTCGACAATTAGAATTTCACCGTCGCGTTCAGGGACCGACATGATGACGACATTTTCTGAAACGAGCATGTTTCCGTCGGGGCCAGTTGCCCGCAATGAAAACTGCCGCGTTCCCGGCGGAACAGGTTGCGTGGGGATGAACACCCATTCACCGCGATCATCTGCGGTAACACGGCCAATTTCCCTCTCACCGTCCATAATGATGACCGTCGCGCCGGGTTGAGCCCGGCCCGCCATCACCATATTGCCTTGGGGGTCAATGCGAACGACGTCGAAGGACGGAGCCCCGGGACCGGTTGTTACTTCGCCACCGCCGAACCCGCCTGGCGACTGCAATGTATAATTGAGAATTAGAGCAGCAGCGACAACGACAACACCGACGATTGCGATGATTAGCGGTCGATTCACGTTTGTTCGCCTTTTCGCCCCGATGCGATGATTAATGCCAATCCATATTAGAACCAGCGCTGCTTTTTAACAATCCAACGTAAGCCGATTTGAAAGGTGTAAGGGATTGACGAACTTGATGCAACCGGAACAGTCGAATTTTAAACCGCGCTGCTTTCAGATCCGCTTCAGGGACCGTACATCACAAAAGTAATGACAGCACCAAGCCCGAGCGGCAACGCCGCAACACCTGCCAGCACCAGAGGATACAAATAACTGCTGATGCGTGCGTCGGGAAGTTTTATGTGTTTCGCAGTTCCTTCGGCGAACAGCATCAGTGGAAGCAGCAGGAGGGCAATCAGAGTGCTTGGCGCTCTTTCCGCCAACGCCCAAGCCGCGGACAACAATACAGACCCTGTGCCCAGAACGAAGGCATACCCAAAAATTACCAGCACGAAGGCACATACGGCCGAATACGCCAGAACAGCCACAACAAGAATGAAGCCGGTCTTCAGAATATCCAGGTCTCCGACCACTGCAGATTGAACAACGATCGCCAGCCCGATCATGATGACCGTTACAATCAACCCCGCAGGCCGATCACGCATGGAATTAAGTTTCGCCAACAACAAAAACGCCAGCCCGGAATACAGCACCAAGAACAACGCCATCGTCAACGACACTTGGGTATCAGTTGAGAGTCCGTTGTTTAAACTGGCCCACGTCGAGACAATCACAACAACTCCGGCTGCGATTGCGGCCCAGAGTCTTGCGAACCCGAAATAATCCAGCACGAACCCGACCATTGCCGCACCGCCAGCAATATGTCCGATGCGTCCCAGGGAATCGCTCGGGATCCAGCCCGGTGTTAAGGATAAACTCCACGGAACCAGAAAACCGAGAACTACGGCAACACCCGCAAGTCTTGCGCCTCGCTCCTCACCGGCAACGGCGCGTATGCCGATGGCCAGCATACCGGAGAGGATGAAAGGAAGTGCAAAGACGAATAAGACGTTCAATTCAGGCTCATTGAATCGATGATTGCGAGCGAGCTTGCCAGTCCAGAGATCCGGCGAGCATGGGACGGTTTAAAATGATATCGCGCCGCAGGCCACCCCTAATGCCCACCACGCGAACGGCCACGCAAGCCTAGCGCTGCTTGGCGACGTCCTCAACCGTGACCCGACCACCCTTATTTTCCCACTCGGTGCGCAAGAAATTCGATAGAGCGGTGACTTCCTCGTCGCTTAATTTGTCTCCGAATGAGCCCATGTCTTCCCATGCACCAAAGGGGGTTGGACCCCCGGACGGCACGTCAGCGCCGTAGAGGATGACGTTGATCAGCGAAGAGGCATCCGGCGCCTGCACGATCGCGCTTCCGGATACAGGCGGTGCTTTTAAGAACGCGCCGCGACCGGACTGCAAATGGCATTCCTCGCAGTGCTCGTCATAAACGGCCTTTCCGAACTCCCGCTCCTCCTCGGTGATCGTCTGTTCTGTATTGCGCTCGATAGGCGGCAGACTTTTCAGGTATACCGCCATTGCCTTCGCATCGGCTTCGGTCAGATGCTGCGTGCTGTTGATGATGACTTCATTCATAGGCCCGAACGTGCCGGCTCTAAAGCTGTGACCGGTGCGCAGATAATTGGCCACATCGGCTTCCGTCCATTTCTCCAGACCCGTAGGGGCGGACGTCAGATTGACCGCCGACCACTTCCTCACCTTTCCTTCTTCAACGTAGTCGAAGTACGTTCCGCCGGAGAGGTTCTCGTCTTTTGACTCAGCCAGAAAAATTGTGCGCGGCGTATGACATGCGCCGCAATGACCAAGGCCCTCCGTCAGATACGCACCGCGGTTCCATTCGTCCGATTGCGACGGATCGGGCTGGAAAACTTCATCATCTGCAAACAGAAGATTCCAGAAGAACAGACCGAGACGCACGTTAAGAGGAAACGGTAGGTCATTTTCAGGTGGCGTGTGATTTACCGGCTCCAAAGACATGATATAGGCATAAATGGCCTTTAGATCCTCGTCCGTCACCTTCGCAAAGGCCGTATAGGGAAATGCGAAGTACAAGTAGTGCCCGCCCGGCGCGACGCCTTGGCGCATGGCTTTGATAAATTCTTCTTCTGACCAGTTGCCGATGCCTGTTTCCGGGTCCGGTGAAATATTGGTCGAGTAGATGGTTCCAACCGGTTCGGTGAAAATGCCGCCAGCCGCATGGAATGGAAGTCCACCGCCAAACTCCGGGCCGCCATGCGCCGTGTGGCAACTGATACAATTGCCGATGGTCGCAAGGTACTTGCCTTTCTCGATCAACGGATCAAACGGCGCCTCTGCTGCATCCTCTGTATTCATCGCCGCACCTTCCGCCGCCGGTGCCTCCTCTTGCGCGGACGCTTGAGATACAGCCGCAGGAAGGCTCAGGACCAGGAAAAGGGCAAACACGCTTGCGTTCAACAACATGGCGAAGGGTCGGATCTGCATGGGACGGCTCTGTTTATTGGTTTTCGTAATGCACAAAGTACAACGCCCGTCTTTTAGCGGACGGGCGTTGCAAAATCAAAATTTGGAAGAAACTATTACTTCTTCCGGTAGTCGTCGTGACACTGCTTGCAGGTCAGAGCGTTCAGGATCGAGCCCATCGCCGCGTCTTTACCCTGTGCCTTAGCTGTTTCAGCCGCTAACGTAATCTTATCGGAAAAGTCATTCATTTTTGCCGAAAAATCTTCCCAGTTGTCCCAGACGGCCGGCAGTGACTCGCCGCCTTCAACGCGTTGCTCGAAGCTGCTCAATGACGTCTGAGCTGCCAGAGCAATCACTTCGAGGTGAGAAACGACATTGTCGTCCGGAATGGCCAGCGACAGAATCTGTCCAAGCGCGGCCGTCTGCGCGTCCATCGTGTTCATGATGTGCTGCCGGTAATCGATCACATCCTGATCGTCGGCTTGCGCCGCCGTCGGCAGAACCAGCGCCATGGACATCGCAACGGCTGCGGCGCCACCAGTCAATTTAATCAGACGTTTCATATGAGAAGCCTCCAATGCTCCAAACAGTCTCTAAATTATACTTTGAAATGTGTCGAATATTGGAACCTAGGGACCATTTCAAAGCCACAATCTGGAGCGGCCAGCCGCCCCCACCATGCCGGTTATGGGGCAATGGTTTACTAGAGAAACTCAAGGGGTGGCAAGGCTTTTGGAGCCTTTTGGACATAAGGGGTTTCCCCAACATACAGTCGCAAACTGTTACCATTCTCAGGGCCGAAAACGACAAACGCCCGCCTTTTACAAGGCGGGCGTTTGCTCAAATCTTTGTTGGCTACGCGTTATTGCGGAACGCGGTATTCATCGTGGCAGCCTTTGCACGTGAAGGATTCCTTCACCAGCGGCGCAGCCGCACCCATTCCGCCTTCCGATGCCGCCTTATCGAGCGCCATCAGTTTTTCTTCCAGCTCTTTGGCCTTGGCGGTGAAATCATCCCAGCTGGACCAGATGTTGGACTTCGCCGACCCTTCGGACCCGTCACCATCGACGTGATTCTCAAAAGCCTTCACAACCTGTGTTGACGTCAGTGCGAGCGTCTTGACGTGAACGGCGAAGTTATCCGGCGGCGCCTTCTGTTGAAGGATTTGGAACAACGCACCGGCCTGCTCGCCGAGGGTCTTCATAACGTGTTTACGGTAATCGATGACGTCCTGATCATCCGCTTGTGCCGGGACCGGCACCACGGCAACCACTGCCGCAATGGCAAGGCCACCAATAATTTTATTCAGACGGGTCATAAAGGAAGCCTCCACTGCTTCGATTTGTTGTTTGTGAGAATTGACCGCAATCTCGTGGTATAAGTTTTTGTTGCTCTTGGGCGGACTACCCGCCTGAAATCCATGCCCGAAGCTTTACAAATAACGTACCGGGGTGGCAAGAGCTTCCACCCGCCCGTTACGTCCATTTTTGCCCATTTATCCAACAATTTAGACATTATGACCACCGCATGACGACCTCGAACGAGCATCCCTCCCCGAAAGCCCTATGTGTGTTCTGCGGCTCGCAATCGGGCGCAAACCCGCAATTCAGAGCAGCGGCGCAAGCCCTGGGACGGGACCTTGCCGCACACGGCATGGATTTGGTGTTCGGCGGCGGCCGGGTCGGTCTCATGGGAGCGCTGGCGGACGCCGTTCTTGCCGGTGGTGGGCGCGCGATCGGCGTCATTCCCGAATTCCTCAAGGACAAAGAACTAGCCCATCCGGGCGTCACGGAAATGGTCATCGTTCCGGACATGCATACCCGTAAGCGCACCATGTTTGAGCGAAGCGACGCCTTTTGCGTTTTGCCGGGCGGCGTCGGCACTTTGGAGGAGATGTTCGAAATGGTGACGTGGAGACAGCTCCACCGCCACAACAAACCCATCGTCGTGTTGAACACCGAGGGGTATTGGACACACCTTATGGACCTGTTCGAGCAAATTATTGCCGAGGGATTTGCGCATAAAGGGCATGACGATTTGGTGACCGTGGTCACCAAGCCCGAAGAGGTTACCTCGGCCATAGAGGCAGAATTGCTCAACCCCAAACCGCCGGTCCTTTTCGACGTCTAGCCTTGCGGGAAAGGGTTGGTTTTCCCCCAAAAATGGGGATTCCCGACTTGCGCGGGCAATGGCCAATGCACTAATTTCCCCGCCACGAACCCAACGGGGCGCAATTAGGCCGCACGGGCAATCAACTCTGTATCGTCGGCTCTCACGGGACCGGCCAACACCGGACCCGAAGAAGGGGAATTTGCATGGCTAAAATCAAGGTAAAGACACCTATCGTCGATCTCGACGGCGATGAAATGACCCGCATCATCTGGCAGTTCATCAAAGAAAAGCTGATCCTGCCTTACCTTGACGTAGAGCTGAAATACTTCGATCTCGGCGTCGAATACCGCGATCAGACCGATGACCAAGTCACCGTGGACGCCGCCAATGCGATTAAGCAATACGGCGTTGGCGTGAAGTGCGCGACGATTACGCCTGACGAGGCCCGCGTCGAGGAATTCAAGCTCAAGAAGATGTGGCGTTCCCCGAACGGCACGATCCGCAACATCCTCGGCGGCACCGTGTTCCGCGAGCCCATCATCTGCAAAAACGTGCCGCGCCTGGTGCCGGGCTGGACCCAGCCGATCATCATCGGCCGCCACGCCTTCGGCGACCAATACCGCGCAACGGATTTCAAGGTTCCCGGTCCCGGTAAACTGACGATGACGTTTAAGCCTGCAGACGGCGGCGAAGCCAAAGAATACGAAATCTACGACTTTCCCAGCAGTGGCGTCGCCATGGGTATGTATAACCAAGACGATTCCATCGCCGGATTCGCGCGCGCCTGCTTCAATTATGGTCTGATGCGCGGATACCCGGTCTATATGTCCACCAAGAACACCATCATGAAAGCCTATGATGGTCGTTTTAAGGACATTTTCCAGGAAGTCTTCGACGCCGAATTCAAATCCAAATTCGATGCTAAACGCCTTACTTATGAGCACCGCTTGATTGATGACATGGTTGCCTCGGCCCTGAAATGGTCCGGCGGCTTTGTTTGGGCGTGTAAGAACTACGATGGCGATGTACAATCCGATACCGTTGCACAGGGCTTCGGTTCTCTTGGCCTGATGACCTCCGTATTGCTGACGCCGGACGGTGAAACCGTCGAAGCGGAAGCGGCGCATGGCACCGTGACCCGCCACTATCGCCTGCACCAGCAAGGTAAAGAGACATCGACAAACCCCATCGCGTCGATTTTCGCCTGGACCCAGGGCCTGAAATACCGCGGCAAGTTCGACAACACCCCGGATGTCTCGCACTTCGGTGAAACCTTGGAGAAGGTCTGCATTAAAGCCGTAGAAAGTGGGTTTATGACCAAGGACCTTGCGATCTTGGTCGGTCCGGAGCAGCCGTGGATGACCACCAACCAGTTTCTGAATAAGCTGGATGAGCTGTTGCAAGCCGAAATGAAGTAGGAAAAGGTGCCTGCCGCGCGCAGCTGTTGAGCGCGCGGCCAGCCGGTCAGGCTTCGCTCAATTCCATACCTTCGCCGGGAAATCCTTTACGCAGCTTGAGGATTTGGGCCTTTGTCGCCGGAACCATTTTGCCGCCAGATTTCGGCAATACCCAGTAGTACTTGAAGTCCCGTCCTATGACGGCGAACTTCTCGCCGCGGCGCGAGTAAACGCGGCGGTGCGAAACCGATTGGTCGATATACGTACCGCGCCAATCGTCGTCCTTCTTAAACATATATTCGTGGCTGTCGATGAACTGCTTCACGAACTTCTTCTCGACAATCGTGATATTCGAGATCACCCAACACTGCCCTTCGAAGCCCCAGTAGCAGGCGAGCCCCACAAATTCGCCCTCGGGATTGAAATAGGGATAGAACGGAAAGGACCGGCAAGCCATGGAGCGGTTATCGCGCTCGCAATGCGCAGCGCCTTTACATTCGATTGCGCAACAATCGGACCCTTTCAAGTCCGCGAGCTCGCGCTTGGCATCCGCGGTCACGGCTTTGTAGGGCTTCCACATATCCGTGCGGGACTTGAGAAGCTTCCATTCGGTCTTTTCGACGATGGGAATGGCGTAGTCGGTCGTACAACATACAGGTTGCCCACCGTTATAGGGCGCGCACTTACTTCCACAGTCGTAAACTTTAGAGATCGGCGCTTGAAACCGATCGAACATCTCAGCGTAATGCTTGGGTTTAACGGACATTTGCCGGGTACAATCCTAAACTAAATATGGTGCCCGAGAGCTGCGGACCTTCGGTCTTTGTTCGGTATAACCTGCATAAGCCGTCTTTGAAAAGGGTTGCGGGCGAATAGATAAAAGTGGTGCGATCGATGATCGGCCATGTCACAACAGAGTCACAGTCCAGAGCGGTGGAGCCCTCAAGATGCAAGCATACCTGTGGATAGGTTTGGGCGGCGCCGTCGGCAGCATGGCGCGGCACTGGAGTAATGGCCTAGCTGCCGTTCTGGTGGGCGTCGGATTTCCCTGGGGCACCCTCGCCGTCAATGTCATCGGCTCCTTCATTATTGGATTAGCGGCTGTCATCTTGAGCGCCGACGGCAGATTTCCCGCGCCTGACGCCGTGCGCCAGTTTCTTATGGTCGGCGTATGCGGCGGCTTCACAACCTTCTCGGCATTCAGCCTGCAAACGCTGACCTTGCTTGAGGGAGGGCAGTGGTTGCCCGCCGCCGCAAATATCATGCTGTCGGTGGCGGCCTGCCTCCTTGCAGTGTGGTTGGGGTATATGGCGGGCCTCGCCATCAGCCCGCGCTAGACCGCCTATTCGTGACGCAATGCCTCGATAGGGTTGAGGCGCGCGGCCCGCCTCGCGGGCATAAATCCGAAGGCCACGCCCACGGCCCCAGAAAAGGCGAAGGCCATAAGGGCCGTCACCGGCTCGAATACAAACGGCACGTTGATAGCCGGCGCCACCAAGGCCGCACCTGTCATACCAAGGACAATGCCGGCAAAACCACCGAAAGCCGACAAAAGCGCCGCCTCCACCAAAAACTGCATCATGACCTCGTTTTCCGTCGCGCCGATGGCCAGCCGGATACCGATCTCCCGCGTCCGTTCGGTAACGGACACAAGCATGATGTTCATGATACCGATGCCGCCCACCAGCAAACTGACGGCGGCTATGGCGCTCAGGAACGTCGTCATAACGCCGATTGTGTTTTCCATGACCTCGGAAACTTCGGTCATATCCAACACGTTGAAATTGGAATCTTCGTCTTCGTCCACGCGGCGGCGCTCGCGCATGAGCTGAGTTACCTGCTCCTTGAGCGCCGGCATGCTTTCCTGGGAATACGCGGAAATAAATATCTGCGCTATGCGATTGGATCCGGAGATGCGCCGCTGAAAGGTGCGGGTCGGCATGGCGACGACCAAATCCTGATCGCCGCCAAACATCACCTGCCCCTTCGATTCAAGAATGCCGATGATTTCGCAGGAAATTTTATCGACGCGGATCATTGCGCCAAGCGGATCCTGGCCGGGAAACATCTCTTCATGGATCGTTGCGCCGATAATACACACGGCGCGTCCCGCGCTCTCCTCAGCAGGGGTGAATGTCCGTCCAGCAGTGAGCGCCCAGTTTCTGACCTGAATGAATTCACTTGTCGTTCCAACGACGTTCGAGCGCCTATTCTCGTTTCCGGCAATGATTTGAGACATGCGTTGCGCATACGGGGCAATGGCTGCAATCTCGGGAATATCCCGGCGTAAGGCCTCGATGTCGGACAACTCGAACGGCGGCGACGACCCTGCCGCACCGCCCATGCGATGATTGCCGCCGGGCATCAGGGTCAGCATATTGCTGCCCATTTTTGAAATCTCGCTGCCGACCTGCGCTGTGGTACCCGCACCAAGGGTGACAATAATGATCACCGCAGCCACACCGATGATTATGCCAAGAACGGTCAGCGCTGAACGCAAGACGTTCCGGCGTATTTCCTTGAAGGCCATCAATATGGTGGTTGCGAACATGCCGGCCGTCTTTCCTGTTACGCCGCGTCTTGAGTGCTGGTTTCGTTTATTATTTTACCGTCGCGGAACTCTAAACGCCGATGCGCATAAGCTGCGATGTCGTCTTCGTGCGTCACCAGGACAACCGTGAGTCCGCGTTCCCGATTGAGGCGCGTCAGCAATTGCATGATTTCGTGACTGCGCGCGGAATCGAGATTGCCGGTCGGCTCGTCCGCCAAGATAACCGACGGCTCGGTGACGATGGCACGGGCGATTGCAACACGCTGCTGCTGCCCCCCTGACAATTCCGCAGGCGTATGGTTCTCGCGCCCTAAAAGCCCAACTGTTTCAAGGGCTTCCATGGCCCGGCGCCGGCGCGCACCTTTATCAAGGCGCTGATAAATCAACGGCAGCTCGAGGTTTTCCAGAGCGGTTGTTCGGGCGAGCAAATTGAAGCCCTGAAAGACAAACCCCAGGTAATGACGGCGCAACAGGGCCAGTTGATCATGCGACAGCGTGGCCACATCCACGCCGCGGAAGAAATACTTGCCGCGCGTGGGCACATCCAGACAGCCGAGGATATTCATCGTCGTTGACTTGCCCGAACCAGACGCGCCCATCACCGCAACAAAATCACCGCTGTTGACCTCAAAGCTAACACCGTCGAGCGCCCGCACTTCAGCGTCGCCTTGGCCGTAAATTTTAAAAACGTTCTCAAAGCGAATAAGGGGCTGGCCCGATACGTTTCCCGACGCCATCTGTATTGAACCGGAGGGATTGTAATTCGTGGTCATGGCGCTACGGCGCGGGGGCGTCCACGCCGGTAATGACGGCATCGCCGGGTTGGATGTTTCCGCTTGTGATCTCGGTGCGCCGACCGTCGGAAATGCCCACAGTTACTGGAATAGGACGGGGCAGGTCGGCTTGCAGCATCCAGACCCGTTGTCCGCTTTCCCGAGCACCGTTTTCAGGTGGGCGCGGCCGGTCGTCGTCGAAAAGTCTTCCAAACGGTCCTGGCGGACCAGAACGTCGCTGCTGGCGTACAACGGAGGGATCAAAGCGGAGGGCCGCGTTCGGCACGGTCAAAACATCATTCTTAGAGGCCGTGACGATCGTCGCCGTGGCCGTCATGCCAGGGCGCAATGACAAATCTCCGTTCTCCACCGTAAGAACAGCCTGATAGGTGACGACATTGTCCACGGTCTTGGGGGCAAACCTGACCTGGGTAATGGTCGCGGGGTACTCCCTGTTTTGGAACGCATCGACAATAAAAGTGGCGCTCTGTCCTTCGACAACACGTCCGATATCCGCTTCGTCCACATCGACTTCAAGCTGCATCTGGGTCAAATCTTCAGCAAGTTTAAACAACACAGGTGTCTGAAAGCTCGCGGCAACCACCTGACCCGGCTCTACGCTTCTCGAGAGGACAACTCCGTTAATGGGCGATTTGATCTCGGCTTTCGACAATGCCGTTTCATCCGAGCTTAAAGTAGCCTGGGCGACCTCGACCTGCGCTTCGGCGCTGGCGAGGCTTGCCGCCGCGCGCGCCGCCGCGGCTTCGGTAGATTCCAGAGTTTGCTTCGATGTGAAACCGGTCTTTGCGAGCTCGCGAGAACGCTGCAGCTTATCTTCGCTTTCCGCAAGCGTCGCCCTTGCATCTTGCACGCGCGCCCTGGCGGCGGCGAGAGACGCCCGCGACTGCAACACCCGCGCACGCAAAGTATCCGTGTCCAGAACTGCCAACAATTGGCCTTCCTGAACGCGGTCATTGAAGTCCACAAATACCTGATCGATCTGCCCTGAGACTTCGGGCCCGATATCAACCGAATTTACGGGCTGCAACGTGCCGGTTGCCGTCACTGTTGCCGTCAAATTTCCAGTAACCACTTCTCCCGTCCTGAAAACCGGAGGTGGAGGACCCCCGAACGGGCCAAAGAAAATTATCAGTGCAACGAGGGTAATGCCCGCGCCCCCGGCAATCATCCACTTTCTGGATATTTTGCCGTCCGCGTCTCTTACCCGGCCCAATCCGAGGACAGCAGAAACATCCTCGTCCGCACCCGGCTTAACTTGCGCTTCGTCTTTCATGGACTTTCTTCTTTCCGCCGGCACTTATGTCGGTGTTTTGCCGTCCGACCGCAATACGTCTGCACCTTGGAAATATTAAGAGCGGTATTGAGTGATACTACCTTCAAGTGTAGCGCCTGAGAAACGCCAGAACTGTAAGAAAGTGTAACTTTTTCAGCAGATTTCAGATGTTTAACGCCCAATCCGGCCAATCCCGTCGCTAATGGGTCAGTTCAGAAATGGCATCGTCCAGTCCCGCAAGCGTCAACGGATACATCCGCTCCTCCATGAGCTTGCGCATCAACCCAATGGACTCGGTGTACGGCCAGTGCCGCTGGGGCACCGGATTAAGCCAAACCGCCCGCGACCAGGTGGACAGCAAACGCCGCATCCACACCTCACCGGACTCCTCATTCCAGTGCTCCACGGCCCCGCCGGGATAAACGATCTCATAAGGGCTCATGGACGCATCGCCGACAAAGATCAATTTGTAGTCCGGCGGATACTTATGCAGAACATCCCAGGTCGGCATCTTATCCGTATGACGGCGTGTGTTGTCTTTCCAAACGCCTTCGTAAACGCAGTTGTGGAAATAGTAGTATTCAAGATGTTTGAATTCCGTACGGCACGCTGAGAATAATTCCGCACAAATCTTCACATGATCGTCCATCGACCCGCCGGCATCGAGAAACAGAAGCACTTTGACCGCGTTGTGCCGCTCCGGCACCATTTTCAGATCAAGCAATCCACCATGATGCGCGGTGGATTGGATGGTTCCGTCGATATCAAGTTCTGTCGCCGCGCCTTCGCGCGCAAACCGGCGAAGGCGGCGCAACGCCATCTTTATGTTTCGGGTGCCGAGTTCGAGTTGGTCATCGAGGTTCGCGAACTCACGCTTGTCCCACACCTTGACCGCGCGGCGATGGCGGCTTTCATGCTGGCCGATGCGTACACCTTCAGGATTATAGCCGTAGGCCCCGAACGGAGATGTTCCGGCCGTGCCGATCCATTTTGAGCCACCGGAATGGCGGCCCTTTTGTTCAGCGAGGCGCTGACGAAGCGTTTCCATGATTTTTTCCCATCCGCCGAGCGCTTCGATTTTCTTCTTGTCTTCCTCGGACAACATGAGCTGGGAAAGAGTCTTCAACCATTCCTCGGGCACATTGACGTCGATGCCCTCGAGGCCCGCTCCGCCTTCAAGCCCCTTGAACACCGCACCGAATACCCGGTCGAAGCGATCAAGGTTGCGCTCGTCCTTCACCAAGGTCGCTCGCGCAAGATAGTAGAAGTCCTCGACGTCGTATTTGGAAACGCCCGCTTCGACCGCTTCAATTAGCGCAAGATATTCGGTGATCGAGACCGGCAGCCCCGCTTTTTTGAGTCCCTCAATCAAATTGACGAACATCGTGGCTACCCCTGCCGGTTATCGGCCTTCACGACGAGCGAGGAACGCAAGCCGCTCGAGCATGTGTACGTCTTGCTCGTTTTTCAGAAGGGCCCCGTGCAGCGGTGGGATCACCGTTTTGACGTCCTTGGATTTCAGGGCCTCGGGCGAAATATCGTCCGCCATCAAGAGCTTGATCCAATCCAGCAATTCTGAGGTGGAGGGCCGCTTTTTGAGGCCCGGCACATCCCGGATGTCGTAGAAAACATTCAGCGCTTCGCGAACCAGCAGTTTCTTCACATCCGGAAAATGGACATCCACGATCCGCTCCATCGTTTCCCGATCGGGAAAGCGGATGTAGTGGAAGAAGCAACGCCGCAGGAACGCATCCGGCAGCTCTTTTTCATTGTTGGAGGTGATGATTACAACCGGCCGGGATTCCGCACGGATGGTCTCGCCTGTTTCATAGACGAAGAACTCCATACGATCGAGTTCGAGGAGAAGATCGTTTGGAAATTCGATATCCGCCTTGTCGATCTCATCGATCAGCAACACCGAGCGCTTCGGCGCCGACTCAAATGCCTGCCAGAGCTTGCCGGGTTTAATGTAGTTGGCGATGTCTTTGACTTTTTCATCGCCCAATTGCGAATCCCGCAAACGGGATACGGCGTCGTACTCGTACAGACCATGTTGCGCCTTGGTTGTCGATTTGATGTGCCATGTGAGCAGGGGCAAATCGAGCGAAGCGGCGATTTCGTGGGCAAGAACGGTTTTACCGGTCCCCGGTTCCCCCTTCACCAGAAGGGGCCGTTCCAAAGTCACCGCTGCATTGACAGCCACCATCAGGTCTTCGGTGGCGATATAACTTTCTGTCCCGGAAAACCGCATATGTACTCAAGCTCCGTCATAAATACGTAAGGCCCCATCCTGATCGGGGCCTGTGCGTTGGATGAAGCCCTTATATAGGACCGGCGGGTCTGAATACAGAGCCGTAGACGGTGAAAAGCCCGGTTGGGGGAGGACCAACCGGGCTTTTCTGAAGTCTGCCTAACTCAAGAAGGGGGAGGGATTAGGCAGCCTTTTTCGAAGTCTTGGCAGGTGTCGGAAATTTGAACTTCTCGCCGAACGGAGCGGTCACGTCTTTCATGATGCTCGTGGAGAGGTCGGAGACTTTCTTGCTTTCCGCAACCATGGTTTCGAAAGAGTCCTGAGCCAGCTTCATCTGGAGCTGCACGAATTCTACCGGGGTCTTCGCGGAGTAGAGCTTCTTGCCCGCAGCCACCGCTTCTTCAACAGACTTGCTGGAGAAATCGACGAAGTGCTTGGTCAACTTTTCAAAGCCTTCAGCCGCGGCCGTATTGGACTTCACGACGGTGTCAAAGGCGTCCTGATTAAAAGCTGCAAAATCAGCATATGCGACAGTCATAAGTTCGGTTCCTTTTCTTTGGTTTGTTCGACGGGTTCGCTTCCCGTTTTCAGCGGCCGTAAAACAACCCAGGCGGCCGTTTAATCTCTTAACGCAGCGCGAAATTTGTTTGCTGCATTGCACACAAGATAAGAAACCACGGGTTCTCTGTCAATGAAAAATGGTGCGCTGCACAAAATTTTGCTGCGCACGCATAATTATACGTAAGTAATTGATTTTACATTATTTTATCCGACACTCGCCGCAATAAATGCTTCGATGGCCGCTAACGCCTGAGGTGCTTTACCCCCATCGGGGCCCCCGGCCTGGGCCATATCCGGGCGTCCACCGCCGCCCTTCCCGCCAACGGCAGCAGCCCCTGCCTTAACCAAGTCCACGGCATTCACGCGGTCCTTGAGATCGTCCGAAACAGCGACCACCAGGGAGGCTTTTCCGTCCATCGCCGTTACGAGGGCGACCACGCCGGACCCCAACTGCTTTTTGATTTCGTCGGCCATGCCCTTGAGGTCTTTGGCGGGAACGTCCTCGAGCACTTTGCCGGAATACGCTATCCCGCCAACGTCCTTGGATGATTGCTCGGCCTTGGCGCCGCCGCTTTGCCCACCCATCACCAGTTTCTTGCGCAGGTCCGCGACCTCGCGTTCGAGCTTACGACGGTCTTCCACGAGACTGGCGATACGCGCGGGCAATTCGGCGGGCGCGACACGCAAAGTCCCGGCTGCTTCTTTGAGCATGCGCTCTTCGTCGGCGATCCAAGCTTCCGCCGCTGCACCCGTCACCGCTTCAATGCGGCGTACTCCAGAGGCAACAGCAGACTCCGAAATGATCTTGAACAGGCCAATGTCGCCCGTGCGCCGGACGTGGGTGCCGCCGCAGAGTTCAACCGAGTAAGGATTTGCTTCACTCTCTTGCACCGATCCCATGGAAACGACGCGCACCTCATCGCCGTATTTTTCCCCGAACAGCGCCATGGCACCGGCCTTCACCGCGGAGTCAGGATCCATAAGCCGCGTTGTGACGGCATCGTTCGATCTGATCTCAGCATTTACCTGAGTCTCGATTGTGTGAATCTCTTCCGGGGTCAGCGCTTTGTTATGGCTGATGTCGAAACGGAGCCGGTCGGAGGCCACCAACGACCCCTTTTGTGTCACGTGGTCGCCGAGTGTACGGCGCAGCGCTGCGTGTAATAGGTGGGTGGCTGAATGGTGCCCGCGCACGGACGAGCGCCGAATACCGTCAACCGTAAACTGCATTTCATCGCCGACATGAACAGTGCCTTTGGTGACGGTTCCGAAATGAACATGCATGTTGTCCAATTTCTTTTGCGTATCCGACACTGTGATTTCAACTTCACCTTCAGCGCCGGAAATCACTCCGGTATCCCCGACTTGGCCACCCGACTCACCATAGAACGGGGTTTGATTTGCTATGAGGCCGACCTTCTCGCCTTTGGCCGCTTCTTTCACCGGCTTTCCGTCGACGACGAGCGCCGTCACGCGGCCTTCGGCCTGTTCCGTCGCGTAACCGAGGAAATCGCTGGCCCCGACCTGATCGTGAACCTCGAACCAGACCTTCTCCGTGGCCGCTTCACCAGAGCCCTGCCAGGCTTTGCGCGCCTCGGCCCGTTGGCGCTCCATGGCCTGATTAAAGCCTTCGGTGTCCACCCCGATGCCGCGGGCGCGGAGCGCATCTTGAGTGAGATCGAGCGGGAACCCGTAGGTATCATAGAGCTTGAAGGCCACTTCACCCGGCAGGTGCCCGCCGGAGGACAGAGATTTGGTTTCTTCGTCGAGCAGCTTGAGCCCGCGGTCGAGCATGGACTTGAAGCGCGTTTCTTCCAGCAGAAGCGTCTCGGTAATCAATGCCTGGGCGCGCTCAAGCTCCGTGTAGTGGGCGCCCATTTGCGCGAGGAGGGCCGGTACAAGACGGTGCAGCAGCGGATCAGAGCATCCCATGAGGTGCGCGTGACGCATGGCGCGGCGCATAATCCGGCGCAACACGTAACCGCGTCCTTCGTTGGACGGCAGAACACCGTCGGCGATCAGAAACCCGGACGCGCGCAGGTGATCGGCGATGACCCGGTGAGAGGCCTTGTGCGGACCCTTGGGATCGGTGTTGGCCGCATTTGCAATAGCGGCGATGAGTTCGCGGAAGAGATCGATGTCGTAATTATCGTGTTCACCCTGTAGCACGGCGGCTAACCGTTCCAATCCCATTCCGGTATCGACAGACGGTTTGGGTAAGTCGATGCGCTCGTCGACTGAAATTTGTTCGTATTGCATGAACACGAGATTCCAAATTTCTATAAAGCGGTCGCCGTCTTCATCGGCGCTGCCGGGCGGGCCGCCGGGAATGTCTTCGCCGTGATCAAAAAAGATCTCCGTGCACGGCCCGCACGGCCCCGTATCGCCCATAGCCCAAAAGTTGTCCGAAGTCGGGATGCGAAGGATTTTGGAGTCCGGCAGTCCGGCTACCTTGGCCCACAAGCCTGCCGCTTCTTCATCCGATGCGTGGACCGTGACCAAAAGCTTGTCCTTAGGAAGCGCAAAGTCCTTGGTGATCAGTTCCCAGGCAAACGCAATGGCTTCTTCTTTGAAGTAGTCGCCGAATGAGAAGTTGCCGAGCATCTCAAAGAAAGTGTGATGCCGCGCCGTATAGCCGACATTGTCGAGGTCGTTGTGCTTGCCGCCGGCGCGCACGCATTTCTGTGAGGACGCTGCGCGGGAATACGGCCGGGTTTCATTGCCCGTGAATACGTTTTTAAACTGCACCATCCCGGCGTTGGTAAACATCAACGTCGGATCGTTGCGCGGCACCAATGGGCTGGAGGCCACCACTTCATGGCTGTGCCCCGAGAAGTAATTCAGGAAAGCCGATCTGATTTCTTTTGTCGTGGCCATTGCGTGCAACGCGTCCAATTCACCATCTTATGACCCGGCCCGTCGTTCATGCCGGGGGCGCTTTGTACCCTGGTCCGCCGGGAAGTGTCCAGAAAGCCCGCCGTTGTGAGTTTATCGGGTTCTATAGAGATGGTCCTATTTTACGCACCCTCAAGGCACCGGCTAAAAATCCGGCGTACATTCCCGCAAAAAAGAAAACGGGGTTCCTTGCGGAACCCCGTAGGAAATGACGGGTTTTGGGGTTTAGGAGGGATCTTATTCCGAAGCTTCGGATGAATCGGCGTCTTCACCGGGAGATGTGGTCATCGCTTCGTTCAGGAGGCCGGCATTGACTCGGATTTGAGTTTCGATCTCATGGGCCACTTCGGGATTGGACTTCAGGAACTGCTTGGCGTTCTCGCGCCCCTGGCCGATACGCTCGGAGTTATACGAGAACCAGGAGCCCGACTTTTCGATCAAACCGGCTTTGACGCCAAGGTCGAGCAACTCGCCGTTCTTCGAAACACCTTCGCCGTACATGATGTCGAATTCAACAACCTTGAACGGCGGCGCAACCTTGTTCTTGACGACTTTGACGCGGGTCTGATTGCCGACCACATCGTCCTTGTCCTTGATCTGGCCGATCCGGCGGATATCGAGGCGTACCGAGGCGTAGAACTTGAGCGCGTTGCCACCGGTCGTCGTTTCCGGATTGCCGAACATCACGCCGATCTTCATGCGAATCTGGTTGATGAAAATGATCAGCGTATTTGAGCGGGCCACAGACGCTGTCAGCTTGCGTAGTGCCTGGCTCATGAGGCGGGCCTGCAGGCCGACATGGGTGTCGCCCATCTCGCCTTCCAATTCCGCACGCGGCGTCAGGGCGGCGACGGAGTCCACCACCAGCACATCCACGGCGCCCGAGCGGACGAGCGTGTCGGCAATTTCAAGAGCCTGCTCGCCGGCATCGGGCTGTGAAATCAGAAGGTCATCGAGGTTGACGCCCAGCTTACGGGCATAGCCCGGATCGAGAGCGTGCTCGGCATCGACGAACGCACACGTGCCGCGGGCCTTTTGTGCTTCCGCAACAACATGCAATGCCAAGGTGGTTTTGCCCGAGCTTTCAGGGCCATAAATTTCAACGATACGGCCTTTCGGCAGACCGCCGATGCCAAGAGCCAAATCAAGCCCGAGCGAACCCGTCGAAACGGCCGGAAGATCCACGGCACTTTCGTTCTGGCCCAAACGCATGATCGAGCCCTTACCGAAAGAGCGCTCGATTTGAGTCAATGCGGCGTCGAGAGCTTTGCTTTTGTCCATATTGTTTTTCTCTACGATGCGAAGGGCTGGTTCAGCCATGGCAAGCTCCTGTTGTCTATGCAGAAATACACCGGCAATCAAATCGGCGTTTGCAGCGCCGTGTCGTCGCTAAAAATGTACATATTTTGTTCTCATGAGCAAGCGCAAATGAGAACAAAAATGGAACTTATTAAATAACTAAATAAATCAAATAGTTATTAGATATCATTGAGGCCGGTACTGTCCTGCGTCCTCCCTTCGTCCGCATACCCGGTATGTGACGTTTCGGTTTGACTCTTAAGGGAGTCGATTTCGGATGACGACGAAATGCCACCAAATGACCTTATTTCAGAGCGCAACACCGGCAAGTCCGGTTTCGTTTCTGGTGTGTAGCGAATGAACGCTGCAGCTGATGTGTAGCGAATGAACACTGCAGCTGACGGAGGACACAAATGAACATCAAACACTTTGCTGCTGTTTCTGCTCTTTTGGTCACTGCCGGATGCGCATCCGGCCCCGATTACCATGCGGCGTCCCGGCAGGGAGACGAAGGATATTTCGTTCAGCCGCTCGAGTCAGATCGTTATCGTGTGGAGTACAGGCTCGATGAGGAAAATGTCGGCTGCGCTCAGGACCTAGCGTTGCTGCGCGCGGCGGAACTGACCATGGAGCGCGGGTATGAGTCCTTTGAGGTTGTTTCGCGCTCGTCTGACGTCGTCGAAGACCGCCGGCCCGACACGCGCGTCGAGTTCCGCCGGGACTATGTTGTGACCCGCGATTGCGGATTGTTGGGGTGCACAACATCCACGACACCTGTTTACACGTCAGGTGGATTCGGCACCTATACGAGCCGAGACGAAACCATTGTCGCCATTGAGGTCAAAATGTCGGATCGCCATGCAGGCGAAAATGCGCAGGTCTATGACGCGTCCGAATTGGCCGCAAATATTCGGGCAAGGCTCTAGTCTAAGCCCTTCCATCAACGACGAGGCCGCGCCGGGTGAATGTCCCGGCGCGGCTTTATCTTTTTGCGAACTTTCGCTGAAAAATCTAAGCCGTCAGCACTTCCTTGACCTTGCTGGCAAGCTGCCCGAGAGAGAACGGTTTCGGGAGAAAGTGGAAATCTTCTGTATCGACAATGTCGCCGCGCGCCACTTCCTCGGAATATCCGGAAATCACGATAATGCGAATTTCGGGACGTTCGACCCTAATCAATCGCGCCAAGGTGCCCCCATCCATGCCCGGCATCATCATGTCAGTGATCATAAGATCCACATTCGGGCTGTCGTGCAGTATCTCAAGCGCCTGTTCGCCCGTGCGCGCCTGAAGAACTTTGTAGCCCTTATTCTTTAGCGCGCGAGCCGCGAACACACGCACCGCGTCCTCATCCTCAACCAGCAATACTGTCCCAGTACCGCCTAGCTCTGCCGCCGCCACGTCCGCCTCTTCCTCAGGCGCTTGACGTGGGACCTGTTGAGAACGTGTTTTAGCATCGTGCGCCGAGGCGATCAGATCAGCCGCTGCATTTTCAGACTCATCAGCATAGGATCCGATGCGCGGAAGATAAATGTTAAAGGTCGCCCCCCGCCCAGGCGCGGAATCCACCAGAATAAATCCGCCCGTCTGGCGCACAATTCCATACACAGTGGCAAGACCCAAACCGGTGCCTGCTCCTGGAATCTCCTTCTTAGTGGAGAAAAACGGCTCGAATATTCGGCCGAGGTTCTCCGGCGCGATTCCTTTTCCGGAATCCGCCACCGCAATTCTCACGTACCGACCCGGCGGCGCTTGCTCCGGTCCCACCTGCGTCGGTTGATCGAAAGTTTCCGTTCCGGTGGTAATTGTAAGCTTTCCTCCGCCCGACATGGCGTCTCTCGCGTTTACCGCCAGATTGATGATCATCTGATCAAACTGGCCAGGATCAACCTTCACCACCCCTAGATCGCGTCCATGAACCAGTTTGAATTCGATGGCTTCTCCAATAAGCCTGGTCAGCAGATGAGAAAGCTCCATGAGCGCATCGGTTACGTTCAACTCTTTTGGCTGCAGTGGTTGTTTTCTGGAAAACGCCAACAATTGCCGCACTAAATTCGCCGCGCGGTTGGCGTTTTGTTTGATCTGCATAATGTCGGCAAATGACGGATCGCCGGCGGCATGTCGGTGAAGCAAAAGGTCACAGAATCCGATCATGGCCGTGAGCAGATTGTTGAAATCGTGGGCCACGCCGCCGGCAAGCTGACCCATGGCCTGCATTTTTTGGGCTTGGGCAAACTGAGCCTCAAGGCTTTTTTGTTCGGTCACGTCTATAAAGTGCGCCACGGCACCCTCTATATCCTCGGGTTCGAGACCCGGCGCGGACAGCGGACCGATAAAAACCGACGTTTGCGCCACGGCCTCTCCAGCTACACGCACATCCAAATGCGCGCCTTCTTCTTCACCGCTCAATACTTTGGATAGCTCTTTGCCAAATGCATTCTGATCATCAGCGATGATTTTTTCCGTCAAGGTTCCGCCGATAAGCGCAGCACGGGATTGTCCGGACAGCCCTTCGAATGCGTTATTGCAGTCCACCACAACGCCTTCCGGGTCGGTGATCGCAATCGCCATCGGTGCCGCATCGAAAAGCGCCCGAAATCGTTCGTAGGCAACGCGTCCGGGAGCCGCCTCTTGTTCCCGGCGCATACCATCCCGAATCACCAAAGTGCGCGTACGCGTTTCACCGGCATCGTCGAACGTGGACTGCAGCGCCAAGGACGGAAACACATCGCCGGACCTGGTTCTAAATTGGACTTCACCCTGCCACTCCCCATCCGGCTGAGGGCGGTTTGTGCCAACCATGACATCGTCAAGCGTCAGTCCGACAACCTCTTCCGCTTCATATCCAAGCCACGAGGCAAATCGTTGGTTGGCAAATTTGAACGTTCCGTCGACGTCAACAGAGTACAAACCAGTAGGCAAAAAGTATAAGAAGTCCGCCAAATCTTGACGCTCTTGTCCGAGGATCTCGTTTATGGTGCGTTGCGCGGAAACATCTTCTGCGCTCCAAAGCATCAGCGTTTGCTCGAACTCTATCGGGCGCACCGAGACCAGCAACCAGTCGGGTTCCCCTGCGCTTCCCGAAATCGGCACTTCAACACGCATGGGTAAACCGGATGCCGCTGCCTGACGCAGCCTCCCTACTGAGTCATCGACATCCAAATCAGAAATGACTCTCGACGACAAGTATTCAAGCGGAGCGACAGAACTCAACCAGTCGCGCCCCGAGCCGTTCCTATATAAGACGCGTCCGCTCTGATCGGTGACAACACGCGCACCGTCCGCTGAATCCAAAATCCGGGCAAAAAGTTGTATGTCGGTGGCGGTGTTGCGCGCACTCCTATTCGCATACCAAAGGCAGGCAGCGGCCAAAGCCGCGGCCACAACCGCTAATGCGGCAGCACTTTTGGCACCGTAAGCGCCCAGTGCATTTGGCGGGGCCAACGCAGTCAGCAAGATAAGCGCGGCGCTTAAGGCCGCTAGCCCGACAGCGGTGTTAAGGATTGTTCTAGCTTGCAAGCTTACCCTTCAGACTCATGACGTAGCTGATGACCTCAGAAACGGCCTTATAGTGCTCCTGCGGAATTTCCTGTTCAATCTCTACTGAAGCGTACAGAGCGCGCGCCAAGGGTGGATTCTCCACGATCGGCACCTCATGAATATCTGCAACCTGACGGATACGTTTGGCGACATAGTCAACGCCTTTCGCAACGACAACCGGCGCAGCCATGGATTCCATATCGTAGCTTAGCGCGACAGAATAGTGAGTCGGGTTGGTCACGACAACGCTCGCGCGCGACACAGCGGCGATCATTCGTTGCCTGTGGCGTTCAAGGCGAAGACTGCGAATGCGGCTTTTAACCTTGGGATCGCCTTCCACCTCTTTGTGTTCATCTTTGACCTCTTGCTTGGTCATCTTGAGCTTTTCTTTGTGACTCCACTTTTGGTACGCAAAGTCCAAAATAGCCACTGCGGTCATTATCAAGACAACAAGAAACAAGATCATGATTGTCTTTTCATGTACTTCATGAAGCGTGGCGATAATGCTTTGATCCAGGATTTTATCGGGATGACTCATGGTCGGCACAACCAGAAGGCCAACCAATCCCCCGACTACGAGAATCTTGACGATCCCTTTCGCCGCTTCCACCAGAGACTTTGACGAAAACATGCGCTTTATGCCGGACATAGGGCTTAAGTTGGAAAGCTTCGGCTGCATGTGTTTAGGCGTGTAGGCTAGACCCACCTGACCAATGCTGCCGACAAATGCAGCAAAAATAAAAATAGCCATTGGAAAAGCCAGGATCAGCGCAACATGCGAAATTGTATCCACAAAAGTTGTACGGATGGACGCTGGGTCGACGGCCATCTCATGTGGTTTCGCCAAAAATGCGCTCAAAAACCCGCGAAGATCGAGCGCCATGCCGGGCGCGAGAACGCCCACAACGACGAGCCCGGCCATCAGCATCGCCACGCTCTTGACCTCTTGCGACTGCGGGATGTCGCCGTCCTGTCGCGCCTTACTTAACCGTTTGCTAGTCGGCTCTTCCGTTTTTGAGTCTTTGTCTTCCGCCATCTGTCTATCTCACCACTGGTATCAGCGCACGGGATTCAGAAGCGCATTCAAATTGTTGTCCATGTACTGCATGAACAACAGCATAAGGGTTGGCAAAACGATCATCAGAATTGCGATGCCAAGCATGATTTTTCCAGGAAGCACGACAAAAAAGACGTTGAGCTGAGGGGATAGCCTCGAAAGAACCCCGGACGTGATCTGGAAGATCATTTCGAATATGACCAACGGCGCCGCAAGTCTAACCGCCATGTAAAAAGTCTGCACCAACATTGAAACTGCCATATTCAGCATATCGTCGGTAAACAACGGCGCACCCACTTGGAACAAACCATAACTGTCCACCATGGCTGCGATGATTACGTGATGTAGTCCTGTGATGAAAATCAGGGCCACCGCAATGAGGTTTAAGAATCCAATCAAGATTGCGGATTGCTCTTCTTGAACGGGATCGTCGATAAAGGCGTTCATAAGACCCAATGCCATACTCATCATGTGCCCCGCGACTTCCAATGCCACCATAAGAAATTGAATAAGGGCGCCGATAAAACCGCCGATCACGACTTCAATGGCAATCAGCTTGATAAGTTCGGCTGGAGAATCAGGTTGAAGCGGCAGCGTATCCTGCACGATCGGCAGGACGAGCACTGTAACCAACAGCGCAACGATGAGACGCAGTCGCGCAGGCACGTAGCCTGCTGAAACGCCCGGGAACAATAGGAAAATGACCGAGATATGGGCAAAAATGAGAAGGAGATGGAAAATGTTTATGGCGAGGTAGTCGTTCAGCTGCATGTGTCAGCAACCTTCATTGCCCTCGCCGCGGTGAACGATCACCTATTCTGGCGCGATTCGTTCAACAATCCAGCGCCTAACCAAGCGCTACAATTTTATCCATGACCCGACGTGAATTCAGTCAGCTCAGTAATCATGAACGGCATGAATAGGATCATGGACCCGAAAACCGCGACAATTTTTGGAATAAACGTCAACGTCATTTCTTGAATATGAGTCAGCGTTTGAAAAATGGAAATTACTAGGCCCACAGACAGACCCACCAGCAACACGGGGCCGACAACCCATAACATTGTGGTCATCGCGTCACGGGCAACATCGAGAACTTCCATTTCGTTCATAGCTCTGTACTCACGCGTTCGACAAATAACGTATCTAGATCGGCATACGCAGAATTTCTTGGTAGGCGGTCAGTACTTTGTCGCGCACGGCGATGACCGTCTCCAAGGTATGTTCCGCATTTGCCACAGCCGTCACCACATCTTTGAGGTCGGCCTCCCCGGCGATTTGTTTGAGCGTCATTTCTTCGGCGTGCCATCCTACCTGTGCGGAATTTTGCAATGAGTCGGTCACCATATTGACGAAGGAATTGTCACCGGACTGCGGTGATTGGGTCTTTTGCGTACCCATTGCACCTTCTACGGCACCCGCCGCTTCGCGGTATGCATTAACCGCCGATCCAAAGCTAATCGCCATTGTCCTCTCCTTGAGCCAAAGCTCTATGTAAGATCCGCCGCACGAGCCCCAATTGCCGCGTCAGCGAACGACTACTTCAATAACTCCAAGGTCTTGACCATCATCTGCCGAGACGTACTGATTACGTTCATGTTCGCTTCGTAAGACCTTTGCGCTTCGCGCATATCCATCATTTCGATGAGCGGATTCACGTTCGGCTGCGCTACATATCCATTGCCATCGGCCGCCGGGTGAGTCGGGTCGTATTTAGTCTCAAATCCGCTCCGGTCTTCATAAATGCGTTTAACGCGCACTAAATCCGCTTCCAGCTCGCGGTCGAGCGCATTTTGGAAACTTACGACTTTGCGCCGATACGGATCTCCGCCAGCGTACTCCGACGTTGAGTCCGCGTTGGCGAGGTTTTCAGCGATGACACGCAACCGCGTCGCCTGCGCTTTCATTCCCGCTGCGGCAACCTTTGAACTGATGGATAAGTCATCCATGACAAAATCCTCTTTTTAAAATTGGGACCGGTTCAATCCGGCTCTTCCTTAATTGACGAATTAGCCGCCGCCCCCACCGCCGGTCGCCATTTTCAGCATACGCATGTGCGCCTGCATGAGAGACACGGCCGTGTTGTAATCACCACGAGTCGATCCGACTTTTTGCATCTGTTCTTCGATAATCACCTTGTTTCCGTCCGGCGATTCTTCGAACGTTTTACGATCGCGCAACGAGCGGAAGGGCTCGGGTTCTGGAATCGTGCCTTTGAGATGCTTCGAATTGGTGCGCGAAACTTTGACCGGGACCATTTCGCCCCTGAGCACGTCCTTAAAGTCAGGGGCTCTGACATCACTCGGCCTGTATCCAGGCGTATCCGCGTTCGCGATGTTTTGCGACAGGACTTTTTTGGCGCTGCGCCGCACAGTCCATCTGGGTCATCGCCATCTTGAAAAGCTTGAGGTTTCCCAGGTCCATCTCGAGGTCCTTATTTCCGCGTTATTGCCGCGTTCCATATCCCGCCTGAGGCGGTTGGCCTTGTAGGCAAAATTGACCTAGGAATCTTAATAATCCGTGAATCATGGTTAACGCCTGTTTTCCGCAGTTTCCTGCGAAATATGAGCGAAATTGGGTCCACGCACTTAAGTCTTTCTTAAACGCTTTCAGGCAATTTTTTCCCAGTACTCCCCATGTCTGTTGCCTTGGGGACACATGAAATAAATACTACTAATACGGGATATTTCCCAACATCAAACGTAGAACCATGGCCCAAGACCGCGACAAGACGAAACCCGCCACCGAAGGTGGGAAGCACATCCCCAAAACGGTGGCCGTTGCCATTGAAGAGCAAGCAACAGGTGCGCCGAAAATCACGGCGAGCGGTCGTGGGTTTTTAGCCGAGCAGATTTTGCAAGTCGCGTTCGCGAACGACGTCAAGGTTCGAGAAGACGCGGACCTGACTCAAATCATTTCGGCGATTGACGTGGATAGCGACATACCCACGGAAGCATTTGCGGCCGTCGCTGAAATTCTTACTTACGTTTATCGCGCCAACGGCGAAATCCCTCCCGCTGGCCTTTCCTCATTTGGGAACGCTCCACAATGAACAAAATGGACAGCAGATCAACACAGCCGCAAATCGATATGGAATCGATCAATGCGGACCTTTTGAAAATCGAGTCCCTGATTTCGACGGCCAATCGCCTTGTCGATGAAGGCCGGATTGTGGATCTGGCGGCGCTGCAAGAAAGAACGAAGCAGGTCTGCGATGCAGCCGTTCAACTTGCACCGCAAGACGCCAAACCCCTCATTCCGGCGATGGAGTTGGTGCTAACGCAACTCGACTCGCTCACTGAAAACCTTACCAAGCGCTATGGCGACCTACCGTCGTTTTCGAGCCGCGTAGGCTCGGACACCGCAGCATCTGTCTATGCGCAAACTGAGGTGCCCCCATTGAGTGGTCCGGTTTGAATGTTAGTTGAGCGGTCGCGTT
>CAYYXR010000026.1:0-44346 GCA_964475755.1 uncultured Rhodobacterales bacterium
GAAAATGTCGACAGCCGTCCGAGTTTGGCCGGCGCCGCATTCGCCCACCCGGACAGCGACGATCCCGTTCAAGGCGTCATCGTGACCAACGTGGAACGTGGCAGCCCCGCCTATCAGGTGGGATTGCGGACCGGGGATGTGATCGTGTCGGTCAATCGGCAAGATGTCGCCGACGTGGACGCATTCACTGAAGCTCTATCGGGAAATAGACAAGCGGCCCTGTTTATCAACCGCAACGGCGAAGACATTCTCATCGTCGTTCAATAATTCTGAATCTCGTCCCCTTCATTGGCGCCGCTTCGACGGAAGCGGCGCCATTTTTCTTAAAATGGATCGTTGATCGTTACGCCGCCGTCCGCGATGATTCCCTGGCCAGTAACAAATTTGCTGGCGTCCGACGCCAAAAACAAGGCGACGCCGGCAATGTCTTCAGCCTCGCCGAGGCGCCCCAGGGGTGTACGACTAATGAAATTCTCACCGCGCTCGCCGTCCCAAAGGACCGTTGAAAACTCCGTGCGAATAAGTCCGGGAAGGATTGCGTTCACGCGTATGTTTTTCGGCCCCAGTTCAACCGCATAATTACGCGCCAACTGAATATCGGCGGTCTTGGAAATTGCGTACGCGCCAATAGTGCCCGACCCCATAACGCCGGCGATGCTGGACAAGAGGATCACCGAGCCCCCTCCGCGCTTGGCCATTCCGGGCGCGACGAGATTGACGAGGTGAATATTGGCGCCGACATTCGTCGCCATGATTTTCTCGAAGGCTTTTTCCTCGAGGTTGGCCATCGGCCCGTAAACGGGATTGGTCGCGGCGTTGCACACCAGCACGGATATATCGCCTAATCTCGACCGAGCCTCCTTAGCCAGAGCATCGACTTCCTCCCGTTTCGATACATTGCAAGCGATAGCGATAGCTTCACCGCCCGTCGCGTTAATTTCGTCCGCAACAGCCTGACACGCGTCAATCTTGCGGCTCGTGATGACGACTTTCGCGCCAGCGCCGGCCAGCGTTTGGGCGATCGCCTTACCGATTCCGCGGCTGGAGCCCGTAATGAGCGCCACGTGTCCGTCCAAATTGAATAAATTCCCGGATGTCATAGCAACAGCACTCCTCAAAATTGGATCATTCAACCGTGGGACTGGCGCCCGGAATTGGGCATACTGTCTCATGTGGAGTTTTTCGGGGTCGGACACAGCTATGTCAAGACGGTGTAACTGGATACGCCGCAATTGGTCGGCACTCGCGGTGCTGATCGCGTGCGCAGCAATCCTACAACCTGCCTTCGCCAACGTCGTTCGGCTGGAGGTTTTAGAGCGAGGCTTGATTGCCGATGGCAAACCCTTTGGGAATGTGGGTCCCTACGAACGAATTGCCGGGCGGCTCTACTTTGAGACAGGCGCTACCGCCCCTGAAAATCAATCTGTAACTGATATTCGGCTGACAAAACGGGACGGTCGCGGAAACATCCATTTCTCCGCCGATTTTGTGCTCCTGCAGCCAGCCGATGCCGAACGCGGCAATAAACGCCTATTGTATGAACCTGCAAACATCCATGGCGCTGGACTGCTCGCAACGTTCAATGATGCTCCTCCGGGCCAGGGACCCACCAAGGACCTCGATCCCGGCAACGGGTTTCTCATGGAGCAAGGGTACACCCTGCTTTGGACGGGCTGGTCGTGGGATGTAACGCCGGACGACGGGCGCTTGCGCGCCGATCTTCCGGTCGCGGCAGCTGGCGAAGATACGATTTATGGCCGGGTTGCCAATGAAATTGCAGCTTATGACTCTAACTTTGCGGACCGGCAATTTCCGCCCCGCTCTATAGGTTACACACCGCTTCGGCCGGGCGATCGGGACGCCCGTATGTATTCTCGTCATTCTCCCTTGGGGCCGACAACCGCGATTGCCCGGGACAGTTGGCGGTTTGGTCGGAATGTGGACGATCACCTTATATATGACCCTGCATTGATCACGCTCGACGGCGGTTTTGAACCGGGCTCACTATACACGGTCACCTATTTTGCCCGTGCGCCGCACGTTTCCGGCCTTGGCCTTGTAGGCATACGCGATGCATTGATTTTTTTCCGCACACGCCGCGCGGATGACAACAACACGCCCAATCCCTTGCTGGAAACCGGCGCAAGTTTACCCGAAGCCGTCATCGCCTTTGGCAAAGATCAGTCCGGCCACGCGTTGAAGACAATGATTGAATATGGATTGGTAAATGATGGATTGCGTCGCAAAGCTTTTGAAGGCGCCATCATTGATGGCGTCGGCGCGGGCCGGGGCGATATAAACACTCGGTTTGCACAACCCGCAAGGATTCCAGCGAGCGATATAGATGTACACTCGCCGTCCTATCTTTTTCCGTTTGCCCCAGCGCAGCAAAGTGATCCGCTGACTGGCCGGTCCGCCTCTTCACTGGACAATCTCAGCGGCAGTTTGCCTAAGTTGTTCTACGTCAACTCATCCACTGAATACTGGTCGAGAGCGGCGGCATTGACGCACACATCTCTTGACGGAAAAACCGACTTAACTCCACCTGACGAGATCCGCCAATTCATGATCGCGGGAGGGCGGTTGCGGGATGGCTCGACTTTGGATCAACGCAATCTTTCAAATTGTCGAAGCCCTCTGGACAGCCGCCCGCTGCTGCGCGCCCTTTTAATCCGCCTTGATGCATGGGTGACCCTCGGCGAGGCTCCGCCAGAGTCCAGAGTGCCAAAATCGGAAGATGGATCGCTAGTCACCTTCGACGCATACATCAGTGGGTTTCCGAACGTTCCCGGAGAAAGAAAGCCTTCAAATGTGTTCACCCCGCCGCGACTCAACCCCGGTGAGCGCTTTGAAGCGCAAGGTATTGCGGACATTGTTCCAGCGCGCGCCGTTGGGATCTACGACACCCTCGTACCGGCTTCGAATAGCGACGGCCTCGTCAGCGGTGGGTTACGCCTGCCTGACATTGCCCTCCCCTTGGGCACATACACCGGTTGGAATCTGCACGACGCGGCAACCGGCGCGCCCGAGCGTCTCAGTCGCTTTGATGGAGGGTTTGTGCCCTTCCCGCGCGACGAGAACGAAAGACTTGCCCGCGAGGACCCGCGCACGTCCATAGAAGAGCGTTACGAATCCCGCAATGCTTATCGGGAAGCCTATGCCGCCGCCGCATTGGAACTCGCAGCACAAAATTTGCTGTTGAGTGAAGACATCAATCCCATGGTCGAGCGGGCGGGTAATTTTTACGACCGAATCATGTCCCGTGATCCAAGCGACGAAACGTGCTCCTACTTGCCTCCAAACTAACCCGGTACCATTCATGCAAGTTAAATCCATCGCCTATTTAATGTGCGAACTCAAATCGCGTGATTTGGATTCAAACGCCTTAATTGCCTCATACCTATTGTCGTCCGGTGTCCCGGTGGTTTTGGGCCAGAGATGGGCTCTAAAAGAAAATCGTTCAGTCGGACCCTTGGGCTGCTTTGTATTCCCCACGGCGAATCAAATCCAAGGAGATGCGATGCAGCAAATACGTGGCGCCGGACATTTGATTGCCGCCTTAGACGTAGAGGCCTTGCCCCTCACAAACCCGTTGGACGCCGTCTCAGAGAACGCTGTTGAATACTGTCACGTGTTTCTTGTAGATAGCCTGCCTCATCGTAAAATTCTTGCGAAGCACTTTTCGAAGCGCAGCTCAAAATTCAAAGTCGCCGGCTCGGCGCGGATTGAAGCCTTGAGAAGCCACTCCGCGGTGCCCGACACCAAAAATCCATACATATTATTCAACACCAGCTTTGCCTTGGTAAACTCCATATGGGAAAATAACACTGCAATTGAAGCCGCTCTGAAGGTGCTCGGCGAGAAGACCACGAACGATATGATCAAAGGGCAAGAAGCGGGCCTCGGTGTCATGCGGGAGGTCATTGATTGGATTCTCCCGCGCCATCGCGTCGTCATAAGACCTCACCCCGCCGAGCGCGCGCAGTATTGGCGCGACGAATTTCCCCAAGCTGAAATCATAGAAGGGTCGGCACCCATTCCCTGGATGTGCGGAGCTAAGGCACTTGTTCACCCCAGTTCAACAACCGGCATAGAAGCCGCGATCATTGGAACGCCGGCACTAAACTTGGACCCCGTAGCTGAACACGGAGACTATTACACCGTCAGGGCGGTTAATCGCACCGTAGCCACGGCTGATGAAGCAATCGCCGTACTGGATCAATTTTTGAATGGTGAAAACGTATTGTCAGGCTCGGTACCGACCGAATCTCTATTTCCTTCCCATGGAGGAAGAAAGATTGCCCAGGCGATACTCAAATTGCTGGGCAAAGCACCGCCGATATCGGGAGACTTTCGGTGGACAACCGTGCCTCGTACAGACAGTCAAATCGCGAAATTTACTGTTTCCTTGGACGAGGTGAATGCGAGTTTGGATCGCGCGGCCGCGATTACAAATGTTACTCAGCGCACCGTACACCAGCTTGACGATTCCGTATTCCTGCTTATTCCGTGAACCATTCGCTCGGGGGGGGCAAAAATGGCTGTCACACGTCACATATTAGTCACGCTGTTATCTTTATTTTTTTCAGCTTCGCATGTCTTCGCGTCTGAGACGCCCGCGCGCACCATGGGCGACGCCGCACGAAATTTCCTGGTTGCGCTGACAGATGACCAGCGCGCGGAGGCCGTCGAACCCTTCGACGACAAGCGAACTGAGTGGCACTTCGTGCCTGCCGAGGGGCGTTTCTCCTACCCCCGTCCGGGCGTGCGGCTCAAAGACCTAACCTCCACACAAATGCTGTTGGCGCATGCCCTGCTCAGTTCGGGGCTCAGTCAAAAAGGCTACATCAAGACCACAACCATCATGAGTCTCGAGGAAATTCTTTATGACCTCGAGCAGTCGTTGGACCGCGAGATGCCGGTACGGGACCCCAGTTCATATTTTATCGCCATTTTCGGTGAGCCGGCGGACGATGCCGCCTGGGGCTGGACGATACAGGGCCATCACGTCTCGCTGCATTTCACCATCGTGGACGGGGAAATGGTCGCGACCACACCAACGTTCTTGGGCGCCAACCCGGCCGAAGTGGAGTCCGGACCGCGCAAAGGTTTGCGAGCATTGGCAAGCGAAGAAGATATGGCGCGCGCACTTTTGGCGCTGTTTGATCCCGTACAGCGCGAAAAAGCCGTGATCGCGGTCGAAGCGCCGCGCGACATATTCACCAGCAATCAATCCCGCGCCGAACCATTGCAAGCGGATGGCCTTTCCGCATCGGAAATGACCAGCGTGCAGCGCCAATCTCTTATCGCTCTTCTTGAAGAATACGCCGGAAACATGCCTCAAGCATTGGCGGAGGAACGCATGCGCAAAGTACACGAGGCAGGCATTGAAAACATTGTCTTTGCCTGGATGGGCAGCGCGGCGCGCGGCAATCCCCATTACTACCGCCTGCAAGGCCCGACGTTCTTGGTCGAATACGACAACCTGCAAAACGACGCCAACCACATCCACGCGGTGTGGCGAGACTTTGATGGCGATTTCGGAAGGGACCTGTTGGCGGAGCACTATAAGGAAGCGCCCCACCATCAGGAATAAAGGCTCACCTAATCGGCGTTCGGCCCAGATAAGATTTCTTGGGTCTGGGTTAGGCACGTCCCCCAACTGTGGAATCCGGCGGCATGCAAACTGCCGGTCCCGCCGCAGGTGACAACGAACACGTCCTCCGGTTTGCTGGCCAGATAAACCCGCCCGTTCTTATGAACGCGATTGAGATGCTCTAACTGTTCACGGTGCTTCGGCGTAATGTAATCCGCATCAAAGCTGGCAAAATTCCAGATCATCTCCTGAACGTCTTCCAGCTTGGGCACATCCCGGTGAATGATGTCGGCCCACACCGGATTCACCGCCACCATAATCTCCGCATAAGGCACCGCCGGCGAAAATCCGTTCGCGCCCGGATAGGCCAATGATTTTCCAATCATTTCCAAAAACTCGGGGCCGGTCTGCGAGGTGGTATCGATGATGTTCATCGTCCCATTGGTGCCGTAAACCGTGACGGCATCGCCCTTCACGCCGCGGCGCTCGGCAAACGGCGCCCAGGGTGAGCGTTCTTCCCACTCGCCGAACAAAATACCGGCAACCCGCCCGGGTGACCCAAAGGTGCTCTGCGATGTCACGCCGATCAGTTGCCCCGCCACATTGCGGATCACAAGGCGCAACGCCCGGCCGATGGCAGCGGCTTCCGTTGCCACGCCGCCGAGACAGCCGTGCTTGTAGGGGATGTTTAGTTTATCGCGAATGGGACCATTCACCAGCACTAGCGGCACGACAGAGGCCGTTGTCGCATTCAACCCGAACAATTCGAAATCCGGATTGGCCATGGCTTCCAGAGCGGCGATCAGCAGTGGCAAAGATTCCGGCGGTGCACCCGCCATCACCGCATTAATTGCGATCTTTTCCACGGTACACTCGGCATCCATGGGCGGAAGCTTGCAGACCACTTCGTCAGGATAGCGGTTGCCTTTAGCGAGAAAACCGCGCACCCGCGCTTCGGTCGGCGGTATAACCGGCAGGCCGTCGCCCCAGCCCTGCTCGAGCGAGAACTTGGTAAAGTCTTCGATGTCCAGATCCGCCTGATGCCGCTTACTCGACAGCCAGTCGATCTCGCAGCCTTCGGGACCGCAATCGCGGATGATCGGTTTAGGTTTGGTCGTCGTATTCATTCCGCGGCCTCCCGCGCAGCCAATTGTGCCCCCATAGTCTTTATCACTTTGGCAAGGTGCTCATGGGCCACGGGGTCAACGTCGCCCTTGAATTTCTCATTCAAAGGATACGGCAAGACGTGAATGCGAAGGCCGGAACGGCCGCCGCGCCGCGCGAGGTTGCGGCCAAGCTCTTTAAAGTTATCCGTGCAAATCGCCGTCGTCGGCAATCCTTTGGCCGCCGCCGCCAGCGCATCGCGGATGGTCCAGCCGGTGCAGGACCCGCAGTTCCCCAATCCCACGACCGCGACATCAACGGAGTCCCAAAACTTATCGAGAGATTTTGCCAGCCGGTCTCCTTCGCTGCCGGTACGGCCCGCGGAGCGCCAGAATTTTACCTCCGCGCCGGCTTTGCGAAACTCATCGGCCCAGATTTCCGAAATCCAGTCCCACGCCCTCCACATTTCATCCACGCGAAACCCCACCGTTTTTCCGGACAAGGGTCCAGCCTCCGGGCCGGGCGATTCGATGTCGTCCGTCCGCAATGCCGTTGGGTCCAGCACATAGCCTTTGGTCATCTCGTTCCCCTTCTTGGTGGCTCGCCCACGATCTGCACAGGGCATATCACAGCAATTTCACGCTATTTGCCGTGCGGAATAAAAGTCCAAACTATTGGACTTACAAGATCATAACACTGTACATTTTAGCGATCAATCCGCAATGTAGGGCTTTGGCGCCGTCGGGGGCAGATATTGTTATGTTTGTGAAACAGCTTTCGAACCTGTTCAAACTGATGGACTTCTATGTACGCACTAAGAAGCCATTGTCCGTTCGGGAAATTGTCGAAGAATTTTCCTGGCCTAGGTCCAGCGTCTTCAACATGATCTCTACTCTGGTGGACCACGGGTATCTGTATCAGCCAGTCCCGCGCGGCGGATATTATCCCACATCGAAGTGGATGGAATTCGCCCGCGAAGTTTCTGACTCCCAGCCGTTGCCTGACTCCGTTCACAAATTACTTGTTCAGTTGATGCAAGAAACTGGCGAGACGATGATCCTGGCGGCGCCGGCTGGAACAAGCGTTGTGTTTTTAGATGTGGTCGAGCCACCGGCGGACATCCGTTACATCGCCAACGTCGGACAACGCCTGCCCATACATGTCGCCGCGGCCGGGCGCGCGATCTTATCACAGCATTCACAGGAGGAACGCGCGGCCATATTGAAGCGCATCAAATATCAGAAGTACGAAAAAGCAGCATATATGAGTGCCGACTCAGTCGAACGCGATATCCAAAAAAGCATGAAAGATGGCTGGTTTGTGAACCTGGCTGTATACGCGCCCGGCGTGGCGGGCATTGCTGTGCCGTTTCCGTTCCGCGACCGGCGCGATGCGATCGTTCTCGGCGCGCCCGTTTCGCGGATCGAAAACCGTGTCGCCGCTCTCGGCCGGCAGCTGCGAACAGCGGTCAATAGCTATCTAAAGGATTTGAGCGCCTGATCAGCCGTTGACGGCCTTGCGCATGGCCAACTGCTCTGCGCATGTCGGCGGGACTTCAATGTTATAGGTCCCCGAAAGGACCCGGCCTACTTCGATCAGCTCCGGAGCCAAGTCCGTTATAACTGTCTTGCCCTTCGATAGCGGGTCGTCGGCCTGTGGACGGTCGTTGAGCGCACCGACGACCGCGACCAATGGGCCTATAAGGGGCAGCCGGTTTACAGGCGTGTGCATGCGTCCACAAAAGAACCCATCGCCAAGGGCGTGGATGAAGATTGGGCCGTGCTGCAACCCTAGTCGCAGAAACATCGCCCCTTGCCGCCTTTAGCCATAGCGGCCAAACTTCGTTCTCGCTCATAGGGGGAGGACATCATGGCCGCGAATAGAAAAAGCAAAGTCTGGCTGGAGGCCGCGCTCAACGGACCGTGGACCAAAAAGAACCAGCCCAATATTCCGGTCACCGTCGAGGAATGCGTGCGGGACGGCATCGCGGTGGTGAAAGCCGGTGCGTCCGTGATTCATGTTCATGCCTACGATCCGAACACCGGGGTTCAAAACGACAGTCCGGATGTCTACGCCGCCATCATCGAAGGCATCAAATCCCAGGTCGATGTCATCATCTACCCCACCATCTCCAGCGCATCGCAGCCCGGCTCGGAAGTTGGCGTCACCGGCGCGTGGCGGCACACGCCCGCCGACACCCTTGGCGCGCGCGGCATTCTGGAATGGGCCATCGTCGATCCGGGCTCGGTGAACTTCTCGGACGTGAACGACATCAAGGCCAGCAAACTCGGCATGGTCTATATGAATGTGGAAAGCGACATCCGCGCGGGTATGGCGGTCGCGGCCAAGCACAAACTGCGCCCCACCTTCGCTTTATATGATCCCGGCTTCATCCGGCTTGGATCTGCGATTGCCGCCCTGCATCCGGGACTCAAGAAGCCGGTCTACCGTTTCATGTTCTCAGATCAGTTCACCTTCGGCTTCATGCCCAAGCGCTATGGTATCGATGCGTACCTCGCCACGCTGAACGACTGTGATCCCGGCGCGCCGTGGATGATCGCCGCGCTGAAAGGCGACGTGACGCCGATTATTCCCGATGCAGTTGCCCTCGGCGGCCACGTGCGCACGGGGCTGGAGGACATCGTTTGGGGCTCGGACAAAACCAACCCGCAATTGGTGGAGGAAACCGCGAACGCCATCATGAAAGCGGGCGGCGAGCTCGCTACCGCGGCGGATATCCGCGAAGAGACGAAGGATATTTAGCCCTCACCGCGGCGCCGGTTGACCTGCGTCAAAGCCGAAAAGTCGGCACTGTCTAAAGTGGCGCAAGTAGGCGCCCATGAGACAGGTTTCCGAACTGGTCAAAAACAACGATCTCGTCACTTTGCCGCCGAACAGCACCGTACAGCAAGCGTGCGCTCTCATGCGCGATCAGCGCATCGGCGCCATTCTGATTGTGGAAAAGGAAAATCTTGTCGGTATTTTCACCGCACGCGATGCCGCCGGGCGCGTGATCGCCGAAGGGCTTGATCCGGCCGCGACAAAACTTGCGGACGTGATGACCAAAAGCCTGGACACCCCCGCGGCGGGCAAAGCGGCCATCGAAGCATTGCGCATGATGCAGGACGGTGGCTACCGGCATCTGCCGGTTGTCGAGGATGGCAAGCTGCGCGGGATTGTCTCCAAAGGTGATTTCAGCGGCCGCGAATACGAACGCCTGCAGGAAGAAACCGTCCTGTGGGAAACGACGTGTTGATTACTCCGTCTCGGTAAAGTGCACCGGCGCGCCGATTTGTTTGGCGACCAATTCATCCTCGCGCATGACGATGTTGCCGCGCACGATGGTCGCCTTCGGCCAGCCGGTCACTTTCATCCCGTCGTAAGGCGTCCAGCCGGACTTGCTCGCGATCCAATCGTTGGTAATGGTGCGCTCGGCCCTTAAATCGATCACCGTGAAATCGCCGTCGTAACCGACATCGATGCGCCCCTTGCCCTTGATGCCGAACACCCGCTCCGTCCCTGAACTCGTCAGTTCCACAAAGCGCGACAAGGTCAGCCGCCCTTCGTGCACATGGTTCAGCATGATCGGCACCAGGGTTTGTGTGCCTGTGAGTCCCGACGGGCTGCGCGGATAGGGCCGCGCTTTTTCCTCGCGGGTATGCGGCGCGTGGTCCGAACCGATGCAATCGACGATCCCGGCGTTCACCGCATCCCACAAAGCCTCGCGGTGCCGCGCATCGCGGATCGGCGGGTTCATTTGCGCGAAGCTGCCCAGCTTTTCGTAACACTCCGGCGCGGCCAAGGTCAGATGCTGCGGCAGCACTTCGACCGTCGCGATATCCTTGGCGTGGCGCAGAATGTCCATCTCTTCCGCCGTGGTAATGTGCAGCACATGAATGCGCCGCCCGGCTTCCCGCGCCAGCTTGATCAGCCGCGTCGTCGAGCGCACGGCGGTTTCTACGTCCCGCCATTCGGCGTGCATGGCCACCGGCGCGCCGTCCTTAACCAGATGCGCGCGTTCCTCCAGGCGCATGTTGTCTTCGCTGTGCACGGTCACCCGCCGCGTCCCGGATTTCAAAACCCGCGCCACGGTTTCATCATCCGCAACCAGCAACGTGCCCGTACTCGCGCCCATGAACATCTTCACCCCGCAGCAAGCAGGCAGTTTTTCCAGCGCGCCTAACTCCTCTGCGTTTTCCGGTGACGCGCCGATATAAAATGCAAAGTCGGTCCACGACCGCCCGATCGCGCGGATCACCTTATCGGCCAGCGCCTCAGCGGTGGTGGTGGACGGATCGGTGTTGGGCATCTCGAAAACGGTCGTAATCCCGCCGAGGGCCGCGCCGCGGGTGCCCGATTCCAGATCTTCCTTGTGCGTATTGCCCGGCTCGCGGAAATGCACCTGCTCGTCGATGCACCCGGGCAGCACGGTGAGGTTCGACGCATCGAACCGCTCGGCGGCCTTGGCGCTTTTCAAGTCGCCGATCTCGGTGATCTTTCCGCCGCGCACGCCCACGTCCACTTCCGTCGGCCCGCCGGGCAGGAACACCGCCCCGCCGTGGATCACAAAATCAAATGAATCGCTCACGAAAACGCCCTTTGCCGCGAAAAAATATGAACTTATATGCGCTCTATCCTTAGACCTCTGCCCGCGCCCGCGCAAACGCAATAAGCCCGCTTGACATATACCCCCATGGGGTATTTTGCCCTGGCCTCGTGCCATAGGTGCCAAAACGGGTGGTTACAGAGTTTCGAAAACACTGCCGGACGATTTCACGCCTTCAATATGCCGCTTGTGCCACAACGCATAGAATAGCAGCGTCCATGCGGCGTGACCGTTTCGTCCGTTCACGTTTTTAAATAGCGCTTCGACATTTTCCGGCACGCAAATTTGTTTGATACCTTCTTGTTTCACCATCAGCGGCGCGAGGCGTGCGCCGTCCTCGGCGATCCACTCGCCCACCGGCACGGTGAATCCGCGTTTGTGCTCGAACGCCTTGGCCGCCGGGAAATTTTCCGAGAGCCACTGGCGCACCACCCACTTGCCGAGCGGACCGCGCACCTTCTGTTCGTCCTTCAACGAAAAGGCGAAACGGGCCATACGCGGATCAAGGAATGGGACGCGTCCTTCGACCCCGAAAGCCATCAGACAGCGGTCGAGTTTGATCAAAAGATCGTTCGGCAGCCACGTTTGGCAGTCCGCCGTCTGATATGCGCGCAAAACCGTACTCGAACCGTGCAATTTGCCTTCTTTACCGTGCAAAAGCGCACGCTCAACCGCGCTTAAACCGTCGCGCCAGGTGGGTGGAACCGTGCGCAGAACCCCGCTTTCCGCCAGAATATGCTTGCGAAACGGCGTTTTTCGGAAGGGCCAGCGGCGCAAAACGGCGCGATAACGCCCGTAGCCAGCGAACAATTCATCGCCCCCCTCGCCGGTCAGCACCACTTTCACTTCTCTAGCTGCCCGTTTGGCCAGCAAAAACGTGGGCACCACCGCGTAATCGGGCGCCGGATCGTCGATCGCGGCGGCGATCTGCGGCAGGTTTTCCCAGAAATCGGCGGCCGAAACCGTCACTTCCACGTGTTCTGCCCGCGCCGCCTGGGCCGCATTCCGCGCATTTTCGCGCTCATCATGGGCGCCGGTGCCGGGAAACGCGGCGGTATAGGCCAGCACCGGGGCGTCATTGAGCCGCGCCATCATCGCCAGAACCGCCGCCGAGTCGATTCCGCCCGAGAGAAACATGCCGAACGGCACATCCGATCTTTGGTGCGCTTTCACCGCATTTTCGAAATCCAGATCAAACTCGGTCACCGCGTCGCGGTCCGGGCGTGAAACCGCCTTTGCCGCGAACACATCGGGATGTTCGAGCCGCTCGATGATGCGCGCGTTTTGCACGATCATCGTTTCGCCCGGCGCGAGGCGGTGAATGTTTGTAAATGGAGTCTCTGTATCCGTCGAAAATTGCAGCGCGAGCACTTCATCGCGCACGATCTCGTTCACGTCAGGTTTCACCAACCCCGCGGCGATCAGCGCCTGCGGCTCGGAGGCAAAACAAAAACACGCCGCCGTTTCTGCATAGTACAGCGGTTTGATCCCGAATGGATCGCGCGCCAGGATGAATTTGTTTTCCGACGGATCGTGGATGGCCAGCGCGTACATGCCGCGCAAACCGCCCGCGAAGTTTTCCTTGCGGGCGCGGTACAAATGCAGCGCGCTCTCGCTGTCCGAGCCGGTAAGATAATGCGCCGTTGAAAACTCGCGGCGCAAATCCGGATCGTTGTAGATCTCGCCGTTGACGACAATCGCCGAGCCGTCCGGCGCGCTGATGGGTTGCTTGCCGCCGCCCACATCGATGATCGCCAAGCGCGTGTGAACCAAGCCAACGTCACCGCGATGCAATTCACCGCGCCCGTCCGGGCCGCGGTGATGAAGCGCATCCGCTAGCTTTTGAAGAACACCGTCCGGCAGGGGCCGGCCGTCGCGCATCATGACGCCGGCAATCCCACACATGCAGAGAACCTATGCGCCCATTTTCGGCGCGAGTTCGGACGCCAGCTTTTTGAAGAGGTCGAGATACTGCGGCACGATCTTGTCCGCCGCGTAGGAACCGGTGACGCTGGCCTTGCCCGCCGCACCCAGCTTTCGCGCCATTTCCGCGTCCTTGCACAGCCACTTGATGGCCTCGGCCATGCCGACCGGATCACCCACGCGCACCAGCAAACCGTTGTCCTGATCACGGATCAGGAGGCCCGGACCCAGGGCGTCAGCGGCCACCACCGGCGCGCCCGCGCCCCAGGCTTCGAGCACCACATCGCCTACGTCTTCATGCGGCGAGGGACAAACGAACACGTCACCCGCCGCGATGATCGGCGCCAGATCGTCGTGCCAGCCGATAAAGCGAGTGCGCGGTTTCACGCCCGCTTCATGGGCCTGGGCTTCGAGAAGCTCACGCTCATCGCCGTCGCCTGCGACCCAAAGATAGTGATCGGGAAGACGCGCGAGCGCTTTGAACAAAACATCCAGGCCGGAGTCTTTTTCAAGACGCGCAGCGGTGACAATCAGCTTTGATGCCGGCGGCGTGAAATATTTCTTCCGCGCCAGCGGTTTTATTTCGCGCGCGCCTGCATCCAATGCCGGCAAGTGCGGCAGCACATGAACGCGCTGCGATGGAATTTGCGCGTTCTTCGCTTTGTCGGCCCGCGAGGTTGACGGCGTAAACAGATGATCGCAGTTGGCAAGCAGGCTTCCGTTAAAATCCGAACCGATCCTGCCGAGATGAACAAACGCGCCCTTCTCGACAAACGGCGCCACATCCGCGGTCCAGGAAATCACCAAGTCAGGATTGAAGCGCCGGATTTCACTGTTGATCTTGCGGCGATCCAAAAACGCGAAGCGGCTGGGAAATGACATCGCGACGGCGACCGCGCCGATCGCAGCCAATCGTTCGGCGCGCGCATGATTGTGGCGCAGCATCACGCGCTGCACCATCTTGTGCGGCTGAAGCGCGCTGACCATGCGCTCCACCTGCCGCTCGACCCCGCCATAGGGCGCACCCGACAAGAGATGGAAGATATTCAAATGGACACCCCCAGCCTTCCTAACTCTAGGTTTCGCATAGGCTTAGGGGATATGCCAAGGGCTCAGTTTGAAGCTGGCGTACTTTCGGCGGCCGGAACGGAGTCCATGAGGTGAGAGAACGCGGCCTCGACATTCTCGGGCTGCAATTCACCGATTTGCGGGTCATCTCTGTCCGCGCGAACCACCGCGCATTGCCCGCCCCACGGGCTATAGCACACCGGATCCGTCGGCCCGAACACGGCCAGGGTGGGTAAACCCGCCGCCGCGGCAAGATGGCTGAGTCCAGAGTCATTACCCACGAACGCCCGGCACCGCTTCAAGGCTGCAAATACCGTCAGAAGGTCGGTCTGCCCGAAAAATTTGATCGGCTTGAATTCCTCTAAGGCTTCGACGACCGGCTCGGCCAATCCCGCATCCGCCGGACCGCCGAACAGCGCCACCCGCCAACCCTCGCACGGCCCGCCTTTGTCCAGCAGCCGCTTGGCAAGAGCGCTATAGCTCTCCAACGGCCAGGTCTTGCGTCGGTCGGCGGCAATGGGCGCGATCGCCAGAACAGGTTCTTTGTCCGGGATCAGACGCGCCGCCGCCTCCTCATTTTTCGGTGCCGTGAAAAGATGCGGCGCGGCCGGCTCGTTCAATCCCAAAACCGATGAGAGCAAGGCCACACGGTGGATGGAATTGTCCGTGGCTGAGAGCACATGGCGATGTCTGGCCCGGACAAAATACGAGACAAGCGACCGGCGCAGATCAACGACCATGTCCCACTTCACGGAACGCACCGTGCGCCAAAGGGAAAACCAGTGAAAATCGAGCGGGCGCTTTGTCATCACGATGACATTATCGAGACGCGGCACCGCGTCGAACAAGGACGCCGCCATAGGCCCGCACGCGACGGTAAAGCGTGCGTCGGGATAGCGGTCCACGAGATGCTTTAAAACACCGGAAGACAGAACGGCATCGCCGATCCGCGTATACGTGATGAACAATATTTTCACAGTGGTTTAGGCCGCCGCGTCCTGAAGTTGGGAAATAAAGTCCGTAAGCTCGCTCGCGGCCTGCGGCCAGGTGCGCCGGCGCGCCTCGGCGCCGGCTCCTTCGCTGAGACTTTTAAATACGCTGTCGTCGCTAAGGATTTGCACAGCAACATTGGCAAAGGCGTCTGCATCCGGAACGATATATCCGGACTGTCCATTCATGACCCGCTCACTGACGCCGCCGAGATTACGCGCCACGGCGGGCAATCCGGCCGTTTGAGATTCCAGCAACGTCCAGCAGGCAAAGTCCTGCGCATGACCCGGGTACAGATGAACTCGCGAGCGCCGATACGCGTCCGCCATACCCTCGTCGTTGCGCGGATCGACAACCACGACATTGGATTCCGCCGCGGCTTTCACCTGCTCGAACACAGCGGTCATGGACTCCGGAACTTCGTCGGTCCGAATGCCTTTGGAAAGCACCGCCGAATACACGGACAACCTCGCTTCGGGAAGGCGCGGATGTATCTGCTTCGTCCAGATGTCGAGAAGCCAATCCAGTCCGTGCAGAGGATGCGTCGTCACGATGGCATGCGGCTTGGGCGCTTCTTCACGCGCGGCCTGCTTTATGGCGTTTTCCGCGTACACCAATTCTTCCGGCGACAAATCATTCGTATCGATTGTCGTTTCAAAATAGGCGTTGCGTACGCCGGGCGGCACGACGACCGATTTCAATTTTCCATTATACGTAGCTGCCTGCGCCGGGCTGACAAACATTAAAGCGGGCGCGAACGAATCCCATAATTTTTGGTTTGCCTCCGCCGACAAATAATCGGTGGGTCCGGTCACCATCATAATGCGCTGCTCGACATTCCTGATCGTGCCCAATAAAGAAGGTTTACGCACGGCGATGACGACATCCGCGGCGCGCGGCACCGCAGAATCGTTTATGGGCACCCAATAGGCGCCGTCGGCCATGTGAGAATAGGGCGTGCGGTTGACCACCGTCACATCGTGCTGCGCCAAGGACAGCGCGGCGGCGAGACTTGCCACGGCTTTCTCGGGCCCGCCCAGGGGCCTGCGCAGCGACGTGTAACCGTCGTATGGGATAGAGTCGTCAAGAAAAACGATACGCATACGGCGGGGTTATACGCCTCTATGGCCCCCGGAGAAAGGGGAGCTTGAGCCCAATTTCACATGCCTTGCCGCGCCCGCAATGCGTGCTACATATCTGGGCAGCACTCAATGCAGGAATTATCCATGGCTTACTATTCCGTTCTCCCTCACCGCGCGCTTGTTGCACTGACGGGTTCTGAGTCCGCAACCTTTTTGCAGGGCCTTGTTTCCAACGACATGCGTAAGGTTGAGCGCGGCGGCGTTATTTGGGCGGCTTTACTCACGCCGCAGGGGAAGTTTCTGCATGAATTTTTCGTCTTTCCGCTTAATGGCGTCATATACCTAGAGTGTGAGCGCGAGCGGCGGGACGATCTTGTGACCCGGCTTTCGCGATACAAGCTGCGCTCCAAGGTAAATATTGCGCCCGACGACGACATGATTGTCGGCGTTGCCTGGGGGGATGGCGCAGACACCGCTTTGGGCCTTTCCGACGCGGACGACGTGATGCGCGCCAGCGACGAAGGCTTGATCTATCGCGACCCGCGGTTGCGGGATGCGGGCGCACGCTGGGCCTTGAATGCCAACGCCGCGACAGACGTTTTGAAAACCGCCGGCTTGGAAGAAAAATCGCCCGAAGACTTCGACGGCCACCGTTTGGCTTTAGGCCTGCCTGACGGCAGCCGCGATTTGGAAATCGAAAAGGCTCTTTTGCTGGAAAGCGGATTCAAAGAACTGCACGGCGTGGACTTCAACAAGGGCTGCTACATGGGCCAGGAGCTAACGGCCCGCACCCACTACCGCGCGCTGATAAAGAAACGCCTCATGCCCGTTGCCATTGAAGGCGACGTTCCGCAGCCTGGCACCTCCCTGACGGCAAACGGAAAAGATGCAGGCGAAATGAAAAGCGCCTGGGGAAACCATGGCCTTGCCCTGGTGCGTCTCGACGTGTGGAAAAACGCGGGCGAAGGTCCCCTACAATCAGGAGACGCCGAAATCTCACCCATTGTTCCAAGCTGGATGGAACTGCCGGGCGGAGAAGAGGACGCGGCAGCGCAAACCTGATAATCTTTCCACCTTGTCCAAGCGGGAGGTGGCGATGATGCCCTTTAAATGGATTTACCTTCTGGCATTGCTGCCGCTCGCTATATCCGCGCCCGCCTTCGCTCAAGGCAGCGGCGTCGAAACCATTGACAATTTCTTCAAATTCGACGTGCCCTATGTGCCCACGCCGCCCGAGGTGGTGCAAGCCATGCTGGAGCTGGCGGACGCCGGACCGGACGACATTGTTTACGACCTTGGCTCGGGCGACGGGCGGATTGTCCATGCGGCGGTCAAGGACTTCGGTGTCAAAAAGGGCGTCGGCTACGACCTCGATGTCGAGCTGATCGATCAGGCGCGCGCGACCGCCCAAAGAGAAGGCATTGCCGACCGGGCGACTTTCGAAGTCGCCGATATTTTCAAAACAAGCTTTGACGAAGCGACAGTTCTCACACTGTACCTATTGCACTCCATCAACTTGGATTTGCGTCCGCGCATCTTGGACATGGAGCCCGGCACGCGCGTGGTGTCGCACTATTTCGACATGCGCGATTGGATTCCCGACGCAGCGCAAACTATCGAGGGTCGGCGCATTTATATGTGGAAGGTGCCCGCAAAAATGGGCGGGAGGTGGAGCTGGACGGCAGACGGAGCCGACTACAGCCTAGACCTGACGCAAGAGTTTCAAGAGGTCTCGGGTTTACTGCAAAACGCCGCAGGATCAGTGCGCATCGACGGCGAGCGGGTCAACGGCACATCATTGTCGTTCACGGCCCAGTTGCCGCGCGGCAATGCGCGCATTCCCATCACGTTCGAGGGACAAGCGTCCGGCGATACCATGGCCCTAAAATTCACCGTGAACGGCACGACCCATACGGTCACGGCGAAACGCGGGTCTTAATCAGACGAAGGGCTATTTGAGTTTGACCGGCACGAAGCCCGTATCCAACGGTCCGCTGCCCGGCCTTCCGAATTCGATATTCCTGCGGCCATCCACGGGATACATCGGATCAATGTAATTCGGGATTGCCGTCGTCCCGGGCGCAACAACGGAATCCACAAAAGCTTCGTCCTCGGGCGTCCACTCCACGTCAAACGCCTTGAAATAGCTTTCCCACTGCTCTTGCGTGCGCGGACCGGCGATGGCGCCGGTGATGAGCGGATTGGACAGCGCCCACGCGATAGCAAATGCGCCGGGATCGGCGCCGCGCGCCCGTGCGTATTGGGCGATAGCCGCCGCCGCACGCAAATTGTCGGGATGAAACTCGGTATCCATCATGCGCTTGTGGGCCTGGGTATTGGCGCGCTTGCGGGTGGCCTCGTCCGCATCGCCCCCTTCCGTGGGAGGGGAAGCGGCGCGACTGCCCTCCGGTGGCGCGGCGCCGTCAGCATATTTTCCCGTCAGCACGCCGCGCGCGATGGGGCTGAACGGAAAAACGCCCAGCCCATAGTGTTCGCAGGCGGGCAATTCCTCTGTTTCGATCTTACGGACGAGACAATGATAAAGCGGCTGGCTCGCCACCGGCCGGTCGATGTTTTCGGAATCGCAAATCTCGCAGATGCGCGCGATGCGCCAAGCACGATAGTTCGATACGCCGAAGTAGCGGATGGACCCCGCGCGCTGCAAGTCCGCGAGTGCGCGCACGGTTTCCTCGAGCGGCGTGAGGATGTCTTCTTTGTGCAGGTACAGAATGTCGATGTAATCGGTGCCGAGGCGTTTCAACGAGGCCGCGACCTGCTCCATGATCCACTTGCGCGACAAGCCGCGCCGGTTGGGGCCGGGGTCGGGCGCGGGCGTGGCCACCTTGGTCGCAAGCACCCAGCGGTCCCGGTTTTTCGCAATGGCCCGGCCGGTGATTTCCTCGGCGCGGCCGCTGACATAATTGTCCGCCGTGTCGATAAAATTGACCCCACGCTCGAAGGCGAAATCGACCATGCGCTTGGACTCGGCTTCCGAGAGCCGCGCCCCGAACATCAGCGTCCCCAGGCAAAGACGCGAAACGATCAGACCGCTGCGCCCGAGGCGGCGCAAAGGGACCGAAGACTGTGTGCTCATTTTGGTTTCACATCCTTCCTCGCCGCATTCCGAATTGTACACGCCATAGGCTTTCATGGCACATAGGCCGGATGCAACGAGTTTGTAAGCGCAGCGTCTAATGAAAGCGATTCAATTATTCCTATTTGGATTGACGGGCCATCTAGCGGGATGCGCGGCAGAAACACCGCAAACCGAATACGCAAATGTTCCCCGTTATTTCAACATCCCCTTCGTGACCACGCCTGATAACGTGGTGCATGCGATGCTCGACCTTGCCAACGTGGGGCCGGGTGACGTGGTTTACGATCTTGGGTCGGGGGACGGACGTATTCCCATCGCCGCGGTACACGACTTCGGCGCGGCGCGCGGCATGGGCATCGAGATTGATCCGAAACTGGTGGCACTCGCGCAAGAAAACGCAAAGGCAGTAGGCGTGGCCGACCGCGTGAGCTTCCGCAAGGCCGATATTTATGACACCGACTACACCGAGGCGAGTGTGGTGACCATGTATTTGGCAGACGACGCAAACAAAGTGCTGCGCCCGCGACTGGAGGCGCAGCTTGCGCCCGGATCACGCATCGTCTCGCATCTGTTCAAGATGGGCGACTGGACGCCGGACAAAACGGTGAAAGTCGGCGATCGGACGATTTATCTTTGGATTGTCGACTAAAACCTTCTCACCACATGGTGTCCCGGGCGCGGCGCGGCCAGGCAGCATCGTAAGGCGCGCCGCCAACCCGGCCCGCGGAAGCCCCCGCCAGCATCTCACCCGCCGAGGGTATAGCGTCCAGCTCAATACGGCTTGCGGGTTCCCAAAGCTGTGAGCGCATGATGGCTCGGGCGCATTGGAAATAGGTCTCGGTAATTTCGATGACAATCGCACTGCGCGGTGTCTTGCCGTCGACAGCGAAGGAATCAAGCAGGTCGGCATCGGCAGTGACGTATGCGCGACCGTTAACGCGCAAGGTGACTCCCGCCCCCGGAATGAGAAACAAGAGCGCGATCCTTGGATCACGGACAATATTGCGCAAGGAATCGACGCGATTGTTGCCGCGCCGATCCGGGAGAATGAGGGTTTTGTCGTCGACAACCCTCACGAAGCCGGGACGGTCACCGCGCGGCGAACAGTCCAATCCTTCGGGACCGGCGGTGGCCAGAATGCAGAAGGGCGACGCGGCTATAAGAGCGCGGTAGCCGGAGGTCAGTTGAGGCACTTCTTTGACCAACGCCGCCTCTACCGGTCCTCCGTAGAGCGCTTCTAAATCTTCGATGGCGGTAATGGGCTGCATAAAGCCTCCAAAGTCTATGTGCCGGCCATTTCTACGAGTGCCGCCTGCGCCGCCGCAAGGCGCGCCACCGGCACCCGGTACGGCGAGCACGAAACATAATCGAGACCGATGGTGTGGCAGAAGCGGATGGATTCCGGATCGCCGCCGTGTTCCCCGCAAATACCGAGCTTCATGCCTTTGCGGGTTTTGCGACCGCGCTCGGCGGCAAGACTGACCAACTCGCCGACGCCATCTTGATCGAGGCTGGCGAAGGGATCCTTTTCGTAGATGCCGCGCTTTTTGTATTCTTCGATGATGTTCGCGCAATCATCGCGGGACAAACCAAGCGTGGTTTGCGTGAGATCGTTCGTGCCGAAGGAAAAGAACTCGGCCGTCTTGGCGATGTCCGCAGCTTGAAGCGCGGCGCGCGGCAACTCGATCATGGTGCCGACCAGATAGTCCACGGACTCGCTCGCTTCCTCGAACACAACTTTGGCCGTGTCATCCACGACCTTTTTCATAAGGTCGAGCTCCTTGCGGGTGCCGACGAGAGGAATCATCACTTCCGGTATCACTTCGCAGCCATGCTTTTTGACGCGCACCGCCGCCTCGAAAATCGCGCGGGCCTGCATTTCATAAATCTCGGGATGGGAAATGCCGAGCCTGACTCCCCGGTGTCCCAACATCGGATTGGTCTCGTGCAGACTGGACATCATGTCGCGCACGGACTCTTCGGAAACGCCGGCATCTTTCGCCACTTCCGTTATTTCCGCATCCGTTTGCGGCAGGAATTCGTGTAGCGGCGGGTCCAAAAGGCGGATGGTGACCGGGAGCCCCGCCATCACGGTGAAAAGCTTCACGAAGTCACTGCGCTGATGGGGCAGAAGTTTGTCCAATGCAGCGCGACGCCCGCCCGCATCGGCCGCCAGGATCATTTGCCGGACGTTTAGGATGCGTTTGGGATCGAAGAACATGTGTTCGGTGCGGCACAATCCGATGCCTTCCGCGCCGAACTTGCGCGCGGTGGTGGCATCGTGCGGTGTTTCCGCATTGGCGCGAACCTTCAGGCGGCGAATCTTATCCACCCACTCCATGAGCGTTGCGAAATCGCCGGTGAGTTCGGGTTGAATGGTGGCGACCTTGCCGTCGAACACCTCGCCGGTGGCCCCATCGAGGGTAATCACGTCACCTTCCATGAGGATTTTGTCGCGGATGCGCGCCGTCTTGGCCGCCGCGTCCACGTGAATATCCCCCGCGCCGCACACACACGGCGTGCCCATGCCCCGCGCGACGACGGCGGCGTGACTGGTCATGCCGCCGCGGGTGGTAAGAATGCCTTGGCTGACGTGCATGCCACCGATGTCCTCGGGGCTGGTTTCCCGGCGCACGAGAATGACGGCTTCGCCGCGCTTGACCCAATCCTCCGCCGCATCGGCGGTGAAGACGATTTTTCCGGACGCCGCGCCCGGCGAGGCGGGCAGACCGCGCGAGAGCAATTCACGCGGTGCTTTCGGATCGAGCGTAGGGTGCAAAAGCTGATCGAGCTGCGCGGGATCGATGCGGCGCACGGCCTCTTCTTCTGTGATGAGGCCTTCTCGTGCCATGTCCACTGCGATTTTAAAACCCGCCTGCGCCGTGCGCTTGCCGTTGCGGGTCTGCAGCATCCAGAGCTTGCCCTTCTCGATGGTGAACTCCATGTCCTGCATGTCGGTGTAGTGGCGCTCAAGTGTGTTGCGCACATCCACAAGTTCCTTAAACAACGCCGGCATGGTCTCTTCCATGGCGGGAAGATCGGAGTGCTGCGCGTTCTTGCCGTCGATGGTGATCTGCTGCGGCGTGCGAATGCCGGCAACAACGTCCTCGCCTTGCGCGTTCACAAGGTACTCGCCGTAAAAAACATTGGCGCCGGTGGACGGATCGCGACTGAAGCACACGCCGGTGGCGCAATCATCGCCCATATTGCCGAACACCATCGCCTGCACGTTGACCGCCGTTCCCCACGTGTCGGGGATTTCGTGCAAGGCGCGATATGTGATGGCGCGGGCGTTCATCCAACTGCCGAACACCGCGCCGATGGCGCCCCACAATTGCTTTTGAACGTCTTGCGGGAACGGCTCACCCAATTCCTCTTCGACTTTATCTTTGAACGCCTGGACGAGCGCTTTCAAATCGTCCGCGTTCAATTCGGTGTCGAGGGTGACGCCCTTATCTTCCTTGGCGATGTCGAGCAGGCTTTCGAGATCGTAATCATCCACGCCGAGCACGACGTCGGAATACATCTGAATGAAGCGGCGATAACTGTCGTAGGCAAAACGCGCATCGCCCGATTGCGCCGCAAGCCCTTCCACCGTTTCATCGTTGAGGCCGAGATTGAGGATGGTGTCCATCATGCCGGGCATGGACGCGCGGCTGCCAGAGCGCACGGAGACGAGGAGCGGATTTGATGCATCGCCGAATGTGCGCCCCGTCAGAGATTCGATATTGCCGAGCGCCTTGGCCACTTGGTCTTGAAGGTCGGACGGGTAGGATTTTCCGTTGGCGTAGTAGTAGGTGCAGACCTCGGTGCTGATCGTGAAGCCCGGCGGTACCGGGATGCCGATGCCGCTCATTTCAGCGAGATTGGCACCCTTGCCGCCCAAGAGATCCTTCATGGCCGCCGCGCCGTCGGCCTTGCCGCCGCCGAAGGCGTAAACCCAATGGGAGGGAGTACTGGCGTCCGCTGCGGCGCCCGTGGGGTACAGGTCTGGCCTCAGGGCACTGCGGAGCACCCGCCCGCCGGTGGCCTCCTCGACCGCGATAACCCGCTCAGCGGGCACACGGTCCCATTGGCTGATGGCTTGGGGGGTGACTTTGATGGACCGGGCCAGAGCGGCGACACCGCCGGCCTCGGAAATGGCCTGTTCCAGGGCCTCATCGCGGGATTTCTCAGCCATAACGCACCTATATGTAAGCTAGTTCAAATGTAAGCAAAGCCGCGCTTACATGTAAGGCGCCAAGTCATACTTACATTTATGGGGTCTTCAAGGGAGATTCTGGCGGCAAGGGAAAGATTCCCATGTAAGGAAGCTGGGAATGTAAGCTAGGCGGCGGTGCCTCCCTCGACCTTCCCAAAGTCAGCCACCCGGCCCATGGCCGCGACGATCCTGGACAGGAGCCGCAGGCGAGCTTCGCGCTGCGTGGCATCGTCGGCGTTCACAGTGACCTTGTCGAAAAAGATATCCACAGGCTGGCGCAGCGTCGCCAGAGCGGCCATGGCGGCCCCAAAATTCTCTTTGTCGATGGCCGAGCCTGCCAAGCTGTCGGCCGAGTCGATGGCCTGGAGCAACGTGGTCGCTTCGCCTGCCCCGAGATCGGCCTCATTGACCGCCCCGCCGTAGGACGCTCCGTCCTTCTTTTCCTCGATGCGCACGATATTGGCCGCGCGGCGGTAAGCGACGAGAAGGTTTGCCCCGTCGTCGCTGTCGAGGAACTTGGACAGGGCATCGACACGCGCCAAGAGACGCACGAGATCATCCTCGCCGCCCAGGGCGAATACGGCCGAGACTTGATCATGGCGCACGCCCTGATCGCGCAAGTGGACCTTCAGCCGGTCGGCGAAGAAGTCCATCAACGACTCCGCGAGGTTCGACGGATTGACCTGGCCGATATTTTCGTAAGCACCGAGGAAATATTCGAACGCTGTGGTTAGCGGCAGGCGCAGCTTGTTCTCGAGGATAAGGCGGATCACACCGAGCGCGGCGCGGCGCAATGCGAAGGGATCTTTCGAGCCGGTCGGTTTTTCATCGATGGCGAAGAAGCCCACAAGGCTATCGATCTTATCGGCAAGCGAAACAACGACGCTGACCGGCGCGGCAGGACACGCATCGTTCGGTCCCTGCGGCGAATAGTGTTCGGCGATGGCTTCGGCGACACTGTCGGGTTCGCCGTCGTGACGCGCATAGTAGCGGCCCATGATGCCTTGCAGGTCCGGAAACTCACCGACCATGCCGGTGGAGAGGTCGGCTTTGCAGAGCAACGCAGCCTGGGCGACGGCGGCTTTTTCCGCGCCGGGCACATAGTCCGTCAGGAACGCGGCGCCCTCGACAATACGCTCGACTTTATCGCGCATGGTGCCGAGCTTGGCCTGGAACACGCGTTCTTGCAGTTTCGCAACGCGCGCGCCGAGTTTTTCCTGACGGTCCTGATCCCAGAAGAACTTGGCGTCCGACAGACGCGCACGCAGAACTCGTTCATTGCCCGCGATAATGGCTTTGCCTTTGTCCTTGGCGACCATGTTGGCAATAACGCCGAAGCGCGGCGCGAGATCACCGTTCTTTTTGGTCAGCGCGAAATACTTCTGGTGTTTGCGCATAGCCGATGTGAGCACTTCGGCGGGCACGTCCATGAACGCGGCATCGATGGTGCCGATCAAAGGCACCGGCCATTCCACCAGCCCAACGACTTCAGCGAGCAAGCCGGGGTCGTCTTTCACCACCAGATTTTCTTTCGCGGCGAGCTTGGCCAATCCATCGGCAATGACCTTGGTGCGCTCCGCCGGATCGACCATGACGAAGGCTTTCTTCAACTTGGCTTTGTAGTCGGCGAAATTCTTGATCTTGATGGCCTTGGGCGCGAGGAAGCGGTGGCCCATTGTACTGTTACTTGCTTTCACGCCCGCAAATTCTACCGGCACAACTTTGCCATCAAGTATACAGAGAATTCCGTGCAAGGGGCGCACCCAACGGGTCGGGTTGTCCGCCCAGCGCATGGATTTGGGCCAAGGCAACTGAGGCAGCGCGGCTTCGATGATTTCCTTCACCACAATGGAAGTGGCGCGGCCCTTTTTCCTGGTAACGGCAAAATAGAACTGCCCCTTGGGCAATTCGCGGACTTCAGCGTCCTCAATACGCTTGAGACCGGAGCCTTTCAGGAACCCCTGGATCGCGGCATCGGGCGCACCGACTTGCGGGCCTTTGCGTTCCTCGCTGGTGTCGGGCTGCGCTTTTGGCAAGCCTTCTACAATCAGCGTCAAACGACGCGGACCGGCACACGCCGAAATGGATTTCGTTTCGAGACCTTGCGCCTTCAAACCGTCGCCAACGAGGCGCGCAAGATCGTCCGCTGCGCGGGACTGCATGCGGGCGGGAATTTCCTCGGAGAAAATTTCGAGCAATAGTTCAGCCATGACTTAACCCGCCCCCAAGTTGGTGGGCGCCATCCAGGCTTCGCAGCAGGCTTTGGCGAGGGCGCGGACCCGCGCGATATAAGCCGCGCGTTCGGTCACGCTGATCACGCCGCGCGCATCAAGCAAATTGAATGTGTGCGAGGCCTTGATGCATTGATCGTAGGCCGGCAAAGCCAACATATTTTCGAGCAAAGCGCGGCATTCATTTTCACAATCGGTGAAGCGCTTAAAGAGAATGTCGGTATTGGCGTACTCAAAATTGTGAGCTGAATACTCAACTTCGGCGCGGTGGAACACATCGCCGTAGGTTACGCCGTGTCCGTTGAAATCGAGGTCGTAGACGTTCTCAACGCCCTGCACATACATGGCCAGACGCTCGAGACCGTAGGTCAACTCGACCGCAACCGGATTGCACTCTAGCCCGCCGACTTGTTGGAAGTAAGTAAACTGCGTGACTTCCATGCCGTCGCACCACACTTCCCAGCCAAGCCCCCAAGCCCCGAGGGTCGGGCTTTCCCAATCGTCCTCGACAAAGCGGATATCATGAGCCATGGGATCGATACCGATGGCGCGCAGGCTTTCCAGATACAGCGCCTGCGGGTCGGCCGGTGATGGCTTTAGAATGACCTGATACTGATAGTAGTGCTGAAGACGGTTGGGGTTTTCACCGTAGCGGCCATCGGTCGGACGGCGCGACGGCTGCACATAGGCCGCGTTCCACGGCTCGGGGCCCAGCGCACGTAACGTTGTCGCCGGGTGAAACGTGCCCGCGCCCATCTCCATATCGTAAGGCTGAAGAATAACGCAGCCCTGCTTGGCCCAAAAATCCTGCAGCGTCAGGATAAGCGACTGAAAGCTGGGCGCTTTGGCCTTTGCGACCTTTTTTGGAGCGGCCTTTTTACGCGCGGCCTTCGGCTTGGCTTTTGCCTTTCCTTTGGATTTGGCCTTCGCTTTGACCTTTGATTTAGATTTTTTCTTGCGGGCAGCCATGACGGGTTCTTTCTGCAGAGCGGCGGAAGCTACTCACGACCCACAATAGAATCAAGGGACTGCGGGTGAAATGCCCGTATTTTCAGGATTTTTGGCAGGAACAGGTGGAACCGGCCGGAATATAGGACCCGCATTTGGGGCATTGCTCCAAATCCTGCGCCGAGGTGGTGGACGGCGGCCCTGAGGCGCCTTTGGCTTCGGCCCGCTTGCGGCGCGCCTCGCGCACGCCCTTGCCCATATCCTGCATGCGCCAGCGGTACTTGAAACCCCAGTACACGATGACGATGACGGCGATGGTGAACAGAATTTTGAGTGCGCTGATCATGGTTGGTCTCTACAGCCCGAACCGGGCCCACAGCGCGCGCTCCTCGACAGCGGCGATCAGATCGGTCGCCCAGCCGCCCGGCAGGGTTTCGGCGCCGCCGCCGACAAATGAAGATGCACTGCCTAGTCTCCGCTCCAGCCAACTCATGGGACGGCGCACGGTCAGGAACTTCACGTCCGGGCCATACTTGCGGCGGATGATGGTGCGCATATCGCCGAGGCCGTCGACCAATCCCAATTCAAGGGCACGCTCGCCGGTCCAGATATCGCCGTTGAAGACAGTATCGTCGTCGGCAACCAACCGTTCGCCGCGCCGTTGTTTAACTGCCGCAATAAACTGTTTGTGAATATCGGACTGAATGTCTTCCAAGCGGCGGACGTCATCGGGATCTTCGGGTTTGAACGGATCGAGCAAACTCTTATTTGCGCCCTGCGTATGCACACGGCGCTCGACGCCGATTTTTTCAATCAGGTCCTGAAAACCGAAGCTGGCCGAAATCACGCCGATGGACCCGACAACAGACATGGGATCGGCATAGATCTCATCAGCAGCCAAAGACAGCCAGTAGCCGCCCGACGCCGCCACATCCTCGGCAAACGCAAAGACGGGAATTTTCTTTTCCTGCGAGAGCTGGCGAATATACGCCGCGATATGCGCGGACTGCACGGCCGAGCCGCCGGGTGAATTGATTTGCAGACACACCGCGCGCACACGTTTGGAAAATGCCTTTTTGATGACCGGTTCAAGTCCGGAGAGGCTAATACCCCGGCGCCCCATGCCGACGCCGCCAATCGCGCCATGCAAACGCAGCACCGTGACAATGGGCGTATTGCCGCTTGTCCCGATATTGTAGCGGGCGAGAAAATCACCGAAGGCGTCGAAAAGGCTCATAATCGTGGAGAGTATCGTTCGGGCGGTCGAAAGGAAATGGTTAAGCCATCATATGGGCAGTGATTCCGCGGCGCGCAAGACCTGCTCCGCCTCGCGTGTGTGACCGCCGCCCTGATCATGCAGGATCAATCCCGCGTGAAGGGTGTCGGGGGATTTCCTGCCCTTCCCTGCATCAATGATAACGCGCCGGGCCGGTGCGCCCGCCGAGGGATAGACCGGCCATATACGAATATCGCCGGCCCGCCCATGCAGCGCCGCGAAGATGTCCGACAAACGGTCGGCCCGATGAATGAGCACAAGCCGGCCCTTTTGCTTCAGGCACGCCATGCAAGAGGCTATCCATGTGCGCAGATCAACATTTGTTTCCATATGCGCCTTGGCGATCATCTCATCGGGCGGCGTGGTGCCGCCGTCGGCGAACGGCGGGTTGGTAATGACAATATCAAATGCGGTTTTGAAATCTCGCGGAGGATTAGCAATATCGCCGTCGATTATTCGCGCGCTGCCCGTTAGTCTGTTCAGTTCAAGCCCGGCGCGCGCGCAGTTCGCCAGTTCACGCTGAATTTCCAATCCGGTTAAACTCAATCCCGGAATGCGGGCCGCGAGACAGAACATTGCCGCGCCGCTGCCGCAACCCGCATCCAGCACATTCATGCCTCCTTTCGCGGAGACGGCGGCTGCGAGCAGCACGGGATCAACTGCGACGCGGTAGCCTTTGACCGGCTGACGGATCGTCACGCGTCCGCCCAGCAGTGCGTCATCGCTGTGAGAGACCGCATCACTTTGTTGAGCGGGACTCACGCGCGCAGCCCAGGTATCTGGTCTTCCGGCGGCAATTCCTCGGGGCATATATCCAAAGCAATTCGGCGTGCTTTGTATATGTCCTCCTCCGCAACCATGAGGCGGCGCGGCGTCAGGCCGACGTAGGTATCGGCCCACGCGCCGTCGAACTCGAAGACCTGAATATCCGCCTCCGCCAATGCCGCCTTCACCGCGGATATCAAAGCCGGGTTTTCGGTGCGCAGGAGTTCGAGCATATGACCGGGTCCAAAGAGCCAAATTCTATGGCCCCAGGGTGCCGCTACCGACTACAATTGGCAAGGAACAGAGCGCGAAAATCAATGGAGCCGGGCTTGCCACAGCCGGTGCTGGTCCGTATTTTGCGCCGCCGATTGGAAATTATGACCGCAGGGACGGAACACCTTGGCCACAGTCGTCAATCTTGATGCAAACCGCCGCGCCAAATCCAAAGCCTTGGACGCTTTGCTGGCGCTGGTGGACGATGATTTGAAGGCCGTCAACCGGACCATCGTCGAACGCATGCATAGCCCGGTGGCGCTGATCCCGCAGCTGGCCGGACACATTGTCGCCGCCGGCGGCAAACGCCTGCGCCCGATGCTGACCTTGGCCGCCGCGCGCATGTGCGGATACACCGGCGAACGGCATATTAAACTATCCACCTGCGTGGAATTCATTCACACCGCGACATTGCTGCACGACGACGTTGTCGATGAAAGCGAGCTGCGGCGCGGCCAGTCCAGCGCCAACGCCATTTGGGGAAATCAGTCGAGCGTGCTGGTGGGTGATTTTTTGTTCAGCCGCGCCTTCGAGCTCATGGTCGAGGACGGATCGCTGAAGGTTCTGCAAATTCTCTCGCGGGCGTCGTCTGTCATCGCGGAAGGTGAAGTGCACCAGCTGCTGACCACCAACGACACGGAAACCAGCGAAGCGCAATATCTGGAAGTCATTCAATCCAAAACCGCAGAGCTGTTTGCCGCCGCCTCGCGCATCGGCGCCGTGGTGGCCGAGCGCCCGGATGTAAAAGAAGAAGCGCTGCGGGTTTATGGCCTGAATCTCGGCATCGCCTTCCAGCTGATCGACGATGTGCTGGATTACTCCGCGCGCCAACACGAGCTGGGCAAAACCATCGGCGATGATTTCCGGGAAGGTAAAATCACCCTGCCCGTCATATTGGCCTTCCGCCGCGGCAGCGACGAAGAACGGACGTTCTGGAAACGCACGCTGGAAGACCTGGATCAAACCGAGGCCGATTTAGGCCGTGCCATGGACCTGATGAAAACCCACGGCAGCATCGTGGACACCATTGCCCGGGCCAAGCACTACGGCGCGGTGGCCCGGGATGCCCTAGGCATCTTCCCCGAAGGCGAGATCAAGACCGCCCTGCTCGATATCATCGATTTTTGTATCGAGCGGGCTCACTAAAGGCAGCGCCCGGCGGGCCCGACGTCCAATTTTCACCGGCTTTTAACGTCACCCCCGTGCACGCCGGCACGGCTTGTGTATATACTGGCGCCTTCAGGGAAGTGAGGAGGCTCCACAATGAATTACACATACAAGACTATTCTTTTAGCAACGGTCGTCGCGTTCGGTGCGGCCGGCTGCTCCGAACAACAAAGCTCCGAGACGGCGGACACGGCGCCCGCAGAAACCGCTGCACCAATGGAATCTATGGTTCCCGAATATGTCTCCATGGCCGTGAGCGATGCCATGCGCCCGGCCGAGGATACCGCGCGCGATGCCGACCGCAATCCGGCCGAAGTCGTTACCTTTTCCGGTCTGGAACCCAGCGATAAAATTGCCGAGCTCGCGCCGGGCGGCGGGTATTACACGCGCATTTTTGCCAAGACGGTCGGCGCGGACGGTAAGGTGTATGCCGTTATTGCTCCGTCTTTCCTCGAGCGCCGCCCGAATGCCACCGACCCGATCAACGCCATGGCGGACTCTTATGGCAATGTCGAAGCGGTGCTTTCCGAATACACGGAGCTGGCAACGCCCGAGCCCGTGGATATGGTTTGGACATCGCTCAACTATCATGACTTCGCAAACGGCGGCGAAGGCAATACCGCGGCCGTTAATGCCGCGGCCCTCGCGGCGCTGAAGCCGGGCGGCACATATATCGTGATCGATCACAACGCAGAGGCCGGGTCGGGATTGCGGGACACCGACACGCTGCACCGCATCGACGGCGAAGCGGTAAAGCAGGAAGTGCTGGCGGCCGGATTTACACTGGCCGGTGAAAGCGACGCCCTGGACCACCCCGAGGACGATCACACCCAGCAGGTCTTCGCCGAGGGGATGCGGGGCAAGACCGACCGCTTTGTGCTCAAGTTCACCAAGCCGGCAATGTAAGCGGCCCAGGAAACAGCCGAGGGTCCTTTAATCACAGGAGGTTAGCCGGGCTTCCCGGGGCCGGAACGGCGCTTGCGCCGCCCTGCCCCATGCGGCTATAAGCACGCCTCCAGCTTGGTCTGGAGCTGCCGGAGTGTAGCTCAGCCTGGTAGAGCACTGTCTTCGGGAGGCAGGGGCCGGAGGTTCGAATCCTCTCACTCCGACCAAAGCAAAAGCCGCTTGCTATTCTAGCAAGCGGCTTTTTATTGGGGGTAGTCCACAGCGATTAAACGAGAATTTCTCCGATCGGATCGGTCGTGTAGTTGCTCTTCGTGCCCCAGGCTGGCGTGTCCACGCCCATGAGACGAAGCGCGGTGTAACCGATCCGCGTGGCGGCGGTGCCGCCTGCATCAATGTGAAGTCCGGTTTTGACCTGTCCGCCGGCGCGGCCCGCGGTAAAGGCAGGCATGCCGTCGAGCGTATGCAAGCGGGCATACCCGTGGTCAGTTGTGGCGTAGATAAAAACGTTGTCCAGAAGGGTGCCGTCGCCTTCCGGGATTTCGGTAAAGGCCTGCACATAGTCGGCCCAGGATTCCATCGCCCGGCGCGTGAACCACGAACAGATCGGCTGATAGCCGAGCTGCGCGTCTTCCGGTTCTTCGTGGGTCGCGGTGTGGTGCGGCTTTTCATAGCCCGCCATGTTCGTGTCCCCGTTGCGGGTGTTGTAGCACATGTTGAACACACGGGTTTGATCACATGCCACCGCCATCGCCATCAGCTTGGCCATGACGCGATTGCGGTCCTGCACGAGCCTGGCTTCCTTGCCCGGCGGAAACTCGCCTTCCGGCTGTGTGCCGGCCGGCTGACAAACCGCAATGGGCTCGGGTTTGGTCAAGCGTTGCTGAAACTGCATTTCCAACTGACGCAGGCCGGTGAAGTACTGGTCCAGGCGCTGCTGGTCTTCTGCACCCACCTTTTTCATCAGTCTCTTGGTATCGTCCATGACGCTCGACAGCACGCTCTTGCGCACCATTACGCGCGGGTCGGGCGAGAAGGATTCCGCATTGGGATCCGGGAACTCAGGGCCGAACAGACGTTGATAGAATTTCACGACCGAGATTTCGGGGGTGTTCGGCGTGTTGCTGTTCTCGTAGCTGAGAATGCTGCGGTTTTCGCCGGTTGCTGTTGACGTCAAAGATTTAAAACGTGTCGTGCTGCCGATTTGGTTGGCGATGGTGACGTCCAACGTTTCACCAGGAATATCGTTGGAATCTTTCGGCGCACTGCCGGTACGCTGAATGACCCAGCCGGTGTAATGGCAAAGGTTGCTATATGTGTCGCGGAAGGACGTCAGGTTTGTATAGAGATTGATGTGATCGCGCACGGGCGCCAGAGCTTCGATTTCTTCCGGCAAATCGAAATTCGCACCGGTTTTTTTCGGCACAAACACCTTTTGCGCCATGCCAAGGCCCCAGTGCCATGTGCCGAAGCGGACCGGCAACGGCTCGCCCGAAGCTAGGGCCGTGCCGTTGCCGTTCAGGAAGACATTGAGCAAGGGCAGCCCCACCGTAATGGCGCCCCCATTCAGCATGCCTTTCAGTACCCGGCGTCTATTCAGTCCGTTCATTATCAACTCCACTTCGTTCTAGGGCGACTTCAGCGTAAGAGGCCGAAGTCTTATACGATCATCTCACCAACTTCGATGTTGGTGTAATTGCTCTTGGTGCCCCAGGCCGGGGTGTCCACACCCATGAGGCGCATGGCCGTATACCCGATGCGGGTGCCTGCCGTGGCGCCCAGGTCGATGTGCTGACCGGTTTTTACCCGGCCACCGGCCCGGCCCGCCGTGAACACCGGCAAACCGTCCAGGGAGTGCACGCGGGCATAGCCCACATCCGTAGTGGCGTGGATCAGCACGTTGTCGAGCAATGTGCCGTCACCTTCCGGGATTTTCTTGAAGGCGCTGACAAAATGTTCCCAGGCCTCGAACGAGCGGCGCGCAAACCACGATGCCGTGGGCTGATAGCCCAGAACCGGGTCTTCCGGCTCTTCGTGGGTGGTGGTGTGGTGCGGCTTTTCGTAACCCGGCTTTGTCGTGGACGCGGCCGAGATGGAATAGGCCATGTTGAACACACGGGTTTGGTCACAGGCCAGAGCCATGACCATTAGTTCGGTCATGACCTTGTGGCGTGCCGCCACCAATTCCTGATCCTTGCCCTGCTGAATATTGTCGTCCGGCGATTCACCGGGCTGGCACGCAGCAATAGGCTCGGGCTTTGTCAGCCGTTGGTCGAACTGCATTTCGAGCTGGCGCAGACCGGTGAAATACTGATCGAGCCGCTGCCGGTCTTCGGTGCCGACAAGTTTCATCAGACTCTTGGTTTCGTCCATGACGCCTGAAAGCACGCTCTTGCGCACCATCACGCGGGGGTCGGGCGAGAAGGATTCCGCATTGGGATCGGGGAACTCGGGCCCGAACAGACGTGTGTAGAACTTCGTCGGCGACCACTCCGGTGTATTCGGCGTCACTGAGTTCTCGTAGCTGAAGGTATTGCGCACATCGCCCGTCGCCGTCGCCGTCAAGGATTTGAAGCGTGTTGTTCGGCCGATCTGGTTGGCGATGGTGACGTCCAACGTCTCGCCTGGGATGTCATTGCCGTCCTTGGGCGCGATACCGGTGCGCTGGATCACCCAACCCGTGGAATGGCACAGGTGCGGCATGTCGTCCTTGAAGGTGGAGACGTTGGTGAACACGTTGATGTCGTCGCGGACAGGCGTAAGCGCAACGATCTCCTCCGGGAGATCGTAGTTCCGGCCCGTTTTCTTGGGGATGAAGATCTTGGCCGTCATGCCCAGACCCCAGAACCACGTGCCGAAGCGAACAGGCATCGGACCGCCGGCGGCCAAGGCCGTGCCGTTGCCGTTCAGGAAACAGTTCAAAAGCGGCAACCCGACAGTGACTGCACTGCCATTCAGCATGCCCTTGAGTACGCGACGTCTATTAAGGCCGTTCATTTTGCCCTCCGCTTAAAAGCGTGTTGTCCTAGGTCAGAATCTCACCGACCTCGGAATTGGTGTAATTGCTCTTCGTGCCCCAGGCCGGGGTATCCACACCCATGACCCTTAGGGCTGTGTATCCGACACGGGATCCGGCTTTACCGTCCATATCGATGTGCAGACCGGTTTTCATGCGACCACCCGCACGGCCCGCCGTGAACATCGGCATGCCGTCCAGCGAGTGCACGCGCGCGTAGCCGACTTCGGTCGTGGCATAGATCAGCACGTTGTCCAAAAGCGTGCCGTCGCCTTCCTTGATTTTGGTGAATGCGTTGATGAAACCGGCCCAGGACTCCATCGAGCGGCGTACGAACCAGGACGCCGTGGGCTGATAGCCCAGGACGGGATCTTCAGGTTCTTCATGCGTGCATGTGTGGTGGGGCTTCTCATAGCCCGATTTCAAGGTGTCCGTGCCTTGGGCGGTGTAGGACATATTGAAGACACGCGTCTGATCGCAGGCAACAGCCATAACCATAAGCTCGGTCATCATGCGATGCCGCGCCGCCATTAGTTCGGTGTCCTTGCCCTGCGGCAGGTCGACCGGACCGTCTCCCGGACGGCAGGCTTCAATGGGTTCAGGTTTCGTCAGCCGTTGGTTGAATTGCTGCTCAAGCTGACGCAAGCCGGTGAAGTATTGATCGAGGCGCTGGCGATCTTCCGCGCCGACCTTCTTCATCAGGCTCTTGGTTTCATCCATCACGCCGGAAAGAACGCTCTTGCGCACCATGATGCGCGGATCGGGAGAAAATGATTCGGCGTTGGGATCCGGGAAATCGGGTCCGAAAAGGCGCGTGTAAAACTTCAGCGGCGACCACTCGGGGAAATTCTGCGTGGTGCTATTTTCATAGCTGATGCTGTCTTTGGCATCACCGGTGGCCGTTGCCGTTAATGATTTGAAACGTGTCGTACGGCTGATCTGATTGGAGATCGTCACGTCGATGGTTTCGCCGGGAATGTCGTTGCCGTCTCGCGGCGAGGTGCCGGTACGCATAATGACCCAGCCGGAACGGTGGCACAGCAGCGGGTTATTGTCCTTGAACGCGGTCACATTGGTGAAAACGTTGATGTGATCGCGGACAGGCTCCAGCGAGGCCATTTCTTCAGGCAGGTCGAAATTCGGGCCCGTTTTCTTGGGAACGAAGATTTTGGCGGTCATGCCCAATCCCCAAGACCATGTGCCAAAGCGGACGGGCATAGGCCGTCCCGACGCAAGGGCCGTGCCGTTGCCATTCAAAAAGCAATTCAGTAGCGGTAGCGCGACAGTAACCGCACCGCCGTTCATCATGCCTCGCAAAACACGACGTCTGTTCAGTCCGCTCATAGCACCCTACAGCCAGATAAAATCTGGCGTTAGAATTCACGGTGCACGTGCCGCTTTACGGATAACAAAACCTTGACTGAAACCACTCGCTCATCCGCCTCGCACGCTGCGCGAGACACCCCAGACGGCCCCCAGCCGGCCAGGGTACGGCAGTACCCCTCAATGCTGTCAGAATACCTGGATTGGACCAGATTATCCTTTTGATTTTATTTGGAGTCTTCGATTCTAATACCAACGGGGGACCGATTTTAGCTGATTTTCGCCTTTTGTTATTCGTTGCGCCGTCAGTCTGGTCCCGCCGTAGAGAAGGCCGAATCTCAGGGTTTTAAACGCAAACAGCCCTCTCCACGCGGAGAAGGCTGTTCCCAAAGTCACTCAAAGATTGGTCAGTTCGAAAGCGGATCTGGACGAAGCTGGAATTTGACCATCTTCAAATATTCACCTTCACCACCTTCCAAATGCCACGGCGGCTGATTGGAGTACGTGGCCCAAAGTCCGCGGCCTTTCCAACCGATCTTTTCATTATCGACACGCCCATCGATGCCACGCGTGTAAAAGCCCATCGGATACGGCACCCGAAGCTCAAGCATTTCTTCTTCGTCCGGCAGGAACGCCAGCAACATATCCGACGAACTTCCCGGGAATATCGGCACATTGCGCCCCAGACCAAGGGTGTTATGCAGATCAACCCAGGTTAGATAGAAATAGTCGGAGCCAACGTCCGTGCCCTGAAGTTTCGGGCCTGGCGTGTCGTACAACTCCCACCCGGCTTCACAATGCTGGCCGGTTGCGGTCGGTCCGTTCAGTACGTCGCATTTGGAGCGGTCGAATTTCGCAATTTGTCCGGTTCCGAAAGCGACCCATGCGCGACCCTCAGCATCGACATCCACACCCCGGGTATTGAACGCCTCATAGCTGCCGTCATCGCCCATCGGCACTTCGTAGTATTCGGTCTTGCAGGTTTCAGGAGGATTCGAGCCAATATCCACGCGGAGAATACCGCTGGGGACGGTCGGCGAATACTTGGCGACCCAATAGCTGTCATCAACCGGGCTCATACCCATGCCGTAGTGAAATCCGGTAATGCGCGTGTCTTTCGACGGATCGATTTCACCGACTTCGCTTTCAGACGAAGCAACGGCACCTTCACCGCCGTCCCCACCCGTTGTGATCTCGTTCCACTGAGTGCGGTCGGGCGTGATTTTACCGTCGCCGTTAGTATCGATCACCGTAGGGCACCAACCGATGGACTTTGCGGCATCCTTGGTTTCGTCCCACACTTTTGTATCGATCCAGCCAACGACTTGGGTATCTCCGCTGAAGAACAGCTTGCTGCCCTGATGCGTAAAATTCAGGTGATGCGATCCAAAACAGACCGGTGTTGCCTCACTGTCCCCTGTCGCGGGATCAAACACAGTGACGAACCGGCCACCGCGTCCAGGAGACGGGAAATTCGCGGCATAAGGACTTAATCTGCCGTCCGTACAAAATTCATGATTCGGGCCTTCGGTCGCTCCGGTGTTGGACATCCAGTAGCGGCCTTTTTCATCCATAGTCGAGGTGTGGTTGTTCATGTTCATGTTCCACTCCCCGCTCAGGCCGTTGATCTTGTGCAGGTCTGTTTCACCTGTCTCAGGCTGAAGGGAGGCAACAACCCCGGAGTGGTTCGCCACGCCGAACACGCGCCCACCGGCGTTCACGGTCGGGTTGCGTTTGTCGCTGACGCTCATGTCGTGAAGAAACAGGCCGTCCGCCCAGTCCCAAATCGTCAGCACGAGGTTCCGCTCAAGGCCGCTCGGCCGCTCCGGCGCTTCTTTGGGGATGGCGCCATCCGCGATGCGATTGGTCCAATCCGCGAACATTTCAAGGCCGCGCCGGCGTCCGAACTGGGTCATGTTGTTGCTCATGATCCGGCCATTGATCCGCGCTTTCGCCAAATCGCCACGGTACATATCGTCGGCATCACGCTCTTTTTGCACGCGCTGATCCCACGCTTCGATGCTGTCGCCGATATCGGCCAGTTCGCGCGTGGCCCTGGTACCGAGCTGGTGACAAAACTGGCAACTCTCTTTCAAATGACCGAGCCAATCCTGCTGTGTTTTGAAACGCGGATTGATTCCATTGCCGCTTGGTCCGGTCCCTGGAAACTCGCTCTTGTCCGGGACTTCGATAAGAGAGAACCAGTAGTTCGCTGGATAATATTGCGCGGCTTCCGCTTCGCTCGGCGCTTTGACTGCGGTGAGATTCAGGGTCGCACCGGGCTCTGCATTTGCCGGATCAGAATCAACCAAACCATATCCGCGCACCCAGACCGAATAGGTGGCGTCCGGGAGGTCGGGTAACAAATAACGACCCTGATCATCGGTGACGACAACCTTGATAAGCCGGGTGGGCAGCTCGTCTGTCTCCGCGATAACCCACACGCCGGCTTCCGGACCGCTCGGGCCACGCACAACGCCGCCGATATCGTCGGCTTGTATTTGCAATCCGCCACTTGCGGCGAACACGGCACCAGATACGAATAGGGCTGTTGAACCCAGCAAAGCCGCCGTCATTCTTTTCATTCGAAGTCCCTCCCGAAACAACACGAAGGGCGGAACATTGAACCGCCCTAAAAGTCATATTTCTGAAAATTCAGTCCAAGAATATGAATTTACGGTCGCCGCCGCAACTCGCGTATGCGCGCGCGATCACAAATGTAACAACGATTATTCGTTGAGGCGCGGGACAAGCAGCCCCCCGTCGATGGGCAAGGTGGTGCCGGATATGTAAGACGCATCGTCGGACAGCAGGAAGGCGATGGATTTGCCAAATTCTTCGAGTCGGCCAACCCGATCTAAATGTGACAGACTATCCAAAAATGCTTGCCGTTCCGGCGTACGCGAAGGATGCGGCGGATTTCCTAAAATCACCACATTGATATTAACTCCATGCCTGGCAACTTCCTTCCCGACTGAACTCACTAGCCCATGCAGGGCCATCTTAGATGCGGCGTAAGGGGCTCCGTTTTCTTGGCCCAGAATGGCTGAAATCGAACTCACGCAAACTATTTTGCCGTACCGTTGTTTAATCATTCCCGGCAACACATAGTGCAGCAGAACCGCTTGACTGAAAAAGTTTAGATCGAAAAACGCCCGCATGTCGGATGGGGGCGTTTCGCTAAATGATTTCCATGGCGTGTTGGGCGGGCCACCCCCGGCATTATTCAACAGCAAATCTATTTTGCCGTGGGCATCCAGTGCAGCAGACGCAAGTTGCGCAACGAAAGCATCGTCCATGACATTACCGGGATGTTCAGAAATCGTTGCACCGTGCGCGGACAGCTCTTTGGCTGCTCCGTTCAGGCGCTCCGCATCAATATCGTTCAGCGCAAGATTCGCCCCATCACGCGCCAATACGTGAGCGGTCGCAAGGCCGATCCCACGGCCCGCCCCGGTTATCAATGCGGTTTTGCCTGAGAACCTCATCAGCTTGCTTTCGCCGGCGCGCTAAACATGGGATTAACGGCGTTGTTGGTCCAGATCAGGTGCTGTGTGAATTGCCATGCGCCCGTCTCTTTGCTGAACGAAAAGACATAGGTGCCTTCGTGCTCGCCGCGATGCCACCCGTCGTCATCCTGACCGACAACCGCCATTTGATAGTATGCCAACGCCCAAGCCTTCGTGTTGCCGTCGGAAACACGGATGATTTTTGTTGATATGAGGTGGCGCAGTTCCCGGTCGCGGAATCTCGCGAGGCCGACATTTACGGTTTTCATCCCCGGCGCCCGCGGCAGGACGGGATTTCGGTGGAGCTCAATCAATTGGTCACGCCCTTGCACCGTCTCAGACAATGTTCCGGTCATAATGCGCTCGATATTTTCGGCGTAGATTTCCTGCAACGTGTCCCACCCCTGGCTGTCGCAGGCTACGCCGTATTCATGAATCATCTCTTCGATACGTTGTTTATCTGCCAACAACTGTACGATTTCGTCCGTTGCCGTACGGACCCGCTCGTGTCGCGGCGCCAACTTGCGCCATTCTTCATATGGTGTTCCAAGCACGTCTACTACTCCCAACCTTCAAATGACTCAGAGATTTGCAGGGCGGCCACCATCAACATTGATGAGCTCGCCGTTTATGAAAGAACCGTCGTCACTGCACAAGAACGCTACAGTCGCGGCTATGTCCTTTGGTTCGCCGATCCGCCCGACCAAATTCGCCTTTGCCAAATAGTCGATAACGTCCTGCCCGCGATTGCGTTTCATGAGCGGCGTGAGAATGGCGCCGGGCGCAATACAATTTGCACGTATGCCGTTTCCCGCGTGATCTAACGCAAGCGATAATGTAAGCGACACGACGCCGCCTTTCGCCGCGACATAGGCAGGATTTTTTGTCATCCCGCGCACGCCCGCCCCGGATGAAATGTTCACAATCGACCCGCCGCCGCGCCGGGTCATCGCGGGAATAGCCGCCTTCGACATGACAAATGTGGATGTGAGGTTCAGTGTTACCCAGCGCTCCCATTCAGCAACATCAATATCGACCACGGTCTTACCGGGACTGCTGCCGCCAACAACATTCACAAGAATGTCCAGGCCGCCGAACTCTTTTTCGGCCAATGTGACGGTCGACAGAGCGCTGTCTAGTTTTGTCGCGTCCGCAGAGATCGCTCGGATACGATCGGGTGCGCCTGATTTGCTCAACGTTTCCTTGAGACCGGCATCGTCGATGTCCGCTGCAATCACGGATGCGCCGCGCTCGGCCAGCAGCCAAACCGTGGCCTGACCGATTCCGCCTCCGCCGGCCGTGACAATTGCGACCTTGCCGTCTAATTGCGACATCTACTTCGCTCCTGTTTCCTGAGGGCGCCACGCAGAGAAACGGCGCTCAACAACGTCGCCTAAAGCGTAAACGAGCAGACTGAGGATGACTGTGGCGATAAGCGGCGCAAAGTACTGCGCTGTCAGCAATTGATTGCTGTAGTAGGACATCATTCCGCCTAATCCGCCGCCCGTGGTAATCATTTCCACGGCCACCGTCGTGACAATTGCGCGGCCAATTGCGATTTTGAAGCCACCCGCCAAAAACGGCACCGTGCCCGGCAAGATAATTTTGGTGAATAATTCTCGCTCATTGCCGCCGAAGACCTTGGCGACATCGATCAATGCCTTGTCCACGCTTTTGACCCCTGCTTGCGCGTTCATGGCGATTGGCAAAACACAGGCGAGAAAGACGACGACGATCTTCATCTGATCACCAAAGCCGAATGCCAAGATAAACAATGGGAACAGAGCAATCGCGGGCACGGAATACAAAATGCGGACAATGATTTCCAATGCAGACTCAACCAGTCGGTAGCGTCCCATTAAAACCCCCAGCGGCGCCCCCAAAATGAGTCCTGCAAAAAGTCCGATCAAAAACGTATAGGCCGTTTGCCAAAACCCCTGCTGCATTTCGCCGTTCTGTACTTGCTCCAGAAACGCAGCGAATGCGGCGGTCGGCGTGGAAATCAGGATGGGATTTATACGTGAGCCGACAATTTGCCATAAGGCAAGCACGACGGCGATGCTGACCCACGGGTACACGCGCCATTGAAATTTGGACCATTTGAAATTGTTCATCATGAGATCCTTATTTCATTCTGCCTGACTGCCACCGACATTCTGGCTTCGCAGCAATTCCCAAGCACGTTTATGAATTTCAGTATATTGCGGGTCCGCGCGGCAATCGTGATCCGTGCGTGGTTCGGGTAGCCGCACCTTCAATTCCTCCAAGACCGCGGCGGGCCGGGCGGACATCACCAATATGCGATCAGATAAATACACAGCTTCGTCGAGATCATGCGAGACGAAGAGCACGGATACACCCGTTCTTGCGCGCCATGACAGCAATTCATCTTGCAAAATACGCCGCGTTTGCGCATCGAGCGCACCGTAGGGCTCATCCATGAGAAGGAGTTTAGGTTCGGTCACCAACGCTCTGGCAATGCCCACACGCTGCTGCATGCCGCCTGATATTTGATGCGGGTAGTAGCGCTCAAACCCTTCAAGGCCGACGAGGTTAAGCACGCCGCGCGCCCGGTCGTGATCATCTGCTGTTGGCCGGCGGTGATGGCGTAACTCCAGGGCAAGCTCCACGTTTTGCTGAACCGTGCGCCACGGGATAAGTGCGATTTGCTGAAACACGTACGCCGCGATGGGGCTGGGATCGGCGATAATCTGCCCACCGACACTCACCTCTCCGGACGTCGGCTTCACCAATCCGGCAACAATGCGTAGCAGGCTCGTTTTGCCGCAGCCGGTGGGCCCGAGCAACGTGACAAACTCGCCGTTATCAATCGAAAAACTCGTATTCCGCAAAACTTCAAGGCTCTCAGCTTCATTGTCTGGCCGGGCATAGGAAAGAGAAACAGAGTCTACAGAAACGAGAGACATAGCTGACGTGCCGTTCTCTATTCGCTGACAAAAGAAAGTTGAGGTGGATCCCAGTACGCCTTGTCGTCGATTCCAATCTCTTCGAGCCCATCCGCAACCAAATTTGGATCAATGACATCTTCGAGCGAAATATTCCCTTTGGCGCGCGGGTTTACATTCTCCAGATACTCGTTTTCAAACCAAGCCGATATGTGATCGAGATTGATGCCTCCATTCGACTGCATACGCAGGCGTTCGTAGTTCCATACCGCATCAATACTTTCAGGCGTTTGCTCGGACATATCGACATATAGGCTCATCGCTTTCTCAAAAATCTTAGGGTCATGCGCCATATCACGCAGCGCAAGAATCGTTCCGTTCACAAATCGTTGTATCGCCTCGCGTTTGTCAGGATCATCAAGGGTTTCGGCGTTGGCAAACCAGCACTGACAGCCCGTCCATTGCCGGTTCGCGCCGACAGGCTCGAACTCCACAATGTGAAGTCCGTTTTCCGGCGTCATCATGTACGCCAATTCCATCGGCACCTGCGTAAAATCAATACGCCCTGCCATCAGTGCCTGTGCGCGCACCGCCTGCGTTCCGGCAACCGTCCATCGCACATCCCGGTCCGTCATGCCGTGATCAGACAAGAGCGCGCTGATCTGCACATACACAGGATCGGTGGGATTTGGACCCGCAGGCAAACCAACCGTCTTGTCCTTCAGGTCTTCAACGGAATTGATAGACGTCTTGGCAGCGTAAGCCCACTTCAGTCCACTCAGCTCGAAATTATTGTTGAGTTCAGCGCCGATGAAGCGAATGTCTTTGGCGCCGGCCGCATAGGCGCCAAATCCAGACGCAACAGAAGCTGTGCCCACGTCGATGCGACCAGCAGCAAGCAACTGGATTGTTCCGGTGGATGCAGTGCCGACATTCACCAGTTCCACATCCAGCCCTTGGCGGTCGTAATACCCAAGATCCTTCGCCGCTGGGACGGCCATACAACAGACCGGCGGCTTGCCGGGAAACGGTACGGCAACAGTCAATTCATACCGCTTTGAGCTGAGATCAGCGGCCCAGCCAGATGCAGCGCAAACGACTACAAAGAAGATGGAGGCGAGCGCCCCCCGCACGGCCAACACTTTTGTTCTTCCTCCCAGGGCGACGCAGAGCCGCCCACCGGCCTATTCTTTAAATCATCTATAAAATAAAAGGCACCCCACCGGGTTGTCAAAATTACACGAATTCCCGGGGCCACAAAGCAAAGCGGCCTTCCCCACAAGGGGAAGGCCGCTGAGCGACAATTATGTGTATCGGCTTAGTGAGCCAGCGGATTCGGACGCACTTGGAAGTGGGTCATGATCTCGCTGGAGCCCTCGCCGCCTTCCTGGTGCCAAGTGGTCAGGATGGCGTTGGTGGACCATACGCCGCGGCCTTTCCAGCCGGCATCGGGATCATCGATACGTGCGTCGAGACCGCGCGGATAGAAGCCGAGCGGATACGGCAGACGGAGTTGGATGAACTCTTCCTTCTCCGAATTGAAGGCCAACAACTCGTCGCCGGCGCTGTTCGGGAACAGGATGATGTTCTCGCCAAGGCCTGACGCATTAAAGTGATCGACCCAGGCTTGATAGAAGTAATCGGTCCCGACATTGGTGCCGGCCATTTTCGGGCCGGGGGTGTCGTAGATCGTCCAGCCTTCAGGGCAATGTTGGCCATGGGCCGTCGGGCCATTCACGACTTTGCACTGGCTGCGGTCGAAGCGGCCGATCTTGCCGGTACCATAACCGACCCACACAATGCCGTTCTTGTCCACGTCCGTACCGCGCGCGTTGTAAGCGAGATATTCGCCATCAACGAGAGGCGCTTCGTAATATTCCACGAGGCAATCCTCAGGCGTCTGCGGATTTGGCGCGAGGCGCAAAATTCCGCTCGGTACCGCCGGCGTGTACTTGGCGACCCAGTAGGAGTCATCAACCGGGCTTACACCATTGGCGTAGTTGAAGCCGGATACGCGCGTATCCTTATTCGGATCAAACGAGGCGCGATTATCGCGGCGCGCAGTGTCACCCGAAGCGCTTTGCACGCCCTCGGCGCTCTGAGAACCGCCTTCCTGCAAGACGTTCCACGCGTTGCGATCCTGCGTGATCTTGCCGTCGCCGTTGGTGTCGAGCACCAGCGGGCACCAACCGACAGCCTTAGTGGGATCCTTGGTCTTGTCCCACACATCAACGTCGATCCAGCCGACAACTTCCGTATCACCGCTGTAGTACAGGCGCTCGCCGGACTTCCACGTGAAGTTCAGGTGGTGGGTTCCGAAGCAAACCGGAATAGCTTCGCTCTCCTTTGTTTCGGGATCGAA
>CAYYXR010000027.1:0-41168 GCA_964475755.1 uncultured Rhodobacterales bacterium
GGGCTGGCAATGGACGGCGGGCTGCGGCGCGGATGCCGCGCCCTACTTTCGCATTTTCAATCCCATACTTCAGGGCAGCAAGTTCGACCCGAAAGGCGCGTATGTGCGTACATGGATTCCCGAGTTGCGCGACGTGCCGGACAAAGCCATCCATGCCCCTTGGGAACACGGCGCAATCCCCGACGGATATCCAGATCCTATCGTAGACCATAAAGGCGCGCGTCAACGCGCCCTCGCCGCCTATCAGGACATCAAAAAAAGCTAGAAGCGAACGTCAACCGAAACGCCAATTGTGCGCGGCGTCGGACTGACCAGGGTTTGCACCGGGAACGGGTCAAACGAACGCTGATTTATGATCGGGCGCGCGTCCGTGACATTGTCGGCATAGACCGTCAGACGCCAGCGATCCTTTTCAACCCCGACCTTCAGATTGAACAGATTATAGTTGTCGTATTCGTAGTATCCGCAGTTCGGGGTGTTGTCGGCATTGAGGGGCCACAAAACGTTGCGGGCAAAGACCCTCTCGATCTTGATACAAATTAGTACAAACTATATCTGATTTGTACCAAATCAGGTAGGTTAAGTATCAAAATCAACTGGTTGTTTGACCACGCCCCTACCCGCTTTTGGCGGGTTGCGTGCCGCCCCGCGCGATGACCGGCTTATTGGTCCATGTGCCGTCGGGCGCCCTATAGAATCCACATGCCGCCAATGCTCCACCGTCGAGATGAATGGTGGTGCCCGTGATCCACGCAGAAAGGTCCGTTGCCAAGAACACCGCGCAGCCAGCTGCATCGCCGGGTGCTCCAAAGCGGCCCAACGGCCACCAGCGCGCGATGTGCTCCTTATTCTCCTCCGGGATCAAAGTGCTGATAGCGACCTGCGGCGTTTCGGTGGTATCGGGGGCAATGGCGTTCACCCGAATCCCGTCGCGCCCAAGTTCAAGGGCGAGGCTTTTTGTAAAACCGACAACCGCCAACTTAAAGGCGGCATAGACAGCGCCGTGGGGCATGCCCCGAAAACCCTCGATGGACGACAAATTGATAACACTCGCACCGGCGCCTGCTTTACGCATAAGCGGCAGCACCGCTTTTGTGACCACAAAAACGTGACGCAGGTTTGTCTGATAAAGCTCGTCCCATTGTAGCGCAGTGAAGGATTCAAAATTTCCGGTCTTGCCGAGAAAATCGCCGACATTGTTGACCAGAACATCAATTTTTCCGGCGCTCTTGGAAATTTGGAAAATGGTCGACGCAACCGCGTTTTCATCACGAACATCAGCCTCAATCACTTCAAGAAGATCGGATGACAGTTCCTTGATAAGCCCTTGAGCGCGAGAAAAATCAGATTCGATGGCAATGACCTTAGCGCCGAGGGCCAGAAACGCCTGAGCGATGCTTTTGCCAATACCGGCACCTCCACCGGTAATCAGGGCCACTTTTCCATCCATTCGAATGCTAGGTGCTTCGCTCATTCCGGTTTCCAAACCCATATGAATTGGGACGCGCTCCTACAGATCGCGATAGTAGTTGACGATTTCCTCCGCCGTCCGTGCAATGTCGTTCCGCCGGTACTCAAGTATCTTCTGCTCGGAGGGGTCCGGCTCGTAAAACAATGTATTCCCGCGGCCAAAATAGATGGCTGCATCCGGAAATAACGGGTGTTCCTGATCGATGACCGGCAAATCCATCGGCCTGCCGGCGGCGCGGAAAAATAGTTCCAAGTATTGTTTGAATAGCAGGTTCTCATCACCCACAAGATACGCCTTGCCTGGCTCACCACCGAGCAGCGCGCCGGCAATTGCTTCCGCAAGCGACTGCGAGGACATCACGTTTGTACCGCCGCCGATGGCAAAATCAGGGATTTCAGGCATTTGGCCCAAAGCATAATGGGCACGTGCCCGCAGACGTGTGTCGATGAGCCCTGGTACAACACCTATGACCGAGGGCGGGTTGACACTGCATATCTCGAATCCTGAGCCATTGAGAGCAAGGGCGCCCACCTCGGCCTCATGGCGGGAGCGGACATATGGCACTGTTTGAACAAGATGCGGCATGGTCTGAGGATAGTAGGTGCCCACGTAGACTGCCCGGCGCACCCGCGCCTCTTTTGCCGCCTTCAGGAAGTTCGGTACGCCTTGCACGTTTGCGCGTTGCCAGTATTGCTCTTCAGGTATGCCCTTGGGTATGTGACGAAAATCGTTCCCGCCCGCAAAAACCACAGCATCCGCCGCCGCGAGCGCATCCACGCATTGTTCGGGCTTAAGAAAATCGAGGGTTGTTGCATTGAGGGAGGCCAGCGGACTTTCAGGTGGCGGCGGGCGGCGTGAGCCAATAGTGACGGTGTGACCTAATTCCGAGAGATGCAACGCAGCGCGGCCGCCAATGAGGCCCGTCCCTCCAACAACAAGAACTTTCATAGCCGCCCGTAGCTCCAATTAAACAAACAGCGGCTAAAAGACCACGGGCGCGACCTGAACTCAAGCCGCGCCCGCCATCAATTTAAAGAGATGCGTATGCTTAGGGAATAGCCACACGCCAGTACATGGCGTTGGAACCATCCTTAAATTCGAACACGTCGCGACCGTACATGTCTCCAGGTTTCTTATCCGCGGCATTGGTGTAAAGCGCATAGCCTTGATACGCCCACTGACGGGTACCGTCGTCCCGGGTCAAAATCGACCAATATCCGGAGGATACGTCGGAAGAGGTTGCCTTGAAGGGCACCCAGTCACCCGGACACGGTCCATCGCAGGCAGCCGTGCCGATCTCACGGCCGGTGGATACGTTCGACAGACTTCCGTCGTCGGCATGGAAGCTGCCCGGCGCGTAGCGGTAACGGTCGCGGGCGTACAACGTCATGCCGTCGTCGGTAGTCAGAAATGCAAAGTGACTCATTTTGCGCACCTGAACTGTCTCGGGCACAAAGTACTCGCGAAGGGCCGCCGGCTTCCAACGGGTATCAAAATGAACCCCCTCGGCATCGCCGGGCCGTTCGTCTCCCACGAAGGTGTATAGCGCCTTACCCTGGAAAGCCCACTGCCTAATGCCGTCAATGCGCTCGCTAATGGTCCACTCGCCGAACGGTTTCGCCAGTTCACCAGCGATGAGAGGTTTCCATGACATCAAACATGTGCTGTTGCAGGACTCATTCTCACCGTTCTTCATTGTGTAAAGAGTCATGCCCAAGTGGTTAACCAGCACATCTCCTAATGCTTTCGCGCTTTGTCTGATGCTCACGCCGTTGGGCGCGGAAAAATTCTGGTTCGGCAGAACATAGTGGGCGACACTCCATAGCCCCTCTTCTACCTCACCGTTGGCATCTCCCGGCTTTTCATCCTTTATGGACGTGTATAGGGGCTGGTCGTGATAGGCCCACTGGTTCACGCCGTCCGGGCGTGTGACCACCGTCCACTCGAGCGTTTCAAGCGCTCTTTGCGGCGCCACAAGCGGTGGGTAATCAGCCGCACATGCATCCAGACATGTGGGCTCACCTGAATCCTTGGCGTAAGTATAAAGCGTCATTCCCGCGGCATCGGAAAGGATGCCCGGAATGATTTTGCCCGATCTGCGGCCCGCCGACTGCGGCGGCGTCATGGTAATGCCTTCCGGCGTTGCCGGAGAGCCCAGCTTCTCTGCAACTTCAGCCGCCGCAGACTGCGCAAGCGCTGCCATACAGATGCCCGCAAAAACGGCGGCGGCGACTTTGAACCCTGAACTCTTATGCATGTTTACACCAACAGATCCGTAAAGGGCCGCGAGGTGCGCAAGGAGCCATGACCCCAAGTAGCTACGGGCAGGCCAAAGGCTTGCTGAACCGTGAGGCCGACACGCGATACAGGGTCTCCAATTCGCGAGAAGTGGTAACCCGTTTTCATGCGGCCACCCAAGCCCCCCACAAGGAACAACGGTATGTTCTCAAGCGAGTGATGCTTGGCTAGGCCGTGCTCGCTGGCCACCATCATCAGAGTGCGGTCGAGGAGCGTGCCATCACCTTCCTTAACGGCTGACAATGCCTCCGGAAGCGCGGCATAGGCGGCCATATTGGCACGCTCAAAGAAGACGGCGTCGGGCTGATAGCCGAGCTCCTCGTCGATCTGCTCTTCATGCGTGAAAATATGGTGCGTGGTGGCTTCGCCTCTACGGCGCAGGGAAGACGGGCCTTCGGACATAGAGACGTTGAACACACGCGTTTGGTCACACGCGAGGGCCAGCGCCATAATGTGCGCGAACAGCCTGTGGTTTTCGGTCGCTTGCTCGATATCCGTCCCACCCGGAATATCTTCGGACGGCGCTGCTGGAACGACACAAGCTTCCAAAGGCGCCGGTTTCGTAAGCTGCAGTTCGAGCTCCTGTTCGATTTGCCGCAATGATGTGTAGTATTCGTCCAAACGTTGGCGGTCGGACGAACCGACAATGCCGTTGAGACGGTCGCGCTGATCCTTCACTGCGGACAGCACGCTCTTGCGCATCATGACGCGCGGGTCCGGCGTGAAGTCGTCCGCATTCGGATCACGGAATTCGGGTCCAAAAATGCGCTTATAAAGGGCGAGCGGCGAAACCTCGGAATTGTTGATAACGCTCGCGCTGCGACGGCTTTGCGTATGGGACGCATAACCGGTTGTTGCAAATTCAATGGACCTGAACCGTGTCTTTGAACCGATGGCGTCGGCAATCAATACGTCGATGCTGGGGTCAGGCTCTTTACCGGTCGCGCCGATGAATACGCCCTGCGCACCAGACACGTGAGGACGCAAGGGATTACCGTCCAAGAACGTCTTCAAACCGCTAAATACCGAAATATACTTTTTGTAGGGCTCAAGCACCTTCAGGTTCGGCGAAAGTTCGAAATTGGTACCTTCGGTCTTCGGCTCCCACTGTCCCGGAGACATGCCGCAGCCCCAGAACCAGGTGCCGAAGCGGTTCGGAAGCGGTGCGCCGGTAGCCGCCAATGCATCGCCATTTTCGTTCAAGAAACAATCTAGAAACGGTAAAGCAACGGTCACGGCACCGCCGGCCAGCATACCGCGCAGAGCGGAACGGCGCGTTGTTTTGAAGCGCATCATTGGATGACCTCCTGGTTTTCTAAAAGTGTGTCCGCCGATGCGGATTTGGTCGGCATATTGCCGCCGCCCGGCGCGTGAGTGGAAAAGAACTGCTCGGACAGAATGATTTCACGGAGCAGTGGAACAATCCGATATTCCTCATCCGAGAATACCTGCTGCACGTCTTCCTTCAGCCAATCTGTCTCGTCGCCTGTCGCGCTTCTGCCGACGCCATAGGCATAAATACGATTTACGAGACACGACGTGGTTGCCGGATGATCGTGGACGGCCTGAGCCAGCCCGGCAGCATCATTGAAATCCATGCCGTCGATGCTACCGCTGGTGTCAATCATGGCCCCATTTTCCTCTTCTCGGAACGTACCCACCGTGTCGAAGTTTTCCAGGGCGAGGCCAATCGGATCAGTAATCTTGTGACATCCCACGCACATGGGCTCCGTCGCGTGCGCGGTTAAACGCTGGCGCACGGTTTTATAGTCGGGATTTTCAGTGTCCTGGACGACATTGAAATCAACATCGCCCGGCGGGTCGGGCACCTTCTGGCACAGAATACCTTCCCGTAAAGCCTTGCCGCGCAAGGTCGGAGACGTGCGGCCGGGATGCGAGTGCATGCCTAAGAAGGCCGGCTGCGCCAAGACCCCGACGCGGGCATCGCCTTCGGCAAAGTCGTACGGCTGCCAACCGTCCGGTGTTCCACCCGCGGAAACGCCCTTTATAGGCACATTGTAAATCGTGCCAAGCTGACGCGTCAGGAAGGTCCGCGGAGTGGTAAAGACATCCCGGTAATCGCCTTTATTTGTCAGGAGCACATTCACAACAGTCCTGAGAGTTTGCTCTTCGGCGTCAGCTGCAATCTTGAAGCTGTACTTCGGGTACAGTTCCGTGTCCTTGACGAGCGTGTGCATCGCATCGAGACCGAACATGTCGTAGAAGAATGCGCGGACGCCGCCTTCAAGGCGTGGAGACGCCAACAGGCGATCCACTTCTTTTGCCAATCCACGCTGCGTGTGCAAAGCCCCGCTGTCTGCGGCAGCCAATAGCTGGGTGTCGGGCGCCGTGTTCCAGAGATAGAAACTCAAACGGGACGCTTTGGAATAAGCATCGAGACGCCATTCATCCTTTTTGCCGGGCACGTGTTCCTGGATCTCCCAGCGGAACAAGAATTCGGGTGACTGGAGAATAGTCGCGAGCGTGGTCTGCAACCCGGCATAAAAGTCGCCCAACGTATCGGCCGTTTCCCCCGCACCCGCTACCAGGTCGTTGAGTTCTTCATCATTCAGAGGCCTGCGATATAGGATACGGCCGGCCCCGGCCAGAAACTGCCGCGCGCAAACATCGTCACGCTTGTCCGCCGCGGCCGGCGCGCAACCGACGAACGCAGCGCGGTGGGATTCGTCCATGACCTGCTCGGCCACAGTTCGCGCCATACTCACATATTGGCCGAGTGAAGACGCTGATATACTGGCTCGGCTCGCCCCAACTTCGATGAGTCCGGCATCGCGCATGTCAGGATCAAACCGGCCCCCGATCTTGATATCCGGACCAAATACATCATGAACGATGTTTTTGTACTGAAGCTCGGTGAGGCGGCGGAGGACCACAGGCTCGTTTTTTACCGCATCTTCAACTGCCGCAATGGCAGACGCGCCCAAAATATGATGCCCAACAACGACTGAACCTATTGCCAGCCCGGCAAGGCTTATGCCCGTGACCGCCCATTTGAACGTTCTAAATGACATATCAAAGACTCTCATGCGCTAGCCACCTACTGAGCCGAGCCGGACGCCGCGCGGGCGGACTGCTCTTCGTGAATGACATACGCCGGCACCGCATCGATCTGGTAGGCCGTAGAAATAGAGCGATTTTCCCCTGTTTCGGGATCCGGATTGGCGTCGGCTAATTTTTTCAGAGCATAGTACAGGCCCGGCAGATCGATATTGTTCGTGGCCTCAACGCCCCACGTGCCCACACCATATTTCCAGTAGAACGGGTACCATTCGTGGTAGCCGCCCAACTTGCCGTTCATCGTACCGTCTTCATTGATCTTCAGACGCAGCCGGGCATCGGTGAAATTGTACTCCGGCATCACGAATGGATCGGTTGCGATGGTGACGTCAGTCGGTTGCGTGTAAATTACCCCATCACGGATTTCGCCCTTGAGAACGTTGTGCCATTTGGGGTTGGGATCGACACGGAAACTCATACCCGAAAGCATTCCACCGCCGCTATCGCGCATCGGACGTTCCTGCCCGCGGTAGATTGCAACCGTGACGTCGTCGTCGTTCTGCTCGTCATCGATACCCGATATCTCGATCAAGACGGCGGGCATGACCTCCACGACGACATTCCAATAGCTGGTCGGCAACGGCGCATACTCGTTGGGTCCGTGCTGACGAATCTCCTGTGTACAACCGACAGCCTTAAATACCTGATTGTCGATACCGTGCTCACCAGTTTCCGGATCCATGAAATCGCCGGGCTTGTCCTTGCCGTCGAGATTAAACCCGAAACCATATGGGCCCTTGACGAGGCTAATGTTCGGATCCGGCACGGAATATGGATGCGCGTAAACGTCAGTTGCTTCGCCGTTGATCCGCCCACGCATTTGCACGAGTTTAGAACGCTCTTGCATCTGAGAGAGATCGAGGAAATTTTCTATGTACTCGTCGATTTCTTCCTGCGGCGTTCCGATACGCGCTAGCTCGCGTCGATAATAATCCTCGGGACCCGGGTTAATGCCATCGGGACAGGCGCGATCTTCGCGGTCGTAGTACTGCGCGATATGAAACCAGCTCAACAAGAAGCCTTTGGTTTCACTGGCGTTCGCCGCACCGCTTGAAAGCGAAGTGGCAAATAGAGCGCCGCCCAGCGCAAGGCCAAGCATTGACCGCGTGCGAGCAGAAAATTGCAAACATGAGTGAATAGAATTCGTACCGTCCATGTTACCTCCCCTTGGCCGGAACGCGAAAACCCTGAAGTTCCAGGATGATAACAAATCAGCCGTCCCGGCGCGCGGGACCAGTTGAGAAAACGTGTAACGAAAACTTCGGGAAGCTTGCTCTAAGTCTTTGAAATAGGCCGCGTTCCAGCGCCGAATGTTACAAGTACAATATGTTGGACTATGAAGGTACGTTTTATTGGATCGACTTGGCGATAAAGCGGTCCCGGTCGAGAGAGCCTTCCCAATTGGCGACCGTCACAGCGACAGCAGCATCGCCGCTGATGTTCACCGTTGTGCGCATCATGTCCAAGATACGGTCAAAGGGAAATATTAAGGCGACAATCAAGACGGACTGCTCCGGCGTAATTCCGATCACGCTGAATACGGTTGCTGCGAGCAACAATCCGGCGGACGGAATGCCGGCCGCGCCGACGGATGCGAGCGTCACAGTAATGGCGACAAGCATGTAGTCGCCGAATGACATTGGGATTCCGAGCGCTTGCGAGGCGAACAACGTAATTATGCCGAGATAGATCGCGGTCCCGTCCATATTAATGGTCGCTCCCAAGGGAAGCACGGAACCCGCGACGACTTTTTTTACACCCAGATTTTCAGTAACATTGGCAATCGTAACCGGCAAAGTCGCGTTGGATGAGGCCGTGGAAAATGCGACGGCCTGCGCATCTACGATCCCTTCATAGAATCGGATCAAGGGAAGCCGCGTAATAAATTTTATGATCGAACTGTAGGTAAGCGCGGCATGCAGCACAAACGCTAGGAAACATGTCAGAGCGAGGATACCAAGGTTAGTCAGGATACCCAGCCCCTGCGTGGATATAACCCAGGCAACGAGAGCATAGACACCATAGGGCGCCAATTCCATGACGATCTCGGTGACTTTGAGAACGGCCTCGGCGGCGGACTCTATTATGTTTGCGACCGGTCTACCTTTTTCACCGGCCATCAGGAGACCGATGCCAAAAATGATTGCCCAGAAAATGATCGACAGCACGTCGGTATTTGCCAGCGCGGCGACCGGGTTTTCGGGGATGATCGCAACCAATCGATCCGTCAACCCTCCGGCCCCTTCGGCAATCTCAATTTGGCTACGGACACTATCGACTGCCCCAGATGTAACGTTTGATAAATCCATCCCTACACCAGGGCGAAATACCGTGCCGAACAGCAAGCCAATAGAAACCGCGACAAGGCTGGTCGCCGCGTAAAGGCCAATAGCTTTTCCGCCGAGAGATCCCAAACGCTTGGGATCACCCATAGAAATGACTCCTGCGGCCAGGGTCGTAAAAATCAATGGCACGACAAGCATCCGGATCAGCCGCACAAACATATCGCCGAGGAATTTTGACGACGCCGGTGCGCATGCCGCCGGATCTGCGCACCCCGCCATGCCGCCGCCAAGGGCGAGCCCGACGAGTCCACCGGCAAACAGTCCGGTAAGTACACGTGCCCACAGGCGAAATTTAAATTTGCGCCACATAAGGAAAAGGCCTGCGAACACAGAAAGCGTAACGATCCAATATGCCCACATCGCTAAATTGCCCATAGTCCCGACCCCTTTACCTAAATTCGCACTACAGCCCCGGTCCCAGCGGTATGCCAGTGGCTATCCAAATCGCCAACAGGACAGTTCCACCCAATCCGAATGCGATAGAAAATGGAAGCATAATCGCGACGAGACTGCCTATCCCAAATTCTTTTTCGTATCGTCGCGCGAATACGATGACCATAGGGAAATACGGCATGAGCGGGGTAATGATGTTGGTGACGGAGTCCCCAATGCGGTAGGCCGCTTGAGTGGTTTCAGGCGAAATATCGACAAGCATGAACATAGGAACAAGCACCGGACCTATAAGGGCCCACTTTGCCGACGCGCTGCCGATGAATAGATTTAGGAATCCCGCAAGGGCAACCAGCAACACCACAAGCACGGTTCCGCTCAGGCCGGTCGCGCGAATAGCTTCCGCGCCTTCTATGGCAAGGATGACTCCCAAATTCGACCATGAGAACAGCGCGATAAAGTGCGCAGCGACAAAAGCCAAAACAATGTAGAGCCCCATATCTGACATGGTCTCGCTCGTCATTTTGACCACATCTTTGTCTTTTTTAATGGTCCCGGCGCCGACGCCAAACGCAATGCCTATGAGCAAAAATCCAATGCTGATGAGACCAACCAGCCCCGCCAGGAACGGCTGAACCGTGCCTTCCGCATCCCGCAGGGGCGCGCCTTCGGGAAGCGTGAGCAAAAGCACACCCCCAACGTAGGCAACTATTGTCCAGGCCGTGAACTTAAGTCCTCTTGATTGCTCCGACGTCGCCTCGACTTCGTCCTTTGAATTCGGCGCGACATTTCCGAAAGCCGGCATTCGAGGCTCAATCAGCCGATCAGTGACCCATGTTCCAAACGCCGTAAATACCGGAACTAATGCAATCATCAGATAGTAATTTGCCGTGATTGGCACACTGACGGAGGAATCGACAATGTGGGCACTGCTTTCCGATAACCCGGCCAATAGCGGATCCAATGGAGTCAGAAGCAAATTTGAGCTGAAGCCGCCGGATACCCCGGCAAATGCCGCGGCAATGCCAGCGATCGGGTGACGCCCCGAGGCCGCAAACAAAACCCCGGCCAGCGGAATGAGCACTACATATCCCGCGTCCGTCGCGATGCTGGACATTATGCCCGTAAAAACAACCGCAGGCGTCAACAGTGGACGAGAAACACGCCGAACGAATCCCGACATTGCGGCGGCGATTAAGCCGCTTCGCTCGGCAACCCCAACGCCCAACATGGTGACCAGCACGATTCCGAGCGGCGGGAAACCTGCAAAAGTCTCGGGCATATCCGCGAGCAACCTTCGTATCATTTCAGCCGAAAAAAGATTGACCGCAGATACGGTTTCCTTGGAGGCAGGATTTACCGCAGACACATCTGCAAGACTTGCGACAAGCGAGACTGCGAAAACAACGCCGATCAGAATGACAAATAGGGTCACCGGATCAGGCAGACGGTTGCCGATTTCCTCGACCCGGCTTAACGCGCGCTCAAGTGCTTTCATGGTTTCCCCCGGATATTAACCTGCTCCATCGCCCCACTTGCTGAGGCCACAAATAAGACATGGTCGCGGCCTCTGAGACTGCTCAAAACAGCTTGATGAGGATTGTCGTCAATTGCTGACGTGCCAAGCCACGGTCCCAAATGAGCCTACGGAAATAGGTTCGGCCCGGCAGCCTTTGGGGTTAACGGTGGGTATACCCCTCGTAAGAGCGGTGAGCGAAGCATCGCCAAGGGCTGCGCGCGATACAGACTCACACCGCGCAACATGGTCATTGAGCCTAGATTTCAAGTGCTCGATGTAAGTGATTTGCTCTTGAATACTAAGCTGCCCTCTTCGAGTGAGGATGTCCTGCAACGTAGCAACGACAGCCACAATCAACCCTGAATTTGCTTCCTCGACTTTGGACAGAACCGATTCAACCTCGGCGCTAAATCTTTGCAAATAAGCCGCGGGCTCCCTGCCCTGGCCGGAGGACTCAAAGCTGTGTATGGCCTGCGCGACGGCCGTCGCGACCTCAAACAGCCGGGTGTTATTGAGAACAAATTGGCTTTGTTTTCCTTTCTTTATGAAGCCCTCAAAGAGCGGCGACCGCGCCGGTACGGACAATACGGAAATAATGCCTTCGGGCTTAATCACGCGTGATATTTCGGTGCAGACTTGGCTGAGCAAACCAAATTCGACACCAAACTGGCTGACAATTGCGTTGAACGATTGAGATTCAAATGGAAGCTCTTCCATCTACGTCCTGCCGTGGTATTCGATCTCGCTGACGATAGCTTTGTGCCTATTGAGGTACCGACCGGGATCAATATCCGCCGCGTCTATCGCGACGACGCTCACGTCTTTTCCCAGACCTTGCGCAGCACGCATAAGGGTCACGCCGACGTAGCCTTTGCCGCACGCTAAATCCAGCACGCGCGCGCCATCGGGTAGCGCTTCGGCAAAGTACGACCAGTGCTGCTTGATTGCCGCCTCGACATCCGGATCAGTATCCAGAACCTCCCAATTCAGCCGGTTGTCCTGCCAATAGCTGTCCCAGATTCGAAATTTTTCGTCGCTCTCCGGCGTCAACTGTCCCTTCCCCCAGACATGGCGTACGTTCTAACCATTCAGCGCGTTCGATCACCTTTAACCATATATTCGCCCGGCGCCCCCACGCTCAAGACGAACTATGCATTTATGTCGTCGCCGCAAATTCTCTCAGAATTTTACATTTTTTGGTTGTATAGGCACCCCAAAAAATCTCATGGCCAGCACAGCCTCAGATAGGAATAGCTCTAAACTATTCACCATAGGCCTGGTCCGGGCGGCGCAAAAGATAACCGCCGGCCCTCTATCAAGAAGGCCGGCGGAAAATGCAGTGTTTGTAAGGGATTTCGGCCGCCGCTTGGCTATCTAGCGGGAGAAGGCGTTGTCGAGGAAATCGTCCCGCAACCAGAATGCCTTGAAGCCGTTCCGGTAGCCGTTGAACTCGCCCCAGGCGTCACCTTCTGAATCGCCGGGCTTTAAGTCCCCAGCGAACGTATAGACGGGCCGGTCGCGGAACGCCCAAACGCGAAGCGCATCTGCGTCCTCAGGCTGAGCGGTACGACCTTCTTCGTCGATATAAATGACGCTCCAAATTTGGCTGTCGCTTTTGGCACCTTCGGCAGCCATCACGGGCGGGAAAGTTCTATTGCACCGTTCGACGTCCAAGCCACCGCAAATAGTCAACCGGTAGACCTGGGGCGTATCTGGGTGATCGCAGGCGAGCTGATCAATGGCATCGTCCGCGCAGTTATAAAGATAAACGGTATGCCCTCTTGAATCGGCCAATACGTGTCCAAGATGCGCCGCTTGTACCGTAAAGGCACTCGGCGGCGCGGGCAGCCTTTGTGTATAAACATTGTGCCAGCCGGGCACATCGCTGCCAAACAGCGCGCGCGTCCGCGGATCGTCAATATACGTGTACAGCGGTTTGCCGCGGAATGACCACTGCTTGATCCCGGGCGAACGCTCAATAATTGTCCACTCACCTTGGGACTGCGCGGTTTCGGGCGCGAGTACAGGTTCCCAATCGCGCAGGCAGTCACCGTAGCAATTGGATTTGTTTACGTCGTCACCGTCCCAGGAATAAACCGAGAACCCATCAAAATCGACGAGCAAACGTCCATTGGCCATTTGCACAACGGCAAATGAAGGCGGCACGTTTGGCGGAGGGCCAACCGGCTTACGAATGGCCGGTCCATCGTTGGCATCCTGTATTTTCTGACCGCCGTTAGCATCGCCCGGCTTTTCGTCCAGCACAGACGTGTAAAGGGGGTAACCGTCGTACGTCCACTGCTGAGAGCCGTCTTCGCGCTCCACAAGTTTCCATTTGCCGACGGGCTCCGCGCCTTCGGCGGCAATCACCGGTGGCCAGATATCCACACAACTGGGACGGTTTTCCAAATCCGGAAGCAGCAGCCCCGCAGGGTACGGGCTCATAAGTCCCGAGCTCTCCGTATAGACATGGTCGGTGCAGTTCGAAACGCCGTCCTTGCGGTCGCCGGTATCACCATTCCGCAAATCCTTGAGCGGCCAGCTATACAATGTCATGCCATCGGCATTTGCAAAGACAGGGCCTTCCAATTCGTTGATGATGACCTGAAAGCCCTCGGGCATTGGGACTTCAACGTACGCTTCCTGCGTAGGATTGGCAGGATCTTGCCAGTATTCCGAAACGTCAGCTGCTTGTACCGTTGTACCCGCCGCCGCGAAAAGTGATGCGATTGCTATGACGCTCGCCGATTGCACTCTTTGCATGATTTCTTCCTTATCGAGTCCTGTCTGCACCGCCGACTGCAAGACTGCAGGCAAATACGGCCCGACCGAGGTAATTGAATCTCCCGGTCGGGCCGCTGCGGTACTTCTGCCTGGTACTAGACCAGGATTTCGCCGACCTCTTGCGAGGTATTATTGCTCTTCGTACCCCAAGACGGTGTATCGATACCCATGAGGCGAAGGGCGGTGTAACCGAGACGCGTACCGGCGGTGCCGCCAAGGTCGATGTGTTGACCCGACTTCACACGTCCACCTGCGCGGCCGGCCGTAAACGCGGGCATGCCGTCCAGAGAGTGAACGCGCGCATAGCCGTGGTCGGTGCTGCCGTAGATGAATACGTTGTCGAGCAACGTACCATCGCCTTCCTTAATCGTCATGAAGGCCTGTACGAACTCCGCCCAGGACTCCATGGCGCGGCGCGTGAACCAGGACGCGATCGGCTGGTAACCCAGCACAGGATCGATGGGCTCCTCGTGCGTTGTGGTGTGGTGCGGCTTCTCATATCCCGGTTTAATGGTCGAGGACGACGCATTCGAGTAGGTCATGTTGAAGACGCGGGTTTGATCGCAAGCCAGCGCCATGACCATGAGTTCCGTCATCATGCGGTGACGGGCCGCCACGGCCTCTTGCTCCTTGCCCATCATCGGATCGGCATTGGGGCCGTCCGTGGGTTGACAGGCCGCAATCGGCTCGGGCTTGGTCAAGCGTTGCTCGAACTGCTGCTCCAAGTGACGCAAGCCGGTGAAGTATTGGTCAAGACGCGCCTTGTCTTCGTAACCAACCTGCTTCATCAGACCCTTTGTTTCGTCCATGACGCCGGACAGCACGCTCTTGCGCGCCATCACGCGCGGGTCGGGCGTGAAGTTCTCGGCATTCGGATCGGGGAATTCCGGACCGAACAAGCGTGTATAGAACTTAACCGGCGACCATTCCGGCGCATTCGGCGTGTTGCCGTTTTCGTAGCTATAGGTGTTGCGCACATCGCCGGTTGCAGTCGCGGTCAAAGACTTGAAACGCGTCGTACGACCGATCTGATTGGCGATGGTCACGTCAATGGTTTCGCCCGGGATATCGTTGCCATCCTTCGGCGCAGCCCCGGTGCGATTAATGACCCAGCCCGTGTAGTGGCAGAGGTTCTCGTACGTGTCCCGGAATGCCGTGGCATTCGTGATCAGATTGATGTGATCGCGAACCGGTGCCAGAGACTCAATTTCTTCCGGCAAGTCAAATTTAGCACCGACTGTTTGCGGCACGAAGATGCTCTTCGCCATGCCAAGGCCCCAGCCCCACGTCCCGAAGCGGACAGGCATCGGCTGGCCGGACGCGAGCGCCGTACCGTTTCCATTCAGGAAAATATTGAGGAACGGAAGCGCGACGGTAACCGCACCGCCATTCAGCATGCCTTTCAGCACACGGCGTCTATTGAAGTTAGTCATGGTTTCCTCCAATCCTTAATTCTGCTGCGGAGCGTGCGGAGAAACACTAGCGGTGTCCATGGGCTCCTCAGCCTCATCTGGGGTTACAACGTCAGAGAACGCATCGCTGAGAGCAATCGTGCGGAACAATGCGGGCACCTTGTATCCGTTCGCCGCAAAGCTCTCCTGCAGGTACGAGAGAGTCTCACGATCTTCCCGGGAAGACGGCGAGCCCACTGCATAGCTGTAGGTCCGCTCCACGAGGCACGTCGGTAAGGCCGGGTGATCGCGCAAGGCATTGGCCAATCCCAGCACAGTGTCGAACTCGGTGCCATCGAGAGAGCCGCTTGCGTCAATCGGATTGCCTTTTTCGGCCTCCCGATAACGCCCCGCACCATCGAAGTTCTCAAGTGCAAGACCCATCGGGTCGGTGATCTTGTGGCAACCGGCGCATACCGGGTTTTCCAAGTGCGCATTCACACGATCACGCTGCGTCGCATATTCCGAATCCGGGTTTTCGACGAGCGAGAAATCCACGTTCGGCGGCGGACGCGGCACCGGCTGGCACAACAGAAGTTCACGCAACGCCTTGCCGCGCAAGGTCGGCGAACTCCGCCCCGGGTGCGAGTGAACAGCCAGGAAGCTGATCTGTGTCAACAAGCCAGAGCGTGGGCTGCCTTCCGGGAATTCGTAAGGCGACCAGCCCGGCGTTGCCGGCAGCTGATACAGCGCCGCCAGTGACGGAGAGATGAACGTTGAGCGGGTCGTGTAAAGATCACGATAATCACCGTTCTTATCCAACACGTGCTCAACAACCGTACGCAGCGTTTGTTCACGAGCATCGGCGACCGTTACACCGGTAAAGGACGGATAAACGGCCGGGTCCTTCGCCAAAGTGTCGAAGTCGTCAAAGGCGTACATGTCGTCAAAAAACGCGCGAATGCCGTGTTCCATGCGCGGGCTGGCGAGCATCCGGTCAACGATTTGCTCACGAACCTTGGGCTTATGGATTTCACCGCTTTCCGCAGCTTTCAACAACGCATCGTCCGGTGCGGCATTCCACAGGAAAAAGCTCAAACGGGACGCCAGGGAATATGCGTCAAGGCGCATCTGTCCGTCTTCGTTTGGATCGGCTTCTTCATGTTCGGCAATGAACAGCACTTCCGGGCTGATCAGCATACCTTCGAGGGCGATGGCGACACCGGCATAGAAATCTTCCAGCCGCTCGGCTGCTTCATCCGCGTTCGTAACGGCATCATGTAACTGTTCATCCGTCAACGGACGGCGATAGAGGAGCCGGCCAGTTTGATTGAGGAACTCTGAAGCGCATTGCTCGTCGGCGGCGGTTTCAGACTCAGGCTTGCACGGAATTAGAAAATAACGATGTTCCGCATCCGTCACCTGCCCGGCCACGGCCGCTGCCGTGCGTTGGTACTGCTCGAGCTGACCGGCGGTCACGCCGGCAGTCGCTGCGCCGTTTGCAAGCAGACCTTTCGTCCGCTGCAATGGCGGAAACTTTGTATCAAGCTTCACGCTGGGTCCGAACACATACGCAAGTGTGTTCCTGTATTGCTCGGTTGTGATCAGCCGAAGCGTCGCCGGCGTGCCAGCGGTATCCGGCTCAGGCAAGGAAACGACCGCAGCTTTTGAAGCCGCCGTTTCACTCTCTGACATCGGCGCTGAGCAGCCCGCAAGCGCGACCACAGCCGCAAGACCTATCGCACTTCCTCGCACTACTTCCGAAAACCGCTCGGATGTCGGAGAGATTTTAAAATTCGAAAACCAAAACACTTGGTTTTTACCTCCTCTATTTGCATGAGCGCAGCCTTCATAGCGTTCAGATAATGTCGCTATGAGCCTTTGCCAAGCCGCTCTTAGAATACCACTAATGGACTGATTTCATACACAAAAGCCCGCGACAAATTCTTTGCAATGTTATTGAAAAGGCGGAATTTTTTGCCAATTCGGACGTTGCATTTCCTGTTCTCAAATAGACACAAATCCTTGGGGAAATATGCAAATCGCGGCCCAAAGCCTGACCCTACCAAAAAATTGTGTTCAGAGTCAGGGGGTTAGGGTTCAGACGGTAGGCCGCACCTGAAACAGACAGTTACAAACCTCAAAACCACCTACCGGCAAGTATTTGCATAAAGATGCCTGCGCGGCCCCACATATTGGGGTGAATCCCAGCACGCCTACAGGACCCCCCTGGCGCTCAGCCGCTAAAAAAAGAGGCCGGGATTTCTCCCGGCCTCTTAGTTCTAGCTGTGTTCGCTTTTAGTAGCTGAAGCGGACACCAACGCGGAACGTACGACCGATACGGTCGAAGTTGTCGTTGTCAAAGCCGCCGTACCAGCCGTTTTGGCTGTTGGCCGCGATCAACGGCGGATCACGGTTCAGCAGGTTTTTGACCACAAAGAAGGCCGTCGCGTTGCCGTCTAGGATGTCATAGTTGAGAGCTGCGTCGAAGTAGTGGACGTCACCGATCGAGTTTTCGTTGACGGTGATGGCACCCGGTACAGAAGTCGGGCAGCTCGCCTGACAGACCACGAGGTCGTTTCTGTACACGCCGGAGCCCGTGCCACGCCAAGTCACAGTGCCGGAGAACGCGTCAAGCGAGTAGGTCAATGACGTGTTCCAACGGAAGTGAGGTGTGGCAAGGCCGAGACCGAGGCCGAAACCAGCGCCATCAGGAATGATGCCGGCGCCTTCGATCAAGGTCACGTCGCCCGTGACCGGGTCGGTGTCAACCGTGTCCAGATTGAACACATAGTTGGCCAAGCCGCGGATGGCGAAGTCACCTCTGAAGCCTTCCATCAGCATGTCGGCCGGGAAGTTATAGGCGAATTCGAAGTCGATCCCGTCGGTCTTCTGCACCAACACGTTCTGCGGGCTGGCCGCAACGTAGATGATGTCGCCGGTTACGTTGGAACCGTTACCGCCGCCGGCACGCTCGATCGGCGAACAGAATGCAGCCACACCAGCGAAACAGCCGTCGATGAGATCTTGATCATCAACGATGGAAATCGCGCCTTTGATCTTGATCCGGTAGTAGTCCAACGACGCCGTGAAGCCCGGCAGCCATTCCGGAGAATAGACGAGGCCAACCCCGGTGGTGTCTGCCCGTTCCGGCTCGAGGTTCGGGTTACCAACGTCCGCGGTCACGACGTCAGCTGTGATCTTTCCACCCTGGAAGGGGTCAATCACCTGACCGGTACCGGCACGGCCTTCATTGAAGAGGTCGCCCAAGTTCGGAGCACGGATGTCACGAGATTGCGTGAGACGGAAAGTAAATTCGCTCATCGGCGTGTAGGTCACGCCGGCTTTCCAAGTGACTTCCATGCCGGATTCACTGTAGTCGGCGAGACGCACCGCACCATTGAACTCGAGGGATTCAGCCCAGGCTTCATCCCGCGCCAACGGCACGACTGTTTCGAAGAAGCCTTCAGTCACACTCCACTTCGCGTTTGTCGGAATGTAGTTACCAGCAAAGAAACGACGATTGACGTCGTCGTCACTGGCAATACCGCGGACTTTCTCTATCCGGTGTTCGACGCCGAACGCCGTCGAGACTTCGCCGGCCCAGATTTCAAACGGCGCGCCGGTCATGCTGGCCGCGAACACATCCTGCGACAGGACGGTCATGGCGTAGCCGGTACCCGTAATGTAATCCCACTCCAACGGCCCGTTCACCCCGGTTCCGAAGATATTGTAAGGCACGCAACCATCGTCAGGATCGGTCAGAGTCGAGCGGCAGATTGTGCCCCCGGTATTGGGATCAACAACTGCGTTAACGGCCTGACCGAACTTGGATGGCAGAACGTTGTCCGGCGAGCGCGTGCCGTTGTGGGTCGTGCTTCTGGCGTAATAGGCATCCCACGTCCAATTCGTATCCATGAGATCGAAGTTGCCTTCGAAACCACCGACATAGCGGCGCAGATAGCGTTCGTTGTCCGCCTTAATGTCAACCGGGGTATTGCCAGTGAAGTTGTTGGTGATCGGGGTGCGCGGGCCGTTCGCGAGGAACGTACCGACGTTGATCGACGCCAACCCAAGTGCCGTCATCTGATCCCGGATATTGTCGGGGATGAACGGGTTGTCGATGGTGATGTTGTTGCTGAACCGGAAGTTCGGCACCAAGGACTCGTTCCGCGCGTGCGTCACGCCCCAGGAAAATTCACCATAAACGTTGACGTTGTCGGTGACGTCGTAGCTCAAACGCGTAAAGACGTTGGTACGCTGCGTTTCCAGGTTAAGAGTCGGCCAGCGCCAAATGTTGGTCTGCTCGTAATCACCGCCGACCATGAACAGGCCGATGCGCGTGCCGTAATTAAACGGCGCCGATTTGCCGCCTTCCAGGAATTGGGTGCCGGCCAAAGGACCGGATCCAATCAAGCCACCGGCCGTCGCATTCCCGATACCCACCTGATTGAAGATCTTATATTGCGGCTCGCCATTGCCGGGCGCGTATGCCGGGTTGGCCAAGAACGCTCTTGAATTCCGAGGATCGTTCCAGGGGCGGCCACCGTCGCCGTCAATACCGGCTTGGTAGTTGTGTTCACCGAAGAACAGGAAATGACCGCGGCCATTGGCGAACGGCGTACCGGCCGTCAACGACACCTTATATTCTTCGTTGTCGCCGTAGGTGGTGACACCACCGAGCACTTCGCCTTTGATGCCCGTGTAGTCCTTGTCGAGAACGAAGTTCACGACACCGGCGAGGGCGTCGGAACCGTAAACGGCGGAGGCACCGCCAGTCACCACGTCTACACGTTCGACGAGGCCGCCGGGGAAGTTGTTGATGTCCGGCACGGAGCCGTTGTTTTCAAAGCCCGCGAGGCTCGAACCCACGATACGTTTGCCGTCCAAGAGCACCAAGGTGCGGACCGCTGCCAAGGCGCGGAGGTTCAGGTTGTTCACGCCGCCTGTGCCGGAGCTGACGTTCGTTGAAGCGTTGCTCGTCCCCAAGCTGCCTTGCAAGGCCGGCAGACGGTTCACCGCATCGGCGATGTTCGGCTCGACGATGGCATTAAGGTCTTCACTGCTCAGCACTGAAACCGGGGTCGGAGCTGAGAAACCGTCGCGGACGATGCGCGAACCGGTAACGAGGATGGATTCCAGATCGGCCATTTGTTCTTGAGCCGTCTGATCTTGCGCATGCGCCAGCTTTGGGCTGGCAACCGGCATAGCCACCAGCATGGCCAAAACACTGGCCGCCGTGGCTTTTACAGCACGTGAGTAATTCTTTTCCGCTTTGCGAAAATACAGCATAGGACCTTCCCCTTATTTCGCGACAATAAATAGATCCGCGCAGACAAACTGCGCGATGACCTCCCAGTCATTGCGGGCAAACTAGCCGTGGCCCCTATTTAGGTCAACTCGGATTTGTGCCGTAAATCCGGCACTTAGAGGATGCAGCACGGTCAAAAAGACAGCTATATGCGGGCACCTGAAATAGCAATATCTAGCTACGGAATAGCGACGAGCCCATATATCGCGCAATTTTATTCTGTCAGATCGAGGATTGAGGGATTAACCCCTAGATACCAGCGAGTATTGCAAGGGCAAATATCCTGTTGCGCGATTGACACACAAATAATCTTTTTGAATTGGCTCTGGCGTAAAGGTCTAAAAAAGGCTGCAAACCTGCGCCAATTCCCCGTCTCGGAGTATTGATCGGATAGAGATTGTGCTCTGACGCACCGCGCCGCCACAGCACCACATATTTAAGGAAATACTTCCGCCTGTAGCCCCTTCGGCCACGCTAGATAGGCAGCGAAGTCGTGGTCTTTATTTCGGAGACGGTGACACAGGAGTTCACCTCCCGGACGCCTTCCAATTTGGAGAGCCGTTCAAAGAAGAATTCCTCATAGGCATGGATGTCCTTGGCCACAACGCGCAGCAAGAAATCGTAAGGACCCAGGACCACGTGGCATTCGGTGACCTCGGGAAAACTTCTGATCGCATTGCCAAATTCGATAAGGTTTTCCTTATCGTGCTTAACCACTTTTACTTGGACAAAGAATTGAGCGTTTAGGTTCAGCTTGTCCCGATTCAAGATCGCGACAATCTTCGAGATATACCCCAACTCTTTGAGCCGCTGGATTCTGCGCCAGCAGGGAGACTGTGAGAGACCGACAATCTCTGCGATTTCGGAAGCCGGTTTCGTCGCGTCTTCCTGAAGCACTTTCAGAATCTTTTGATCGATCCTATCGATCTCAGTCGCCATTACATCCCCCTCGTCGTATTAAACCCGAAACTCGTTTCGAATTATTGTTTATATTAAGCAATATTCTACTTGAGTAGAACTAGAATCACGCATGAATGGCCTTTCCTAGCCCTTTCAGAGAAGCTTCGAAAAAGGCTTCAGAAAGCGTTGGGTGGGCGTGAATAACCCCCGAAATATCCTCTAATGAGGCGCCCATCTCGATTGCCAGTGCAAATTCCCCTGAAAGATCGGAGATGTGAGATCCCACGGCTTGCACTCCCAAAATCCGATGATCGCTTTGCCGCGCCAAAACACGAACAAATCCACCGTCGTCTCCTCGGCCGATCGTCAACGCCCTGCCATTCGCAGCAAACGGAAACTTCACCGTTAGGACATCATTGCGGGATTCCTGAAGGTCGGAGGGCGTTTGCCCAACGCTCACAATCTCAGGATCGGTAAAGCATACGGCTGGGATAACCAGCGGATCGAAGGTGCGGCGGTGTCCCGCGATTATTTCAGCAACCATCTCACCTTGCGCGGACGCCTTGTGCGCTAGCATCGGTTCGCCGACAAGATCACCGATGGCCCAAACATCGCGCATTGAGGTTTGGCACTTATCGTCCACTTTGACGAAGGGGCCGTCCATGTCGACGCCCATCTCCTCCAACCCCCAACCTTGGGTGTTCGGCTTACGGCCAACCGTGACCAATACTTTGTCGGCGGCAATTTTCGAGGCCTCTCCTCCGTCAAGAATTACACTGAGCTTGCCTGCGGCGTACTTGTCGGCTTTCGCATTCAAGTGGACTGTGACGCCCAATTGCTCCAAATGTTTAGCAACAGGTTTGGAAAGCTCTTGGTCATACAACGGCAATATGCGGTCTTGCGCCTCTACGACCGTGACTTTCGAGCCAAGCTTGCGAAAAGCAATCCCAAGCTCGAGACCGATATAACCTGCGCCGACCACGGCAAGGTTTTTTGGAAGTTTATCCAACGACAAGGCTTCGGTAGATGAAATAACCGCATCGCCAAACGGTAGATTGGGCAGTTCGACTGGCTTGGAACCAGCCGCCAGAATGACGTGCTCTGCGCGTATCGTCACTGCGCCATCCGGCGTTTCCACCAAGCATGTCTTCGCATCTGAAAATTTAGCCCAGCCGGAAACAACTTGGACCTTTGCACGTGAAAGAAGCGAGCCAACGCCGCTATTCAATTTGTCGACGACGCTTTCCTTCCACTTAACAGTTTCCGCAAGCTTCAAAGATGGCTTGTTGTCCAGAGAAATTCCGCGCCACCCCTTACCTGCCGAGTGTGCCATCTCAGCATAAGTGTCTGCGACATGGATCAGCGCCTTCGACGGTATGCACCCACGAATTAAACAAGTGCCGCCAAGCCTGCTGTTTTCTACGAGAGTTGTCTCCAGGCCAAGTTGACCCGCGCGGATTGCTGCGACATATCCGCCCGGCCCCCCGCCGATAACGAGGACTTTGGTATTGATTGATTTGCTCATGATTTACTGCAGAAACAATGTAGCGGGATGTTCAAGCACCGCTTTTATTTTTTGAATGAATTCAGCTGCGTCATATCCGTCAACAACGCGATGATCGAAAGACGACGACAAATTCATCACTTTCCTTGTGATGAGTTGTCCGTTCTCCAGACTGAGGCGGTCGGTGATTTTATTTGGACCGATAATGGCGACTTCCGGGCGATTGATAATCGGCGTCGTAACTACTCCGCCAAGCGGCCCCAAACTGGTGATTGTAATCGTCGAGCCGCTCAGCTCTTCACGTTTTGCCTTCCCGTCTCGAGCGGCCGTGGACAAACGAATAATCTCATTCGCCGTGTCCCACAAATCTCGCGCTTCCGCGTGCTGAACAACCGGAACCATCAAACCTTTGGAAGTCTGGGTGGCTATCCCAACGTGTACCGGCGCATGCCGATGAACAACGCCTTCTTCGTCATCAAACGTTGCGTTTATCTGAGGATACGCCGGAAGGATATTGGCCAATGCACGTATAACAAACGGCAGCAGAGTTAACTTTGGACGCTCGCTAGCGTGGGTAGCATTCAGGTGCTGACGCAACGCTTCAAGTTCGGTCACATCCACTTCTTCGACGTATGAAAAATGCGGAATGTGCCGCTTCGCCAATTGCATGCGTTCGGAAATCTGGCGGCGCATTCCGACGACAGGCACGTCCTCTACGCCAGACCTCTTGGTGTAACTCTGCACCCCCCCGCCACTGGAGCGCAAGTTTGACCCTTCCGCCACATACGCATCCAGATCGGCGTGCGTTATTCTTCCTCCGGCACCGGTTGCCTGTACAAACTGCAACTTTATGCCCAGTTCTTCTGCCCGTTTACGCACAGCCGGCGATGCCAGCGGTTTTGAGGCCGCATCTTTGGCCGGCTGCTGCGGCGGCACTGACAGAGACGGCTTTGCAGAACCGTTGACGGCTTTAGGTTGCTCCAACTCACGCTTTACAGGCTTTTTCGGAAATTCCGAGACGGTTGCCGTCGTTTCAACCGGGGCTTTCTCAGGTGCCGGCTTTTTGGGTTGTTTAGGGGCTTCCGGCTTTGACTCGGCACCGCCTTCACCTGTGTCGAGCGTCACTATAACCGTGCCAACGGCCGCCTTATCGCCAACCCCACCATGGAGCGATAAAATTTTCCCGGTAACCGGGGAGGTCAACTCCACTGTCGCCTTCTCGGTCATCATGTCGACAAGCGGCTGATCCTCTTCGACGTGATCGCCGTTCTTGACGTGCCACGCAACAATTTCTGCCTCAGCCGTGCCTTCGCCAATGTCTGGAAGTTTAAAACCGAATTCGCCCACGCTTTAACCCTCTACCGCTTCTTTCATTGCCCTCGCTATGCGCGTTGGGCCGGGGAAATACTGCCATTCGAACGCGTGCGGATATGGCGTATCCCAACCCGTCACGCGCTTAATGGGTAATTCCAATCGATAAAAACAATGCTCCTGCACAACCGCGGCCAACTCCGCACCGAAACCTGAAGTGCGCGTAGCTTCATGAACGATGACGCAGCGTCCGGTTTTATTGACCGACTCTTCTATCGTTTCCAAATCGAGAGGCACGAGCGAGCGAAGATCTATGACTTCCGCATCGATCTCGCTCTCTTGAGCTGCGGCGAGCGCAACGTGCACCATCGTACCGTAAGCTAGGACGGTGACGTCCTCACCTTTGCGAACAACAGACGCCTTCCCAAACGGGATTTTGTAGTGCTCTTTAGGGACGTCGCTCGCAGGGTGCTGCGACCACGGTTTTACGCCACCTTCTGAGTGGCCGCTGAACGGTCCGGAGTACAGGCGTTTTGGTTCCAAAAAAATGACCGGGTCATCATCCTCGATAGCCGTGATCAACAATCCCTTCGCGTCATAAGGCGAAGAAGGAATGGCCACCTTCAGTCCCACAACGTGAGTAAAAAGGCTCTCAGGACTCTGGCTATGTGTTTGGCCACCAAAAATGCCGCCACCATATGGAGAGCGAATGGTAAGGGGCGACCAGTATTCCCCGGCAGATCGGTACCTCAATCGAGCAGCGGTAGAGGTAAGCTGGTCAAAAGCAGGATAAATGTAGTCGGCGAATTGAATTTCGACGACGGGGCGCATGCCGTAGGCCCCCATACCGATTGCAGCGCCAACTATACCGCCTTCTGAAATCGGTGAATCAAAGCAACGGTTCTTGCCGTATGTTTTTTGCAAGCCATCGGTGGCTCTAAACACGCCTCCGAAAAAGCCAACGTCTTGGCCAAACACGACCACGGACGGATCGCGAGCGAGCATAACGTCCATGGCCGAATTCAAGGCCTGAACCATATTCATTGTTGGCATGTCTAAAACCCTGCTTCTTGGCGTTGACGCAGGAGGCGCCAATCCGGCTCCTTATAGACGTCTTCAAACATCGTTTTCGGGCTGGGCGTTTGGCCGGATCCAAGAGTACCCAAGGCTTCCGCTTCGCGTTGCGTATCTCGCACTTCCTTCACGATTGCTTCATGCAGCTCTTCGTGCCGGGCCTCGGACCACTCGCCGATTTTTATGAGGTGCATTTTCAATCGTTCAATCGGATCGCCTAGAGGCCAGCTTGGCCCTTCTTCCACCGGCCTATAGCGTGTCGGATCATCGCTAGAGGAATGGCTTTCCGCTCTGTAGGTAAACAACTCGATAAGGGTGGCGCCGAGGTTTGACCGCGCGCGATCCGCCGCCCACTGCGTCGCCGCATAGACCGCCAAGAAGTCGTTGCCATCGACACGCAGTGAAGGCAATCCATACCCAATGCCGCGAGCGGCAAATGGCGCTTCTTCCCCACCAGCTATCCCCTGAAAGGATGAGATCGCCCACTGATTATTCACAATATTTAGAATGACGGGCGCGTGATAAACCGATGCAAACGTCAGCGCTGAATGGAAGTCGCCCTCCGCCGTTGCGCCGTCGCCGATCCACGAAATGGCAATCCGCGTATCCGCCGATAAAGCAGAGGCCATTGCCCAACCCACCGCCTGATTAAATTGGACGGCCAAATTGCCTGAAATCGAGAAGATGTTGACGCCACGATCAGAATACATAATCGGCATTTGCCGCCCCTTCACGGGGTCTTCGACGTTGGAGTAGACCTGGCACATCAACTTTTTCAGAGGGTAGTTGCGCGCGATGAAGAGACCTTGCTGACGATAGGTCGGGAAACACATGTCGTCAGGCGATAGAGCCATCGCCTGAGCTATGGCGATCGCCTCCTCACCGGTACATTTCATATAAAATGATGTCTTGCCCTGCCGTTGGGCACGCGCCATACGGTCGTCGTACACCCGCGTCGTCATCATGTACTTGAGCCCTTGACGCAAGGCATCCGGACTGATGGACGGCACCCAAGGACCGCGTGCAACGCCTTCATCGTCCAATACACGCACCAGCACATACGGCATATCATGCATATCGCCGGCCAACGCATTTGTTTCCGGACGACGGACAGCCCCCGCAGGCGAAAGATTTAGAGTGCTGAAGTCCGGCGTTTCACCTGGACGGGCTGATGGTTCGGGAATTTTAAGGCTGAGCGGAATGCTGTTGCGTCCGCTAGTTTGTGTATCGGCGATGTCCGAAGGGGCGTCGTCAATCCGTTTCGCTGGCGTCTGCATGCTTGGTTTCCGCTAAATAAATAGTTTTTTGAAGCGAAGATGCGGCTTCTCTGCGGAACAAATCAGACTGAGAACTCCTGCTACCCAAAAAAGCAGCGGCGGGGCCCTCCCCCAAAGGCGAATGCCCGTCTGATTCCTCCCATCTCTGCCGAGAGTATCCTTAGGATTTCGGTATTTCTTTCCAAAAGCTTGGGCGAAAGGACGAGGAACGCATAAATTATGCCCAGCTTACAAAATGCAACTAAAATAGTGCCCCAATTTCCTGTGGATAAATCAATTGAATGCCGACATTTAGGCGTCACTGCATTCGTGTCCATGGTAAGTATAAGCAACCGGATGAGCCGGTTTGACGCTTCTTGCGTTGCTCTAAAACACTGCCCAAGCGGGTGAGAGCAATGATTGGCCTTTCCTCAATTACCGACGCCGCTCAGACAGTTTATGCAGCTATGTTGCCGACGGCACAAATAAGCTGGCCAGTCTTGTCCAAGCAAATCGGGGCGGAAGTCTGGGTTAAACACGAGAATCACACGCCCATTGGCGCGTTCAAAATTCGGGGCGGCCTGAACTACATGTTTAACCTTCGCGCAGGCTCCCCGGAAGCTATTGGCGTTATTGCAGCTACGCGGGGAAACCACGGACAAAGCATCGCGCTCTCCGCAAAGAAATACGGCCTGAAGTGCTCAATTGTGGTTCCGCATGAGAACAGCCGGGAAAAGAATGAGGCAATGCGAGCGCTAGGCGCTGATTTAATCGAGCATGGGCGCGACTTCCAGGAGGCCTTGGAACACGCACGCGTGTTGTCACACGAACACAAATTCCATTTTGTGGAATCGTTCCACGATTGGTTGGTGGAAGGTGTAGCCACCTATGCTTTGGAACTATTTCAAAACGTTTCCGACATCGATGTACTTTACGTGCCCATAGGTCTTGGTTCGGGGATTTGCGGAGCAATAGCGACAAGAAACGCACTTGGGCTCAAGACTGAAATCGTCGGCGTTACCGCAGCGGAAGCTCCAGCATATGCCCTGTCGTTCGACAAAAAATATCCGATAAGAACCGAAAGTGCCAATACAATGGCCGACGGCCTCGCATGCCGTGCGCCCAACGAAAAAGCTTTAGACATGATTGTTGAAGGCGCTTCGCGCGTCATCACAGTCTCTGAGGACGAGATTTGTCAGGCAATAAGATTGATGTACACGGCCACTCACAATCTTGCGGAAGGCGCAGGAGCGGCAGCATTGGCCGGGCTTTGGAAAGAACGCGGCAGGTTGCGCGGCAAAAAAGTTGCGGTAGTCCTTAGCGGGTCAAATATCGACAAAGAAACGTTTTTTAATGCTCTTATTTCACAGGGTAAATCGGCACAAAAATAAATCTCAATTTGACAGGTCTTGGGGAGGTCCAAATGACACAAGAGCATCTCAATGCAGATAAACCAAATAGCTCTCGTCGAGCTTTTCTAAAGAACGCGGGTGCATCAAGTTCCGCAGCAATACTGGCTGCTGGGCTTGTGGCCACGGTTGGAACCGACGACGCAAGCGCCGCGCAATCGACTGGCACGACTTCGGCAAATCGACTACGGGCGCTGCTGGCCAAGCCCGAGCCGATCGTTGCGCCAATAGTCTATGACCTCATGTCCGCAAAGCTGGCCCAACACCTTGGGTTTTCGATCATTACCGTGGGCGGTAGTTCCGTCTCGAGCAACATGTTCGGCATGGGCGATTACGGCATGGCTACTGTGTCGGAATTGGTTGAATTTTCATCCCGTATGGCCGCCGGCGTCGACGTCCCGGTCATTGCAGATGCAGATGATTGCGGCGGCAATCCTCTCAATGTTTATCGCGCTCTGAAACGATTTGCCCGTGCAGATGTCGCCTGCGTACTCATTGAGGACATGACCGGCGCAAAGCATGTGCCTGGCAGACCGGAAGGCAATCTTTCTTCGGTCGCCGAAATGTCGGATAAAATTAAGGCGGGTGTTGACGCAGCCGGACCTGGTGGGCCGTTAATCTTGGCGCGGTGCGATGCCTTGGCAAAAGATGAGACATTTGACCGCGCGATGGAGCGCATGTCCGCCTATTCGGAGGCAGGTGCCGAATTGGTATTCATGTCAGGCGCAACGCCGGAACAACACGAGATAGTCGCAGATACGATCGGCAAGCCGGTTTTTTCAACGGGTAATAGCCAGCGGGATGCCAAAATTCTACAAGCGCATAAGGTAAAGATATCCGCCTTTGGCATAGAATCTTACGCCCTCAATGCGATTCACCAAGTTCTCACGGACTTACGCGATCACGGAAATCCGGGCCGAACCATGGAGGAGTTGCCGCGCGACGTTACGCTCAAACTCCACGATGCCGAGGAGTGGGCCGATATTTCTCGGCGATACAACGCCCAATCGTACTAGAGAAATCGCAAATTAATTGGGGATGGCGACCCGAACCAGCCGCTGATGACCAAATTCGAAGCCGGTGGCCCAGTAAACCCACCGGCCGTTTCTGCTGACAATCGCAGACGCACCCGCCGGGGCGCGCGCGATAAGCTCGGTCCGCTTTCCGTCGGGAAAAATGCGCGTCAGCGGCTTATTCTGGCCTGCAGGCGGAATGTAAATCGATCCATCTGGTCCAACCGCAAAATCGTCTGCCGCCGGCAACTTATCGGCGGCGAGCACAAAAGGCCCTACGGGCGCGCCATCTGACCCCATTTGCATCTTGTAAATCGACATTTGGCTTCTATTGGCCACATAAACCCAGCCGTTGACGACACGAAGACCATTCGCGCCCAATGAGCTTGCGCTCGCAGGAGCCAGTGCTTCGTCTTCAATCCACACGGTCAGTGACTTGGTGGCAGGATCAAATCGCCAAATTTTCGACAATTGTGAGTCGGATATAAGCGCGCGCCCATGTCCGTCCGGAGCCATACCATTAAATACCGATCCCATTTCTCCAGAGACTGTGCCCGTTATGTTGCCCTCGTCGTCGAGAAGCACGACCTCGGAGCCGACATTGGAGAAATCGGTTCCCGCCGGTGTGCGAAATGGACGCCTGAAGGCGCCAATAGCAAAACCGTCGGGAATTCCAGCTATACCGAGAACGACCGGATGGTTTGGAAAGGTTGCAAACTTCTCAACGGAACCGCCTTCAGTGATTTTCCAAACCGCGCTTTCAAAAGCGCCTGTCACGAAGAAGGCGCCGCCTTCACTTTCGAAAATGTTTTCGTTAAAGCCGTTCGACGGAATGTCGGCAACGGTTTCCAAACCCGGAAGGTCTTGCGCCCACACATTCGACGAAGACAATACTGCATACGAAATCGCCGCCGCGATTAAAGATAACGGCCGCATCATATTTTCCGCCTTTGATATATTCTGACTTTAGGGAAATGCCGCTGCCCAATACAGGGCCGCGACGCCATCATACGGCGTTCCAATATCGATAGCTGAGTCTTGACTGATGTCCCAGGTGATCTGCCAATCATCGTCAGCATTTATGTCGCCGGGAGATTTGTCGCCGTCGTAGGTCCAGAGCGCATAACCTTGATATGCCCACTGTCGCGTACCGTCCTCGCGGGGATAAACATCCCAGTAGCCGCGTGCCACTGCATCATCCGGCGCCAAGAATGGATGCCACATATCGCATTGCTCGCGGCACTTCGGATCTGTTCCGATGTCCCGGCCAACGGCCGGCCTTACGAGTACGCCACGCCGTTGACCATGGCCGCTTCCAGATTGAAAGAGATAGGAGTCACGGCGGTACAACGTTTGACCTTCCGCCGTGGCAAGAACCTTGCCCAGACGATGGCTAACCTGAATCGATACGCTGTCCAGCATATAGTTCCGCTCGACATGGGCAACATGCCAATTTTCATAAACCCCGTCTCCGTTTGCATCTTCCCGGCCAAGATCTCCAGCAAACGTATAAAGGCCGAGACCCTTATAAGTCCATTGACGAACACCGTCGGTTCTCGAAACTGCGACAAAGTCGCCGATTGTGCTGGCCAATTGCGGTGCGATAACGGGGCTCCATGGGCAAGGACTGCCGCACAATTCCATGTCGCTATTTATGTCAGAGTCGAAAACGTACAGAGTACGGTCCTCGCTGCTCACCAGCGCCAACCCCGTTGCATCTTGAATTTCCCTAACGGACAAATCCGGCGGCATAAGGTCCGTCGACGTTGGAAATTGCAAGGCCGGGGCCCAGTTTTCAGGCAACGGCTCGTCCTCTGGAATAGGTGCGAGTTTAGCGCCGCGTTCTCCAATATGCGGGCCACGACCATACCTTTTTGGGCTGTTGCCGCCTACGGACCCCACATCGACATCCTTCACGTAGGTGTACAATGGCTTGCCATGTAGCGCCCACTGCCGCGTTCCGTCTCCGCGTTCGATAATGGTCCAGTGACCGACCGGTTCCGCGCCTTCGATGACCTCGGCTGGTGGCCAAATCTCAGCGCACTTTTCCTTGCACACCGACTGGCCCACAGGATCGGGGCCGTATGTATAGAATGTTTTTCCGTCCGCGCTAGCGAAGGCGATTTTATCGTGGCCATTCAGGGCAGCCGTTTCCTGATCCAATCCGTAGCCTTGGTACTTGCCAAGAGGCTGAAGGGTGACGCCTTTAGGCGTCGATATCGGTGCGATTTCCTCGTCAGTCGAATAAAAACTCGCGGCGGTAGCAGTAACGGCCATAAAGAAAGCACCGACCACGGAAGCAGCCGCAATACGCGCGCTATATCTCATACGAATTGGGAACATATTGCCCGCCCTGCTCAGACCATAATTTCGCTAATGGTATTGGAGGTTTCGTTGCCATCCACGCCCCACGTATTGACCGGAACCCCCATCGCCTGCTGGACAGTCAACCCCACTCGCGTCACCGGATCGCCTGGCGCGGACACATGCATGCCGGTCTTAATACGGCCTCCGCCGTTTCCAACCGTCATGACAGGCACTTTTTCAAGCCCGTGAACCCTGGCGTCGGAGTGGTCTGTCAGCCACAGCACCAATGTTCGATCCAGGACCGAACCATCCCCTTCTTTGACGTTTTCCAAAGTTCCTAAAAACTCGGCGAAAATCGTATTGGCCCACTCGTTGAACTCGAACACACCTTTTTGATACCCAAGCTGATCGTCAACGGACTCCTCGTGCGTTGCCATATGCCATGTGTACGCACTTCCGCGTTTACGCAAAGCCATTGAGTCAACCATGATATTAAACACTTGAGTCTGGCCACAGGCAGCCGCATAAGCCAGTAGTCCGCCAAACAGCTTCGCATTTGTTGCTGCATCTTCAAGCACCGTACCGGGAGGGGCTTCTTCCGGGCTGGGCGGCATGCTGCATGCCTCTAGTGGCGCGGGCTTTTCCAACTCAATGGCAAGCTGCTGCTCGATTTGGCGGATCGACGTGAAATATTCATCGAGGCGCGCGCGATCATTGGCGCCAACATTGTTCATGACGCCTTTTACGTGCTCGCTGACAGCGGACAGCACGCTCTTTCTTGCCATCGTGTGTGGATCCGGCGTGAATTCGGCAGCGTTGGGGTCCTTGAAATCCGGACCGAAAATTCTCTGATACATAGCAGCGGGAGAGCCCTCCGAGGGATTGATTGAAGTCCCGCTGCGTTGGCTATAGCTGTCACGTGTCCCGCTAAATGAAACTTCTAAGGACCGGAACCTCGTCCGGCGACCAATGACATCGGCGATTGAGCTATCAAGGCTCGGCCCGCCGGACGTACCGAAGGGGATTTCACCCGTCATGGCGATCTGGGAACCGGTCGTATGCGTTTGCAGCGGCTTCCCCTCGATGAAGTACTTCATGCCGCTATAAATATTGAGCCGGTCTCGAAAGGGATTCAGAACTTCGAGCTGAATATTGTTCTTAAAATTCGGCCCGACAGTTTCCGGCTCCCACATGCCGGGATTCAAACCCAGATGCTGAAACCACGTACCGAAAACCGGCGGCAGTGATGCCCCCGTGGCGGCCAATGCATCTCCGTTGGAATTCAGGAAGCAGTCCAGAAACGGGAGGCCAACCGTTATGGCCGACCCGCCCAGCATTCCGCGCAATACGGTTCTGCGATGCAATTTGCTCATTATTCACCCTCCTTGTCGGGCCGATGCCTCGGCATCAACATGGTCAATTCATCCAGATTTGAAGAAGAGACTCGAAATAATTCGGGACTTACCGCGATCTCCTTCATGAGGTCCTGTACGAGGTACCCAGAATCGGCAAATTTAGATTCAAGCACGGAAACCCACTGAGATTTCACCGGCCCGGGTTTTTTCCCGAGTGCATAGGCTGCCATTCGGTTTACAAGGCACGACGCAACTGCGTCATTGTTCCGCACCGCCTCACCAAGTCCCTCACCACCCGAGAACGATACGCCATCGAGTGCACCCGAGGTATCGATTGTGGCTCCGTTTTCCGTAGTTTGCCATTCGCCGCCCCCGTTGAAGTTCTCGAGAGCAAGACCGATCGGGTCGGTTATTTTATGACATCCCGCACATGCTGGCTCGGTGGAATGCGCTGTCAATCTGGCGCGCGCCGTTTTGTATTCCTCGCTCGCAGTGTCCTGCACCAAAGTGAAGTCCACATCGCCGGGTGGCGACGGCACCTTTTGACAAAGCATAATTTCACGCAGCGCTTTTCCCCGAAGGGTTGGCGAGCTCCGGCCTGGATGTGAATGAAGAGCCACGAAGCTGATATGCGTCAAGATACCGGCGCGCGGATCATCCTCGGAAAATTCGTAAGGCATCCACGCGTCCGGTGATCCATTTGGCAAATTCATACCGAAAGGAACTTTGTATACGGCAGCGAGCGCCTTGGTCATAAACGTCTTCTTGGTCGTGAAGATGTCGCGATAATCACCCTTCCGCACCAAAAGGTGATCAACAACCGTCCGAAGAGTTTGATCCCTGGAGTCTACCGCAACCTGTGAACTGAACTTTGGATATATCTGCGTGTCCTTGATCAAGCCGTCAAATTGATCAAAATGAAACATATCGGAAAAGAACGCCCTTACGCCGGAGGCTAAGCGGGGCGAGCGAACCATCCGCTCGACCTGCCGCGTAAGACCTTTTTGAGTGCTCATCTCGCCGTTTTCGGCGGCCTCCAACAACCGCTCATCAGGACCCGAGTTCCAAAGCAAAAAACTTAGCCTGGACGCTTTTGAATACGCATCCAACCGGTACGCGCCCTTTCTGTCAGGGTCGGCCTCCAACACCTCGTGACGAAACAGGAACTGCGGCTGCGAAAGCATTCCAGCCAAAGACAACGCCAGGCCTTTGTAAAAATCTTTTTCAACCAAAGCCGCGGCCGCAGCCGCTTCTACATGAAGATTTAATTCTTCACTTGTCAGGGGGCGCCGAAACAGAAGTTTGCCGACCGTCCCCAAAAATTGAGTGGCACATTCGGCGTCGGGCTTGTCATTAGCCTTGGGTTCACAGGAAATAAGAAGTCGGCGGTGCTTGTCGTCGATGATCTGATTGGCGATCGATCGCGCCATGGCATCGTATTGCTCCATTCCAGTCGCCGAAACACTCACTTCTCCGGCGCCGACTTCCAACAAGCCATCCACTCTAAGGCCAGGGTCGAAGCGCCCCCCGATGCGTATGTCTTTGCCGAAAACGTCAGCGATTATTGTTTTGTACTGATCTGGTGTCAGGCGCCGCGTAAACGTTTGCGGCGATGCTCCACCCGCCTCCACACTTGCAGCGGGCGAAACAACAAGCGCGGTCACACTCAATGTTGCAACGAAGGTGAGCGCGGCAACCGCGACAGAAGCTAACCGAACTGATTTAGATTGTGGCACAAGCTTGTTCCTTAGATCGGGATCAGTAAAACCGCACACCGATACGGCGGTTAGCGGCTCGAAATATTTTGATAAGCAGCTGCTTCCGCGGGCACAACAAATGCCGGCACCGCGTCAATACGGTACGCAGCAGAAATGGAGGTGAACTCACCGGTTTCAGGGTCAGGATTGCCATCCGCGTGACGCTTTAGGGAATGATATATTCCCGGTGCATCGTTGATGATCATCCCTTCATAAGCAAGTCCACCCTGCGCGATGCCAAAGTAGTAATCCCAAAGAGGCTGATATCCACCAATCAATCCTTTAAGGCTTCCATCTGCCTCGATTGTCATTCTCAAATGGGCATTGAACAAGACAAACTCAGGAAATGACAGTGTATCCAGAAGGAGGCGCAATTCGCCAGGATCGGTAATCGATAGAACGTTGTTTTCTATTTTACCCGCAAATTCGTGATGCGACCGGGGGTCGGGATCAGCTCTGTATGTAATATGGGACACCGCGTTTCCCGTTGGACCGAACGTGATGTGCTCCAGTGCACGGTCAAACGTAATTGTGACCGGCCCGTCGCTGCCCAGATCCTTCCCCTCGACCGTCATAAGCCACGCCGGCGTCGTCTCCTTCATTGAGCCCCAAATAAAGGCCCAGAAGGTGGGCGGGTGATCGTAAGTTCCGCGGAACTGTTCGATACACCCCATAGCCCGGAACAACTGATTGTCTATTCCCTTCTCATTGGTCATAGGTTCCGTAAAGGACGCATCTGAAACTTGGCCGTCCAAATTGAAGCCGAGCGCATAGTCGCTTTTAACAGAATTGAGATTAGGGTCTGCGACTGTCCATGGATGCACAAAGCCGTTTACCGGCTCACCGTCAATTCGCCCGCGCATTCGAAGAATGTTCTTAGCGTTCGCCGCTGGCATGCCGCCTTGCGCATATTTCTTCATTTGCTCTTCGACCTCTTCAGGCTCGAAACCAAGAAGTTCGAAGCTTTCGTAATACTGTTGTCGCGTCGGAGGATTTATGCCGGCAGGACAATCGCCATCCGTTGAGTGGCTAGCCTGACTAAACCACTCAATGACGTAGCTTCTTTTATCCATAGCTACGGCATGAGTGCCTGCAAAACAAAGCGCAGACACGGTCAAGGCCACTGCCAGCGAATTGACTTTGGCGCCAAATATACCCGGCGCATTTTCATAATTTTTGAACGGCATCTCTGACCCCTCCTCGGTCATCAATGAACTTCAGCGGCTTGTTAGTCGAGCCTTCCTTCCAATTCTCTGTAAACGCGAACAATTACGAACGGTTCAAGAGAACCACGCATCGCCCAATCATCGTACTCGCCCCAATCGGCTTGCTGCGCGGCTTCGCAAGATGCATCGGAGCCAGCTTCAGGTTTCGCCATTTCGCATGGTGCTCCGGCCGAATAAAGCTCCTTGGCTTCATTGACGACGTGCACCAGCGCTTTGCGGAATTCCTCTAAGTCGGATCTCATTGTCGCTTGATCATCTATGAAACCATGACCCGGAATGTACCAGGACACGTCCATAGATTGCGCGTTCTCAATAGTATTGATCCATTCCGAGGGATTTCCAGTTCTCATAGCTGGAAATACGTCACGAAGGTACAACTCTCCCATAAACAGCACTTTTGACTGTGGGAGATATGCAACTAAATCTCCACCTGTGTGACCCCGACCAATATTCAAAATCTGAATCTCTGTTCCACCCATTGAAATGGTGCGCTTGTTCGCGACGGTTTCCGTGGGCGGATATGGACGCCCAGCCATTACACGCTGGGAATAGAACGATGAAATAAAAACAACGTCCGGGAAAGCTTCTTTAAACGCCTCATTTCCACCAACATGGTCGCGGTGGTCTGACGCCACTACCACATATTTGGTGGGCTGCGACGTCACGCTTTTGACCATATCAACCAACGCAGCGCTCTGCTCAACTGTCTCTTGCCCATCAACAACCACGACGCCTTCAGAGGTCACAACAATCAAGCTAACGGTGTTAATAATATTCCCTTCACCGTCGGGTGAGTGAAGATCTTCGTAGGCATAGATATTGGGCTCAATTTCCGTCCAGCGGGGGAAGTCTTCGGGAGTTAAACCGCGTGCGGTGATCTCCGCCGAGTCAGGATAATTCCCATTTTGTGCATATGCCGGAATTGCCAAAACAAGTAGCGCACCAACAGCTGCAAATAAAAGACGATGCATCGAACCCCACCCAATTGCGTCGACCATGGCTGCAACAGCCACGACTGCATTCGTTTTTTCGTAAACAACTTCTTCCAAACGAGGTCCAGGAAACGAATAAATTCGCTCAATGCCAACCAAGTGGCTTGGCCTCATTTACCAACCTCACGAGCCTACATATATGTGCCCCCGTCCACAATCAAGCAAACCCGGCAAGTATCATCCTGCAATTGTCGAATACGCAGAATAAATGTTCCTTGGAACACCTTTCCTCAGCAAATTGCGCAAGAAATTTTCGGCCCGAAAAAGGGTCAAAATACTAGCTTTATGCCCACGGTTCCGCCTTTGCTTTGCCAAACATTGCTATTGATGTCGCGCTGCTCAGCAAAAAAGCCGGCAACGCCAACGCTAATACCTGGCGCCAGGCGGTAGTCTGTTTGAAACATGATTCGGTCGGCGTATTCGCCAACCGGCATCCCTTTTGACGGGCGACGGTTTGAGCTCCGATAGTCGGTAGACACCGTGAAAGAACCAAGCCGCCGAAGAATCCCGACAGTCCAGGCAAAATCCCGCGCACCGTTGTCGAGACGCGCACTAATGACCGCTCCACCGATGTCCCAGTCGGCATTGCGCCATTGCAGGGAAGCATTCCAGGCCTTTGTTCCACTTCCATCTGCAAGCGGCGTTTCCATGTCGAAATAGCCGCCATAAATTTGAACAACACTTTGTGCCAATCGAAACTCGTAATTCGCGGATATATCCACGGCATTGTGATTGCTTGTTTGTGTATCGACCGGACCTTCGGTGGAGTTGTTAGTTGGATAATATCCGACAGCGACTTGAAGACCACTCAACCGAGGCGTTTGATAAGCCACACCAAGCGACCTGCTTATGAAGCGCTTAAAGGTGAGGCCGTCACGCTGCGGAATATTGGTGCGCGGAACAACCATCGCGCTGAATATTTCATCACCAACGGCAAGAAACGCCTGCGGCGCCGGAAATCTCAGAGACGTATTGTTAAATGGCTTGCGAACACCGACCTGAACATTTCCGTATGGACTGCCAACTTCCACATAAGATTCTTCGGCGTTGGTCGTGGACCAGTTATTCACGACCAAACGCGCATACCCTCTGACGTAGACCGAATCCGATATCTCAGTTCGAGCATCTACAAAAAGACGGGAATAATGGAACTGACCCACCGGGTTTATGTTCTCTGTCGGCGCTTCGTCCCCATCAGAGAAAAATACAAACTGCGTCAGCACTCCTCCAAGCCGAACAGTTGTATCAAACCTGTCCGCAGCATGAGCGCCAACGCTTGTGCCAAGTGCAACGATCGAGATCGCAAGCGCACATGCTAAAGCGCGCAATTGAAAACTCGGAAACCCAGCGCAGCCAAACAACATTATTCTCACTCTAAAATATCAATCAGAAATCGGCAGCCAGGCTTATTGAGTATCTCCGCTTACCTATGTACGAGAAAAACAGGTTATTGCCGCCTTGCAATTCCCACCCGTATGCGTTGGTTACGTTTTGAACGCGCACGCGTAAGGTTGCCGGAGCATCGAACAGGTCAAAGCGATACCTAGCGCCAAGGTTGAGCGTGGTAAAAGTTGGAAGCGCTAGCGTATTGGCGGAATCGGCGTAGCCTTTATCGTTATTCTCCAATTGCGCGTCTATTGAAAAGCCGTTCCATGATTTCGGCCCGTATTGGACGTCCAAGCGGCTGATCCGGGGGTCTGCACCAGGCGGTATCTCCCCTATCAATCCTTGTTCAATGAGGTCGCCTGACACACGTGCCTGCAAAAAGACGGTGCCCGCAACAACGGACAGGCCCTCCATGACCTCGCCGGCCAGCGAGATTTCTACACCTCGGTGCCGCAATGTGCCCAATCGCGTATACAAATTTGTGTTGTCTCTCTCAAAGTATGGCTTCTTAATTTTGAAAACACCCGCAACCAATTTAAACGTCGGTGTGATCGCATATTGCACACCTGCATCAATCTGCTCGGTCAGGCTTGCCGGTTGTGCTTCACCTCTATTTCGGGCTTGTTGTGTCGCAACGCCTGACTCTTCTAGGCCGCGTGTGTAGCTTCCGTAGATTGTCAAGTCATCCGTCGCGTATATGGCGATCCCGGCATTGTAGAGCCACGGATTGCTTCCACTTTCATCAAGCGGCAGGCCCGGCGTGAGAACCGTGCGATCGTAGAATGCCTTTTGAATGCCGGCGCTTATGGAGCCGACACCCGGCCAAACGCCGTCGTAAACGGCGCCACCGGTCCATTGACTTGAATCATCAGTACCGCGTTCTTCAAATACAAAATCTGGCTCGGGCACGGGCGCCGGCACACCGGTTACGCCCGTTCCACCGGGAACCACCGCGGTCCCGCCGAAAAGTCTCTCGCCTTTCCTGCCACGTCCTGTGAGGTGAATGGTGTGCCGGCGCGGCCCTTCGGTAAATACGCGGGAGACGCGCACTTCTCCGGACCAAGAGGCATATACCTGCGGCGGCGTTTTCAGATACGAAATGTCCGCTGTGCCATCCGGTTGCGTATTCGAATAAAATGTCAGGTGACCGTAAGGCCGGTAGTAATGAGCTCTAAAGATGCCAGCGCGAATAGCCCATTTGTCCCAGGGCGTGTAGCGGGCAATCGCACCATAATTCGTATCCGTCTGTTTGAAGAGAGCCCAGTCCTGCGCCCAATTGACGTGCCGCTCTATTCTTGGGGGGAGCGATGGGCCTTGAGTAAATGTCCAAGGGCTTGCCTCCCAATCCCAACGAACAGCCCTTCCCCAAAACGGGATAAGTTCGAACGAGTCATTTGGTCTCCATCGCAAAATACCCCCGGCGGACCAGTCCTTAGCAGTCGTTCCATTATCTTCGTCGGTGAGTTTATATTTTCCGCCTACGGCAAGTGAGAGCTCGCCATCAATGATCGGGATTTGGCTATCAACTTCTATAGAGTGCTGATTGTAAGGACCGTAACTCAAATACGGACTTATAATAAAATCGTTCCCGGGAAGACGAAGGCTGATGTCAACAATCCCCGTTGGCGCGGGAAATGGGTACGACTGCGCACTAATACCGACGCGCACAGTCGAGCTTTTCATGAGCCGATCGACGAAAACTTCACCGGGTCCGGAATTGGGCCGGTCGAAATACAACCCTTCTATGCGGACGTTGCCCGCGTTCTTGGGATTAAATCCGCGAGCGTCTTGCGTATCGTACAACCCAATCGTCTCATCGCCGATGGAAGTGCCGAACGCATCTTGTGCCGCAGTGACAACGTTATCTCCAGCACGTTGCGCAAATGCGGAGTCAAACATTGCCACCGCCATCGCTAGGCTCAACACGAGACGACCAACCCAAATTCGAAGCACTTCCCCACCCCCTTCAAAAAAACGACAACCCTTCGAATGCGAACAACAAAGGGCTGCCGTTAAGCACTATAAATTGTCATACCCGAAACGAGCCAGCGACTTAGGGTCTCGCTAAGAGCTATTGGGTTCTTTTACCGACTATTTAAAGCAATATATTTCCAATATAGCCTTGTAGCTCGCAAAGAACCGCCCCCACACCAAGCCTGAGCCAGCTTGGCTGCATAGGATTAACTAATTACTAGATCGGCTCATGCTTAAAAGTAGGAGGCGGTAAGCGACCCAGCACCTTTTCAATTTCAATACCAAGCCCAAGGATACGGCTGTCATCGCCGGGCATTCCCTGCAACTGCATACCAACTGGAAGGCCTGATGTCAGTCCAGACGGAAGGCTTAACCCGGGTGCGCCGAAACGGGATCCCCACCAGATATTGGTAAGGATCAGATCCTACTCTTCCACAAACTCTCCATTCACCAACAAAGTCTTGCCCCGACTATGACCACTAAAATCTACGATAGTCGGCAAAATGTTCATCGTCGGCATTGCAAGCGCGACGATGCGATTGTCGCGGAACACGCTTGAGTATGCATCCCAAGCGTCCGCAACCATTTCCTTTTGTTCCTCAAGCGTCATCGGCCTCCGCCCAATGGGTTCAGGAATTCGGCGGAAGTAATTTTTGGGTTCAGGCGTGGTGCGGTTTTTGGTCCGCTCGGCTTCAACATCCTCCACCGTCACGCTCGGTAGATTCTCTGCAAGCCAATCTTCTAACGGGCGGGCGCCTTTTGTCACTGCCGGCCCCAAGCGGTCTTGCTCGCTGAGCTCAATCAGTCCGTTGAGATCCACTTCAATCAGAACCGCACCCGCGTCTCGAAGCTTCGAAAATGCCAGTTCGGTCGTAAGACGCACTTCTGGATCGTGCGGCCGCTTTTCCCAATAGTCGGGCCGCGGAATTCCGATGCGCACACCCTTGAGCCGAACAGTTGGCACTTCATCGCCGGTGATCACGGCATCAAGAAATGCGACGTCCTCGACGGTGCGTGCCATTGGACCCATGGTATCCATCCAACTAGTGGGCGGCACCATTCCCAGTCCGGAATATCGTTTGTTGTCTTTGCCATTCAGAAGATTGTCGACTGCGTA
>CAYYXR010000028.1:0-40355 GCA_964475755.1 uncultured Rhodobacterales bacterium
TTGTTTGTCTTCAGCCCCACCATGCAAGCATGGGCGGTCGATGCATTGGCATGGGCCAGAGATGCGTTTGTCGGATCTGAAACCGCGGCACGTGAGTAACGTGAGCACTCTTTCCGTCGTTCCTGTTCCATTTCAATTCGCAATGGTTATTGCATTGGGATTGATTTTCGGAAGTTTCGTTACCGCTCTGTCTTACAGACTTCCCCGCGGTCAAAACATAGCGACGGATCGCTCCCGTTGTGTTTCTTGCGGCCACCCTTTGACCGTGCGCGACTTAGTGCCTGTGATCTCATGGGCAATGCATCGCGGCGCGTGCCGTCATTGCGGTGCGAGGGTGTCTTGGCGATATCCGGCCATCGAACTGCTCGTCGTTTCGCTGTTCGCGGTTTCGTATATGTTGATGCCGGATTTGCGGCATTTCGCATTATTGTCAGCGATTAGCGTTGTCGCCGTTGCGCTCGCGGTGATCGATATAGAGCAGGGCAGCTTGCCGAATGAGTTAGTTGCCATCTTTGCTGTGTTGGCGGTGGCTTGGCAGCTGGTAGAGCGCGGCGACCTAGTTGTTTCATTGGGGCTGGCTGCCGGAGCGTTTGTCGTTTTGTTTTTGGCGGGTGTAGCGTATCGGGCGCGGTTTGGCGGAATCGGGTTGGGGCTGGGCGATACAAAACTAATGGCGGCTGGGGCATTGGCGCTGCCTTTCGCGCCATTTCTTCTTTTTTTAACATTGCTGGGTTTATTGGGTGTGGTTTTCGGGCTCGTATGGCGCGGCATGACGGGCAAGCCCGAATTTCCCTTTGGGCCGGCAATTTTGGCCAGTTTTTGGGTCTCCCTGGTCGCCGGCGGGCCGATCCTGGACACCCTAGTCGATCTACCCCTGGGTTGAAAAGCCCCCAAGGCGGGGCTCTCTAAAATGAGCTTATTTCCCCTGTTCCTGACATTGATGAGGGTGGCTTGCCCTCCGGCAGGTCTGCTATGGTCTGCGTGGGTACCCTTTCACTACCGCTACGAGTTTGAGACATCACCCGGACCAAATCAAGTATAAAACCATTAAATTCAATAGGTTAGATGATAAAATTTTAGAGACAGCCGGTTTCGTACCGGCCAAAACCTGTTTGTGCTAGGAGCAGGTCAATGTGGAACGATGTCGTTGACCTGCGTGAGTTTTACGCGAGCCCAAGGGGTGCCCTGGCCGCACACACTATTGCTGCAAAAGTACAGCAAATATGGCCGATTTCTAAAGGTCTTCGTCAGGTGGGAATTGGCTATCCAATCCCAATCTTTGAACACTTTGACGCTGATTCTGATGCTTGGTTTTCGGTAATGCCATCGGGTCAGGGTGTTGTACGATGGACCGTGGATGGGAGAAACCTTTCCCTACTCTCCGACGAGTCTGTTTTACCGTTTCCCGACCGATCAATTGACCGCCTTGTGTTGATCCATTGCTTGGAAGGGACCGCTCAGCCACAAACATTGCTTCGCGAGTGTTGGCGCGTTCTTGCAGACGGCGGCCGCCTGCTGGTTTTCGTCGCCAATAGAACGGGGCTCTGGGCGCGTGCGGAAGATTCGCCTTTTGCGTCGGGCAGGCCCTTTTCGATGGGTCAGATTTTACGGTTATTGCGGGATAATATGTTTATGCCCGCACAAACAGGCGGCGCACTTTTTGCCCCGCCTTTTTGGTGGCGACCCTTTCGCTCTTGGAGTGCCGCTGTCGAGCGGTTGGGAGAGCAATGGCTTCCCCGCTTTGCCGGACTTCTCGTCGTCGAGGCTGAAAAGCAAATTTATGCAATGCCATTCGACCCATCGCTTTCAAAGATCAAAGCAAGGAACGCTACTGTAAGACCGGTCAGCGATGGTATTCGGCGAATTTAATCCCGTGCAGTTCAGTGCCGGGACAAAACAAACAAAGCTTGTTCGCTTAAGAGATTTGCCAACGCATGAGTGGCACTAAACCATCTCTGCTGGCCCAGCCCATCTAACGCAAATCCATGTTCAATCCGAACATTTATAGTTTTACAGAGGTCCAAGAAGTCGGTGATCGTGCACAGGTGAATATTGGGGGTATCGAACCAGGCATCAGCGAGGGTCGGTGTTACCGGCATCCGACCCCCAAACATTACAGATAAGCGAACGCGCCAATGCCCAAAATTCGGAAACGACACAATTGCCCGTGCACCTACACGCAGCATCTGCTCCATAACCAGCTTCGGATTGTGCGTGGCTTGCAGCGTCTGACTTAATATTACGTAGTCAAATGCGCTTGCAGGATAGTCCGTGAGATCAGTCTCCAAATTGCCTTGAATGACAGGCAGCCCCTGACTCACGGCCGCCTTCACTTTGGCCATGGAGAGTTCAAGGCCGCGGCCATCCACTTTCTTGTAGTGTTTAAGGTATGCGAGCAGGGTGCCGTCACCGCAGCCGACATCTAGCACCCGGCATCCGTTCGGTACTAAGTCTGCAACTTGCTGTAGGTCTATTCTAAGACGATCGTTTGGTGCCTGCTGAGACGAATTGTTGGGCAACATGTTTATTGATCTTTCGATCCGGAAAGGCCGCAGGCGTCCGCGGCACCTTCGATAAACCCTTTAAGAGTTTGATGAAATTCAGGTTCATCCAAAAGAAATGCATCGTGGCCCTTGTCGGATTCCACCTCAACAAAGCTCACATTCGCTGGAACAGCGTTTAACGCGCGCACCAACGCGCGGCTCTCGGACGTCGGAAACAACCAATCCGACGAAAATGAAATAACGCAAAACCTAACCGGAGAATTTTTGAACGCGTCTGCAAGTATGCCGTTATTTTCCTGCGCAAGATCGAAATAATCCATGGCCCTAGTTATATAAAGATATGAATTTGCGTCGAATCGGTCGACAAACGTGTATCCCTGATGACGCAAATAACTTTCAACCTGAAAGTCTGCATCAAATCCGTAGGTCAGCGACTCCCGATCTTGAAGTCTGCGGCCGAATTTCCTGTGCAAGGCGGTCTCTGATAAATAAGTGATGTGCGCGGCCATGCGTGCAACAGCCAGTCCCCGCTTCGGATCGCTCGTTCCAGGAGCATATTTGCCGTGATCCCAATCGGGATCAGCCATGATGGCCTGACGTCCGACTTCATGAAACGCAATATTTTGAGCTGAATGTCGATAAGAGCCGGCAATCGGAACAGCGGAAAACACTCTCTCCGGATAGCGGTGAGCCCATTCAAGCACCTGCATTGCCCCCATGGATCCGCCAACGACACAAAAGACTTTTTTGACACCGAAATGATCGATCAAGCGAACTTGTACTTGCACCATGTCACGGATGGTAATCACGGGAAAATCCAAGCCCCATGGTTCACCCGTTGTCGGATTGGTCTCCTTGGGGCCGGTGGACCCCATGCAGCCACCAAGGACGTTAGCGCATACAACAAAAAATCGATTTGTATCGATAACTTTATCCGGCCCGACTAGCGCATTCCACCATCCTGGCTTTCCCGTGGATGGGTGTGGTCCCGCGACGTACTGATCACCCGTCAGCGCATGACAAACAACTATGCAGTTGGTGCGCTCGGCGTTCAGTGTGCCAAAAGTTTGATATGCAATAGATACAAGTGACAACGTTACGCCGGACTGAAGAACCAATGGCTCATCCAGAACAAGGGTGTTTCCACTCGCCATTGCCTCGGAACTTTTAGCCGCCGGATTCGAATTCTCGTGTGCCATCGGGTCTTGCTATTGCTTTTGTATTTGCAGGTGAATGCGTCCAATCGGGCCGACAGCGCCCGCCACCGCCAAAACAGCGCCAGGCAGCCTTTATGTCAATGTTTTCTTTGATTTTGACCCTTGGCCCAACTATGAATTTGGCCAAATTAGTGCTTTAGCGAAATCAGGGCATTTTTTCAGACTTAGCGACATTGCGGGAGCCACCAATGTCTTTACCGACACCTCGTCCAGGAATCCTGAATATTCCGATTTACCAAGTCGGCGAATCTAAAATATCAGGCTTCTCAAAGGTTATTAAACTCGCCTCAAATGAAGCTGCTTTGGGACCAAGTCCAAAGGCGGAACAAGCTTTGGCGAATGCGATAGGACATCTCGAAAAATACCCCGATGGGGCCGCCGTTGAGCTGCGAAAGGCCATTGCTAAGACCCATGGCGTTGAATTTGAGAATGTAATCTGCGGTGCAGGTTCTGACGAGATTTTGGCCTTGTTGTGCCGAGCGTATGCCGGCGAAGGCGATGAGATCATACACACGCGCCACGCATTTCTTATGTTTGGCATCTATGCGAATAGCGTAGGTGCAACACCGATCATGACACCCGAAACTGAATTGACCGCCGACATCGATAAAATTCTCGAAGCGGTTACGCCCAGGACACGCTTGGTGTTTCTGGCAAACCCCAACAATCCAACCGGCACGTGTTTGCCATCATCGGAAATTACGCGCCTTCGGCAAGAATTAAGGGAAGACATCGTGTTGGTGCTTGACGGCGCATACGCCGAATTCGTTGAAGCCGACAATTACGAAAGCGGTCTGGACCTTGCGCGGTCTACCCAAAATACGGTTGCAACCAGAACATTCTCAAAAATTTATGGACTGGCTTCGTTGAGGCTGGGTTGGGCTTATGGCCCGAAACACATAATCGATGCGCTGGAGAGACTGCGCTCGCCATTCAATGTTTCGGTTCCGGCTCAGGTTGCGGGGCTCGCGGCTCTAGAGGACCAGGAGCATATTGCCAAAGCGAAAGCGCATAATTCTAAATGGAGAGACATTGCCATTCAGCGCTTGCGTGGCCTGGGGCTTAAGGTTGGCGAAACGCATGCAAACTTTATTCTGCCCGAGTTCCCCGCCGAAAAAGGAAAATCGGCTGCGGATGCTGATGCATATCTTAAGTCCAAGGGCATCATCGTTCGCCGCGTAGACGGATATGGACTGCCGAATTATTTGCGAATTACTATCGGCAATGACGAAGAAATGGAGCGCGTGTTAGAGGAATTGACCGTCTTTTTGGAGCAAAGTGGTGCCTGAGAAGCGTTCCAAAGCTGCGCAGCCACTATTCAATCGTGTCGCGTTTATAGGTATCGGGCTTATCGGCGCCTCTATGGCGTTGGCAATGAAGCGGAACAATTTGGCCGGCGAAATCGTGGCCTGTGCACGCCGCGATGAAACGCTCCATACCGCCGCGAACCTAAAGATTGTGGACACAACGACAAAAGACTATCGGGCCGCCGTAGCAGATGCAGATCTAGTGGTAATTGCGACGCCTGTAGGAACCTACAGGGACATCGCCCAGGCTATTGCGCCTCATTTGAAACCGGGCGCCATTATTACGGACGTTGGGTCCGTAAAACGCGACGCAATTTCGGCTATCGAGCCGCACGTTCCGGATGGCACTCATTTTGTCGCTGGCCACCCGGTGGCGGGGACAGAGCATTCGGGACCTGAAGCAGGGTTTCCCGAGCTTTTCGAAGGCCGCTGGTGCATTCTCACGCCGACGGACAAGACGGACAAAAATGCGCTCAATCAAATTTCGGAAATGTGGCGCAAAATAGGAGCAAAGGTCGAAACAATGCCGCCCGATCACCATGACATGGTCTTGGCGATTACGTCACATTTGCCGCATCTTATCGCGTATACGATTGTTGGAACGGCCGCGGATCTTGGAGAAGATCTAAAGCAGGAGGTAATTAAGTACTCGGCATCTGGTTTCCGCGACTTTACCCGTATCGCTGCTTCTGATCCGGTCATGTGGCGCGACATATTTTTGAGCAACAAAGATGCGGTACTAACAATTCTTCAGCGGTTTTCCGAAGATCTTTCGGGAATGCAACGCGCAATCCGAAAGAACGATGGAAAGGCGTTAGAGGAATTGTTTACGCGAACGAGAACAATCCGGCGTGGCATCATCGACGCGAAGCAGGCCTAGAGATATATACATTGCGCTGAATACGAGAAAATACGGTTCTCGAAATGTCTGAAAATTTGCACTTAATCCTCGGCAACAAAGCGTATTCGTCGTGGTCGTTGCGGCCATGGATTGCATTAAGGGTGGTCGAAATAGAATTTACGGAAACCGTAATCAATCTCTACGACGACGATTTCAAAGAGAAAATCTCGCAATTCTCAAAAGCTGGAAAAGTTCCGGTTCTCAAAGACGGTGGGATTACAGTTTGGGAGTCTCTTGCGATACTGGATTACCTTGCCGACAAATTTCCAGAGAAAAATATGTGGCCAAGTGCGCCGGACGCCAGAGCATTTGCCCGATCGATATCATCTGAAATGCATGCTGGATTCCAAAATATACGCTCCTGCATGCCGATGAGTGTTCGAAGAAAACTGGAGCTTAAGGCCGAGGCCGAAGGACTGAACGCTGAAATAGCCCGCATCTTGTATCTTTGGAATGAATGCCGCAAAAAATTCGGGCAAACCGGACCTTTTCTATTTGGCGAATTCTCAATTGCCGACGCGATGTACGCTCCGGTGGTCTCGCGATTTGCGACCTACGGAGTTAAATTGGATGACATAAGCGCCGAGTATGGCAAGGCAATCCTTAATCTGCCTGCCATGCGTCAATGGTACACTGAGGCGGAGCAGGAGCCCTGGGTCGCTGAAAAATACGAATAGAGGCCTATTGCTGATGGATATGCAATTTCAGGCCGATGACTATTGGGTATTTGGCTTCGGTTCGCTCATGTGGCGCCCAGGCTTTGACTTTGAAGAAACATCAGTGGCCGACTTGTTCGGTTTCCGGAGTGACATGTGCTTTTTGTCGGTGCACTACCGAGGGACGCCAGAAGCGCCCGGTTTGGTCTGCGGTTTAGTGGAAGCCAATGACGCAAGTGCATTCTGCAGAGGGCGCGCTTTTAAGATTCGAAAAGAGAGCGTTTCCCAGGTCGAAGCCTATTTGGATAAATGTGAGTTAATTACGGACATTTATGTTCCAAGTGCCGTGACCATTCGGCTTGTCGATGGAAGAAGTGTAACTGCTCGAACCTATCTTTCCGACGCCTCGCACGAACAATATATCGGACATTGGAGTGTGGGAGAAAAAGCAGAAGCTATCGCGACAGGTGTGGGAAGCGAAGGCGCGAGCTTGGAATATTTGGAAAACCTACTATCGCATCTATCGGAACTGATGATCCACGATGAGCATCTGTCAGAACTTCTAAAGCAAGCTGTGAATCGCCAATAGAATCTTGAATTCCCGCGCGCCGTAGCAATTTTGGACTTTGGTTTAAATGTAGTAGGCTGGATCAATACCGTTCACTGACCGAGGCTTTCAGCATGGGTAGCGCAAGCATATGGGGATTTCTTCACATCCTCTTGTTTGTATTTTGGCTGGGGGCAGAAATCGGTGTTTTCGTAAGTACGTATTTGCTGAGGGATGCTCGCCGGACTATTGAGCAAAGAAACACTTTGCTTCGTGTTGCGGGCATTATTCATGTCCTCCCGCGGGTTTGTTTCGCGCTCATTTTGCCAATTGGCGTGGAACTCACGCGCCAAGTCGGCGTTTATCCGCTCACTCCGGGACTTCAGTCAGGGGCCTGGCTTGTAAGCGCGGTGTGGCTCCTGTTGATTGTTTTACATATGCGCTTTGGCAGAGCTCCGTTGGGAGCGTTACTACGTCTCGCTAATATATTTCTCATGGCCGTCGCCGGGCTCAGTTTTGTTGTTTACGGATTGAATTCGTTAGCTACCGGCGCGCCCATTGACGAAACATGGTTCGCAATAAAATTATTTTTAGTAGGACTCGTATTTTGGACAGCAATTGCAGTGGACGTAAGTTTTAAGCCCTTTTACGCACCTTTTTCAGAAACAGAACGTATTGGTCCGACCCCCGAGCGGGAGGAAGCGATGAGACGCGCTGCCCTTCATTCATTGATCGCCATGGGCGTGCTATACATGCTCCTCATTGCTATTGCTTTTATTGGGAAACTGAAGCCGTTCTAGTGAGGGTGAAGACGCAAGCCGTCCGTTCGATGGGGAGCCAGCTTGTGTGAATATATCCGAATCGGTCCTCGGTGCTGAATTTTTTGCAGCTTGCTCCAAAATCATCATCAGTTTACGTGCCCAATAATTTCTATTGAATTGGGTTTCGCCTATTTTTCTGGAAGCAGCGCAAGCCTTCTCCAGCGCATCGGTGTCCCGCAAGTATTCAGTGAGTGATTTTGCGGCTGCTTCTATATCGCTGGTCGGCAAGGCAATTCCTGCGCCGGAATTCTCAAGCAGACTTTTTTGCCAGCCGCCATAGTTGACGATGATCGGCTTTCCCGCAGCCAATGCGTCGAAGAACTTGTTTGCAGAGTTGGGCCACGGCGCCGCCTCCTTGATGAATGTCGACGCACAAACCGTTGCAGATGCGAATAAGGATGCAACGTCCCTTTTTGGTGCAGGTGGAAGTATCCAGGTATTGACGTGATGTACGCCGAGTTCTTGTGACAATGCGAGAAGTTCACGCCGCTTTGCTCCGTCTCCGACAATGGCAAAAACCACGTCAGGCAGACTCGTCTTTAGTTGAGCGGCAAGGGCGATCAGATAATCCACACCGTTCGCAAATCCCAATGTACCAGCGTAGGCAACAATTTTTTTGTCCTTGAATTGTGGATGTTGTTCCAAAAAAGAATTGTGAATGCCTGAAGCGCTGCGAAAGAACTCAATGTCCGAACAATTCGGTACGACAGATATCTTTTCCGCCGGCACACCGGCGCTGCGTATACCATCTGCAGTTGGAGGGGAAAGGGCTACAATGTGAGAGGCCTCCGCGTAAGCAATTCGCTCCATCTGTCGCGCAATAAAAATCGCAATCCGGTTTCTCAAAATTCCCAATGCAATCGGGACGCTGGGCCATTGGTCGCGCACCTCAAAAACCATGGCAGCCCGTTTTAAGTGCTTCGCCAAAACAGCGGGGATCATAATTGTAAGTGGCGTTGACGTCGCAAATATCAAATCTACCTTGCCGATGCGCAGGGCAACCCAAGACGACAAAATAGCAAAATAGAAAAACGCCAATATCCGGCGGATGTAGGACTGCTTATTTGAATACTTTGCGCGTATAACCTTTAACTCGATGCCATCCAAATTCATCGCTGTCACCAGGGATGGCCATTGATATGAGGGAGGAAAAAACGCGTCGGAAGTAACGAGAGTTACGCGGTGACCCGCGGCCACAAAGCGGCGTGCCATTTCATAGGATCTTGTTGACCCGCAGCCATCGGGCGGCGTGAAGTACTGATGAAGGTATAGAATGTGCATTTCGGGGGCTTCAAGTTTATAGCTATCCCGTAACTTACCTTCTGAACAGGCTCGGGTCACCACGTGAAACGTGGTATAGCTTAAAACAGATAGCGGATGCTCATCTGGAGCGTTCTAGGGGGCGCGGCGCTTCGTTGAACAAAAGGTGCTCCCCCTCCGATTTGCACTTGATTGGACTGAGTAAAGTTCACGGGATAGCCACTCAAGTTGTTTGCATCGAAGATATTAAAAATATCGGCTCTGATTTCTACGTCAGCATCGTTGATCGGAATTTCATACTGCATACCCAAATCGACCGTTTTGGCCCAAGGCAGCCGGCCGCTGTTACGTGATTCGCCGGGGAACCGATCAGAATTTCCGACATAACCTTCCCCAAAGGATTGTCCGTCGCCATTTAAATCAATGGTCCCAAAAACAGATGCGTCCGGAACAAAGTTGATTGGCTGGCCGCTTTGAAACAGGCCCGCAACTGTGAACGAAAAGTTCTTAAATGGATAAACGGTCAAGACGCCGGAAATTGTATGCGTGCGGTCATTCAAAGAGGGGCCGTAATCTGCGCTAAAGTTATTTGAATCTTGCGCTCTGAAATTGATGTCATCCGTGTCGTTTTTGAGGCTGGAAAGTGTGTATGAAAGACGGTACGCGTAAGGATCGTCTCCCCGATCTTTTATGACCGTTAAATTGAGGGCCTTGTATTTCGCACGGCCGCCGGTGTCCGAAACGATAATGCTTCGCGCGCCGCCCGGAACAGGTGCAACTGGCCGTGTGGTATCCGCCTCGGATTGGCTTCGCGGCGTTCCCGCGAAAGTGAAGGGCGCGGGCGCGTTCAAATCTACCAATCGCAGCAGGTCGTGGCTTTCTGAATAAATGGCGTCGGCGTACATGAGAAGTTCGTCCGACACTTGCCACTGATAGCCAATCGTAGCTTGTACGGAATACGGATTTTGCAGGACGTTTGGATTCAGAATGCGTAAATTGCTCGAAAATGAAGTTGCTCGCAGTCCTTCAGACTGGGCGGGTGTTGGGCACGTCAAATACACCGTACATGCTGGATTGACGGTCAGATTTCCGTCAAACGTAATCCTGTCCATGTCGGTGTGAGTTGGCAAAATTCCCAGCGCGACGAGTTGGCTAAGTTGGCCGCGAAAAGCGGCCGAGGTCGAATTCTGTTGCAGAGCGTCGGATGCAATGGCGTAGGGAATTTTATCGTAGAACAAGCCGATGCCGCCTCTCAGCACCATCCGCTCATTCAATGAATAATTGGCGCTGAACCGTGGTGCAAAATTGTCGAAATCTCCCGCCCCGCCGCTTTTCGACAAACTATCGTAGTCCCATCGTAATCCCGCGGTGACGTTCAGCCGCGGCGTCACCACAAACGTGTCTTCGATATAAAATCCATATTGGTACTGAGTGGTTCCAAAAGAATTGGGCCTTAATTCAACTGAGTAGTTCAACACCTCGACAGTTGCAGGCAGGTCGGATGTCGAGAGATCAGTGCCGATACCTGAATTTCGCAGCACATCCAATTGTGAGTCGCTCAAGCGGACGAGATAATTGCCATTGGTGTTGCCGCCCCCGGTCAAACTGAACGACGATGCAATTATGTCTGCGCCCATTTTGATGTTGTGGGCGCCAATGCGCGTAGTAATTTTGTGTTGCGTTTGGAATGTGTTTTCGGTGTCGTCAAAAATATACCCTGGATGTCCCAATACCGCGATTGTCTGGCCGGACGGTGCTTGCACGGTCGCTTGAGGTCCCGGTTCCGCTGCGCCGTAGTTCCATCTAAATCTGCTGTAAAGCGCGCGCCCTTCGTAGGTTATGCCTTGTCCGCTGTATGTTGTGGTGAGCGCGAGAAGCGTCGAAATTCGGTCCTGGCTGTTTGCGGCCGACGGGAAGATGACGCCTCCGCCGATCCCACCGGCTTGCCGGCCAATCTTAACGACGCCCTGATTGAATCGAAGCATGGAGGACCAGGAATCGCTCCATTCGTGGTCAAGCCGCACTGTCGATAAGATGTATTTATTCGATCCGCCTATGTCTTGGTTGATACCCAGCTCAGGGATGGACAGCAGGTTTTTTTTCGCGTCCTCCGTATATTCAAAATTTGCGTGAAAAAAGGTTTTATCTCTAACGATGGGGCCACCAATAGCAAATCCGGCCTGGTACCTATTGAAATCATCGCTCACCGGATTTCCGGTCAAGTCCGTGGTCGTATAGCTTGAGTCCTTCGTCAGAAATCCAGGGCGACTTAAAAAGAAAGCCTCGCCTCTATATTCGTTGCCGCCAGATTTGCTCGTGATATTGACCACACCGTTCGCTGTTCGTCCATATTCTGCGGAGTAATTGTTTGCCAGAACCGTTGCGCTCTGAATGGCGCCGAGGGGGATGGGAAATTTCTGTCCGCCCAAGAAGTTCTCATTATTGTCGAGCCCATCGATCATGTAGTTCGTGAACAGACTATTTGCGCCATTGATGGAGATGTTGGGCGCTTCAGGATAAAACCCTGTCGCCTGTGTCACATTTGGCAATCTGAATAGAGACCGTGTGATATCTCTTGCCTCAATGGGTATCGCATCTAGCTCATTTGATGTGAGTGTTGATGACACTTCCGCGTTCAACGAGTTCAATCGCGAAAATACCCGTTCGCCGACAACCAGAATGCTCTCTTGGGCCGCAGATTTATCGGTAACACTCAGTCTAATGGCTTGTTCGAAAGTCGAGCGAAGTTCGATATCGGCGGCTTCTGTGGACTCATATTTATCTGTCGCTTCGGTCGTCACGACGTATCCCTCGCCGGTGGGAATCCCATTGAACCGGATTTTTCCAAATGCGTCGGTTGTGCCCGAAAGCGTGCGTCCTGTGTTGGCGTTGCTTAAGGTTACATTCAGACCGCCGACAGGTGACAATCTATTGGCGTCAACAACAGTGACGTCAACGCTTGCTTGAGCTGCGACGAAGCTCGGCACAAGCAGTGTGATAACGAAAACAATAGCGGAGACAATCGCGCGCAACCCTATGGCGCGCTGGGAATTATGAAATGTTCGGACCAATGCGACCGCCTTTTCAATCTGTGAGATGCGGGATTAGACACTTGGTTTCAATGCATTGGAATTGGTCAAAAGCTCTTTTCGGCTCAAATCACGAAGTTTTGAACAAATGAAGATTTATGGGGGCCGCGCTGTCATGAAATCGGGATAATGTATGCTCGGCAGGTGTGGCTTGCTGAAGGTTGGGTAGGTAACGTCGTGTTTAGAGTATCTTGGTCGGCAGTATTAATTGTGTTCGTGCCGGTGATGCATTGTGCATTCGCTGCGGCTGACGACCGACCGTGGCCTGACGTTTTGGAAGACGCTAAAGGACAGGCTGTTTATTGGCATGCTTGGGGAGGAGACAGAAACGTCAACCAATACATTGATTGGGTTGCCGATGAAGTACGGTCGCAATTCGGCGTGACGCTTAGGCATGTAAAAGTCAGAAATATAAGCGAAACGGTGACTTTGCTGATGGCCGAAAAGGCTGCCGGTAGATCTCAAGATGGGCGGATCGACCTACTTTGGTTGAACGGAGAGAATTTCGCGGCCCTCAAATCTGAGGACCTGTTGTACGGACCGTTCGCGGAAAGCCTTCCAAACTTCCAGCTCGTCGATACAGAAAATAAGCCAACGACCGTGAAAGACTTCACTATCCCCACGGAAGGATTTGAGTCTCCGTGGGGTATGGCTCAGCTCATATTCTATGCCGATCGTGATCGCGTGAAAGAACCTCCAAATAACCTGGATGAACTAGCGTTCTGGCTCCAGAACAACCCAGGCCGATTTACGTATCCGGCCCCACCGGACTTCACCGGCACGACATGGCTTAAACAGATTCTGTGGACTCTCATTTCCGATAAGGATCGCCTTTATCAGCCCGTGCAAGAATCGGATTTTGTGGAGGTTTCAAAACCGCTATGGGAGTACCTGGACTTAATCCACCCGCATCTTTGGAGGTCAGGGCGAACATTCCCCCAGACATATCCGGCGCTCCGCCAACTCTTGAGTGATAGGGAGATCGATATCGCCTTTTCATTTAATCCTGCCGAAGTAGCAAACGCGATTTTAAATGGTTCTCTGCCGCCGAGTGTTGCACCCATAAAAGTTGGAGCGGCCACTATCGGAAACACGCATTTCGTGGCAATACCGCGCACATCTGGATCTGTCGACGGCGCCCTTGTCGTCGCAAATTTTCTGCTTTCTCCACGTGCTCAAGCGCACAAAGCTGATCCGAGGGTATGGGGTGATCCAACGGTTCTTGATGTAGTGCGACTACCCGCTGATGCGGCTCAGCTGTTTGCGGATATCGACCGCCTTCCGACGGCGAACGATTCCAAATTTACTCAATCTATTGCCGAAGAGCCGCATCCCAGCTGGACAGAGATGCTGGAAAAAGAGTGGCGTAATAGGTACGCGCGATAGGCAGTATGCGGATATTCAGAACCGATCCATATCGCCGAATCATCAGCTGTTTTCCTATGGCCATCGTCGTGCTCTTTATGGTTCCCATATTGGCTGGGCTATTGGGAACAGCGCTTCCGTCATTTGGGTACTGGCCCGGCGATTCGACGCGTGCATTGCATGTGCAGCCCTGGCGGGATTTAGCCGATGCTCCCGGCCTCGGCCAGGCTATCTTCACCTCGGTTTTTTCAGGCGTTGGTGCCACGGTGCTTTCCCTCGTAATCGCCGTCTCCTTCACGGCATCATGGAGCAATTCAAAAATATCTTTATTGGTGTCGCGCTCAACCGCCCCACTGCTTGCGGTTCCACATGCGGCGTTTGCGATTGGCTTTGCCTTTCTATTTATCCCAAGCGGGTGGCTTATTCGCATCATTACGCCTTGCCTTAGTGGGTGGAGTGCGCCCCCTGATTACTTGTTTATTCAAGACCTTCACGGCGTAGGACTGATGGTCGCGCTCGTCTGCAAGGAGCTCTTTTTTCTACTTTTGGTGATGCAAGCTGCTTTGTCCCAAATTGATGCTCAGAAATACCTGAGCGTCACTCGAACTTTGGGAAGTTGGCCTGTGTGCGCGTGGTTGAAAGTCATATTTCCTATGATTTACCCGCAGATCAGGCTGCCGCTGTATGCCGTGCTGGCGTATAGTCTTTCGGTCGTTGATATGTCGATGATTGTCGGCCCCGCCACGCCGCCATCCCTTTCCGTTTTGGCAGTCAATTGGATGCAAGATCCGGATATCGGCACCAGATTGCAGGGTGCAGCGGCAGCTCTGTTGCTATTTGGGATAGTGGTGATTGCGGTTCTTGGTTGGCGTGGATTGGAGAAAATAGTGATCGCCTGCGGCAGGGCTTGGATTTTCAATGGCCCGCGCACATTTGCTGAAAAATTCACACATTGGATTTCGGGAATCGCGACATCATTGATTTTGGTGGTTTCCGGATTTGCTTTGATCTCGCTGGTGCTTTGGTCGTTTGCCGATGTTTGGCGATTTCCCGCGGCGCTGCCGTCCGAATTTACCCTCCGAACCTGGATCGGGGCATGGGACGGACTGAAAGTGCATTCAATAAGCACCTTTATTCTGGCGATTGTTTCCGGAGCAGTTGCTCTGCTCTTAGGCCTTGGCATTCTGGAAAATGAGTATTGGAAAGGTGCCCGTCCCAAGGTTGCCGGGCAGTTCTTTCTCTACATGCCGCTAATGATTCCCCAAGTCAGCTTCTTGTTCGGCCTGCAGGTCGCTCTCGTGTATCTCAATATAGACGGGTCCTGGCTGGCGGTTGTCTGGAGTCATCTGGTCTTTGTTGTGCCCTATGTATTTTTGATTTTCGCCGATCCTTTTCGAAACCTTGATCCACGCTTTACCAAAACAGCGTTGTCTCTCGGCAAGCCGCCATTCACCGTTCTAAGGACCGTAAAAATACCTTTGCTCAAAGCCCCAATGGCTATTGCGTTCGCCGTCGGCTTTTCAGTTAGCGTGTCGCAATACCTGGCGACGCTTTTTCCCGGCGTCGGTAAAATTCAAACGTTGACGACAGAAGCCGTGACCCTGGCGGCTGGCGGCGATCGCCGCGACTTGGGGGCCTACGGACTAGCTCAATTCATGTTGCCATTGATTGTTTTTTCAATAGCAGCCGCCGTTGCCGCTCGACATACGAGAACGCTATAAAGATTGGAAAATGAACACTGAAGATATGCCAGGTCTCACGCTGAAAGATGTTTCCCTTCATGTGAAGGGGCACAAACTGCTTGGGCCCCTTTCTCTGTCAGTTGAAGAAGGGCATGTTGCCACTCTCATGGGCCCCAGCGGCGCCGGGAAATCAAGCCTGCTTGCGTTTGTGAGTGGGACGTTGTCTCCAGACATCATCGCCTCGGGGTCCGTGCATTTAGACGGAAGACGTATAGACGGTTTAAACCCAGAGGAGCGGCGCGTCGGTTTGTTGTTTCAGGACGATCTTCTTTTTCCTCACCTCAGTATTTTGGAAAATGTCGCATTTGGTATCCCGAGAACAGTACGTGGCCGACGCGCCAGGGCCGAATTGGCTCTTTCAGCACTCGGTGAGGCGGGCCTTGAAGGTTTCAGGGACAAAATGCCGATGACGTTATCTGGTGGTCAGCGTGCCCGTATATCGCTCTTGCGTGTGCTGCTGTCAGAGCCACGCGCTCTGCTGCTGGACGAGCCCTTTAGCGCCTTTGACACAACTCTCAGACATCAGATGCATGAGTTTGTGTTTGCGCATGTAAAAGCTAGCCGGCTTCCGACGCTGCTGGTTACGCACGACAAAAGTGATGCAGATGCTGCCGGAGGACCGGTTATAGAAATTTCCTAGATCTTGTTCGGTGATCAAACGCGTTCGACCAGGTCTCTACCGGTAAGGCTCTATTTACTCTGCGGCCTCAGTGTCGCTTCCCAAATATCGGTAAATGTTTCCAGCAACGCTTCCCGGTCCACTTCCCATCCGCCGAAATGCACAGCCGTTAATCCGCGCTGCAGCTGAAGTATTAAAAGGTAGGCTCTGCGGGTGGCTTCCTCTTCGTCAAAATGGGCCCACTTTTCGCGTGTTCGGGTCAATGCCGCGACATGACTTTCCAACTGATCTTGGAACTCCGCATTTACCTCCGCCGGCATTTCTCGAATTACAATCTTGGTGCTCGCTCCGTACTCTAGCCATGCATCAAAGACCTTCCCGAGCCATTGCCTGAGGGTGGCGCGGTCCCGATTGGGAAGTTCGTCAAAGTCTTGGTACAGTCGAAGGACGGTATCCCAGATTTCCGTCAGCAGTTCTCGTATAATGTCCTGCTTTCCTGAAAAGTGGGTATAGACCGTCGCTCGCGAAGTGCCAGCGGCCCGCGCGATATCATCTATTCCGGTTTCTTGCGGACCCTTGCTGGCAAAAAGCTCGCGCGACACTTGCAGAAGTCTTTGACGCGTATAGTTTTTTTGCTGTTTTCGCAGGGGAATCGCTTTTGCCTGACTCATGCCGGGCACTCAAGAGGATTCATGTTTAACACGTAAAAAGGGCCAGCCACCATAAACGCAAACAATACGAGTAAGTTACATAGTGTTACTATACACCAGTTGGGGGGCGTGACAGTGTATTATCCGCAGGCCTTTAAATCCATTTAAGGTCTTAGTAACTGGGCGTTTTTTAATTCGACGATGCGGATGATCGCTGCTCGTCGCGTGACCGTAAATTGGAATGAAATTAGGCTTAAATAATTCGTAATTCTACTGGGAGGGGATTGCGCATGCTCACCAGCTCAGCCGATGCAGCGGTGTTCAATAAAATAGTCAAAGGGGTAGGGACTTCGACTCTGACCTTAGTTTCGGTTTTGGGCGGCGCGTGCCTCCCTCTATCCGCCGCGTCAGCAGGGGAAACAAGGGGTTTCGTCGTTGATTGGTTCCACGTTGCAACGGCTTATGTGGAAGCCAATTGCCCCGATGGGTTAAATCCGCTTTCCGACGAATTTTATAAACGCGAATTGCGCCGCCTTGGATACGACAACACCGAAGTGGAAGAACTCATGAAGGACTTCCCGAATGGTGGTTATATTCCCGTCACGACGATGCGTGGCCGCGTGAACGGCGAGCCCGTCAATGTTTATGCCAATCCGTGGACGCAGCCCGATCCGGAGTTGAAACCTGTAAAAGGAAGCCGAGGGTTTGGATTTAACTTAGATGGTAAAAATGGAACGGAAGATTTCGTTGATCCTGTTAGTGGGGAGACCGGCGTAGACAACCAGATGTATCGCGCATTGGGTTGCATTCAGAATTTTGCTTTTCATGCGCCCGACCTTCCGATCTATCCGTTTGCGCAGTGGGATTTAACTCGTGATACAGCGCCCGCGTGGTTGATCGAAATTCGCGACATTGATGACCTGCAAAACGATGACGACGTTACGATCATTATCGACAAGTCAGTCGATACGATCGAACGGGACACAAATGGTGACGCTCTTGCAGATATGACACTGCGTGTTGACCCAAATTCACGGTCCCGTACAGTCGTTAAGGGCAGCATCGAGAACGGCGTTGTCAGCACAACCACGTTCGAAAGCTCGCTGGAAGCCGATCCAATGCTGCTCCCTCTATTTGAATTTAAGGGAGCACGTTTCCGCCTTGCTCTCAATGAAGACGGAAGTGCGCAAGGCATACTCGGCGGTTATCAACCATGGGAGCCGTTGTATTGGAGCTATGCCCAAGGAGCCTGGATTGTAGAGCACAGCGCCGGGATCGATATCCCTGGTGTCTATTACGCCCTCAAAAAGCACGCGGATGCCGACCCCGATCCCCAAACAGGTGAGAATAAATCTATTTCTACGGCATGGTGGGTCGATGCCCAGCCGGCGATCATTGTTTATCCAGAGAATGCAAAAACGGCCGGCGTGGTTGGCGCACAGTGATTGCGCGTAAGTTTGGTGGAGGAAACGAGTTGCTTACCGCGAGAACAGATAATCGAATTTACGGGCCCCGCAATTGTGGGCCGTGGCTTGGGCGCGCGGTTGCTGTAGGCGCAATCTCGATTGCGCTCTCTGCCTGCGCACCGGGCGGTGCAGATCCTCAAAATGAGGCTTCGTTCGCGCCTGTAGACGCTGGCGGGCCGCCTGTCATGCGGCGTCTTACTGAAGAGCAATATAAGCAGGTTGTCGCCGACATTTTTGGGCCGACCGTTGAACTAGGGGGTCGATTTGAGCCCGACCCACGCGAGAGCGGGTTGCTGGCCGTGGGCGCCGGTCAGGTGAGCGTGACGACCTCGGGGCTACAGCAGTATGACATCATTGCTCGTAGCATCGCGGCTCAGGTGACCGGAGAGGAACGCCGCGCCGCAATGATTCCCTGTAAACCAACGAACGCACAATCCGCCGACGAAGCGTGCGCGCGTCAATTTCTGTCGCTGGTCGGCCGTCTCATTTACAGGCGTCCGTTAACGGAGGAAGAACTCGATGCGCGTGTGCAGAACGCGAAGAATGCCACCGAAAAGCTAGGTGATTTTTATTCCGGGCTTGAAATGAGTTTGGCGGGCATGCTTGTCGCGCCGCAATTCCTTTTCCGTCAAGAAATTACCGAGCCGGACCCGAATAATCCTGGGCAACAAAGATTGGATGCATATTCCAAGGCATCTCGTTTGAGCTTCTTTTTGTGGAACACCGCCCCGGACGACCAGCTTCTAACAGCCGCTGAGAATGGTGACCTTCACAAACGGGATGGATTGGCGAAACAAGTCGGAAGAATGATTGCGTCTCCAAAATTGAAGACTGGGGTGCGCGCGTTTTTTGAAGACATGCTGGAATTTGATAAATTTAGCGAGCTGTCGAAGGATGCGGAGATTTTTCCTAAATTCAATTTCATTGCTGCGGAAGATGCCAAAGAGCAAACTTTGCGAACCATCGTAAACCACTTGGTTTCGGATGGCGGTGATTACCGAGACCTATTCACAACGCGCAAAACCTATTTAACAAGATTGCTGGGCGCATTGTATCGCGTGCCCGTCACAACGCCTGAGGGATGGGAATCATACGAGTTCTCAGAAGACTCCAGGCAAGCCGGTATATTAACTCACGCCAGCTTTGTCGCATTGCATTCGCATCCGGGGCGGACGTCACCTACCCTTCGAGGGAAGGCGTTGCGCGAAGTCCTGCTTTGCCAAAAAGTGCCGGATCCGCCTGGCAATGTTGATTTCAATATCGTTCAAGACACGGCTAATCCTGACTTCAAGACGGTTCGGCAACGTCTTGACGCACATGCGACGGAACCAATGTGTGTTGGGTGCCACAAGATTACGGACCCGATCGGTTTGGCGTTGGAAAACTTCGACACGATCGGCGGGTTCCGGATGACGGAAAATGGGGCACAAATCGATACGAGCGGTCAGTTGGACGGCGTTGATTTCAGCGATGCTGTTGGGCTCGGACAGGTTGTTCACGACCATCCGGGGTTGACCTCCTGCCTTGTCAACCGGGTCTTTTCATACGGTGTGGGTCGCACGCCTACACAGAGCGAAAAAAAATGGCTCGATAGTTATATCGAGCAAAGCTTTGCGGAAAAAGGTTACAGGGTGCCGCAATTGTTACAGCGCATCGCGACAAGCGAGGCGTTTTTTCAAATAGCTAACACTGAAGTTGAAGCTGCCGTAGATGGGTTGGCGGTGGCATCGAGTGAATTTCTGCAACCGGAGAAAAAGCAATGAATGCGATTATGAGAGCAGCGAGCCGCAGAACGGTCCTCCGAGGTACCCTTGGCGGAGCCGCAATATCGGTTGGATTGCCGTATCTGGATATTTTCTTGAATTCAAACGGAACGGCGCTTGCCGCGACGGGTGCGCCACTTCCGACCTGTTTCGGCAACTGGTTCTGGGGCTGCGGCCTTACGCCCGGCCTTTGGGAGCCAAAAACGGTCGGCGCGAATTATGAACTGGCGCCGGAACTCGAGCCGCTTTCATCGTTCAAGAATCAAATGAACGTCTTCAGCGGTATGAAAGTGTTTTTGGATGGGAAGCCGCCGACACCGCACCAGACAGGGCACCAGGGTGCTTTATTGGGTAATGTTCCAAAGGCGGGTACGCGCCCTGATTTCCCCAGCGTGGACGTATTGATTTCTGACGTTATTGGAACGAAAACGCGCTTTCGTTCATTGGAGGTCGCTGGTGGTGGAAGCGCCCGTCAGACGGTGAGCCGCCGAAGCGGTAGTGTTGTAAATCCATCCGAAGTCTCGCCGGCCGCTTTGTATACGCGTCTTTTTGGACCGGAATTTCAGGATCCAAACGCCGCTGAATTTACGCCGGATCCAAAAGTCATGGTGCGAAAGAGCGTTCTGTCTTCGGTGGCTGAGGAACGCAAGGCCCTCATAAAGGAGCTTGGCTCGTCCGACCGTGAACGTTTGGATGAGTACTTCACGTCCCTTCGTCAGTTGGAGCACCAACTGGCTGTGGAATTGGAAAAACCGGCGCCCATGCAGGCCTGCGCAAAGCCCGGAGCGTCCGACGAAAGTGAACCGGGACTAGAGATCGACGCGGTCGTTCAAAACCTGAAACTCTTCTCAGGCTTGCTTGCACATGCGTTGGCTTGCAATCAGACCCGGGTTTTCAACGTTTCCTTCGCCGACGCGACATCCTCTGTTCGCCGCGGCGGCGAGACAGCCACTCACCACATCCTTACGCACGAAGAGGCGCTGGATGAGGGAATGGGCTATCAACCGCGGGCGCAGTGGTTCAACAAAGTCATTATGGAAAGCCTGGCGGACCAAGCTTCCGCCCTGGCGAACATTCGTGAAGGCGATGGAACCTTGCTGGATCGTACAGTCGTATTCGCGTCCAGCGAAACCGGCTTTGCCAAGGTTCACTCGCTGGAGAACATTCCGCTGATTACGATCGGATCTGCCGGTGGTCGCCTCAAAACAGGCGTGCACGTGCAGGCAAAAGGCGACCCTGTGACGCGTGTTGGGCTGACGCTTCAGCAAATTCTTGGCGTGCCTGTAAGCGCGTGGGGCACTGAGTCCATGGAAACGTCTAAGACGATTACTGAGATTATCGCTTAGGCAAAAACAGGATAGTTTGTTCGAATTAGCCGGCCCATATGTCGTAACAGACACGTGGGCCGGTTTTTTATTCTCGAGCAGTACACTAATATCTGGTTGAGAAGCGCAAATTCACACCAATGAAGCGGAAAATTCAAATGTGCAGAAGTTTGCTCGTCCTCGCTGTAGCAGGGTCGCTTGCGTGGCCGTTGGCGCTCACGGCGGCAGAATCTGAACTTGCGGATATAGTCCGTGAGCGCCACGAAAAATTCGAGCGCATGGGCGAGGCATTTGAAGACATGGAGCGGGAATCACATCGCCCAGAGCCGGACGCGGGCTTGTTGGCGCGAAATGCCGACCAAATTGATACTTGGGCCCACGAGCAGCTTGGTTGGTTTCCGGCAGGGACCGGCCCTGAAGACGGGTTCAAAACGAAAGCGAAACAGGAAATTTGGACAGATTCTGAGAGATTTAATTCATTACAAACAGAATTCATTGCAGAGGCCGGCAAACTAAAACTTATTGCTGCCGGTGGAGATGCAAGCGCTATCGCAGCGCAAGTTGAGAAGACCGGTGCTGTTTGTAGCGAATGTCACGAGGTGTACCGGAAGCAATTCAGCTTGTTTTCAATATTCGGGTTTTAATGTGGATAATTCTAGTTGCGAAGCTGTCGCAATTATAGAAACTCAGCTTCACCTAAAGCATTAGAGTTTCTATTTTTATTGCCCCCACATTGAAAATACGACAGAGTTTAAAAGGGTTTCAGTGATTGGGCTTAGCCGCAAATTTGCCCACTATGGGTCTTAATTGCGGCGTATTTTCCGGCGATAAGAAATCCGTAGGCCCGGGCCTGCCCGACCTGTTGTTGTCGACAAGTCTTCTTAAGGGAGCGAGGGAAAGTATGGACAAGAAAAATCTTTCACGGCGTCTGGTTTTGGAACGCGGCGCGCAAATACCTCTCGGAGGATTGGTGTTTTTAGCTGCTGCGTCTCAAGGCGCGAAAGCCGCTGACAATGCAGTTTGCGTTGACTTGGAACGTTTGGATGCCGGTCAACGAAGCATTCGTGAGTCTTTGAACTATGTTGAGGAAGCTGCGGATCAATCAATGTCCTGTCAGCACTGCGGGTTTTATACCGCAACCGAAGGCGGTTGCGGGACGTGCATAATTTTCAATGGCGTGGCTAATGGCCGTGGACACTGTGAATCATGGAGCGCCAAGTCTTAACCCTGCTGGTCCTAAAGACTTTTGTGTTCGAAGAGTGATCGGCTGCATTTAAGTCTACAATCTAGAATTAATCGCGTACGTTATAAACGTACGCGATTTTTTTTGCCCGATGCTTTTCCACATGCTTAATTTTGAATTGCAGGACCCGATTCAATTTTATTGAGAACTGAATATGCATCCCATTTCCGACGCTAAATTGCACCGGATTTATGTTTGGGATTTACCGGTACGGATTGTCCACTGGGGCTTGTTGTTGTTCGTGCTCTTGTCGTGGGTATCTGCGGAATATGAATTCAAATCGATTCATATATTTTCAGGATATGTAATTCTCGGCCTCGTGCTATTTCGCTTGTATTGGGGTCTTTTTGGTTCTTCGACCGCGCGATTCTCAAACTTTGTACGCGGACCCGGGACCACATCCAAATATGCTCTGCAGCTTTTCCGCCGTCCGGGAATGGTGAGCGCTGGTCACAATCCGCTGGGCGCTCTAAGCGTTGTGACGATTTTATCTTTGTTGCTGCTTCAGACTTCGCTGGGGCTGTTTGCCCGAGACGTAGACGGAAGCGGCTCTGGACCGCTTTCCCCCTTGATAAGTTATGGCGCCGGGCGTTTCTGTGCGGAGCTGCACCATGTGATATTTGAACTGCTGCTGATCATTCTTTTTCTTCACATAGCTGCCGTTGCATTTTACGTCTTCTATAAAAAAGACAGCATTGTCTCGGCGATGATAAATGGATTTAAACACCTTCCCGAAACACCTGCGGCGTCGCTTAAGTTTCAATCGCTCCGCCGCGCTCTCTTTGGTGCGGCGGCGATCTCAATGGTTCTGGCGATTGTTTATCTTGTGAGTGCTGAACTGTAAAAATTCTATGCGCAATAAAATTTGTTACACAAGTTAGCAAAGATATTTAATTTCTGCGTGGACGCGCATTGAGCGCTCAAGAACAACATGCGATTATTTTCAGATAGTAGGGTGTCTCGTCTATAGATGACATACAGTGCGAAGCGCCGATATTTTCCTAATGCCGCGTAGTAACGCCAGGGAGTAAGGATGAAAATCAATAAATCGATATTAGCGGGCACCATTTCGACGGTTCTGGTGTCTTCAATTGCGATTACGGCGTGCACGCAACAGCAAGGCGATGTGGACTGGCCGCAGGTCAACGCAGATTTCAGAAATCAGCGTTATTCCGCTTTGGATCAAATCAACACCGCCAATGTTTCCGATCTCGGAGGCGTATGGTTCCATGAGTTTGATGCTGGTCCGCCACGGGAAGTGCCCCGTGGTACGCCGGTTGTCGCAAACGGTAGGATGTTTGTTGCTGGCACCCAGCACGCCTATGCCCTGGATCCAAAAACGGGCGAGACTATTTGGAAGCAGAAACTGCCCACCGGAACATATGGCCTGTTCAAAGGCATAGCCACCGGCGACGGCATGATATTTGTCGGGCTTGGCACCTCGCAGATTGTCGCCTTGACCCAAGAGACAGGCGAGCAGGTTTGGGTCGCTCGATTGGGAGACGAAGGCGCTACACGTGGCCAATTTATTTCCGGAGGGCCTGTTTACATAAACGGCAAGGTCATCGCAGGTTTGGCGAATGGCGACTACGGAATTCGTGGACGCGTATCTGCTTTTGACGCCAAGACGGGTGAAACAGCCTGGACCTTTTACACCGTGCCTTATGAGGGCGAGCTTGGCCACGAGACGTGGCCTCAAGACCAAGATGACTGGAAACCTGGCGGTTCTGGTGCTTGGGCGGCACCAGCCGCGGATGCTGAACTTGGGTTGGTCTATGTAAACATCGGCAATCCGATACCTCAGTGGGGCGGCGAATTGCGAGCCGGCGACAACCTATTTAGCGACTCTCTTGTGGCGCTTGACGTCGAGACGGGTGAAGTCAAGTGGCACTACCAAACAACACACCATGATATTTGGGAAGCGGACAATTCATCGCCGCCGATTTTGTATGACGCAATGGTGGATGGTGAACCACGTAAAGCGGTCGCATCCGTCACCACTTATGGTTACCTGTTTATTTTTGATCGTGAAACCGGCGAACCCATATGGCCTGTCGAAGAACGTCCGGTTCCACAAAGTGATAGGTTGCGCACTTCACCAACACAGCCGTTTCCGGTCGGCGCAGACAATTTCGGCCCTACGTGCGCGCCCGAGGATATGATCCCAGAAGGTTTTGAAGCGGGATGTCACTACGATATTTTCGACTACGACGTTCCAAACTTGATGTATCCCATTCTAACGTCACGTGCTGCCCCGATCGCTTACAGCCCGCAAACCAAGAATTTCTACATTACCGGCGCTATTTGGCCGATGTGGATGAAACGCTTCGAAGACCCGAAGTTTTTTGCGGCGGCCCCACCTGTACCCGGCATCAAATACAAAGGGCTGTTGGGAGCAATGAGCAGTAAGACAAATAAAATCGTGTGGGAACACGAGGTGCCGTTCCGTGTCCAGCAAAACGGGAGCGGCTTTACAGCGACCGCCGGTGGCCTTCTTTTCCATGGAGAAGCAGACGGATACCTAAATGCCTACAGCTCTGAGACTGGAGAGCGGTTGTGGAGGTTCCAGACGGGCGCTAACGCCAACAATGGCGTGGCCACATACGCCATGGATGGCGATCAATACGTCACCGTTGCTTCTTCTGAAGGCGTTTGGGCCTTTAAGCTCGGCGGCGCGGTCGACGAGCGTGAAGCTCCACCGGCACCAGCCGAAGAAACCAGCTTTGCGGGTCGTATTTTGTCCTCAGACGAGATCATTATGAGCCCGACCGTCAAAGACAGTGGCTTGGAGTTTGTGCGTGAAGCCGTGGATGAATACGCGTTCCAGCCAACGCGTACCCGTGTGCAGGCGGGTACGGAGGTCGTGTGGAAAAATAAAGGTGAAGAAACACACACAGCCACGGCCATCGACGGCTCTTGGACAACGGGCCCTGTCGCGCCGGGACAATCGAAAACGCTTACTTTCGATACGCCTGGTGAATACACTTATACCTGCGACGATCATCGCTGGTCATATGGTCAGCTTATTGTCGAAGAATAAAAACTGAACATAAGGCCAAAATCAAACGCCGTCGGCTTATTAGTCCGCGGCGTTTGCTTTTCTGCGTCTATATTTCTCGACCATGTAGGCGCCCGCCGCGACAGACCCGCCGTCAACCGGAAGGACGGTTCCCGAGACATATCCCGAGTGCGGCGAGGCAAAAAACAACACGGCATTTGCTATTTCTTCTACTTTGCCCAGACGTTGGGCAGGAATATGGTTCTTACGTTCTTCATATACGTCCTTAGGCCAAGCAGATTTCAAAAGCTCTGTGTCGATGGGGCCTGGTGCAACGGCATTCGCCGTAATGCCGAAATCGGCCAATTCCAATGCCATGGCTCTAACCAGTCCGGCTATTCCTGCCTTCGCAGCACCATAGGCAGCCAGATCAATGGGGCCCATTAGAGCGGCCACTGAAGAGATACAAACGATACGACCGTAATTGTTTTTCTTCATCTCTCTCGCGGCGGCTTGAGAGCAGAAAAAGGTGCCCGACATATGGACTTTGATCTGTGCTTCCCATTCATCCTTGGTAAGGTCCAGGAAAGGGCGCGAGGTGGATATGCCGGCGTTGTTGACCAGGATATCGATTTTTCCGAATGCACAGGCGGCATCTGCGACGAGTTTCTGAACGTCGTCATATGAACTCACGTCTACCTTGAGCCCCAGTGCATCTCGGCCAGATTTTGTAATGGCCTCAGCGGTCGCCAGCGCCCAGTCGCCATTTATGTCCGAGACGCAAACGCTCGCGCCTTGTCGGGCTAGCTGAAGCGCGATCTCCCGGCCAATCCCCCGGCCGGCCCCAGTGACCACGGCTACCTGCCCCTTGAAGTCGTTCATGACTCCTCCCGATTCGTCCAAAGTAACGAATTGCCTGATACGTTTGCCGCCGTATAAAAATGGCTCAAAATCTGGCCGTGGCGGTTATTCTAATGCTTTGGCATTCGATATTACGCAGTGTATAACTACCTCGAATAAGAAGCTACTGTACAGTATGACGCCCCGGCTCAAATTGCCGCTTCCGCGGATATGCGCGTACCCTTAGTCGGGTTGGGACATATCCATCCGAAGGAATGCAATTTGTGTCTCAACTCAATAATAAAAAGCCGCTTTCGGCAATCTCAAGGGAGGTCCGATGGAATTCGAATTCAGCGAACAGCAACGCTTAATTGCTGATACAGCGCGCCGCGTCGGAGACGAGTTTGGGCCCGACTACTGGCGAAAGCAGGACTCCAAAAAGGAATTTCCCAGAGAATTCTGGGACGCGGTTTGCGAAGCCGGCCTTTCCGGAACGCTTGTTCCCGAAGAGTACGGCGGCAGCGAGCTCGGCATGTTCGAAAAAGCTCTCATCGTCGAAAATTTGGCGGCGACCGGTGGAGGGGCCACGGTCGGTCAGCTCTTCATGATTGGACCAATTTTTGGTGGTCTCGCCGTTCAGCGGTTTGGAACGCCGGAGATGAAAAAGGACCTTTTGCCTAAAATCGCCAACGGCATGATCGTTTCCATGGCCTTGACCGAACCCAATGCCGGAACCAATAGCCTTGAAATACAGACTTTTGCCGAGAGGGACGGCAACGGCTGGAAATTGAACGGCAGAAAAATTTGGATCACCGGAATGGATGCGGCTGAGAAAGTCTTGGTTGTCGCGCGTACAACCAAAGTCCAGGACGCACCTAAAAAGACTGAAGGCCTCTCACTCTTCATCATTGATATCAATCGGAAGGGCCTTGAGTTTTCTCCGATCGATAAATGTGGAACGAATACTCTTTCTTCGTCGAATGTGTTTTTTGATGATGTCCATATTGACGGCAGCGAGCTTGTCGGCACGCTTGGCGGGGGTTGGAAGCATTTATTGGATGTTCTGAATACAGAGCGAATTGCCGCGACGGCTGCTCTTGTCGGTGCAGGTGAACTCGCGATCAAATTGGGTGTGAACCACGCCAATGACCGAACGGTTTTCGGAGGAAAGCCGATTTCATCATATCAAGGCCTCCAATTCCCGCTTGCCCAGGCCTATGTGGAAGTCGAGTCGGCGCGGCTTATGAATTACAAAGCTGCATGGCTGTTCGACAATGAACGTCCGAGTGGGGCGGAAGCCAACGTTGCAAAGCTCATCGCAGCGCGGGCAGCTGAACTCGCGACGGACCGTGCCATGCAAATGATGGGTGGTATGGGGTATGCCAAGGAGTCTCACGTTGAACGACTCTGGCGTGACGCGCGACTATTCAGAATCGCGCCTGTATCTGAAGAAATGATCTACAATTTTGTTGCGATGCAGAACTTGGGAATGCCTCGTTCCTACTAAGGCTTGTTATTTGACTGCGAGCGACTGGGGGAGAGATGACCAGCACGATTTATGAAGCGTTTGTTGAATCCGCAAATACTTCGCCAGAGAAAGCGTTTCTTTGTCTGCCCGACGAAAAGCCCGGTGCGAGTAAAGATATTTCTTATAAGGATATCGCGGAACAAGTTGAGGCGTACCGTATAGCATACGAGGCGGCGGGATTTGGACATGGCCACCGTATTGCTCTCCTGTTGGGTGCGCGCCCTGATTTTGTAGTGCACTATCTCGCCCTCAACGGCCTGGGGTGCACAATTGTTCCTGTAAATCCAGACTATCGACATCCGGAACTGCTGTATCTGGTGGATCACAGCGAATCTGACATGGCGGTCGTTTTGCCGGATCGTGTTGCCGATCTGGAAGCGGTAGGCAAGGAATTGAAACGTTCCTTCCCCGTAGTGGACATCGATAAATTCAACGATGGCATACCGAAAGCCGCCAGGCCGGCACCGGAAAGCGGAGAACCTAGCCTAAATTCCATCTGCGCAATCCTATATACGTCGGGAACAACCGGTCAGCCTAAAGGTTGTCTGCTCAGCAATGAATGCCATCTTATTTGCGGCGCTTGGTACAGAGACCATGGGGGTGCGCTCACCATGGAACATGGAGTGGAGCGCTTTTATAACCCGAGCCCGTTTTACCATGTGAACAATCTTTCGGTGTGTTTGACCTGTGTCATCTTGACTCGTAACTGTCTGATACTGGTTGAGCGGTTCAGCCCCAGCCGCTGGTGGCCTGAAATCATCAGCTCCGATGCGACCGTCGTCCACTATCTCGGCATTATTCCATCCATGCTCATGAAGTTGCCCGAGGCGCCGCATGATCGCGGACATCGTGTAAAATTTGGCTTCGGTGCGGGTATTGAGCCCCAATTACATGGACCGTTTGAAGAGCGTTTCGGTTTTCCATTGGTTGAAATCTGGGGCATGACCGAAACACCGCGCGTCTTTGCCGCCAACTTTGAGCCACGACAGGTGGATACCCGCGCATTTGGCAAACCACTGAAGGGCTACGAAGCGAAAATCGTCGATGATAACGACAATGAAGTCGCTTATGGCGAAATGGGTGAGCTTCTCGTTCGCTCTGCAGGGCCTGACCCGCGCCATGGGTTCTATTCGGGTTATCTCAAGAACGAAGAAGCGACGGAAGAAGCTTGGCGCGGCGGCTGGTTCCATACGGGTGACATCTGCACGCAAGCGGAAGACGGCATGCTTTATTTCGTCGACCGGAAGAAAAACATTGTGCGGCGCGGCGGGGAAAACATTTCCGCTGTAGAAGTGGAAGCGGCAATTTTAACGCATTCGGCGGTAGCGCAAGTCGCGGTGATTGCAGTGCCGGACGAGCTGCGTGAAGAAGAAGTCATGGCATGCGTTGTGCTTAAAGAGGGCGTTGAACAAACGGCTGAATTGCCGAAAGACATTTTCGATTGGTGTAACAAGCGGATCGCTTATTTCAAAACTCCGGGCTGGATGATCTTTCTCGACTCATTACCTCTCACGCCATCGCAACGTCTGCAACGCACCAGAATATTTCCGCCCGGCGCTGATCCAAGGGGGCAGCCCGGCGTGGTCGATTTAAGGGAATTCAAAAAGCGAAAGTAGGGCGGTCTTTAGCCGGCGAGTAATCTCAGAGGATTTTCGAGCAACCCTTTAATGGACTTTAGAAGGGTGGTTGCAACACCTTGAGGAATTGCGACCGGATTGAACGTCAGCGTCAATCCAATTTCCGTCATCAATGCAGGCTGTCCGTCGGCATCTGGTTTATATACGTGTTGCGGTGCTCCAATCGCAAGGATTGTGGTGCAACCATTGGGCAGCGCCAAGGCCCCCGCGAGAATTTCATCAGCGCCAAGGTCTGTGACGGCAGTTGCTGAGGACAACGTTTCTGAATCTTCTGTTTTGGCGGCGGTTGCGGCGATGCCGCGCAAAGTTAGTCCATTCGCGCCACTGATAGTTTTGGCTGTGTTGTGGACACCGCCCATTATCTTGACGTTGATATTCTCTGTATCGCCAGTCTCAAAGCGACCTGGCGTAGTTTCCAGGACATTAGCCTCGGGTGTGCTCTCCAAGGCCTTCGCAATGGCCATGCACCCAACATGGTTGATCTGTATGTCGCCAGCATCATCCATGCCTGCCAACTTTGACAGCAGTGCCAGTACTTCATCGCCAGTCGCCAATGTCATAATGAAGGAGGACACGCCCGGACCGGACGCAGCTTTTGTGCCGACGGCTGCATCGGCGCCGGCTAAATCTTGGGCCTTGATCCTACCGTTCGGGCCCGTTCCCTGAATACGGCTCAGATCTATGCCTCTATCGCGCGCCAGCCGCCGGGCCAACGGCGTTGCGATTATTCTGGATCCGTTCTTTTTTACCGGTGGAGTGGCACTAAGCGAAGGCCCAGTAGGTACCTTTTGCGCCCTTGGGGAAGACGTCTGGGTCGCCGACCGCGTATTATTGTCGGACTGCTTTTGATTCGTGGCGCTCTTCGTGGCCGAATCGCCACCCTCCAGTTCCCATTGAGCGATAGGGGTACCAACCGGAACCGTCTGGCCGCCTTCAACCAAGTGTTTACTCATGACGCCCGGCGAAGGGGCTTCCAACTCGTTGGCGATCTTTTCGGTCTCGACAACAGCGACGATTTGTCCGGCGCTAAATGCTTCGCCGGGCTGGATACGCCATTCTGTGATCGTGCCCTCGGTCATCGTCAGACCGAGTTTGGGCATAAGGAGGCTGGAAGCCTTAGTCATTACAATTTACCGGCCTTCGAAGACGGCCTTTCTTTTCTCAGAAAATGCGCTGCATCCTTCGTGCGCGTCCTCTGTATCGAACACGAGGCTGATCATTGCCCGTTCATGTGCCAAGGCAGAAGGCAGTGGCATGTCGAGGCCTTCCTGAATCGCACGCTTTAAGAAAGCCAACACCATAGGCGACTTGTCAGCAATACGCTCCGCCAGAGCCATGGCCTCTTTCATCAGATCGGCTTTCGGCACGACGCGATTCACAATACCCAGCCGATAGGCCTCTTCCGCCGAAACGTGTTCGCCCGTAAACATGAGCTCATTCGCACGGCATCGGGAAATCTGACGCGGCAATCGTTGAGAGCCGCCACCGCCCGGAAACAAACCGAGGACAATTTCCGTTAATCCAATTTTGGCCGTGTCGGCCATTAGCCGCATGTCGGTGGACAAAAGTAATTCCATCCCACCGCCGAAGGCGTATCCGTTGATCGCGGCGATATTCGGTTTGTCGCTTTGTTCAAATCTTCGGAAGGTATGATGAACGCGCCCAGCGAATTTCCAATAGTGATCCAATGCACGGCGACTATTTAAGTCGGGTATGTCGCCACCGGCCATAAACGCCTTCTCTCCGGCCCCGGTCACTATAATGACGCGTACCTTGTCATCCGCCTCAAGCTTGTCCAAAGCGGCTTCGATAGCGTCCAGCATGGGCACATCAATGGCATGCAAGACTTTCGGTCTATTGAATGTCAGTATCCCGACATTGCCCTTAACTTCGGTAAGTACCAAATCGTCGCTCATGTGCATCTCCCATATTTAGTTTCAAGCGAGCGTCTTGCGAACGGCCGCAATGATTTTTTCCGAACTTGGAACAAATTCGTTTTCCAGAGAAGGGGCGTAGGGCGGGGGCATAAAAGACGCGGCAACCCGAACTGGCGGCGCATCGAATTCATCGAATCCGATATCGATCATTTTCGCAACAATCTCTGCACCGATTCCAAACGCCTCGACCGCCTCGTGACACACCACGAGTCTATGTGTGCGCGAAAGAGAACTGAGGACGGTCTGTTCATCCCAAGGCTGCAGTGATCTCAGATCTATGATTTCAACACCAATGCCTTCAGATTGCAGCGTATCTGCGGCAGCGGTGACGCGCGAAAGCATCGCACCGTATGTCACCAAAGTCACGTCAGTGCCTTCTCGAACGATATTTGCTTGTCCGATTTCGACGCTTGGTGCGATGTCTGGGAAGTCACCTTTCATCGCATAAAGCGACTTGTTCTCCACGTAAACAACCGGGTCCGGATCGTCAATTGCGGCCCGCAGCAAAGCGTACGCGTCAGGAATGGTGCCCGGGCAGACGACCTTCAGTCCCGGCACATGCGCAATCCAGGCTTCTAGGCACTGAGAATGCTGCGGCCCAGCGCCTACGCCGCCGCCATGAGGTGTGCGTACAACCATGGGCACGGAAAATTGGCCGCCGAACATAAAGCGCGCCTTTGCAGCTTGGTTCACCAGCGCGTCCATCGCCAAAGTGATGAAATCGATGAACATGATTTCGACAACCGGCTTCAATCCGCTCATGGCGGCTCCGACAGCCGCACCGGCAATAGCCGCTTCGGAAATAGGAGTATCCCGGACACGGTCGGCGCCGAATTTATCCAACAATCCGCGCGTGACGCCAAATGGCCCGCCGGGCCCGGCGACGTCTTCTCCGAAGACAATTACGTTCTCGTCCGCTTCCATCGAATCGGAGAGCGCGCGATTAATTGAGTGTGCGAAACGTAATTCCGTCATGTTAAGCGCTCACTCTAGGTGTGTAGACGTCGTCGAATGCTGCAGAAAATACAGGAGGAGTTCCGTTGCGGCCTGACGTCACAGCCTTTTCCACTTTGTCCTCAACGTCTTTTCTAATTGCGTCCATTTCCTTTTCGCCAACACCGGTGTTCGCAAGCAACTTTTCCATTTTTTCAATAGTGTCTGACTCGGATGCTTTTTGGATGTCTTTTGGATCCCGGTACTTTTGCTGATCGCCCTCGAAATGGCCTCGAACCCGATGTGTTAGGCATTCGATGACATAGGGCCCTTTGCCGGAACGCACATGGGCCGCGGCTGTTTTTGCGGCGCTTAAAACTTCTGTCACGTCATTGCCGTCCACACTTGTAGCGGGAATTCCAAAAACACCGGCCAATTCCGGCAACTTTGCGACAAATTCCTTTGAGGTTGGTGAAAACTCCGACCAGCCGTTGTTTTCACATACAAATAGCAAGGGTAGGGACCACATCGATGATAAATTCAGGCATTCGTGCAAAACGCCCTCGGCGAGCGCACCGTCGCCAAAAAACACAACGGATATTGCTTTGCGCTTTTTGACTTGATGCGCAAACGCGCTTCCCAACGCTATGGGCAAACCGGCACCGACGATTCCGTTGGCGCCCAGCATACCAATCGATGCGTCCGCGACGTGCATGGATCCGCCGCGACCCCGGCAGTACCCCTCGTCCTTCGCCATGATTTCTTGGAAAAGACGATCCAGATCGACGCCTTTGGCGATGGCATGGCCATGTCCGCGGTGGTTCGAAGACACGGTATCGTCAGGGTCCAACGCCGCCATGACTCCAACCGGAACGGCTTCTTGCCCCACCGACAGGTGAATAAAGCCCGGTACTTCGCCGTCTGCAAACAGGGTTCCAAGCCGGAGTTCGGCGTATCGGATCGTCAGGAGGCCGCTATACAGCTCCAACAGCTCCGCTTTCGAGACAGCAGCCTTAGAACTTTTTTTCCGCTTCTCGGATTGCGAATTGGATAGCTTTGGCATTGATCTGTTTCTCCCGGTACCCGCCCGATGGGGCAAGGCAATTTCATCCACACGTTACGCGGCGAGTGTTTTCAGTTTATATTTTCGGCAGCATTGGGGAAACGGCACCAGCTCGGCGTCTCTTCGCCCCAAAAACCATATTGAATGAAAAACTAATGAGTTTACAATTATACTAATAGGAATAACGCACCGTAAAGTCCTTAAATTTCAATGATTAAGGCCGACTCGACGGGTTTGGGGAATGGTGAGAACAGCTAAGAAAACAGCGACTCCGGAAGAAGCCTCCCTTTGGGATGAAGTCGCAAATCTAAAGCGGGAGCGAATTCTCTTGGAAGCGGCGAAGCTGTTCGCTGAACGCGGTTACCACGGCACGACCATCGACGCGATAGCCGAGAAGTTCGGCGCGACCAAGCCGTTTGTTTACTATCACTTTGAATCCAAAGCCGATCTGCTGGCAGAAATATGCCAGCGCGGAACGGTGAGGGCTCTCAACGCGGCCGACCGCGCTATTTCAGCTAATGGCACACCAGGCGAACGGCTAGATCAGTTCGTGACCGAATTTACCTCGATCGCTCTGGAGAACCACAACTATGTGACTGTTTATTTTCGCGAGGAAATCAATCTCCCAAAACCGCATACGGACCGAATCAACGCTATGCGGAAGGAGATCGACAAGAAACTCACGAAATTGCTGGAGGAAGGCATTGCGGCCGGGGAGTTCGATGTCGCTGATCCGCAGATGTGCTGCCTCGTTATTGCCGGTATGGCGAGCTACGCATTCGCTTGGTATCGGGAAGGCGGCCGTCTGTCGCCGGACGAAATCGCAGAACAAATGCGTCAGCTGGTTCGCAATATGGTTGACCGGCGGTCGTCGTAAAAATCCGGTAGCTATATAAGTTTTCTCAAAGACAATTCATCTTTCAGGTAAGCATAGTATACAGGCGCTGCGATTAAACCAGGTACGCCGAACGCCGCTTCCATAACAAGCATGGACATAAGAAGTTCCCAGGCGCGCGCGCGGATACGCGTGCCAATAATGCGCGCGTTTACGAAATACTCCAATTTGTGGATTGCAACGAGAAAGACGAGTGAGCCGACCGCCACCAGTGGCGAGTAGCTCAGGCTGACGATCACGATGACTGTATTTGAGATCAAGTTTCCGAGAACCGGCAAAAGCCCGGCAATAAACGTCACTGCGATCATCGTTTTGACAAGCGGCAGCTGCACGCCCAAGAGCGGTAAAATCACGGCTAAGTAAAGTGCAGTTATTAACGTGTTAAGCGCCGATATTCGGATCTGCGAAAATACAATATGGCGAAAGGCGCCCGCCAAAACTCCCGCTCTTTCGGTAAGGGCTTGCGCAAGTGGCCCCTCGCTTTTTTCGGTCAATCCCGCATATAGCGAAATTAAGCCGCCAATTATCATGCCGATGACAATGTGAAACAGGAATCGCCCTACATCCTGACTGATTAACCCTACCTGCCCCGCGTGCTCTTGAAGCCATCCCGCGGCAATGGATTGCACCTCCGCTATGTTTTCGGGCAAATAGCTTTGTGCCCACAAAGGCAAATACTGCCGCGCAGCACCGATGACATCCGCCATCATCTCCAGAAGGCGCGCCAAGCTGTCCGGGCCTGTCGTCAACGCCACCAACTGCACAATTGCAAAGGAAACACCCAAAATGATGACGATGGCGGGCACGGCGAGAGCGATGCTCCGGCCGACGCCATGGGTCACCCCAAGACGACTAATGGAGGGAGTCGTTAAATGGACCAGTTGATAGATCAGAAGGCCTGAAAGAAGGGCCGCGAGAAGCCCCAATTGCAATACGACGAGCAGGGCGAGCAGTGCCAGGACTTGAGATACGATTTGATATTTGGTCGTTTCTGACACGAGGTGCCTAATTAAAAATCGAGAACTACTAAGGCGCTTTGGTGGCGTTCAGTAGACTTACCAGGTGCGCATCCATAAAATTAATAACACCGTCTTTATTAAGGTGATCGGTATCGTAGAAGAATGCGTCGTCGTTTGCGACGGTCGTGAAGTCGTGCAGCGCGAAATTATACTTTGAAAGCACTGCTTCTACCTTTGTATCAAACGCTTCTTCGCTCTCCAATTTCGTCAATACCCGCTCCGGCAGTGGTGTCTTTATTGCTACTAAATTGACGCCGTTGTCGGCGAGCGTTGAGGCGAGCTTATCGAGTTCGCCAACGTATTTGTCTACAACGGACTCTTCGAGATTTTCCGGGTACAAAAACGCCATCCTGCGTTCGTCAACACGTGCGTTGGTTCTGTACGTGCGTGTAAATTTGCTGAGCTCGGAATCGCTTACGTCCGGCTCAAAGCGGTCATGATTATTGATTTTAAAAAATCCAGTCAGATAGCCGGGGATAAGACCGCGGGTGCTTGGATAATTCCAAAGAGTAAGAAGCAAATCCCAGTCAAAGGGTGCGCGCGCTAACAGTTCTGGATCATCGATACGCACTTCATTCCACTGATCAGAGTAGTATGCAAAAGAATCGATGATATAGAGAACGTTCTTCGTGGAGTGGTTCGCCAGGAAATAGTCTGTAAGAAACCTAGCTGGCACCGGGCCCGCGCCCTCGATAGAAAGATTGATGATCGATGAGTCCGTCAACCCTTCTAAACGCTGATTCATATCCTCGAAATTAAATGGCATGGCGTGCGATGCGCCAAGAACCACAAAATCGTATGTCCTATTTTCGGCCGAATGAATCATAAACAACCGATTACGCTTCGAAGTCTCGAGAACCAGAGATTCCGCGTACGCGTAGATAAGGGCGTAAATCACAATGCCCGCGAGCAAGACAGGAATCCACAGCTTCCCGATGCCCTTGCGTTGGGCTTCTTCGGCGATGGCGTACTCTTCGGCAACGTCTTGTGAAATCACGGCAGTCGTCCCGCTAGAAGTTCATATAGACAAAGCCCTGGGTGCCCCACATGCCGATGACAAGCAGGGAGAAGCCCACGGCGTAGTAAAATGCCCAGCGAATAATGGCTGGACCTTCCGCCAGCCGGCGCGACATGGATTTGCGCTCATCCAAGATTTCAACGCCCATGAGGAAAGCGATCAGGCCAATCGACAGATAAAACTCGCCCGTCCAATTGTAGCTGGAGATGAGCATCGGAAACTGAGGCAATGCCCCCCAGATACGATTGAGAACCGAGAGCGCATTGTCCAAAGACGATGCTCTGAAAAACACCCACGCCAGCCCCACGAGATGAAATGTAAGAAGCACGGATAGAAAAGTTGAAAGTGCTTTGGGAAGGCGTAACAATTTACCGAGCCACTTACGCGGCGCCTCAATGATCATGTAGATCACTTGATAAAGCCCGTTTAGCCCGCCCCAAATCACGAACGTCCAATTTGCGCCGTGCCATAGGCCGCTGACGAGGAAGATGATCATGACATTCAGGTAGCGGCGGAAGGCAGAGACGCGATTGCCGCCCAGGGGAATGTATAAGTAGTCCCGGAACCAGCGCATAAGCGACAGATGCCACCGCTTGTTCCAGAACTCAGGTACCGAGGTTGCCATATAAGGCCTGCGGAAGTTTTCCATCAGGCGAATTCCGAGAATCAACGCGCCGCCAATGGCGATGTCCGAGTATCCGGAAAAATCGCAATAAATCTGAAAGGCGTAAAAATAAACGGCCACCAGGACATTGATCGGCGACTGGAATGCCGGATTTGTAAAACCTGCGTCCACGAACACAGCCAACCGGTCCGCAATCACGACCTTTTTGAAAAGCCCCCAGATCACGAGCTGAATGCCGGCGATTGCCGCCACTTTGTCGAACCTTATCGGTTTCGCCAACTGCGCCAAAAATTCCGGCGCCCGCTCGATCGGTCCCGCTAGCAACTTGGGGAAAAAGGCAACGTAGACAGCGAGTTTGCCGAGATGACGCTCCGGCGCCAGCGTGCCCCTGTAGGCGTCTATGAGGTAGCTCATGCACGAGAAGGTATAGAACGACAGGCCAACCGGCAGGACGAGATCCAGGTGAGGAAGCGCTACCGCCTCGCTGATGATTTCGAGGCTCGTCAGGACAGGCCCCAACGAGTCCATCAGGAAGTCGAAGTACTTAAAAACCAGCAATGCGGCGAGTTCGCCAAGAAGGCCGATCGTCAGCACCAGCTTGCGCACGCCTTGCTTCATTGGCTTGGCAAGCGCGCTACCAAAGCCATAGGCCACTAGGGTTGTCGCAGCCAACAACAGTAAGTATTGCGGGTCAAACGTCGAATAGAAGTAGTAGCTGCCGACTAAAAGTAAAATCCATCGCCAGCGGTGAGGCACGACGTAATAGAGGCCGATAACAACGGCAAAAAACAGGAGAAAATTAAATGAGTTGGGAAGCATGCGCCGACCATCCCCTTATCGGCGAGAAAAAAACGCCAGTGGCGGTATATACCGTCACTGGCGTCTATTTAACAGAATATCTTTAGGTCGGGAACCGTCCGATATCGGTACTTCAGTTTAATACGACGTCCACAAGTCCAAGAGTTCCTGAGGCAGCTCAGGCGGGTCTATCGACGGATTAAAGTTGGCCGCAAGATAGCTGACCATATCCTTTTTCTGGGCCGTAGTGAGCTGAGGTGAGCGGTCAGCGTGCCGGTCGAAAAGGCCGTCCCAGCCCTTCTCATCAAATTGCTGCAGCACAATAGGCACGAATGCGTGGCAGATCGTGCAGTTATTCAATATCAAATCGCGGGCTTCGCTACACATCGCTGCGTCGACTTTTTCCGAAGGCGTGCAGCGGAAGATCTCGTCCATATCGAGATCTTGAGCCTGGGCGGGCTGACTTTGCGGAACAAGAAGTAATCCCACCGCTATCGCAAGGCCTGCGATCAAGCTGCGGACGGAATAACAACTCAATTCTGATATCGGTGACTTTGTCATGGTTGAGTACTCCGCACTACTATGCCGGCGGCAAAGTGTAGTTCTCTAGCTCTGGCGGCAGTTGAGGCACCGGATTTTCGGGATTGAAATGGGCTTTTAGGAATTTCGAAATCTTTGCCAAGTCGGCATCGCTGGTTTCCGGAACCCGGCCACGGTGCGCATCCAAAAAACTGTCCCACTCGTCTTCTGTTTTCTGAGCTTTTACCCAGGGCGTAAAGACGTGGCAGGCCGTGCAAGTAATGAGGGTGGTATCCCTTGCAGCTAGACATTCGTCGTATGTTTGCTCGCCGGTTTTTTCACCTTCGTGGCAAAAGAAAATCTTTTCGAAATCCAACTCTTGTGCGTTCGCGGAATTGGAGGTTCCGGCAACGCCGATTACTACAAAAGTCGCCGCGAACAGGGCCATTCTCATCAGCGAATTAATCATTTGAACATTAGAATACTGCATTACGCGCCTTGCCTTTCTTCCGGTATGTCATTGTCCGGTCCACTCTCATCATCATCGATGGAATAAACCGGTACCGTGATTTCTCGAACCAACTTATCCCTGGGAAACCCTTTGTTTGCAAGATCGAGTATTTTTGCCCCGATCTTGTCGTCATAAAATTGCTCCTCACAATCATGACAAACGTGGGCCGGTACATTCTCTATGACTACCAATCCCTTATCGGTCCACATGGTTACGTTAAGTTCGGTCGGATCGGTCTTTTTCCCACATTCAATGCAAGCCATTGTCGAGGGTTTCTTGACTTGCGTGCTCAAGTCTCGGTCTCCACCTATCGGGTGCTCCTAAAAGGAGTGCGGCGGGTATCACTCCCGCCGTACCCATCTTATCTCTGTAAATTATGGCAAATTTACGAGGCCACCATCTTCTTGGCGGCATCTACCGTTCTTGTCGCATCCGGTGTCATCCAGGCGATCATTTCGCGATTACCCGGCGGCGGTGCGTCGGGGAACGCAATACGCGCAAACTTCGCGCCCGGAACATCGATCGCCGCACGGGCGATGATTTCCGCCGAAGTACCCATCGTTTCGTGGCCATGATCCACCACCAGCAATTTGCCGGTTTTGCGCACGGACGCAGCAATCTGTGCAGCCGGCATCGGCTTGATGGACCGGATGTCGATGATCTCAGCATTGACGCCGTCAGCTTTCAGAGTCTTGGCGGCTTCGTTGACATCGAGCATAGATGGGCCAATGCCGACGATCGTGATGTCGGTGCCTTCCTGCACGATGTTCGCCTCTCCAATCTTGATTGCATAGGCATCGTCGGGAACGTCGATACGTACACGATTGATCGCGCCGTAGTGATAGAAGATCACCGGATCGGGATCGCGAATAGCAGCGATCATCAGGCCCTTGGCGTCATGCGGGTTTGATGGCACGACCACCTTCACACCTGGAAGACCTGCAAACAGGGCTTCCTGGCCTGCGTCGGAGTGCTGACCGGCCATACCCGGCGTGCGGCCCGCGCCGTCTTGCCAAAGCACGAACGGCATGGATGCCTGGCCGCCGGTCATGTGACGGAGCTTGCCGATTTGGTTGAACACCAGATCGAAAGCACGGGTCATACACATGTAACCCGGGTTGGCGATGCACGGAACGCCCGACATCGCCGCGCCCGCCGCCGCACCGACGAACCACTCTTCGTCAATCGGGGTGTATTGCGGGACACGGTCTTGACCGAATTCTCTGTGCAGATCGATGACCTTACCAAACGGGCTGACCGCCGTCGGACGGATCCACCACCACAGGCTCAAATTTTGATCGCGTTGCATCTCCTGCTGGATAGCTTCGATGACCGCAAATCTTCCTGGTTTCGGTGCCATTTTCTTCTAATCCTCCCTTAGGCGAACATCTGGCTCGGCGCCACAGCGCCCTGAGCATATACGTTGCTGAGACCCATATCCTGTTGCGGCTTGGGACTCTTACGCGCGAAATCGATGGACGCTGCCACCTGCTTCTTTACGTCGGCTTCCATCTGATTGGCCTTCTCCTCTGTGAGGACGCCGATGGAGACCAGCGTGT
>CAYYXR010000029.1:0-38365 GCA_964475755.1 uncultured Rhodobacterales bacterium
TCATGCCCGCGGGCGCGGCCCGCAACGCCGTGGACTGCGCGCTGTGGGACCTTGAGGCCAAGCGCGCGGGCATGCCCTTCATGACCTACGATCCCGAAAAGGACCCGCATAAACCTGAACGCCTGACAATGATGGGCGAATTGCGCAGGGGGCTGGATGAAGGGCAATTCAAATTCTATTACCAACCGAAGGTCGATATCGCCTCGGGTACGGTCACCGCCGTGGAGGCCTTAATCCGCTGGATTCACCCCGAGCGCGGATTTATGCCACCCGACCTATTCATCCCCATGGCCGAACAGACCGGCAATATCAAAAAGCTTACGTCGTGGGCGCTGGAAACCGTGGTGCGCCAATCGCGCGCTTGGTCCGACAACGGTATAAAGGTGAAAATCGGTGTGAACCTGTCTGCCCATGACCTCACCAATCGGCAGCTGCCTAATCAGATCGCAGGCCTTTTAAGTGCTCATAACGTCGCGCCGAAAAGCCTTATTCTGGAAATCACGGAAAGCGCGGTGATGGAAGACCCGACGCGGGCCCTGGAAGTGTTGAAAGAGCTCAATGGAATGAACCTGACGCTGTCCATTGACGACTACGGAACCGGCTATTCCTCCATGGCTTATTTGAGAAGCCTGCCCGTGCAGGAAATCAAAATAGACAAATCTTTCGTGCTGAATTTGGCTGAGAACGCGGGCGATGAAATCCTGGTCCGCTCGACCATAGATTTAGGGCATAATCTAGGACTGAAGGTGACGGCCGAAGGCATTGAAGATGAAGCCTCGCTCGACATCTTGAAACGCTACGGCTGCGAAACCGGACAGGGGTATTTCATTAGCAAGCCCATTCCGGTATCTGACTTTGAGGAATTCTATGCGACTTCCCGCTGGTCTCCTTTGCGCAACGACAACAGCGCGCCCGGCGCTTCTACGGCAACCCGTGCGTAGCGACGGCAAATTGCGCACTCGTGTCGCCATTGCGCTTGTCTCAACGTTAATCTCAGCGCCGCTCCCCTCATTTGCTCAAGAAGGCTCCTGGCTGCCCGAAGGCGTCAATATCGACATAAAAGGGTATGTAGAAGGGCGCGCGATCGCGACGGATAAAACCCTAAGCTGGGAAGACACCGGTCTGGGCAAGACCGGATTTAGCGGCACTTCGTCGGGCGGCCGGCGGGCACTCGTGAGAATGGAAGGTCACGCGATTGCACGCATCATGTTCGGATTTGATTGGACCGGCATTGTCCACGCTACCGCCAACCAGGAACAACACGTGCCGGTCGATATTGTTGAGGCCTACCTTCAATATAAGCCGGCTCCGCGCGGCGCCCTCAACTTCAGTGCACGTGCCGGCGTCTTTCTGCCGCCGATTTCCGTCGAGAATACCGGGCTGGCCTGGACAAGCCCTTACACAATCACGTCATCGGCCATAAACAGCTGGGTTGGCGAGGAACTAAAAACCATTGGCGGAGAGGCCGGCGTCACGTACCGCACCGAGGATGTGGATTTTTCGATGTCGGCGGCACTCTACGCGGCTAACGATCCTACCGGCACCCAACTCGCGTGGCGCGGCTGGGCCATGCACGACCGTGAAGCCGGCCTTTTCGACCGCCTTGCGCTCGCGCCGGTGCGCATTACACGGCCGGGTGCTCGGTTATTCAAACAGGCGCCGACCGAAGAACCCTTTCACGAGATAGATGGCCGGGTGGGATACTATGTCCATGCCGAGGCCGATCACTTGGACTACGGAACGATTACGGCCCTGTGGTACGACAACAATGCCGATGATCTTGCTCTCAAATTCGGTCAATGGGCTTGGCGCACCAAGTTCTGGAGCGTCGGCTACAAAACTCAACTGCCCGGAGACATAGATTTTCTTGCCCAAGTCATGAAAGGCGGCACAACAACTGTCAGTGTTCCCGGGGCACCAACCCCCGTCGTCGATACCGATTTTTGGGCTGCTTATTTGCTCGCCAGCAAGGAATTCGGCCGCCACCGGCTCAGCGTCCGCCTGGACCGCTTTGGGACGAACGATAATGACACTTCTCTGGACGATAACAATGAGCACGGTACTGCAGTGACGGTTGGCTATGTGTTGCGGCCCGCAGCCCGCCAGCGGCTGACCATCGAAGCTCTATATGTTAAGAGCTACAGGCCGGAGCGCGCATTTCTTGGCCTTCCCGTGCGCACCGGTGAGACTCAATTTCAGGCTAGCTACCGCTTCTTCTTTTAAGGAATGGCACCCGTGACAACCTCCGCACCGGCCTCGAACCTTCTCGCGGTCGCAGCATCCCTGGGGCTGTTCGCCCTCACCATCTACCTCCTGGTGGTTGGCGAAGGCGTGTTTATCCCCCTCGTGCTGGCAATATTTATTGCCTACCTGATCATAGCGCTCTCTCACATGGTCGAGCGGATCAAGGTGGCCGGAAAACAGCTGCCGGGATGGTTCTGCATGGTAGCGGCCATTGTCATATTTTTGTTGGCCATTGGCCTCATCGTTCAGTTGATCGCTGGCAACGTGCGTGATGTTGTGGATGCCGCGCCCCAATACCAGGAACGCCTTCAGGACCTCCTGGCGAACATAAACACAACAATGACCTCGCTGCTCCCCCTCAGCGGCCCGGTCAACCTGACCACGCTGATGGAGGGGCTCGACCTCAGAAGCCTCGCAGGCCGTTTTGCCGGGGCTTTGCAGTCCATCGCGGGAAACACATTCCTGATCCTCCTGTACGTTGCCTTTCTGCTGCTTGAGTACCGGACCTTCGACCGGAAGCTCGCGGCCATGTTTCCAGCAAAAGAACGGCTAGACCGGGTCCGCTCGACGTTGGCGGAGATCGGCCAAAAGACCGAGACCTACGTGGCGGTCAAAACGGTCGTAAGCCTGCTCGTGGGCGGGATCAGTTATGTGGCGCTTCTCATTTTCGGGGTCGATTTTGCGGGCTTTTGGGCCCTTCTGATTTTTATCCTGAATTTCATCCCTTACATCGGCTCCCTTATCGCCGTGCTGTTTCCGACGGTTCTGTCCCTGCTGCAATTCGGCTCCCTTGGCATTTTTGCGATGGTGCTTACGGTACTGGCCGGGGCTCAGGTTTTTGTCGGTAATGTCCTTGAACCCCGCCTCATGGGCAAATCGCTCAACCTAAGCCCGTTGATCATTCTCATTGCATTGTCGGTGTGGGGCGCCTTGTGGGGCGTAACCGGAATGATTTTGAGTGTGCCCATCACCGTGATCGGCACGATCATCCTGGCGCAGTTTCCGCAAACAAGACCCATCGCCGTCTTCATGTCGGAACGCGGTGACGTTCGCTGAATTGAAGGCTTCGATTGCACGCCGAAGTCGGATGCCGCCGCGACTCCGATTCGCAAAATTTGCGTTTTTCGCCCCGTTTTTGCGTTCCCCGCTTCCCGAAAACTAAAATTCCGGACTCCAAATTGGTGTCGCGCTGCGCACTAGGTGAACCACCCACGGATCGAATTTCGCTCGCTTGATGACTCCGCATCGACGTCTCGAATCTGTGACACCCGTCGGCCTAAAAACGCTAATTGTTAACGCTCCTTATCCGCTCAATTGGATTTTCGCCGCACCTAAACCGACCAAGCACCATCACCATCGCATCCAATCCAGCGCGGCCTATTCGAAACCCATGAAGCCGAAATGTCACATAGCGCTCACCACGCAAACCGGCAGAATACCTAGGGTTTTCAAGTGTGCTCTCTAATTGCGATACTGAGGTCAGACTCTTTGAGTTGAGAAATATGATGCTGAGACGGGCGGCAGATACGCTGCTTCGAACGCATATGACACCGCCGAGATCCTGATAGCTGTTCCTTTGTGCATTCGCACAGATGGTGCGTTGCGCAGTGAACATGGACGCTTCTCTGAGTGTCGTCGATCACGCAATTTGCGCAATTGGTTAAAATTTCGGAAATCGAGTTGCGACAGAAATCAAGAAAAAATTTCACGAGATGTGCAAAATCTCTTGTTAATTTTTTTCAAGTGAGTTTATCTGATTAATGTTTGGGCAGGTGATGTCGTGCATGTGCGCGCCATCAAGCGTTGTAAATGGTACCCAGACATATTTTCTATCACTGCAAACAGGGGATATGATTATGGCTGCGAAGAAAAAAGCGAAGAAGAAGGCTCCTAAGCGTAAGGCTAAGAAGAAAGCCGCGAAGAAGGCGCCGAAGAGAAAAGCGAAAGCTAAGGCCAAGCGTAAGAAGAAGTAGGCTTGTCCTTACTAAGCGTTTAAGCGCAGGGACAGCACACAAGAACGGTTACGTCATCGGTGCGATAGAAAGGTTTAGCACCTTTAAGGGCATCGCCCCTGAACAGATTGCGCCGGTGATTAATCCGATTGTGATGGAGAACCCGTCAGGTACTTGCCTGGCGGGTTTTTCCATGCCTGATGAAATGGCACGTTCAGACCAAGGTCCACCCCGACGGACACACGGCCCACACCCTATGTAAACTGCCAGGTTTAGCCCTCTAGCGCCGCCCGGGCCGCGGCCTGGGCCCGGCCCGTTTCGATGGATGCACCGATCGCCGACAGCGCGCTTTCCAAAGCCGCCAAACATGTCAAAACATGGCTCGGTGTTGCGCTCTGCCCCATGAGGCCGATACGCCAAACTTTGCCTGCCCACGGTCCAAGGCCCGCACCAATCTCGAGATCGAAGTCACTCAGCAAGCTTCGCCGCACGGCTGCTTCATCGACGCCAGCCGGGACCTCCACCGCATTGAGTTGCGGCAATCTGATATCGGACGCGACCTTCATCTTCAGACCCATTGCTTCGAGACCGGCGACGAGGCCATTGTGCATGCGTTCATGACGCGCCCACGCATTTTCGAGCCCCTCTTCCTCGACGATCATGAGGGCCTCATGGAGCCCGAACAGAGCATTGACCGGTGCGGTGTGGTGATAGCTTCGCCCGCCACCTGCCGGGCCGCCCCAATACCCCATTACCAGCGATAGATCCAAAAACCAGCTCTGCACCTTCGTACGCCGGGACTTGATGGTCTCAGCGGCACGGGCACTGAATGTGATCGGCGACAATCCAGGCGGACAGGACAAGCACTTCTGCGTACCTGAATAGACCGCATCCGCACCCCATTCATCGACGGACACTGGAATGCCGCCCAATCCGGTTACCGTATCGACAATCGATAGAGCCCCCGCTTGAGCCGCGACGCCGCAGATTGCAGCGGCATCGGACCTCACACCGGTCGATGTCTCGGCATGCACGAAAGCCACCGCCTTGGCCCCGGAATTGGCCTTGAGCGCCGCTTTCACCTGCTCCGGATCGACCGCCTCACCCCACGGCGCCTCGACAGTCACCACCTTGGCTCCGCACCGCTCGGCATTTTCCTTCATCCGCGTTCCGAAAACACCATTGATGCAAATAATAACGGTGTCTCCCGGCTCCAACAGATTTACGAAACAGCACTCCATGCCCGCAGACCCTGGGGCCGAAAGCGGAATCGTCAATTCGTAGGAGGTTTTGAATACGCGCTTGAGGCGCACCTTGATGTCGTCCATTAGCGCGATGAAATCGGGATCCAGGTGGCCAATGGTCGGCCGCGCCAGAGCCGCCAGCACCCGGAGATGGACATCGGAGGGGCCCGGCCCCATCAATATGCGCCGGGACGGTGTAGAGACAGAGGTGTTTCGCATTGAGGTTCGCTTTCCGGTCGGTCTTGAAGCGCGCGCAATCTGCCAGAGCGCGGCGGCGACCGGAACCCTGTAACTGCATAAATTTTCGGGGTTTTGGACCAATTGTCATGTTAAGAAGGCCCATCTGAAATTGTACCTGCGCAAATCGTGACGTCAGATCAGATCATTCTCTTCGTTATCCTTGCCGGCGTGCTGGGCTTTCTCCTTTGGGGACGTTGGCGCTACGATATCGTCGCGTTCTCAGCCCTTCTCATTGCCATTGTCACCGGCGTTATCCCCGCCTCGGACGCCTTCGAAGGATTTGGCCACTCCGCCACGATCGTTGTCGCGCTCGTGCTTGTTGTGGGCCACGGCCTGTCCCGCTCCGGGGTTGTGGAATTGCTCGCCAGCAAGATCATTCGCGCCGGTATGGCGCTATCCACCCATATCGGCGTCATGGGGGTTCTGGCGGCGGCCCTGTCATCACTCATGAACAACGTCGCAGCGCTCGCGCTCCTCATGCCCCTTGATATCGAGGCGGCCGCCAAAGCCAAGCGCAGTCCGGCGCTGACGCTAATGCCGATTTCCTTTGCATCCATACTCGGGGGATTGGTGACGCTGATCGGCACGCCGCCGAATATCGTGATCGCCACGTTCAGGGAAGAAAACCTGGGCGAGCCCTTCCAGATGTTCGATTTCGCGCCCGTCGGCGCGGCTTGCGCGGTTGTGGGCATCATATTTGTAACCCTCGTTGGCTGGCGCCTTATCCCCTCGACACGCGGCGACAAGAATGTCCCCAAAGACCTCTTCAAACTCGACGACTACGTCGCCGAGCTGAAAATAACCGAGGAAAACGACCTGGTCGGCAAACGGCTGGGGGAATTGGATGAAACCGCGGAAAGCAAGGAAGTCCAAATCCTCGGCATTATTCGCAACGGCCACAACATGGGGGCGAGCAAATACCTGAACATCGCGCCGGGCGACATTATCATCGTGCAGGCCGGCCCAAAAGCAATCGAAGGATTTGCCGGATCTTTAAACCTGGATTACGTCGATATGGAGTTGGGACCAGGCGACCTGGAAAGCGGGCGTCTGGAACTGATGGAAGCGGTGGTCACCCGTGACGCGGTCATGGACGGACGATCCGCGCTCTCCCTGGGCCTCCTGAGCCGTTACGCCGTACATCTGCTTGGCGTCTCGCGCAGCGGACAACGGTTTCGCGAGCGAGTTCGCCAATTGACCCTCAATGCTGGGGACGTGTTGCTGTTGCTCGGCAGCAAGGATGCTCTTGCAGAGGCAACGCACCGCCTCGGGTGCCTGCCCCTGGCTGAACGCGGGCTTCACGTTGTGCAGCGTGACAAGGCCTCTCTGGCCATCGTTATTTTTGCGCTGGCGATTGGGCTTGCGAGCTTTGGCCTTATCGACCTGACCGCTGCCCTCGCCATCGTAGCGACCTTGTATGTGATTTTGGACATCGTACCCTTGCGAGAGCTTTACGAAGCGGTGGAATGGCCGGTTATCGTGCTTCTCGGTTCTCTCATCCCGCTCGGCGTCGCGTTCGAGGAGTCCGGCGGCACGGCAATCATCGCCGGCGGCCTGATGACCCTGTCCGAGGGATATCCGCCGGTGGTGATATTGACGGTGCTTATGATCATCACCATGACGCTGTCGGACGTGCTGAATAATGTGGCGACCGCGATCATTGCAGCGCCTGTGGGGCTGGAAATTGCCTCCCGTCTTGATGTGAGCCCCGACCCATTTCTCATGGGCGTTGCCGTTGCGTCTTCATGCGCATTCCTCACGCCCATCGGACACAAGAACAACACGCTGGTGATGGGCCCAGGCGGCTACAGCTTCGGCGACTATTGGCGCATGGGCTTGCCCCTAGAGATCCTTATTATGCTCGTGGGCGTGCCAATGATTTTGATGGTCTGGCCGCTTTAAAGGCCGTCCATGCCGCTACTTTTCGGACGGCGGCGCGAACGCTTCCGGCCTTTCGGACGGCAGCGTGTGAACGTAGAGGCTGCGGCTTGGGAAGGCAAAGCCCGTTCCCGCGCCCTCCACGATCTCTTTGACCTTGTAGGCCAGTTCTTCCTTGATTTGCAGCCATTCGCCCCATTTTGTGGTGCGCGTAAAACAGTAGAGCAGGATATCGATGGAAGAGTCGTTGAAACTGTCTATGCGCACGAAAGTCGAAGCTTCTTCAGGTTTTACGAATTCGTCATTCGACCTGATGCAAGACTCTATTTCATCCCGTATTTTTCTTAGCTGCTCAACAGTCGTTCCGTATTCCACACCGATAACCCAGTAAATGCGGCGGAAGGTCATCGCGGTAAAATTGGTGACGGCATTGTCCGACAATTTCGCGTTCGGAACAAAAACCGGCGCCTTATCGAAGCGACGCACCAGAGTTGATCTAAACCCAATGGATTCGACCGTTCCTTCGGCAATGCCGTCAACCAGCACCCAATCACCGATATTGAATCGGCGCTCCGCGAGAATAAGAAGGCCGGCGATAAGGTTTTTGAACAGGTCTTGCGCACCCAACGCCACCGCAACCCCCAGCAAACCAAAGCCGGCCAGAACGGGTCCAATAGAGATGCCCCAAACCTCCAAAATAGTCGCGGCACCGATCACGACGACCGCAATTCGCAAAAACTGCACAAGCCAATCGACCATGGCGGACGTGAGCACGGCGCGCAGCTTCTCAAATGAAGTGCTTAGCGGGCCAAGTAACCGATACAGGCCCCAGAAGAGAGTCAGCACAACCAGCGTCCGAACAAAGCGGGCGGCGAATTGCTCCATATCCCCGTACAGGTTTAGATACTCGAGGGCGAAGAAAAAGCCGACAACGACGGGCACAAACCTGATGGGTGAACGGATGGCCTCAAGCACATCCGCACCCACCTCACTACCGCGTCGTTTCGCGAATGCCGTAACGCGGTTGATAACAAACCAGGTAAACAATCGGCGGATCAGCAGGAAGATTATGAGAATGCCAACAGCCGTGAAGATACGGCCAAAATCAATTCCCATAAAACCATGCTGCCAAACATCAACGACAAGATTGATAAATTCTTCAAATTTGGATCCGAGCTGGTCCATGCCACCTTCCAACAGTCTGGGGTTATACGGCACGAGGACGTTGGTTACGCCGCATCCTGCCTATGACGGGTCGAATTTCGAAGCTTAAGGTTTACCCGGCGCTGGTGCCACGGCCTTCGCTTTGTGCTCGGACCGATCAACCGGACCAATATCAAGCACTGGCGACGCATCTAGGTAGGCCGCGTTCATCAGATGTGCGACGCGCTCAACCGCGGAAAGCACCGAAGTCTGCTCCCAATCCGCAAGCTTGCCGAAATTGTCTAGAAAGACAGACTGCAATAACCGCGGCGCAGCTTCGAGTGCCTCTTGCCCGGTCTTGGACAGAGAAACATAAACTTTTCGCCGGTCGTCCTCTCCTTTGTGCCGTTCGACAAAATTACGAATCTCGAGCCGATGAATGATGGCAGTTACGGTGGCCTGGTTCAAATTCACCTGCTTGGCGATATCGCCAATGGTCATTTCCTTTTCGCCTTCGAGAAGCTGAAGGACAAGCAACTGAGACGTCGTGAGTTCGGTTTGCCGCGCAAGTAGCTTCGCGTTGAAGTCCGTCGTCTGGATAATCCGCCTTAATGCCACCAATACGGCCTTGCCCGCATCCATAGCCACGCTCCTTGTCGAAAAACGAATTTGACGGGTGTGTAACACGCCAAAAATGACCGCGCCCGCAGCATTTTTCCACGCAGGTGCGGCAAACCCGGATTCATTCCACAATCAGAGGGGGTTATGACCAGTTAACCACCCTATCCATAAATATTTGATAATAAATATATGTGCATAATCGTGAATCTCCTGTTAAATAATTGAAATATTTTATTTTTCATTGACATAAAGGTCTCATATTCGTATCAAGCCGCGCATATATATATTGCGGATCAAAGTAAATGCCGGTCTTAGACCTGCCCGAAACTTCACGATCCGAGCCTGAAGACTCGGACCCCCCAACGACAATTAGGCAACCGCGCGCCGAGGACGGCATGCGGGTGCTGGACCTTATAGAGCGGTGCCCGCCGCTGGACGTCAATTCCGCCTATTGTTACCTGCTGCAGTGCTCCCAGTTCGCCGACACCTGCGCCGCCGCCGAACTCAACGGTGAGATCGCGGGTTTCATTTCCGGACACCGGATTCCGAACGAGCCCCAGACTCTCTTTATATGGCAGGTCGCCGTGGCCGATGAGGCACGAGGTATGGGCCTTGGCCGAAAAATGATGCTCGACATTCTCAACCGCGAGCCCACCGATTTCACAACGTTATTGGCAACCGTAACGCCGGATAACGACGCCTCGAAGGCCATGTTTCAATCCCTCGCCGACGCGCTGGGAACCGATATGGGTCAATCGGAATACTTTGACCAAAAAACCCATTTTGCAGGCGCGCATGCGTCCGAGAATCTTCTGACCATCGGACCGTTCAGCGTCAAAAAATAAAAAGGACGTATAGAGATATGAACAAAATCACAGCAACAAAGAAGCTCAGTATGGACACGGAAACATTCGACCAACACGAATCAAGCGTTGCCAGCTACGCTCTCTCATTCCCGCGGGTCTTTAACAAAGCCAGCGGTTCATACATCTACGACGTAGACGGCGGCGCCTATCTCGACTTTCTCGCCGGTGCCGGCAGCTTGAATTACGGACACAATCATCCGGTTCTGGCGAACACGCTGGCGTCTTACATCACGGACAGCGGTATTGTGCACAGCCTTGACCTGCACACTGCGGCCAAGCAGCGTTTTCTGAACGCCTTGCATGAGAAAATTCTCGAACCGCGGGGCCTCGACTACGTCGCTCAGTTTACAGGCCCCACCGGAGCCAATTCAGTCGAAGCCGCGCTGAAGTTGGCGCGCCGCATCAAAGGCCGCACGACCGTCGTGTCCTTCACCAATGGCTTTCACGGCGTGTCTCTCGGCGCTCTTGCGGCAACGGGCAATGCGTATCATCGCGGTGCGGCCCAAACCTCGTTCAGCGGCGTCGACCGTATGCCCTATTGCGATTACATGGGCGACGGCATGGACACGCTCGACTATTTCGAGAAGATGCTGACGGACAACAGCAGCGGCCTGGATCACCCCGCCGCCGTTATCCTTGAAACGGTCCAAGGCGAAGGCGGATTGAACGCCGCATCCATGGACTGGCTGCGCCGCTTGCGGAAAATCTGCGACGACCATGACATGGTCATGATCGTCGATGATATTCAGGCCGGCTGCGGTCGTACCGGAACGTTCTTCAGCTTTGACCCGGCCGGAATCATGCCCGACATCGTCACCTTGTCCAAATCCCTGAGCGGGTTCGGCCTCCCCATGGCCATCACATTGATCCGCCGCGAATTGGATGAATGGCAGCCGGGTGAGCACAACGGCACGTTCCGTGGCCATAACTATGCGTTTGTGACGGCGGCCGCAGCGATCGAGCACTTCTGGTCGGACGATACCTTCGCCAACGAAGTGAAAAGAAAGTCGGCCCTCCTCAACGAGCGACTGGCGGACATCGCTGAGTCAATCGAAGGCGCGAAACTAACAGTCAAAGGACGCGGCATGATGCAGGGCATCGACTGCAAGAGCGGCGAAATTGCCTCCGCAATCAGTCAGGCCGCATACCGCCGCGGGCTCATCATCGAAACCAGCGGGCCGGACGGCGAAGTGGTGAAGTGCCTGTGCCCTCTGACCATAACGGATGAAGACTTGGAAAAAGGTCTGCGGATTTGGCGCGATGCCACGGCTGAAGTTCTGGCCGCCTAAAGTAGATCGGCATTGCCGCATTTTTTAGAACGGCCATCTGCTGCCGCACGTAATCCAAGCATCGCCCGGCACAATATGTGCCGGGCGATGCCTTGCTATTGAGGTGAATACAAAACACGCATTTTTGCCGACGGTGCATACCATCGGTTGATCTGCAGGGGGAGGAGAAGCGCAAATGACTCTGGCGGCTTTTATTATATCACTGGGGATCATTCTCGCTGTCGGCATCGCGTCCGTCGTGAAAAGCACCGGCACTCGCACCGACTATTACCTCGCAAGCCGCGGCGTCTCTCCTGCACTGGTCGGGGTGTCAGCTGTCGCCACAAATAACAGCGGGTACATGTTCATCGGCGTCATTGGCTTTACATACGCCACAGGTTTAGCCGCCATATGGCTGATGGTCGGCTGGATCGTCGGGGACTTTCTCGCCTCGCTGTACATCCACGCCAAAATGCGCACCCAAACCGAAAGCCGCAACGAAGCAACTTTCGGCGGCATGCTTAGTAATTGGAGCGGGATCGATTACACCATCCTGCGCCGGCTGGTCGCCATCATCACCGTCGTTTTCTTGGGCTCCTACGCCGCCGCGCAGTTGGCGGCGGGAGGAAAAGCTCTACAAGCGGTATTCAACTGGGACCCGAACATGGGCGCGGTCATGGTTGCGATTGTTGTCGCAGCCTACTGCATGGCAGGCGGCATTCGCGCCTCCATCTGGACCGACGCCGTGCAATCCGCGGTCATGCTGCTGGCCATGGGCCTGATCCTCGTGATGGCCGTGGATGCGGGCGGCGGTGTCTCGGCGGTTTACCAAAGTTGGTCGGACATTCCCGGATATCTGAATTGGTTTCCCGGCGACTTAATCGTCCCTGGCGCATTGGGCGCATTGCTGTTCGTTGTCGGCTGGCTTTTCGCTGGCGTGTCGGTTATTGGCCAGCCGCACATCATGGTGCGCTTCATGGCGCTCGACGATATCAAGAATCTCGGCACCGCGCGCATCTACTACTATGGCTTCTTCACGATTTTCTACGCCATGGCCACAGCCGTGGGCATGTTGGCGCGTCTGCTTTTACCGGAACTGGCGCAGCTCGATCCTGAACTGGCGCTGCCGACCATGGCGCAAAGCCTTCTGCCCCCTGCACTTGTGGGTTTGATCCTTGCGGGCATTTTTGCGGCCACCATGTCCACGGCGGACTCATTGGTTCTGAGCTGCTCAGCTGCGCTCACCCACGATCTATTGCCGCGTCGGCTGGAAAACAAATGGGAGATTAAGACCGCCACCCTGATCGTCACCGCGCTTGCGCTATTGATCGCGCTAAGTCAGCCGCAAAGCGTCTTCAGCCTGGTCATCCTGTCGTGGTCGGCGCTCGCCTCAGCTTTTGCCCCGCTGCTGATTGTGTATGTCATGGGGCATGACGTGCCCGAAAAACTCGGCATCGCCATGGTTGTCATCGGGCCGGCGGTTGCCATTCTTTGGCGGGAGATGGGCTGGCATAATTCGATCTATGAAGGTCTGCCGGGCATTCTCGCAGGGCTCGCGCTTTTCTACATAGCGCGGCCGCTCATCGGCAGCCCGGCGGCATCGCCAGAACCGAGGACAGAAACAGCTTAGGCGAGACCCTTTGCTTTCAACTTAGCCATGAACACAGCGCCGGCGATTTGACGCCGTAGCCGTATCGTCAGGGGCAGCGTGGCCGGGAGCTTTTGCAGGAAATCTTCGATAGCGCTCAACGCCTGCGGCTCATCGAGCTGAGGCGCATGGCCCCGGTCAGGCACCTCAACTTGCAGGAGATGCGGTAACTCTTCTTTCATGCGCGTGAAAACCGCAGGTGATAGAAGGTCGGAATTGGCCCCCCGGATCGCCAGCGCCGGAATATCCTTCAAAGTGCTAAAAAACGGCCAGAGATTCACTGGCTCGCTGCTTGCCGCAAACGGTTTGGAAATATTCAAGTCGTAGTCGGGCCGCAACCCGCCATCCATTGCTTTAACAAACCGCCGCCTGGCCATGCGCATCCAAACATCATCCGTCACATAGTCGGGGAAAATCTGACCATCGATTTCACGGATAGCCGCGGCAGCTTCTTCCCACGTGTTGATGGACCGCGTCTTGCCGACATAGCTGCCGATACGCGCAAGCCCCTCGGGATTAAGCTCCGGCCCAATATCGTTCAGGACGATGCCCAAAATCTTCGCCGGCATGATTGCACCGAGGATCATCGAAATGATGCCGCCGAGCGATGTGCCAATGAGCGCCGCGTGCTGGAGGTTTTCTGCCTCAAAGAGCGCCGCAATATCCTGCGCGTAGGTGGCAGGCACATAGGTCATCGGATCCGGCGCGTATTGGGAAAGTCCGCGCCCGCGCAATTCCACGCACAGCACCCGGTATCTGCGCGCGAGATACGGCGCCAGTTCTTCAAAGTCGCGCGCATTTCGCGTCAAACCCGGAATGCAAATGATGGTCAGTTTCGGGTCGGGCGGACCGGCATATTCGCGGTAATGCAGCTTCAGTCCGTCCGGCGACGTGTAATAGCGGGAGAGGAAGGAGGCAGTGGACATGGGCAACAACCAATCACAACGCGCACCAAAAACCGGGCGCCGACCCGGTTGTTTTCGGCAATTTCGGGCGCGCAATCAAGATGCGAAAAGCGGGAGATGAGCCGGGATTTCACCCGTTTCCGGGAAAAATGCACTACCCGCGGGAGATGACCCTGCTATGGTCAAAGTCCATTTAGAGGAGCTTTTTCTCCCCAGGCTCAAGAGGTACAAATTTCGGCGCGGTACGCCTTGGTATGGCAGCCAAGGTCCGTTTCAATGCGCCCGCTACCAAGACTCAAATGATATTTCGACAGGACTCCCGAGATGAGCACACCTCCCAAATATGTCAGCGCCGGACCGCTTTCGGATGTTATTGATGCCATCGGCCGCACGCCGTTGATCAAACTGCGTAAGGTATCGGAAGAGACGGGGTGCACAATTCTCGGTAAAGCGGAATTCGCCAATCCGGGTGGCTCGATCAAGGACCGCACCGCGAAATTCATTATCGAGGACGCAGAGAAAAAAGGTCAAATCAAACCCGGCGGTGTCATAGTTGAAGGTACCGCAGGCAATACCGGCATCGGCCTGACTCTTGTCGGCAACGCAAAGGGCTACCGCAGCGTCATCGTTATTCCGGAAACACAGTCCCAGGAGAAAAAGGACTTCCTGCGATTGGTAGGTGCGGACCTGCGCGAAGTGAAGGCCGTAAAGGCCTCGGACCCCAACCACTATGTCAAAGTCTCCCAACGCCTGGCCGAGGAACTGGCTCAGTCGGACCCCAACGGCGCGGTGTGGGCCAACCAGTTCGACAACGTCGCCAACCGCGACGGCCACGTAAATGAAACCGCGCCTGAAATCTGGGACGACGTGGAAGGTCACATCGACGGCTTTGTCTCGGCCGTCGGCACGGGCGGCACCCTGGCCGGCGTTGGCATCGGCCTGAAGCAACGCAAGAAGGATGTTGTCGTGGCGCTCGCCGATCCCATGGGCGCGGCCCTATACAATTATTATGCCCACGGCGAACTGAAGTCCGAAGGCAATTCCATTACTGAAGGCATCGGCCAAGGCCGTGTGACCGCGAACTTGACCAACGCTCCCATCGACGATCAGTTTCAGATCCCTGACAGCGAAGCCCTGCCCTATATATTCGACCTCCTGGAACACGAAGGGTTGTGCGTGGGCAGCTCCACGGGCATCAACATTGCGGGTGCTGTGCGCCTCGCCAAGAAGCTGGGACCGGGCAAAACCATCGTCACCTTCCTGTGCGATTCTGGATCACGCTATCAAAGTAAACTGTTCAACCCGGCATTCCTGAAATCGAAGGGCCTGCCCGTCCCGTCCTGGCTGGACAAGTAGACGGACGCCGCGCGCAGCCGGCATGAACTTCGTCATTCATGCGTTCCGGATCGAGGATGCGCCGCTCATGGACTCTGCGCGCGCCATCCGTGATGTCGTGTTTTGCGGCGAACAGGGTGTGCCACCCGAACTGGAGTGGGACGGCGAAGACAAGCATTGCGAACATTTCCTGGCGGAAGCGGACGGCAAAGCTATCGCCACGGCCCGCGTGCGCCCCTACGGTCCATCGATTTACAAGATTGAACGCGTTGCCGTGCTCAAGGACCATCGGGGCACCGGCGCCGGCAAAGCGATTATGAAAGTGATCCTATCCCGCTTGCGCGGCAAGGGCACCGTTGTCTTGAATGCTCAAGCGCAGGTCGAAAAATTCTATCTGGATATGAAATTCGTGACCGAAGGCGAGCCGTTCGAAGAAGCGGGCATTTCTCACGTGCATATGGTCTGGCGGCCCTAGACTAGGCCCCTAGGTCGGCGAAACCGCCGAGACCCAATCGCGCACATTGTCTGAAAGCACATCGAGCGGCACCGCACCGCTTACCAGAACGACATCGTGAAACGCGCGCACGTCAAACTTTCCACCGAGCGCCGCCTCGGCTTCGGCCCGTAAATCCTGTATGCGCCTCATGCCGACTTTGTAGGCTGTCGCCTGCCCCGGCTGAACGATATAACGCTCGATGGAATTGGTGACATCCCGTTCGGAATTGGGCGTATTGTCTCTCAGATATTGAATGGCTTTTTCGCGGCTCCAGCGCCGACTCGCAGAATGAATTCCCGTATCCACAACCAAACGGCAGGCGCGCCACAATTCGGCCGACAGCCTTCCAAAATCCGAATAGGGATCGTCGTACAGTCCCATCTCCTTGGGCAACTGCTCACAATACAAACCCCAGCCTTCTACATAGGCCGTGTACCGGCTTGAAAAGCGCCGAAAACTGGGCAATTCCGGAATTTCCTGTGCCAGGGCGATCTGCATGTGATGTCCCGGCAGGGCTTCATGATAGGCGAGCGACTCAATTTCATATTTAGGCATGGCCTGCATATCGAAAAGGTTGACGTAGTACGTGCCCGGCCGGCCGTCGAAGGCGCCGGGCCCTTGATAGAACGCTGTTGTCGCCGATTGCTCGCGGTATGCCTCCACTGCCTTCACATCCAGCGGGGCACGCGGCGCGGATAGGAACATTTGATCGAGGCGCGCACGCACCTCCTCAATAACCTCCCGCGTGCGCGCAAGGTACGCCGATCTTCCGCTTTCGTTCTGCGGGTAGAAGAACGACGGGTCACTCTTGAGATACGAAAAGAACTCTTTGAGATCACCGCTAAATCCCACCGCTTTCATAATATCGCGCATCTCACCGTGAATACGGTTCACGTCCTCCATACCGAAGGCGTGGATCTCATCCGCACTGATGTCCGTGGTCGTGTGTTGGCGCAGCATATACGCGTAGTAAGCCTCGCCCTCGGGCAGCTTCCAGACCCCATCGTCCGTGGTCGCGAGGCGCTGTTGTTCTTCGCACGCTACAATCAGGTTTTTATAAGCGGGGCCGACGACATTGAGCAGAGCATCGCGCGCGCCGTTCATTAGGTCGGTTTTCGTCGTCTCTGAAATATCGAGCGCGGCAACCTTGCGCGAAAAATCGGTCCAAAGCGGACTCTCTCCTTCTCCGGCAAACGGCGCGCCTGCAATGACATTACGGCAATCGCGCAAGACCGCACCATAAACAAACTGCGGTGCCAAAACATCGGCCTCTTGACCGACCCGCATCCAATATATGACCTGATCAATCAGATCACCCACGCTCCTTAAGCGCGCAACATAGGCGTGCGCGTCGGCTTCGCCGTTTACGCGGTGAATATTGATAAGAAATGAGGGAATGTTTTGCTGCCAGCCGAAGTTCTGGTTGACCGGATAACCGTGATAACGCCACCGGTGGCTTTCGATACGCTGCTCAGACTCGTACTCGTAAAGCTTGTAGCTGACCTTGCCTTCAGCGTTCAGTGAACTTGGTCCAAAATTCTTATGCGGGTCCGATAGCTCCCGCCGCGCCCGTTCCACATTCTCGGCAAGATGCGCTTCGCTGAGGTTGTCCCATTTGTCCATGCTCGTGCGCAGACCAAGATATCCCTGGCGCATGGGACTGCGCGCCACCCAACCGTCAAATCTATTTTCGAGCCACGTATTGAATCGGGCGGTTGTGTCTTGGGCTTGCTGACCACCGGCCGGCAATGATTGTGCGCTCACGATTGCTCCTGATGAAGCTGCGGCGGCCATAAATCGGCGCCTGGAAAGCGAAGCGTTCCAGAGCTTTTTCGGAAAATTGACGGTCATAGACGTCCAAACTGGTCAGACGTGGTGCTTGACGCCTATGGTAACGCCAATGCCACATAGAAAACACCGAAATGATTTGAACGGCCTTAGGGGCGAAGAGCAAACCACCTGCACGACGTCCCCTGCCTCAACGATAGGCGCGATTGATCCGCTTCGCATGGGATTGGAGCCGCTGCCGCTGGAGGATTGGCTGTCCCCGCGTACCGGCGACGACGTCCAACGCGCCGAACGGCGCGCGATCCTTGAAAAGCACGAGGCAGACGTCATAGCCGTTCTGCCCGAGGGAACGGGGGCCGTCGAAGAACTATCAGATTTACTGCGTAATCGGGGGCATGATCTTCCGGATATGGCCACACCCTCGGAAACCCTACTGGCTATCGCGGAAAACGTGGTTGAAGACATATGCCTGCTCTCTGAACAAGATGGCCAGTACCATCTATCCGCTGGCATCCTCTGCTTTCCCAACCGCTGGAGCCTGCGTAAGAAGCTCGGCGGCACGATCACCGCCGCTCACGAGCCGGTGCCTGAATATGCTGAAAAGATTTCAGGCACCGTGGACCGCTTCCTGCTCAAATTGCGGCCAATGCGTGCCTTTGTCCGCAGCAACTGGGGGCTTTCGACCATCCCTGACCTATATCTGCCGGAGCCCGCCACACCGGTGATCATGGCATCGGATGAAGCGTTCTATCTGCGCCGTGAGGAACAGAGTTTCCTCAAGCTCCCGCGCACCGGCGGCATCGCCTTTTCCATTCGCACGATTGTTACACCCTGGGCGCAGGTTCCCGAGGCCACAAAGCAATTCGTAAATGCCGCGGCAACCTCACTCAGTGCCGATTGGCTCACCTATAAGGCGATTAAAACCAACTGACCGGGGATCAAGCCGCCAAATCAAGCTCGCTCTGTTGAAAGACGGGTGCCGGTTCGGGCTGCGGTATGGGACGGCGGCGCATCTGAATTGTCGAACCCAACGCGACCAAGAGCGCGGATGCGTAAGGCACCGCCATAACGGCCAAGGCTGCAAACCAGACGCGGTCGGCCGGATCATCGAGCCTGCTGACATAGGCCGTCGCCATCATGGCAATACAAATCGCCGCAAAAAGCGCCGTCTCACCTGCGGCCAATTTCAAGGCGTGAGTCCAGGGCGCCGTCCCTTCGCACTTGGGTGTGCGCAGAAACGGCTTTGAGGACGTAAACAATCCGGAGAGCACCCCTTGCCCAACCGTGTAGGCCAGGGACAGACCTGTCAGCGCCGCGCCTACGGCGCCCAATGCGCCTGTTCCAACCTTGGCCCGGTACAACCAAATGGTTTTCACGGTTTTGATGGTAAACAGCGTCAATGCCACCGAGGACAGCGCGGTGAGCGGTACGTCGAAGTGGCGCGGCGCAATGGTCATCAGCGCGGTCCACAAAAGCGCAAACGCAGCGAATATCAACGCAAGCGCGTCCGCCATCCAGGGTATCCACCCGGCGACGAAATGGTAGCGCTGCGCCGGGGATAGTTTGGATGTACCGCGGAAGATTTCCGCGCTGTGCCGCTTCATGATCTGCATGGCGCCATACACCCAGCGGTATCGTTGGCTTTTGTAGGCATCGTAGGTGTCGGGCATCAACCCGCGCCCCATGCTCGCCGGGATGTAAACGGCCTTGAAGCCTGCTTCGAACAATCGCAAGCCTAGCTCGGTGTCTTCCGTGATGCACCAGTCCGACCAACGGCCGACGTCTTCCAAAGCCGAGCGGCGAATAACACACATAGTACCATGCTGAATAATGGCGTTGTGCTCGTTGCGTTCAACCATCCCAACGCGGAAAAACCCGGTGTACTCCGCATAACATAGCGACTTGAACCAGCTTTCCTTCCCGTCGCGGTAATCTTGTGGTGCCTGAACGACCGCCACGTCCTCGGCGGCAAATGCGGGCATCGACGCCTTCAGCCAATGCGGTGCAACCTGATAGTCGCTGTCCACGACGGCGATATAGCTTGCGGTTGGGTCAGTCAGTTCCAATGCCTTGTTAAGGGCTCCAGCCTTAAAGCCCTTCATGTTATCGAAGTGATAGAAGCGGAAATTATCACCCAAGGATTTGCAGTAAGCCTCCACCGGCTGCCACAGCTTTTCGTCACTCGTATTGTTGTCCAACACGATGACTTCAAAATTCGGGTAGTCCAGGCGGGACAGCGCGGCAACAGTCTGCATGACCATCAACGGCGGCTCGTTATAGGTGGGCACATGGATCGAGACGCGCGGCGCCTGCGACAACTCGCCGGTGGGAACAACGACGCGACGCTTGCGCCACAAACTGAGCGCCCATTCCACCGCCTCGGTGATCAGCAACGTGCCGGTGAATGCGCCGGCCGGAACCACGAACATCGCGGCACCAAATGTGCCCCAGTCAGCGTATCGCAGAGATGCCGCTTCGACGATAAAGAGCCCTCCCGACACCGATAGCGCCACGATGCCGCCGACAAGAACGTAACCTCTTACGCTAACCGGCGGCAGCAAGGCCAGAACGGCCAAACCGAGCACCAATGTCAGAACAGCGGCTGCCGTGGCGTAGGACGGCCAGTGGTCGAATGAGGATAATGGGCCAGTAAACGAGAACTTCGCCTGACCTTCGGCATCTAGGATGCCCCAGAATGCGCCCACCGCGCCTTCCTGTTCGGCCTTCCACGGCTGATCGAAGGCTTCGATGATGTAGTAGTCGTAAGAGTTGTTCTGCGCGGCTGTCAGAAAATGGCGCAAAAAATACGCCTCCATGGCCGGAGACGGGACTGATCCTTTTTTCACGCGCCCTTCCGAGGGCCAACCGGCTTCGGCAATAACAACGTGCTTGTCCGGGAACGTGGTTTTCACAAGGTTGAAGCGGTGTTCGATGTAGTCCATCGAATTCTCCGCCTTGATTCCTTCCCAATACGGCAGCAGATGAATCCCGACAAAGTCGCTTGCCGCCGCGAGTTCGGGGTTTTCCAGCCAGACGCTCCACACATCGGCGGTGCCAACTGGGATGTTTTGCGGAATAGCTTCCTTTACGCGTTTGATATATGTCGCGACTTCTTCAGCCGTCAGTTCACCGCGCAGGACCGCCTCGTTACCGACAAAAACGCGATCGATAACGTCAGGATTTTGGTTGATGACTTCAATGCCGCGCAAAATCTGCTGCTCATTCAGCTCCGCGATATCACTCAGCCAAATGCCAAGCGAAACCTTGAGGCCATACTGCTTTGCGAATGCCGGAACCTTGTCGAGACCGGGGTCCACGGCATATGTGCGCACGCGCTCAGCCATGGTGCTGAGCTTCGCGAGATCGGACTTGATGAGAGAGTCAGGATATCCCTCACGCCGCTCCGCGTCGGAATAAGTCGAAGACGGGTTGTAGGCGACGCCCTGAAGTTCCCCGCGCCAATCGGGCGCGGACAATGGACGATCCAGAGAAGCCCAAGCCACAATCGAAAAAACACAAGCCAATGCGAGCGCAAACACGATTCTCATATTTTTTACAGCTTTCACTGTTGCCTTATTGTTGTACCCTGACACTCAAACAGGGCGTACGCGTCCCGCACTGGTCTGCGCATCGCCCCGATAAATTCACATTTGAAGGAAAAGTATGGCCGGAAAATGGACGCCCTCTGCAACTCTGCAGGGCTATTCTATTCACGCGCCACCTGAGGATCACTTTTCGCGATTCCATATTGCATCGCACAATATGCGATTCGGCGATTTATTACCAGAATTTCAGTGACTTCAATAGATGTCGTTTATTCGGAGCTGTATTAAACTCCTGATATTTAGGTATATAAAGTAATATTATTACTCTTAAAATACGTATGAAATCCCAGAATATTGCACCGCAATCAGCGCTAAAATGAGGGTCACGGCCGATGCCGCCTGACCCTGCAGGCTATTTCATGACCCTCGCCCCGGCCGAAATCCCCTCCCGCCAACACGGCCCACGACCTGAGCCATCCTCATGTTGAGCTATCAGCACGGATACCACGCCGGCGGTCCGGCCGACGTGCACAAACACGCAGCGCTATGCCTTCTGATAGACCGGTTGATCTCCAAGGAAAAGCCGTTTTGCGCCATCGACCTCTTCGCCGGCGAAGGCGTGTACGATCTTGATGGGGATAAAGCGCAAAAGGTCAAGGAATTCGAAAAGGGCATCTCCCGGTTATGGCCGGGCGAGAATTGTCCGCCAGCGCTGAACAAATATTTTTTGATCGTAAAGGCACTGAATCGTCGCGCGGCACTGAAATCTTATCCGGGCTCACCGGCAGTTTTGCGTGCGTTCTTGCGCGATGACGATCGGCTCATTCTCAACGAACTTCACCCCTCGTCTTTTTCGGCATTGAAAAAGTGGGCAGGACGGGACAAGCGCATTGCCGTACATAAGCGCGATGGGTTGGAAGCGTTGGCGGGGCTTGTGCCGCCGACGATTCGACGCGGTCTTGTGCTGATCGATCCGAGTTACGAGGTGAAAAGTGAGTACACCACAATCCCTGTAAATTTGGCCAAAGCGGTGAAAAAATGGCCGCAGGGTATTTTCGTGCTTTGGTATCCCATATTGGCGGAGGGACGACACAAGGCGCTAACGGACGGACTGCTCGACAAAGTGGAAACGGGCATTTTCCACAGTGAAATTGAACTCGCCGCAAAGCGGGGTCGCAAACCTGCTCAAGACGCGCCCGAAGCCGGTATGCTCGGCAGCGGCGTGTTTGTTCTCAATCCGCCCTGGCAATTCGACGCCGCCATGGCCGACGTCGGCGCGTGGATCACAAAAACTATGACCGACGGTGCGGGGCACCACAAGGCATCTTGGCTTAAACGCCATGCGGACAAGGAATAACTAGGAGCCGCGCGGTTTGGTGGTGCGGCGCATGGCCGTGGCCTCGAGTGGATTCTCGGGCCATACATGTTTCGGATAGCGCCCGCGCATTTCGCGCCGAACATCCGCGTAAGCATTGTTCCAGAAACTCTCGAGATCCTGGGTCACGGCCAGAGGGCGGCGTGCAGGCGAAAGCAAATGCACCGTCACCGGAACGCGGCCGTCTGCGATCCTGGGCGTCTTCGCCAGCCCAAAGACTTCCTGAAGTTTGACGTGGAGCGCAGGCCCGCCGTCACCCTCGTAGTCCACGGCAATATTCGAGCCCGAAGGCACGGAGATGTGCGCGGGTGCGAGTTCGTCCAGCTTGGACGCCAGCGGCCACGTCAACAGGCTACGCAATGCCGCATTTAAGTCGAGCCGGTCCAAGTGAACGCGACGCGTGATACCGGCCAGGAAGGGGCCTAGCCAGTCGGGAAGTGTATTGAGCAACGCATCATCGGACATGTCCGGCCAGCCTTCTTCGGGAAACGTCTTTCGAAGAAGCGCGGCGCGGGCCTGAAGTGCGCGCAGGGCCGGCGACCACGGCAATGCGCCTAGTCCCATCGCCCGGATGCCGTCAATCATGGCGGACAGAACGAGCGTTGGATCAAGGTTGCGAGTTGGCCGTTCCGCCAGTATCAGGGCACCCAATTTGCGGCGGCTGAATGCTGCGACGGTCTCCGTCTTTTTGTCCCACACGACCTCGTCTTGCTGCACGATGTCGGCGGAGAATTCATTTTCAACCTCCGTAAGCGTGATCAGCGCGGCAAGAAAAATGCGGGCATCACCGGCGCCGCCGCCCAACTCTGCAACAACGAGAAAGTCGCTCGCGGCTAATGGATCGGCCTCGTCCAGACTCGCGCCCCCGCCGCCCGAAAGCCTGAACCGCCCCGCGCCGCGCCGCTGTCCGATGCGGTCGGGGTACGCTAAAGCCAATAATTCACCGGCCGCACCAACTGCGGATGTCCCGTCCGAACAGCCAACCCGGCGGCGAATTTGCGCCGACGCCGCCTTTACGCGCGTAAGCGCGCCCTTGTTTATGTTTTGCCTTGAGGCCCCGCTCAACGCTTCAAGCCTCAGCCTGATGTCGGGGTTGCGCTCGCCGCTCAAGATATCTCGTTCCGATAAAAGTGCGGCGATATCGCAGGCCAATCCGCCGTGTCCCAGATCAACGCCGCGATGAACCATATGCGCCAGACGCGGGTGCAACGGCAAATCGGCCATCGCCCGGCCTTCGTCCGTGATGTGTCCGCGCTGATCCAGTGCGTCAAGGCGCTGTAAAAGTGTCTTCGCCTGAGAGAGCGCGCCGGGCGGGGGTGGGCTCAACCACGAGAGCGCTTCGGGATCGCCCACGCCCCAAGCGGCGAGATCCAGCGCCAACGGCGCCAAGTCGGCTTCAAGAATTTCCGGGCTGTCGAAGGGAACAAGCCCACGTGTCTCGGCCTCCAGCCACATGCGATAGCACACGCCGGGCCCCAGCCGACCCGCACGACCGCGCCGTTGCTCTGCTGCCGCCTGTGAGACGCGCACTGTTTCGAGGCGCGTCATGCCCCGTCCGGGATGAAATCGCGGCACGCGTTTGTATCCGCTATCAACGACAATCCGCACACCCTCAATGGTTAGGCTTGTCTCGGCAATCGTTGTCGCCAACACGATTTTGCGGGTGCCGTCCTTTGCCGGTGCGACCGCCTGCTGCTGCTGATGGGCCAGAAGAGCGCCGAACAGCGGCGCAATAACCACATTGGCCGGAAGCGCGGCCTCCTCGAGCGCCGCTGCGGCACGGCGGATTTCACCTTCGCCCGGCAAGAACGCAAGAATACTCCCGTCCTCTTCAATTAAGGCCCGGTGAATCAGCGCGGCCATGCTTCGCGCTAGGTCCTTGTCGGTGCCGGGCGCGGCGTAGTGCGTCTCAACCGGGTGCGGCCTATGGGCACAAGCGATTGTGGGCGCGCCATCCAGAACTTTCGATACGGCCTGATCGTCGAGGGTCGCCGACATCACAAGGATTTTCAGATCGGGGCGGAGTGACCGCTGCACATCCAAGGCCAGGGCCAGTCCCAGGTCCGCATCCAAACTGCGTTCGTGGAATTCGTCAAAGATCAACAAACCGATGTCCGATAGTTCCGGGTCGCGCTGAAGCCTGCGTGACAAAATACCTTCGGTCACGACCTCGATGCGCGTGGCAGCGGACACCTTCGATTCAAATCGCACCCGAAAGCCGACCGTCTGCCCGACATCTTCGTTCAACGTACGCGCCATATGTGTGGCCGCCATGCGCGCAGCGAGCCGGCGCGGCTCGAGCATGACAATACGCTTGCCGGCAAGCCAATCGGCATCCTTTAGGAAAAGCGGAATACGCGTCGTCTTACCCGCACCCGGCGCGGCAAGCACAACGGCGGACGCATGGTCGTTCAGGACATCCCCGACCCGCGCGAGGACACCATCAATCGGTAATCGTGGTTGAAAGTTCACGGACGTGTCGCGCCGCCCTTATTTTTTGAGTTTCGGACCGGCGTCCTCCGGCCCCATGTCCGACGGCACACGGACGCGCCCATGGCCGCGATTGCCGATTGAAGCTGTTCTTCACGCTCTGCAATGGCGCGCTCCGCCGACTTGCGGTCGGTGATGTCGATAACGACGCCGAACAGGCCTATGTGTTTTCCGCTCTTTGAAAACCGGAACCTGGTCGCAATCAGCAAATCTTTGATCGCGCCATCGGCGCAGTGAATACGAACCTCCGCGTCCCCGCCCTTGCGGTCGGTCTTTTCCGGATCGGTCAGCTCGACAACGGTGGGCAAATCCTCTTTCAGAAAAAACTGGCGGACATTTCTGAGGGTTGGCTGGAAGGTTTCCGGATCGACTCCGAAAATTTTGTATAGCCCGTCCGACCATGTCGTGAGATCGGTGTTGGGACGCCGATTCCAGTACCCGAGGCGCGCGACGCTTTCCGTCAGCCCCAATTCGGACGTGAGTTTAGCCAAATCCCGCGATAAACGCGTGCGTTCAGGCACGCGTATGCCGAAAATCGCCAAGCCACCCAACGCCAAGACTAACCCACCGACCAACAGGACGGTGCCCAAGTCAGATCTTATGAAATCAACCAAAGCGGTCACGGTCGTTGGCCCCAATCAGGAAGGCGTAGTGCCTTCGTTCGCGGAGCCATCCTAACGCGCAGCCGACGAGGTCGGAAGCGATAACCCCGCGCAATTCCACGCACATTTGGGCCTCAACCGCGGTTTAGCCAGCCTTTTTCAGAGACGTATTTTCTGATGGCGTCGCCCAAAGCGCCAAATGAAAGCCCCTCGGCCTTCCATTTCAGGCGAGCCGATGCGAGTTCGTCGATACGCCCGGCCCATTCGGGGCCGAAAACATTCGTTTCAAGGTACTCGCGCAGAAGCCTCGAAAGGCCGGCGACTTTTCCATCGGTTGATATCGTGACCTGCAAATGTCCACGCCGCACACGTGCCGGGAGGTGAAAGTCGCACAAGGGAATACGGTCCTGTACGTGGACGAGAGCACCACATTTCTTCGCTTCGTCCCGGAGACCGGATGCAATGTCATCATCGATGTCGGAAACAAACATCACGGCGGGCTTTATAGTCAGAAAGTCGCCGGGCTCGGGCAACCGAGCCTCGATATTGCCGGCCCCCGCTTTATTTAAGTTGTCATCCGCATCGGGCGCAAAGATATGAATATTCGTCGCGCCGTGCTCCCTGAGCATGACAAGGCGCTCCGCCAATTCCCCGCCGCCGACCAGCATGATGGGCATACTCGTGACATTGAGCATGAGCGGAAACATCAACGGCGTATCGTCGCTCTCCGTCGTCGGCATTACGGACTCAACTCCGATGGATGATTTTGAATTTTATCCGTTCAGCGCCCGCGCCACGTCGAGGGCAGCATAGGTGAAAATTGCGGAAGCACCCGCGCGCTTGAACGCAATCAACGCTTCATGGAACGCAGCCGTCTGATCGAAAGCTCCTTGCGCAGCGGAACCAGCAATCATCGCGTACTCCCCGCTCACCTGATACGCAAACACCGGCACCTTGAGATGCGCTTTTACGGACGCAATCACGTCAAGATAGGGCATACCGGGTTTCACCATCACCATATCCGCACCTTCCGCCACGTCGAACGCCGCCTCACGCAATGCCTCATCGGCATTCGCGATATCCATTTGATAGGTGTGCTTGCCTTTAACGCCTAACGCGCCCTTCGACCCCACGGCATCTCGAAAAGGACCGTAATAGGAGGACGCATATTTTACGGCGTAGGACAGAATCATTGTGTTCTTATGCCCGCCACTCTCGAGCGCGTTGCGAACCGCACCGATACGCCCATCCATCATGTCCGAAGGCGCAACCACGTCGCATCCGGCCTTCGCCAAAACCAGCGCCTGTTTCACAAGCACCTCGACGGATTCATCGTTGGCAATGTCGCCGTCGATGATCAGGCCGTCGTGGCCGTGTGTCGTATAGGGATCGAGCGCGACGTCACATATGACGCCGATATCCGGCACTTCGGATTTGATGGCTTTTACTGCACGGCAAACGAGATTGTCTGTATTGAGCGCATCCGATCCGACATCGTCTTTCAGTTTCGGATCAACCACCGGGAACAAGGCCAGCGCCGGAATGCCCAGCGCGCACGCTTCCTTCGCCGTTTTGACAGCTTCATCAATGGACAGACGGAATATGCCCGGCAGACTATCGACGGGCTGCCGGACACCGGTCCCGTCGATCACGAACAACGGAAACACCAAGTCGTCCGGCGTAAGCACGGTTTCACGCACCAGGCGGCGGCGCCAATCGGTTGCGCGGGTTCGCCGCAGCCTCGTGGTGGGATATGCCCCCAATGCTTTTGCATTCATGGCGCGTCCTCTGCCGTCAAATTCATGTCTTTTGCGACCTCACGCACCTTGGTAACCATGCTCTCAAGCGTGGGTGCGTCAGCCGCCGCGCGACAGTGCCACGGTCCTTCGCCATTCGCAAACACATCATCACTAATGCCGACAGCCGCGATCTCGGCGGTAACGTCCGCCCCATCGAGCATGCCGGCAAAGGCCTGCGCACTGCGCCTTGAAAACAACGGCGCAATAGCAACAGCACTCGATTTAATGGGCAACATGGCTTGAGATGGTAATTCGCTGTTGGGTGCGGTCCGGTAGGCTATGAAGCGTTGGACGCGCCCCGGCATTTCCACGCTCAGATCCGTAGTCACATCCTCGCCGGATACATACAGCGCCTTGCGAAAATCCTCATGCCATAGCTTCTCGACCATATCTTTTGCGTTCAGCCCCGTTCGCACGACGTTGGCGTAACCAGCTTGCACCGCTGCGTCCTCCGTACCTGGTCCGACGGCATAGACCCGCTTCGATGTCCAATCCGGGCGCGGTGGAAAAGACCCGACCCCGACTTGCGAAGTGAAAATTACAGCATCGAAGTCTGCCGCATCCGGCACCGCATGTCCGCTTGCCGACGTTGCCAACGCAGGACAGTCAACGATTGGCAAACCAATAGCGGCAAAGGCCGTATGGAATCGGTCGCGGTAAATCGGCGGACGGGTATTCAGGATAATGCCGGAACGTTTTTCGGACTTAGATGTCATGTTGATATGCCTCACTCCGGCGAGCGAGCCATATCATCCATTCGCCTTGGCTAAGCCCGCTTGGCCCGCCGGCATATGGATACCGCATTCCACCTTGTCCTGACCGCGCCAGCGCCCGGCGCGCGTATCTTCTCCCGGCGCAACCCGGTCAGTGCAGGGCATGCAGCCGATACTGAGATACCCGTCAGCCTCAAGCGGATGGCGCGGAAGATCGTGTTCCTCGAAATAGGCGTCGGTATCGTCCTTGGTCCAATGGGCCAGCGGATTGATCTTGAATTTGCCGTCGGCAACTTCGAACACGGACAACTTCGAGCGGGAACTGGATTGAAAGGCTTTGCGGCCGGTAAACCACGCATCGAAAGGCTTCAGGGCGCGTTGCAGCGGTTCCACCTTACGCAAGGCGCAGCACGCATCCGGGTTCTGCGACCACAAAATGCCTTTCGGATCTTGCGCTTTGACCGCTTCGGGATCCGGCGTTTCAGACCTCACGTTCGTCAAACCCAAGCGTTCGATCAATTTGTCTCTGTATCTCTTCGTCTCACCGAACAATTTTCCGGTATCGAGAAACACGACCGGCGTTGTCGGATCGGCCTCGGCCAACATATGCAGCAGCACCGCGGACTCCGCACCGAAAGACGACACCAGAGCAATCTGCCCAGGGAACTCGTCGTTGATCAGCGCACGGACAATCTCCGCCGGTGCGGCGGTATCGTAGCGCGCATTAAGGAGGTCTATGCGTTCTGCTGCAATTTTATTCATGAGGCATTGTTCCCGTTGGTCGGCGCCGATCCCCCCTTGTGGCGCAGGTCGAGCACGATGTCTTTGCGATCGCTCGCACGCTGGTACCAGGCCGTGTACGCCGAAACGGCGCGCTTCAACGCCTCCACTGAAAAGTTCTCGTCCACATCGAAGCTGGTAAAGCCGCAGCGCAATAGAAACAGCGCCTGATCGGGAATAAATGGCCCGGCGGCCCGCAGGTCTTTTTCATATCCATAACGCTCGCGCAAAAGTCGTCCGATGGAAAACGGCCGGCCGTCTTTCATGGCGTCGAACCGAACAACGATAAGGCCGAGCTGCGGCAAGAACGGCTTCAATGCCTCCAGGTCAACGTCGCCGGAAATCTCCACGCCTACGGCTTCGGCGTCCGCGAACAGGCTATTGTGCTCGTTCTTCAAGCGGTCAAGCGAGACGACGATGGACGCACCTTTGGCCGCCGCCGCGTCATCCGCCAGCATCGCCCAGGTGTCTTCGATGGGTCCGTTGCGGTCAACGACCGGCATAGACTTTCTCCTTAAAGGGCTCAGGGCCTACTCGGCGATACGCTTCCAGGAACGTCTCGCCGGGGTTGCGCATCTCGAGATAGGTTCCGATCAAGGTCTCCACCGCATCGGGCACTTGATCGGCCGTGAAACCAGGCCCCATCAGCTTGCCGACGGATGCGGTCTCATCCGCCGCGCCGCCGAGGGTGATCTGGTACAGCTCCTCGCCGTTCCGATCCACGCCGAGGATGCCGATGTGGCCGGCGTGGTGATGGCCGCAGGCGTTGATGCAGCCGGAAATCTTGATCTGCAACGGCCCGATGTCGAACTGGCGGTCCAAGTCGTCGAACCGCTCGCTGATACTCTGAGAGATGGGGATTGACCGGGCATTGGCAAGGGCGCAGTAGTCCAGGCCCGGGCACGCGATAATATCCGACACCAATCCGACGTTCGCCGTCGCAAAACCGACGTCTTTTAAGCGCTCCCAAATCGCGAACAGGTCCGCCTTCTTCACGTCCGAAAGAATCAGGTTCTGGATGTGTGTGACCCGCACTTCGCCGAAGCTGTATGTCTCCGCCAGATCGGCAACCGCTTCCATCTGCTCGGCCGTGGCATCGCCGGGAATGCCGCCGATGGGTTTGAGTGACAACGTGATCGCCACATACCCCGGCACGCGGTGATCGTGCACGTTGGTATCCACCCAGCGCGCGAAATCCTTGTTCTGCGCCTTCGCGTCCTCAAATGCCGCGACCGGCTCGCTCAGCGATTCATAAGCCGGCGGTGCAAAGAACGCGCGGATACGGTCTTCTTCTTCCTGCGGCAAATTGACGCCGGTCTTGCGTGTCTCGGCCCACTCTTCTTCCACCTGGCGGGTGAATTCCTCGGGGCCCAGGTCGCGCACCAGAATCTTGATGCGGGCCTTGTAAATGTTGTCGCGCCGTCCATAGCGATTATAGACGCGCATGATCGCTTCCAGATACGAAAGCAACTGTTCGCGCTCGAGGAACGGACGGATCAAGCTGCCGATCACGGGCGTACGGCCCATGCCGCCGCCGACGTAGATGCGATAGCCGATTTCGCCGGCGTCGTTCTTCAGTACCTGAATGCCGATATCGTGCCATTGCACGGCGGCGCGGTCGTTGGGCGCTCCGGTGACGGCAATCTTGAACTTACGCGGCAGGAACGAGAATTCCGGGTGGAACGTGGACCACTGGCGGATGATCTCCGAAACGATCCGCGGGTCTTCGATCTCATCGCGTGCCACGCCGGCGAAGTGATCTGCGGTCACATTGCGGATACAGTTCCCGGAGGTCTGGATGCCGTGCATTTCGACGCTAGCCAGTTCTTCGAGCAAATCGGGCATCTGCTCCAATTTGATCCAGTTGAACTGAATGTTCTGGCGCGTCGTGAAGTGTCCGTAGCCACGGTCGTATTTGCGCGAAATATCAGCCAGCTTGCGCAGCTGTTTCACCGAAAGCGTGCCGTAAGGCACGGCAACGCGCAGCATGTAAGCGTGCAACTGCAAATACAGGCCGTTCATTAGGCGCAACGGACGGAATTGCTCTTCGGTCAATTCGCCGGAAAGACGGCGTTTCACCTGGTTGCGGAACTCTGCGGTCCGTTCTTTTACGATCGTCTGGTCGAAATTGTCATACGCGTACACGGCGTCACCTATTTGGAAACGGATTTATTGAGGTCGGGGCGCACCGTCGGACCCGTGGCACGAATTTGTTCGCGTAGGTGCGCTGGTCGCAGATCGCCGTTGGCGTTCACATCCACCACCGCGACATCAATCACCACGTTCGCCGCAAAGGCATCGGCGCCCGCCTTCTCCAGGTTCTTGATCGCCTCGGGCGAGTTCGCGACCAATGCATCCGTGACATGCGCCGACCATTTACCATCGGTGGTGTAATACACAGTCCCGCCACGCAGGAGGTCATTGGCCGTCAGGATTTTCGGCAGTTCGGCTTTTGTTTTCGCTACCATCTCATACAGCCTCCGCCGCAGTCACGGCACCCTCGCCGACATAAGTTCTGACGACTTCACCGACAATGAACAGCGCAGGGCTTTGCGCGTTTTCACGCACAACAACCTCGGGCAGCTCGCCAATGTTCGTCGTGATGATGCGCTGAGCGGGGCGCGTCGCGTGCTCCACCACCGCCACCGGCCAATCGCCTTCGAGACCGTCGGCCATGAGCGCGTCCTTCAAGTCCTGCGCCTTGCATAGACCCATGTACACCACCATCGTGCGCCCCGGACCGGCAAGACCGGTCACGTCGGACAGCGCGCCTTCCTTGCGTGTAGCCGTGACGAGTGTGACACGCGAGGCGTACTCACGATGGGTCAGCGAAATTTTCATCGCTGCGGCGGACGCCGACGCCGCGGTTACGCCCGGAATAATCTCAATCGGGATATTTTCCGCGCGCAGCGCGTTGATCTCCTCGGCGCTGCGGCCGAACACCATGGGGTCACCGCCCTTCAAGCGCACAACCTTGTGCCCTGCTTTCGCGGCGGAAATCAGCTGTTGAATAATATCGGCTTGCGTGATGACAGCTTTGTGGTGCGGTTTGCCTACGTAAATGCAGCGCGCGCGCTCAGGCAAGATGTCGACAATCTCCGGTGAAACCAAGTCATCGAAAAACACCACGTCCGCCGCTTGCAAAGCGGCAAAGCCTTTGCGGGTCAAAAGATCAGGATCGCCGGGACCCGCGCCCACCAGCGTCACCGTGCCGCCGGCGCCAGGCGCCGCAGCAAGGTCATCGATACCAATTGACTGGCTTTCAAAGCCGCTCACGTTCGTGTCCTTCCTGAAAAGGGCGCTAAATAGCGCGCCGGCGGGGCACTCCGCCCGAAATCCGCCTCGGCGCAGGGTATGCCTTACCCCCAGGGGGCCCGGGAATTAAACACCTGTCCCCCGCAGAATGGGCCGGGAGCCTGCTTTATATAAGGTTTCGCTCTCTTGCCGCGCCGAGACAGAATAAAATTCTCTTTTGGAGGGAAGCTACTCCCCAGAATTCCGGGTATATCCGCCCCGGGTCACACCTAGACAGCCGGTGCCGAGTCCTTTTTTAAGGCGCGTTTCAGGACCTTGCCGTTGGCATTCCGCGGCAGGGGCTGGTCCACGAAAGTGACATAGTCCGGCACCTTGTAATCCGACAACCGCTTCGCGCAGTAGGCCTTAATGTCTTCCGCGGTTACGGACGCGTCCTTGGGCAAAATGTAAGCGTGTACCTTCTCGGTCAGCACCGGATCGGGATCACCCACCACCGCCGCCTCGCCCACCTTGGGATGATAGGCCAATACATCTTCCACTTCCGCCGAGTACACCTTGAACCCGCCGCGATTGATCATATCCTTCTTGCGGTCGAAGATTTGCAGGTATCCCTCCGCCGTCATGGTGCCGATATCGCCCGACTTCCAGAAGCCGGATATGAAATTCAGTTTGGTTGCCTCGGGATTGCTCCAGTATCCGGGCGCGACATGTCCGCCCTTGATCCACACCTCACCGGTTTCACCCGCAGGAACTTCGCAGCCATCGTCATCCATGATGCGGATTTCACAGCACGGCACCGGACGCCCTACCGTATCGGCTTTGAGGGCGCCTTGACCCAAAGGCGTCAACGTCGATGGCGATGTGGTTTCCGTCGAACCATAGGCATTGCAAAGTTGAAGGTTTGGAAGTTTTTCCGCGAGTGTCTTGATAGTCGCCACCGGCATGGGCGAGCCGCCATAGCCGCCGAGGCGCCATGCCGACAAATCAAAGCCTGAAATATCCGTCTGCAGCAAACACAGATGATACATGGCCGGCACCATGAGGGTGTAGGTCATGCGCTCCTTGGTCGCCAGTTCAAGGAAACTCGCGGCCTTGAAGGCGCCGAGAATGATCGTGGCTCCCTTTACGCGCACCATGGCAAGCATGATCGCCACCAAGCCGGTCACATGTGTCGCGGGTACGGCCATCAGCGCGCGGTCCGAGGATGTCAGCTTCCAGCAAGCCTCGTAGTGCATGGCCGACATGACCATGGACATCTGGGTCAACATCGCGCCCTTGGGTTTTCCCGTTGTGCCGGAGGTATACAAAATCACTGCCGTGTTTTCTTGATCAACGGCAACAGATGGTGCGGCGCCGGACTTAAAAAGATCATCCAGCGGTTTTGAGGCCTTAGCGGCACCGCCCACTGCAAACCTGTGCTTGAGGGCGGGAACGGTGTGTGCATCCGGAATCCTGTCTTCCAGATCCGCTTCGTGCACCAGCACCTTCGCGCCACAATTGCCGATGGTGAATTCCAGCTCCGGTTTCTGCTCGCGGGTATTGAGCGGCACGGCAACACCACCCGCGCGCATGACGCCGAAAAACACGAACGCGAACTCGGCGCGGTTGTTGAGCAACATGGCCACGCGGTCGCCCGGCTCCAATCCGCATGCAACGAGGCCGTTCGCAACAGCGTTCACCGCATCGTCAAACTCCCGATAAGAATAGCGCCGCCCGCTTTCGATGATGGCATCGCCGCCGGGGTTTGCCGCAACCGCCTCACGCATGATCTGATCGACCCCTGCCGGGCGCTCCGCAAAGCACGCAACGACGCGATCGCCGTAATGCGCTTCGTATCGTTTCGCCGGGCAATCGATCCAGGTCATCGCGGTCTCAGTGATTGTGTTGAAGGCGCGAAGTATTAGAAATATTCGGTGCATTCCGCAAGACACGTTCCTGCGCTAGAATTGTTTCAAACGTGTGCGGTGAGGGAATCCACTTTGAAATCAAGCGACTCAAGATTACGCCAAGCTTTGGCACTGGCCGCCCTTACTGTACTCACTTCCTGCTCGGCGTCAGACTCACCCTCGCGCCTTGATCGCATTCAGGACCGCGGCTTTGTGACCTGCGGTGTGTGGACCGGTATTGCGGGCTTCGCCACCGCCGATGAAGACGGCCACTATCAAGGGATGGATGTGGAGGTCTGCCGCGCCGTCGCGGCGGCGATTTTCGGAAGTCCGGAGAACGTCGCCTATGTGCGTGCCGAAAACGTGCAGCAGATCGAGGATGACGAAGACCTCGACATCATTTCCCGGCGCATCACCTGGTCGTTGACGCGGGCCGCTTCAAACAACCTCATGTTCGGACCTGTGATATTTTATGACGGCCAAGGGTTTTTGGTCCCGCGCGCGTCCGGCATCGAGTCCGTTGACGACCTTGCCGGCAAATCCGTCTGCGTCCAGACCGTCGAGCGTCACGCCGCCACGCTCGCCGCTTTTGCGCTGGAACGGGGCCTCGATATCTCCAGCGTACCCATTGACACCGATGAAGAAGCCCAGACCGCGTTGCAATCAGGCCGATGCGCGGCCTTTTCCGCCGATGTATCCTGGCTCGGATCGGCAAAACTAAAATTCTCCGGAACGCCCGACGACTACGTCATTTTTCCTGACCTGATCTCAAAGGAACCGTTGGCGCCATTGGTCCGCATGGGCGACGATCAGTTTTTCGAGATTGTGCGCTGGTCGGTGTTCGCCATGATCGCGGCGGAAGAATTTGGAATAAATTCTAAAAATGTCGAGGCCGCGCGCGAAGCGCGCGATCCCGAAATCTTGCGCTTGCTTGGTGTTGTGCCGGGCAACGGCGCAGTATTGGGCCTGGATGAAGACTGGGCCTCTAATATCATCAAGACCGTCGGCAACTACGGTGAGATATACGCGCGCAATGTCGGCGCGGACAGCGCGATCAATCTCGATCGTGGCCTGAACAAATTATGGACGGACGGCGGGCTGATGTTCGCACCGCGGCTTCGCTAAAAGCCGCTAACCCGCGTCCTCTTCTTCCTCGATGACGAAATTGACTTCGAAGGCGCCGATGACGTCTCCGGTCCTGCGCATGGAGAATTTCCGCGCCGTCTTGTAGCCGGGAACAAACACCTCCACATCGATCTTGCTCGGATCAATATCATAGCCGAGATCTTGAATGACCCGGCCCACATCTAAACTGCGGTATCTGCCAATAATATTTGTGTAGGACTCGTATGTTAATTGCGGCTCGGACACCCCGACCGACACCAATGCGCCCGGGACACCCTTTCCTTGTCGGTTCTTCACGCTGCCGAAGAACACGAATTGCGGGTCGCCTTCAATTTCCAACGCTTCGAAAAAGATATCGCCGTTGGCCACGGCAGGACGGGACGAAGCCGCGGCGGTAACTACCGCCGCGGCTGCCGTAATGAGCGATTCTCGCCGGGATACGCTTGTCATACGCTCGCCTTTTCCAGTGCTAGTCCACAAACCAGTGCCATTCGGCATAAACAGTGTAAATGCTCACCAGCAACGGAATCAGCCAGCTGATGGTCGGACCAAGGCGAACTGTGAGATTTTTGGGCACGAAGAGCGCCACGGCGGCAACCGCCACCCCGATCACGAAGCTCTGCAATATCCATGAATACCAACCCATTGCCGGACCTGCCGTATTCGGCAGGTCTTCCATGCTTGCTTCGCCGAGAAGCGGATACCAGCGGATGAGGGTGTACCCTTGGAGGAACGACACGATGTACACAACAGAGGCGACACCGGCAAAAACCTTGAGGGCGAAAGGAATGTTCATAGCAGCCCCTTAATGTTGTTCAGAATGTAGCCAACGACGAAGCCCAGCCAAACAATGGCGCAAATGACGGTTGTATTCATTTGGCGCGCCAGCACGTGATCGGCAGGTGAGGCTTTCTTCCAGAGCCACCAATAGCTGGGCAGCATGGCAAGACCGAACACCGCCAAATGTTCCTTCAGCTCGAACAACCCAATGGGCGGGTTCATGCCCGAATCGGTCAGGGTGCTTTTTACGTCCATGACGTATGTGGGATAAATCAGTCCGCCGCCAAAGAAAGTAGCAATGTAGCAAATCACGACGGTGTTCGTGTACGTCGCGGATCGGGTGTTCACATAAGCCTGGATAAAGTTCTTGGCCGCGATGGGTTTGGGCTTCCAAACCGCAACAGCCTGGTGGGTGGTCAACCCAATCAACACGACCCCTGCAAGACCGTGCAGGATAAGCAGCGTCGCGACCAATGTCCCTGCAATCACGTTCCCTCCTACGTCTTCGCACCAGAATGACGCACGCCGGCCCCTGACAACTCCCTGAAACCATTAAAGTTCCAGAGGCTCCCTCCTACTGGAAACCGCATGACGCGTTGGATTTTATGGGCGGCCTTATGCTCGGTCAAATAGAACCGGTCCGTAAATGTTGGAAAACGCTCGATTATTGGTAACGATAGGAAACAATGTAAACGACCGACGGCGTTGACCGTTCCGCCAGATCGTGATTGAAACCGAGCCAAGCATTCGGAGGACTCAAAAAATGAACATTTCGGGGATATCGGCAATCGTAACCGGCGGCGCATCGGGTCTTGGCGCGGCAACTGCACGCAATTTGGCGGCGCTGGGCGCGAAGGTGGCCTTGCTCGATCTCAACGCGGAAAACTGCGCCGAAGTGGCCAAGGAAGTTGGCGGGCTGGCCCTGTCTTGTGACGTGGCCGACGCCGCCTCCACCCAAAAAGCCCTGGCCGAAGCCAGGGAAAAACACGGCGCCGCGCGTCTGGCCGTCAACTGCGCGGGCATCGCGCCCGCGGCAAAAGTGGTCGGCCGCGATGGACCTCACGATCTGGAGATGTACCGCAAAGTCATCGAGGTCAACTTGATCGGCACCTTCAACGTTCTTCGCCTTGCCGCCGCCGACATGATGGAGCTGGACGAACTCGAAGACGGCGAGCGCGGCGTGATCGTCAACACCGCCTCCATTGCCGGATACGAGGGCCAGATCGGACAGGCGGCCTATTCCTCTTCCAAGGGCGGCGTGATCGGCCTGACCCTGCCTGCCGCGCGCGAGTTGGCCCGTTCAGGCATTCGCGTGGTGACCATAGCGCCGGGCCTGATCGAAACGCCGATGTTCAAGAACCTGCCGCCGGCCGCCGTGGAAAATCTCGTTAAAACAACCGTGTTCCCGAAGCGTCTCGGCAAGGCTGAAGAATACGCCAAGCTGGTTCAGCACATCGCAGAGAACGTTCTCCTCAACGGATCGACCATCCGCATGGACGGTGCCATCCACCTCAGCTGATCCCCGCTGAACGCCGGAAAATCGGCGGTTTGATCGGAACCCGCGAGGATATTTCTTCTCTTTAGGGGCGGGCCCGCGAACGAGTGTCCCACCCCCAAAGGCTCCGGGCACAAGTTTTTGCAAAGGCCCGTAAAAATCATCGATTTGCGTAACTGCACCTTCGACCTTTCACGCGCTTTGAGCGATATTCCCGCCGTCGCGGGACCAATTTCGAAATGTTCGGAGGAATTGCCCCAACGCGAAATATAAAGGCGCAAAACAACAACGCTGCGGGAGTTTAGGCTCGCCCGGGCCCCGGAAAGACCAAGAAGACCAACTGTCCATGCAGGACCTGAACAATCTCCAGCGCCTTGAGGCGGAAAGCATCCACATCATGCGCGAGGTGGCCGCCGAGTGCGACAACCCTGTCATGCTGTATTCCATCGGCAAGGACAGCGCGGTGATGCTGCACATCGCCATGAAGGCGTTCTATCCGTCCAAACCGCCCTTCCCGCTTTTGCACGTCGATACCACCTGGAAGTTCCGCGAGATGATCGCGTTCCGCGATACCATCGTCAAAGACCTGGGGCTTGAACTTCTGACCTACACTAACCCCGAAGGTCTCGCGCAGGGCATCGGTCCTTTCACCCACGGCTCGGCCACCCACACCGATGTCATGAAAACCCAGGCGCTGAAACAAGCCTTGGACAAATGGAAATTCGATGCCGCGTTCGGTGGCGCGCGCCGCGACGAGGAAAAGTCCCGCGCCAAGGAGCGCGTCTTTTCATTCCGCTCCGCCCAACACCGATGGGACCCCAAACAGCAGCGCCCTGAACTTTGGCACCTCTACAACACCCGCAAGAGCAAGGGCGAAAGCATCCGCGTTTTC
>CAYYXR010000030.1:0-37431 GCA_964475755.1 uncultured Rhodobacterales bacterium
CCAGGGCCTTGCCCTGGCCGCACAGAACTTCAACCTGCCGCAACTTCGCGACGATTGCAGTTCCACACGCACAGACTAGGCGCATCGGCTAAAAAGAAAACTATTTCCTGGGCTTCGTGTCCATTCCGCGCACGCGAACCCGCCTATGTCCTTTTGCGACACTGGCAAGATTAGAGCCCCGATGGGTCCGCGAAATGCGCCCCGCAATAGTCGGCTAAAGATGGGTTTTTGCGACCGCAATCGGATGCGAGGTCGTGGCGTAGGTCTGGAAGGCCATAACCCGGCCCGTATTCCCTCACTAGATCGGCGTGGCTTCGCAATGCCGTCCGGTCGCACTTGGTGCAAACAACCCTGATAGTTTCAAGCGGATAGCGGCCTAACAATTGAGCGCCGGACATGCGTTTGCCTATGCTGATTGAGTCTCAGCGTATTTTGTCGATAACGTCGATTTCGTCATAGGAGATAAATTGGCAAAGGTGGCCGGTGCTCTCAGAGGGCAGAATTGGCAACAGTAGCAGGGCTATCTCTGGTGAGGAGAGCACGCGCCTATATGCCTACCGTCCACCGCCGTCCCGGAACGTTTATGCCGTATGTTTGCCGTACGTTTGGCGCGAGCCATTCAAAAATGGCAGAAAATATGGCGTCCCCACGGGGATTCGAACCCCGGTTGCCGCCGTGAAAGGGCGGTGTCCTAGGCCTCTAGACGATGGGGACGCAGAGGCCCGCTGGCGCGAGAGCACCGGGTGATACCGGGTACCGCCCTATAAATCAAGCCTCTGCCGCAGTCCTTCATTGGGCATGCGAAGGGCGCTCAAACCCTCGTTCCGGGCTTGCATAGCGGCCAACAACCGGGATACATCACGCGCCAGCCGCCGGCTTTTTGCGGCAGATTCGTGAGGATCGGACAACGGCACCCACCATGAACGCAGCGGCACCCAAATCTTCCGCCGGCCCCTTGAAGGTCCGGATCAGGCTTGCAACCGAAGCCGACATGCCCGCGGTTCAGGAAATCTACGCCCATTACGTGCGCTCAACCACGGCGTCGTTCGAAGAAGAACCGCCAACCGTTGCCGAAATGACCGCCCGCTGGCAGCGCATTCAGGCGCGCGGTTTGCCGTTCCTCATCGCCAATATCGGCAAACGCATGGTCGGATACGCCTACGCAGGCCCGTTCCGGGAAAGATCAGGGTACCGGTACACGATCGAGGACTCGGTATACGTGGCACCGGACTACTTGGGCAAGAATGTGGGCAATGCACTACTGTCGGAACTCATAAAACGGTGCACGGAGTTGGGGTTCCGACAAATGATCGCAGTCATCGGCGACAGCACCAATGCTGCATCCCTCGCCCTGCACAGCCGGCACGGCTTTTTTGTCGTCGGCGCGCTGGGCTCGACCTGCTTTAAGTTCGGCCGCTGGGTGGACGCAGTATTGATGCAACGCATTCTTGGCGACGGCGACACAACTTTGCCGCCCAAGGTGCCGGGCAAACGCAAGCGCGTAAAAAAGTCCCAATAAAAAAGGCCGGACGTCTATACGCCCGGCCTTAAACTATTCCACCTCGCCCAACCTACTCGATCTTGACGGCTCTGGCGACCAGCGCCGTGAGATCCATAAACGCCATATCGGGATTTTTCTCGCAATTTTGCGCGATGGCGCCCGTCAGTGCGGGCATGTTTTCGATTGCGATTTCCATATCCGGAACGGACACGTTCTTGAATCCTTGGATGAACGCAAACGCCCATAGATCTGCCAAGTCCGCCTTGTTGGCATCAGCAGCGGAACCGCCCCTCGCCTCAACGTGTTGGCCGCACGTATACCCACTCGGCGTAAATTCCATCATCGGCGCGGCCGGCATGGCACGCGCTTCAACGGCCAACGCCTGCATGGCAATGGACAGCAGTGAGTTTTGCGGATATTCGCGGCACGTTTGAAGCATGATGTTGTACAGGCTTTCCCCCGCACCTTCGTCTTCGGTCATTTCCAATGTGTCGTTGGCTTTGTAGTAGCCGGACAAATATCCCAACACCCATAGATGTCCCAGCTGGGATTGGATCTTGCCGGAAGCATTGGCTCCCAGGCCGTTGGTATATTCAAGACATGTAAAATCTGCGCCGTTGAATTCCCCAAGACCTTGCGCTTGCGCCGTCATAGCGCTGGAGCCAAAGACCAAAGTGAACGCCCCAAGCGTCGCGCAGATGAACTTAGTAATTTTGGACATGCGTTCCCCCAAAAACAAAAAATGGCATCGACCCAGGATTAGAGCCGGTAAGAAATTCGCAGAAGTATGAGGCTGTCAAAGTTACATGGTTCCCGAGGTGCGTCAACCGGAGGTCAAATCGCCAATTTCCAGTAGTTTCATAGGCTTAGGGCTTTGCTCGTTACTGCAAAAGCGCTGCGTCATCGATGACAATCTGAACGCCGCGCCGGCCTTGCCAATTATCGGCTCTGATGGTCCCCGCCACGTGAATGCGACGGTCACCCGACGTCAGCAATAGGTGCCCCAATTCAGAATCAGCACAGTTGAAAGCAATCCCTTTCACATTGCCCCCGGAGCGGCCCGAGAAAAAGCAACGTACATGGCCGCTGCCCACAACGTCCGCTTTGCCCACCTTGACGTCCGTGATCACAAATCGGGGTTCGTCATTGCCGGCCCCAAACGGCGCTATGCACTCCAGTTCCGAGACCAGATGGATATTCACCGCGGAAGCCGCGACGGCGCCGTCTATGTCGAGCTGAGGTGCGATCGGTTCACCTTGAAGCTGGTGGCGAACGTGTTCGGAAAGAAAATTGGAAAAGTCCTTCAGCCGGGCCTCCTCCACCGTAAAGCCTGCCGCCATGGCATGACCGCCGCCGTTAAAAAGTAGGCCCGCATCGCGCGCCGCCAAAACAGCCCGACCGAGGTCAACGCCGGCGACCGAGCGCCCAGAACCCTTTGCCATACCGCCGTCGAGCGCAACAACACAGGCTGGACGGTCGTAACGTTCTTTCAACCGCCCGGCGACGATGCCGATCACGCCCGGGTGCCAATCCTTTCCAACGGCGAACAATACCGGATCATCGGGATTTGCCGTCGTTTCCACCTGTTCGATGGCTTCACCCAATACGGCGGCTTCGATTTCCTTTCGCGATGCGTTGAATTCATCAAGCTTCAGTGCCAAAGCCGCCGCCTCGTCCGCATCGTCGGTCGAAAGTAACCGCGTTCCGATATCCGCTTGCCCTACGCGCCCGCCGGCATTGACACGTGGTCCCAATAAATATCCGAGATGAAAAGCCGTCGGACGCTCATCAAAACGGGCTATGCGACTCAGAGCGGCCAAACCCACATTGTTTTGCTGCGCCATTATTTGAAGACCTTGCGTGACCAGCGCTCGGTTCAGCCCTTTGAGCGGAACGACGTCGCACACCGTTCCTAGGGCCACAATATCGAGCCATTGTTTGAGATCCGGCTCGGGCAGATTGTTCTCCGCGTAATAGCGCTGATCGCGAAGCAGACGGTTCACCGCAACGATCAACATGAATGTCACACCGACGGCCGCCAAGTGCCCCAGGCCGCTCTCGTCATCGAGCCGGTTGGGATTTATGACGGCTGCGGCAATAGGTAGCTCGGGCTCGGCCTTGTGATGGTCAACAACAATGACGTCGAGACCGTCCTCGTTAGCCGTGCGCAGTGTGTCGAAGGCAACGATGCCGCAGTCGACCGTGATAACGACCTTGTTTCCACGCTCGCGCAGTTTCTTAAGCGCAGCTGTGTTTGGACCATACCCTTCAGCCTGCCGGTCGGGGATGTAAACCTCGATATCCTTGTCGATGGCCCGGAAAAATAATTTGAGCAGGGCGGATGACGTGGCACCGTCAACGTCATAGTCGCCAAATACAGCGATTTGCTCATCCGCTTGAAGGGCCCGCAAAATGCGCAACGCGGCCTTATCCACGTCAGCTATCGAACTAGGGTCCGGCAGCAGGGTTTTCAGTGTTGGCTTTAGGAAGGTCGAGGCAGATGAAATGTCGACGCCGCGCCCGGCCAATACTCTGGCCACGGCGTCTGACACGCCCGCGTTTTGGACCAAGTCCCGGGCAACAGCGTCGTCAACGCTACGCAACTCCCAGCGCCGGCCGAGCGCGGATTGATCGACACCGAGAAATCCAGAGTTAAGAGCGGGCGCGAGGGCCATTAAACGATACTATTTCGTGTCCTGATCAAAGCGGTGATGCGCTTCCACATAGCGCACCGTTCCCGATTTCGAGCGCATAATGATCGAATGCGTGATGGCACCACTATGAAAACGCCTTACACCACGCAGCATTGCCCCACTCGTAACGCCCGTCGCCGCGAACATAACATTTCCCTTGGCGAGATCGAGCAGGTCGTATTTGCGCTCCAGGTCCTCAATGCCCCACTTACGGGCACGTCCAACTTCATCGTCATTGCGGAACAGCAAGCGTCCTTGCATTTGGCCGCCAATGCAGCGCAATGCCGCCGCGGCCAGCACACCTTCCGGCGCGCCGCCCGAGCCCATGTACATGGTCACACCTGAATCATCCTGCGCAGTCGCAATGACACCGGAGACATCACCGTCAGTGATCAGCATGATACGCGCGCCTGCCGCACGCACCTTTGAGATCAGTTCGGCATGGCGCGGACGATCGAGAATACAGATCACCAAGTCTTCCACATCGCACTTTTTAGCTTTCGCCAAACTCTTTAAGTTTTCCTCCGGCGTCTTGTCCAAATCGACCACGCCTTTGGGAAGACCAGGACCAACCGCAATTTTGTCCATGTATACATCCGGCGCGTTCAGAAAATTACCGGCCTCGGCCATGGCGATAACCGCAAGCGCGTTGGCCCCGCCCTTGGCCGTAATGGTCGTGCCTTCCAGCGGATCCAATGCGATGTCCACTTTTGGGCCCTCACCCGAGCCCACCTTTTCGCCGATATAGAGCATCGGCGCTTCGTCGCGCTCGCCCTCGCCAATCACCACGGTGCCGTCGATATTGAGGCTGTTGAGTGCCTTGCGCATGGCGTCCACCGCCGCCTGATCGGCCGCTTTTTCATCCCCCCGGCCCATCAATCGAGAGGCCGATATCGCCGCAGCCTCGGTGACGCGCACTGCCTCAAGGGCAAGATTGCGCTCCAATACGTTATCGAACGAGCTATCCAATTGAAGTGACATAGATGACGCCTTATCGCTTTTATTTTAGTGAGTTTCTCCCAGGTGGGCGGGGATATTGGAGCCCTCGCCCGAGGATGGCAACCGCCAAAGTCCAAAAGGCGGAATTCCCTCAAAATTCAAGTAAACAGCCGGAAATTACACTGCCAAAATGATTGAATTCACGCCATCATTGAACGTCAAAATGGGGGTGCAGGATGACCTATCCACGCGAAAAGGTTCAAGATTCCATCAGGCGATTAGCCGAAGCGTTCAAGGAGGCCGAACGGCGTAATTCTTGGTCGTGGCTCGCCGACGAATTTTATCACGAGGACTGTGTCTATTCATGCCCATACGCGGGCGCGATGCTCGTTGTCGCCAATGGTCGCGAGGAAATCAGGAAAACCCATTACGGACGAGACATGGACGTAGGATCCGGCTGGAAGGGCTGGAGCTTTCCGATTATCGACTGGGCCGTGAACGGCGACCGTATTATCAGCCATTGGCTCAATCGTGGTCCGGGAAAGCGGCCGGACGGTACGCATTACGAAACACACGGCGTTTCATTCATCACTTATGGCGGCGACGGTAAATTCTCATCCCAAGTCGATTTGTTTGATGTCGCTCATCAAATGAAGCTGTGCGACGAGCTGGAAGACGCCGGTCTTCTCTCGCCTAAGCTAAAGGAGGAATGGGTTATCCCCATGAAACGGCGACTGATGACGACGCTCGAGCACAACTTGCCCGCGGCTTAGCGAATTACGCGCCGTCGATATTCTCAATCCGCATCATGTGCGGTGGTTCGACCAAAGCGGCATTGTCCTGCAAAAGCTTGAGGGCCCTGACCAGATTTGATTCTTGGGTTTCGTGGGTGATGATAACCACGTTCACATTGGCGTTGGAATTGCGGCCCCTTTGAAGAACTGATTCCATAGAAACTGATTCATCGCGGAATGCCGTGGCAATGTCTGCGAACACACCTGGTCTATCGACGACCAAGAGACGGACATAATACTCGCCAACATGTTGCTCCACGGGAATGGACGGCGGGGATTTCAATTCGGAGACAGGAACACCGAAAACCGGTGCGTGGCGACCGGCCGCGATATCCATCAAATCGGAAACGATAGCCGAAGCCGTCGGCCCTGCCCCCGCTCCCCGTCCTTCGTAAACGGACTTACCGACGAAATCACCTTCGGCCACGACGGCGTTGAAAACACCTTCCACGGATGCAAGCGGATGGTCTGGCCGGATTAAACACGGATACACACGCTGAACAATGCCGCCGCCGGCCTGCTCACTTAATTTTTCGGCCAGTCCCAGAAGTTTAATTCTGTATCCGAATTCATCGGCGTAATTGATGTCCAGTGTCGAGATATTGCGGATGCCTTCCATATGCACCGCGTTGATGTCGATCTCGGTCCCGAAAGCAACGCTGGTGAGGATCGCAAGCTTGTGCGCAGCATCGACACCGTCAACGTCGAACGACGGGTCGGCTTCCGCATATCCCAACGCCTGAGCTTCCTTGAGGACGTCCTCGAAGTCCCGGCCCGTGGTGCGCATGGTCGAGAGTATGTAATTGCAGGTGCCGTTCAAAATGCCGGTGATCCGGTTGACGGAGTTGCTCGCTAGGCTTTCTCGCAGCGCCTTAATGATCGGCACGCCGCCGGCCACCGCCGCTTCATAGGCAAGACTGACGCCTGATTTTTCTGACAGCTTGGCGAGTTCAATGCCGTGGTTGGCCAAAAGTGCCTTGTTGGCTGTCACCACGTGAATTTTCCGTTTGAGAGCGGCCTCAACCGTCTTGCGCGCCGAGCCTTCCGCACCGCCGATGACTTCTACGACGACGTCGACATCCGCCTGCGCGGCTAGTTCAGCTCCGTCGTTAAACCAAGTGACAGACGACAGATCGATCCCGCGATTCTTGGACCGCTGAGACGCCGATACAGCGGTCACCTCAATTGAACGCCCACAGCGCTGCGCAATGAGGTCCGCGTTCGCTTGCAACAGCTTGAACGTTCCGACCCCTACCGTCCCGAGACCGGCCAAACCTACTTTAAAAGATTTGCTCACGATGCCGCCGCTCTTTTCTTCTCTGCGTTTTCCAGCGCGGTTCCGGCGTTGCCGAAAAATGTGCGGATGTTGCGCACGGCCTGGCGGATGCGATGCTTATTTTCCACCAGTGCTATGCGGACATACCCCTCGCCGTTTTCTCCGAATCCCGTACCCGGCGAAACGGCGACTTTCGCTTCGGTCAAAAGAAGTTTCGAAAACTCGAGCGCACCCAAGTGTTTGAAGGGCTCAGGTATCGGTGCCCAGGCGAACATCGAGGCCTGCGGATTGGGTATGGACCAACCCGCCTGCTCCAGTCCCTCCACCAGAATATCCCGGCGCTCTTTATAAATTTGCCGTGCTTCGGCGACACAATCTTGTGGACCGTTCAAAGCCGTGGCTGCCGCCACCTGCACCGGCGTGAACGCGCCGTAGTCCAAGTACGACTTGATACGAATCAGAGCGTTCATCAGGAACGGGTTTCCCGCGGCAAACCCGACACGCCAGCCCGGCATGCTGTAGGTTTTGCTCATGGACGTAAACTCCACGGCAATGTCCTTCGCGCCCGGTATTTGCAATACCGACGGCGGCGGCTCTATGTCGAAATAGATTTCGGCGTACGCAAGGTCGGACAGAATAAAGATGCCGTGATGCTTGCAGAAATCCACCACCTGACCGAAGAAGTCCAGGCTCGCCACTTTCGCCGTGGGGTTAGATGGATAGTTCAAGATCAGCGCAGTCGGCTTAGGCGTAGAATTACGCACGGCCAGTTCCAACGCGGCCAAGAACTCATCATCCGGTTCGCACGGCAACGAGCGCACCGTACCGTCCGCGATAATGAAACCGAAAGGATGAATCGGATACGCGGGGTTCGGCGCAAGGATGAGATCGCCGGGATTGGTGATGGCGGACGCAAGATTTGCGAGCCCCTCTTTTGAGCCAAGAGTGACGCAAACTTCCTTGTTCATATCCAATTCAACGCCAAAGCGGCGCTGATAGTAGCCAACAAAGGCTTTACGCAGCCCCCTGATGCCTTGCGAAGCCGAATACCTATGCGCTTTTGGGTCTTGGGCGACTTCGCAGAGTTTGTCGACGATATGTTTCGGCGTTGGCAAATCGGGATTCCCCATACCAAGGTCCATGATGTCCTCGCCCGCCGCACGCGCGCGCGCCTTCATCGCATTGACTTCTGCGAAGACATAGGGCGGCAAGCGATTGATACGATGGAACTCGGTTTTCATGGGTATTGCCTTATCTCACGGGACGGAGGAGCTCAGCCCACTCCTGATTCACCGTCTTCTATATGAGCCAGACTGATAAAATCTACAATGCCGGGGTTAACGCAATACTGTGGCCAAGATATGGGCCAACTTCGGCCTTTTCGTGGGCCTCAAGACCCCCGACGATCCGGTGCCGTCTAGTAGCTCAGGAAGACCTCGACAGGGCCGGTGCCATTGTCAGCGCCCGCGAATATGCGATCCGTTGGCACGCCCATTTCAACCAAGACTTCCGCAACCCGGACGGCATAGCTCGCGGCGGCGGCAGGATCACCCTCGCCGCCATGCGCGACGATCCGCAGCACACCCTGAACATCGCTGCGCAGGTTTGCGGCATCCTGGAGAAGGCGCCGGTCCTCGGTTGAAATGCCTCTGACCACCGACGGGACCGTTGCAACTTGGCTAGAGACCGCAAAGTTGGCAGCGGCAAAATCCGCCAAGGTCCGGAATCTCGGTGCCGCGGCGGCAGTTTGCTCGGGCGCACTTTGATCGCCAGCTATGGATGTTGATGGCGTGGGCAAGGGATTGACCCGTGGCCCAGCCGCAGGCCGTGCCGGCGTGGGTGGGATTCTGGGAACATTGGAACTCTCGGCCGAGGTCTCGCTGCCGCCCTGTGTCTGTCCGCTGGCTTCAGCTGGCCTTGGCGGCGGCGGATCGGACAACCGCGCGACAGGATCGATGCTCGCCGCTTCGGAGGCTTCTGGCTCAGCCCCCCCATCTGGCTGTTCCGAGGCGGATTCCAATGGGCGAACGGCAACCGGCATGGATCTCGCCCCTTGCGGCGTATGGCGCGAATTGGCGCGGTCCGCGATAAGACCGGCCAAAGCCCGGTCCCGTTCCTCCTGGAACGACGGCGTGGGTGCCGTTGTCGGTACGGAATTGATGTCAGGCGCGCCGCTCCCACTGGATGGAGGCGCCGAAAAAGTCGCCCCGTTCGAAGCCTGCGCTTCCTCGCCACTGGCCGGTGCATCACCGCCGAATAGCCCGCCCATCGTGCTTCCCACACTGGAGCAGCCACTCAAAACGGCAGCCATAAGCACCATCGAAGCCAAAATCTTCGATGACCGCACAGGGTGTACGTTGGGGAAATTAGGTTGGAAATTGTCGGGCGTGAGGATCACGGGCTGTTTCCAATAAATAAATTTTTCAAAGTCTTATGGGCCGTAACTAAGGTACTACATACGGAATTCTAAGGCAGAATCCAACACAATCCGGCAAGGATCGTAACGGCAAAGTCACCTTGAGCCCCGTTGCGCCCCTTCCATACCCCGAGTAAGAACCTAAGAAAATTCAAAAGTGTTGTCGGTGGCACTCGGCGGGGAGGCTGAGCCACGGCAATACGTCCGGGCCGCAAACAAGAAAAGAAGAAAATGAGCGAAAAGAAACCCCCGCCAAAGAACAACACGCAGAAAACCGGAGCTCAGGACGATTGGGCAAATATCACCAATCGTATCGCCGAACGCTCGCAGCGTCTCGTCACGGATTTCATCAGCCGTAATGCCGACGACCCGGCCAAGACCATGACCATGGGCATGGCGGACGCCATCAATATAGGCGGCGCTTTTCTGGAACTCACCGCCAAGCTTATGTCCGACCCGCAACGCATGATGGACGCCCAACTCAATCTCTGGCGTGGCTACATGGACCTTTGGCGCAACACCACGCTGAAAATGATGGGCCAGGACACCGGTGACATCATTCAGCCTGCGCAGGACGATCGGCGTTTCAAAGACGATGCGTGGAAAGAAAACCAGATCTTCGACTTCATCAAGCAGTCCTATCTGCTGACCGCCAAATGGATGGAATCAACAGTCGCGGAAGTGGAAGGACTGGACGCACACACAAAACACAAGGTCGCCTTCTACACAAAGCAGTTCGTTGACGCCCTCGCCCCGACCAATTTCGCCCTCTCCAATCCAGAGGTGCTGCGCGCCACGGTAGAAAGCCACGGCGAAAACCTCGTGAAGGGACTTGAGAACCTGCTGGAGGACCTCGAGCGCGGCAAGGGCCGCCTGCGGGTATCCATGACCGACGAAACGGCGTTCTCAGTCGGAGAGAACGTCGCGGTCACACCGGGCAAGGTTGTCTTCCAAAACCGGATGTTCCAGCTCATCCAGTACAGCCCGACGACGGACAAGGTGAAGGATACGCCGATCCTCATCATTCCGCCGTGGATCAACAAGTTTTACATCCTCGATCTGCGCGAAAAGAACTCCCTCGTGAAATGGCTGACGAGCCAGGGCTACACGACCTTCATTATGTCCTGGGTCAATCCGGACGCCTCCATGTCCAAAGTGAATTTTGTCGATTACATGCTGGACGGTGCGGTCGCGGCCAAGAATGCCGTTCTCGAACAGACCGGCGCCAAAAACACTCATATCGTCGGGTATTGTCTGGGCGGAACGCTCCTGGCCGCCACCCTCGCCTATCTGAAAGCGAAAAAAGACGACACGGTTGCTTCGGCCACCTACTTCGCCGCCCTCACAGACTTCAAGGAAGTCGGCGACCTGCGTGTTTTCATCGACGAAGAACAATTGGAAGCTTTGGAAAAGTGGATGGCCGATGCTGGCGGGTATCTGGACGCCGCCGACATGGCGGCATCCTTCAACATGCTGCGGGCCAACGATCTGATCTGGTCGTTCGTGGTCAACAACTACCTCCTGGGCAAGGAACCCTTCCCGTTCGACCTCTTGTATTGGAATTCGGATTCCACGCGTATGCCCAGCGCCATGCACAGCTTTTATCTGCGCAACATGTATTTAGAGAACAATCTCTCGAAACCAGGCGGCATCACGCTGGACGGCGTACCGATTGATCTCAGCAAGATCACCGTGCCCACCTATATGATTAGCTGCAAGGAAGACCACATCGCGCCGTGGGTCTCGACCTTCGAGGGCACGAAGCTGTTCGGCGGGCCGGTTAAGTTCGTGCTCTCAGCGTCCGGCCATATTGCCGGGATCGTCAATCCGCCGGCGGCCAACAAGTATTGCTACTGGACCAATGACAAGGGCGCCAAAACCACCGAAGAATGGCTTGCCGGCGCGGAAGAGCATGCCGGCTCCTGGTGGACCGATTGGGACGCCTGGCTCAAACCTATGTCGGGCGCAGAGGTTCCTGCGCGCAAGCCGGAAGATGGAAAACTGAAGGTGCTGGAAAACGCGCCGGGCAGCTACGTGAAGATGCGGGCGGTTTAGGCCCGCTCCGTCCTAGCCTGCCTTCAGCGTATAAATCTCCGCCGGGCCGGGGAATTGGCCGGAGCGTACGTCCGCAGCGTAGGACGACACCGCCTGGGAAATTGTCTCGCGCAGACCTGCATAGCGACGCACAAATTTCGGGGTCCATTCGAACAAACCGATCATATCGTCCGTCACCAAAATCTGGCCGTCGCATTTGGGCGATGCGCCGATGCCGATGGTCGGCACGGAAATTTCGTTTGTGATCTGCTCGGCGAGATCGCTGGCGACCCCTTCCACAACGATGGCGAATGCGCCTGCCTGCTCCACCGCATGGGCCTCGGCCAGGACTCGCACGCGTTCGTCACCGGTGCGGCCTTTGGTTTTGAATCCGCCGTCGATGTTAATGGCCTGGGGCCGCAAGCCGACGTGGCCCACCACCGGAATACCGCGTCCAACCAAGAACGAAATCGTTTCCGCGATGCCCTCGCAGGCTTCGACCTTCACTGCCTGGCAGCCGGTTTCGCGCATGATGCGCGCTGCAGACTCGAACGCCTGCTGCGGGCTGCTTTCATAGCTGCCAAAGGGCATATCAACAACGACAAGGGCCTTTGACGAGCCACGCATGACTGCCTGGCCGTGCATGATCATCATGTCCAGCGTCACGCCGACAGTGCTGGGCAATCCGTGGAAAACCATACCCACCGTATCGCCGACCAGGATCAGGTCCACGTGCGGGTCCATAATGTCGGCCATAGGCGCGGTATAGGCCGTCAGGCAGACGATCTTCTCGCGGCCCTTGCGCGACCGGATATCGGGCACGGAAATACGGGAGGACTTCAGATGCTTGGACATCGCTCACTCTCCATCTGCGATACGTCAGGCAGAATTGGGCGCTCAAGTACACCGGCGAAGCTCAAATTACCACCCGCTGAAGCGAATATTCGCCATGCAGAACTGAGGCGGCATAACGCTAATTATACCCTGAATTCAAGTTGAATCAGCGTGAAAATACAGGCCTGTAACTTTTTGAATTATCTATGGTTATTTTATCTAGGTGACAGCGGCGCGAACCCGCGCCGACACCGCCTCTGCCGCCAGAACCGCGAGAAAAATAAGCAATAAAATGAGCGAGACGCGGCTCCACTCCAATGCATTGATCGAAGCGTTCAGTTGGAGGCCAATGCCGCCCGCGCCCACCAGCCCAAGAATGGTCGCCTCGCGGATATTGATGTCCCAGCGGAACACCGAAATACCGGCAAACGCCGGAAGCACCTGCGGCCAGACACCGTAGCTGACCACCTGGACCCCCGAAGCACCAGTGGATGTAATGGCTTCTGCAGAGCGTGGATCACTCTCCTCCAAGGCTTCATAGAGCAACTTGGCGATAAAACCAACGGAACGGAATGCAATGGCGAATATCCCGGCCAAGACGCCCGGCCCGACAATCGCCACCAGCACGAGCGCCCAGATGATCGAATTGATGGAGCGAGACGCCACAATAAAAAACAGCGCCAAGCTGCGCAGGCTGACATGCGGCGTCGTGTTCCGCGCGGCCAAGAAAGCCAGCGGCAATGCAATCACCACGGCGATGCTGGTGCCAATGGTGGCGATGGTGAGTGTATCCCACATGGGCCGCAACAGCTCGCTCCCATACCCCCACTCCGGGGGAAACATGCGGCTGATCATGTCCGCCCCTTGAGCAGGCGCGTCAGCGACGAAAAACCATTCCGTCTGAGCCGAAATTTTTTGCAGGCAGACCACGACCAACGCCACGCCGATCAGCCAACCCATCCATACGAGGGCACTTATCGCAGGGGTGCGTTTGGTCCAGGTTGAGTGGGTGTCGGACACAACGATAGGCATTACTGCACCCACCTTCGAATTCGCCCAGACATCAGCTCCGTGGCCATGACGATGACAATAATGACGATGAGGATCGCAGCAGCGCTTTCAAACTCGTATCGGTCGAAAGCTGTTGTGAGGGTCGCCCCGATACCACCCGCCCCGACGATGCCGATAATCGCGGACTCACGGAAATTGATATCCAGCCGATAAATCGCCAGCCCAATGGCGCGCGGCAGAACCTGCGGCTGTATGGCGTAGGCCAGCCACGAAAACCATCCCGCGCCGGTCGCGCGCACGGCCTCGACTTGGGACGGGTTCACCGCCTCGATGTCTTCGGCCAACAATTTTGCGTTAAATCCGATGGTGGCGAAAGTTAGCGTCAGAAACCCTGCAAAGGTTCCAAAGCCAAAAAGTTTGACGAAAAAAATAGCCACCAAGATTTCAGGGAACGTGCGGGTAATGGCCATGATTGCTCTGCACACCAGATACACGGGCCTTGGCGCCAGGTTGTTAGCCCCGCCGACCGCTAGCGGCACGGCCAAAAAAACGCCCACCGCCGTGGCGCCGACCGTCATCCACAGGCTTTCGAGCACACCGACGACGATTGCGTTGCCGCGCGAGGTGAAGTCAGGTGGAAAGAAACTCAGGATGAAAGTGACGGCCCGGGGCCCGCCCTCGGCGACGCGCGACCAATTGATGTCAATCGTTCCCAACGCCGCGGCCAGGTAGATCACCGCGCCCAAGGTCAGCATCCAGCGCAATCGAGCGCTTTGAATAAGCGGCGGCGGTTTCCAGAGCCTTCCCTGCACGGCTTCAGCCATCAACGCTCTCCGGCCACGCGGTCTTGATCCAAAACCACCTGACGATTTTGGTCGTCCGTTTTAGGAGCCGCCGCATCCCAGTCCTCTTCCCCATAAATGCGGGTCAGTTCCTCGGGGACCAGCGCATCCGGTTTGCCGTCGAAGACCACAACCCCATCTTTCAAGCCGACAATGCGCGACACGAACAACTTGGCCAGCGGCACGTCGTGGATATTGATAACGGCGGTCAGTCCCTTTTCCGCACAAAGCTCAATAATCAAGCGCATGATCTGACGCGCGGTCTTGGGATCGAGGCTTGCGGTTGGCTCATCAACCAGCAGCAGATCCGGCTCCTGCATAAGTGCGCGGGCAATGCCGACGCGCTGGCGCTGACCGCCCGATAGTTGATCCGCGCGATGATCGACGAATTCGCCGAGACCGACCCGATCGAGTAACGAAAAGGCCATATCGACGTCCCGCTGCGGAAATTTACGGAACCAGCTGCGCCAAAACCCGACGTACCCGAGGCGACCGGACAACACGTTCTCCATAACGGTCAATCGCTCGACCAGCGCAAACTCCTGAAAGATCATCCCGATATGCCGCCGGGCCTTGCGAAGGCCCGACGCACTTAAACTGGTCAGCGCGCTGCCATCCAAAATGACCGTTCCGGACGTTGGTTCGACAAGCCGGTTAATGCAGCGAATGAGTGTGCTTTTGCCCGCCCCGGACGGGCCAATCAAGGCAATAACCTCTCCCGTGCCGACGGACAGCGTTACGCCGTTGAGCGCCGATTTAGTGCCGTATTTTTTAGAGAGGTTCTCGAGATGCAGGCCGGACATAGGCTACTTTGTTCGGTGCCGAATGTCGGCGTCAACGACAATCGTAGCTTACGCCCGTCGCCGCATCGATTTTGCGGACAACGTCCCAGTCATTCTTGTATGAGATAGGTATAAATGCGTCCAAGTCCGAAAACTCCTGCTTGAGCGCCGAGCCCTCCCATTCATATGTAAAGAACGCCTGTTTGATTTTGTCGGCCAATTCCGGTTTCAAATTGTGTGCAAAGCCGTATCCGGTCGTCGGGAACGTCTGGGATTTATAAATCGAGCGAATGCGCGACGTATCGAACACATCACGGTCGGCCATCTGACTCAGCACCGAATTGGCTATCGCTGCGGCTTCATAATCCCCGTGCACGACGCCGAGAATTGAATTGTCGTGTTTGCCGGAAAATGTCGCTTCGTAATCACGTCCATTTTCCAGGCCGAACTCAGCCTTGAGAATTGCGGTCGGCGCCTTAAATCCGGAATTGGAGGTTGGCGCGACGAACGCGATAGTTTTGCCCTTTAAATCCTCCGGGGTTTGAATGGGAGAATTCGCGGGAACAATAATTTCCATCTCATAACCGAACGCTCCGTCTTTCGTCGCCATCATTGTGAACGGCACAAAGCCGGCACAATTCACAGCGACCGGATTGCTGCCTGTATTTACACCGGCCACGTGCAGCCGGCCCGATCGCAACGCTTCGAGTTGTGCTGCGTAGGATTGTACTTGGAAGAAGCGAACGCGCTTACCGGTCACATTTTCCATGTGCTCCAAAAATCCCTGCCACACATCGACGTAAACGCTCGGATCTTCCGTAGGCGTATATGAAAAGATCAGGGTTGACGGGTCGCGCAAGTCGTCGGTGTCAGAAGGGGTATCGGCGACAAGGTCGCCATCGCGATCGCAATAGAGCGCGTCGAGATCCCCGCGTGGACAGTCTTCCGCGCTTTGGAGCTCCGGACTCACCACAACGAGAAAAACGGCAATGAGCAGCCCGCGCATGACGATCCCTTCCCTGCATGTCATGGCAATAAATTTAGCGATGATGAGCGGCGCTGAAAATGACGCTTTTGCGAAACTGTCGTCCTATTTGGCGTGTTCGGCGTAATATTTGCGGTAGCCCTGCCCCAATTCAACGTAATGCGCGACGCCTTCGGGAATGTATTCAATTTCCCCAGGCCTCATGTCACGGAGGAACTTTGCCGGCACACCCGCCCACAGTTGGTGCTTAAGAACGCGCTTACCCGCGCCAACCATCGCACCGGCGGCCACCATGCCCTCACTCTCGATAAAAACGCCGTCTAATGTTGTCGCGCACATGCCGACGAAACCACCATCCTCAATGGTCGTGCCGTGTATCATGGCTTTGTGACCGATAAGAATATCGTTGCCGATCAGCGTCGGAAAACCTTCTGACTTTGTATTCGTGCCGCTATCCACGTGAATGATGGAGCTGTCCTGGATGTTGGTACGCTCACCGATACGAATGGCGTTCACGTCACCGCGCAAAACGCAGTTGAACCAAACGCTGGATTTAGAGCCGATGACAACGTCGCCAATGATCGTCGCATTGGGCGCGATAAAGGCGTCGTCCGCAATCTTCGGCGTTACGCCTTTCCAAGGAACTATCAGTGGGCCGGACATCTTACTCCTCTTTAATAAATTCACGTCAATGACGCGTCTTCCGCGAAGCCAAGCATAATGTTCAGATTTTGCACAGCCTGTCCCGACGCACCTTTCCCGAGATTATCCAATAACGCAACCAAACGTGCCTGATTGCCGTCTTTTTGGCCAAATACATATAGATGTAGGTCGTTTGTGCCATTCAGGGTTTCAGGCGAAAGAGTTTTGATTTGTGCTGAGTCTTCCAGCGACGTCACTTTGACAAATCTCTGACCCGCATACGCATCTGCTAAAATGCCGTGCACGTCAGCCAGTGTTGCCTTCTTGGCAAAACGCGACAGGTGCACCGGCACTTCAACAATCATGCCCTGGCGATACCGGCCAACGGCGGGGCCGAAAAACGGCGCTGCGCTCAGCCCCGTGTACTTTTGCATTTCAGGAAGATGCTTGTGTTTTAACTCCAATCCGTAAATGCGGTACGGCACGTTGGTGTAGTTGTCCGCGCTTTTGTCTTCGAACTCAGCGATCATGCCCTTTCCACCGCCGGAATATCCGCTCACGCCGCCGACGTTTACGGGATAATCCGCGCCCATGACGCCCGCATCCACCAGCGGTTTAATCAGCGCAATGGCGCCCGTCGACCAGCAACCGGGATTGGATACCCGCGTCGCGCCCGCGATGGCGTCTTTTTGGCCGCTCGCCATTTCCGGAAAACCGAAAACCCAGCCGTCCGCGACGCGGTGAGCTGTAGATGCATCAACGATTTTGACATCGGGATTTGTGATAAGCGCCGCGGCTTCACGCGCGGCGTCGTCCGGCAAACACAACACGACCAAGTCGGCACCGTTCAACAGATCGGCCCGCGCCTGCGGGTCTTTGCGTTTTTCCGGATCGATGGACAGCAGTTCGACGTCAGAGCGCGCCTCTAACCGCTGCCTAATCTGCAATCCGGTTGTGCCCGCTTCACCATCGATAAAAATCTTCGGCTTCATTTTCCGCTCCTGCATCGGAAAACTGAGTACATAAACAAAAAGAGCGCTCCGGTTGCCCGAAGCGCTCTTTGCAAAACACGTATGCTCGCGTTCTAGCGCTTCGAGAACTGGAAGCTGCGGCGCGCCTTGCGGCGGCCATACTTCTTACGTTCAACCGTACGCGGGTCGCGGGTCAAGAACCCGACGGCCTTCAGGGCCGGACGAAGTTCAGGTTCATAATACGTCAGCGCCTTGGAAATGCCGTGACGCACCGCGCCTGCCTGGCCCGAAAGCCCGCCGCCGGACACCGTACAATACACATCGAACTCGCCGACACGATTGGTCACCGCAAACGGCTGATTGATGATCATGCGCAGCACCGGACGTACGAAATACTTTTCAAGCTCGCGGTTATTCACGAGGATCCGGCCCTTGCCGGGCTTCACCCACACGCGGGCAACGGCGTCCTTACGTTTACCGGTCGCATATGAGCGGCCCTGTTCGTCGCGCTTAGGTTCCGCCGGCGGTGCCGCAGCGGCTTCAACCGTGGACTTCAAATCCGCCAATGTCTGTTTTTCTTCGGCCATGGAAACTTATCCTGCTCTTAAGGCTTGTTCTTGCGGTTACGGCTGGCGATATCCAGAACTTCCGGATTTTGCGCCTCATGAGGGTGCTCGGCCCCGGCATACACTCTCAGCTTCTTCATCTGCGAGCGGGCCAGTGGACTGTCCTTCGGCATCATGCGTTCGACGGCACGCTGAATCACGCGCTCCGGATAACGGCCCGACAACGTCCGGCGCGGTGACTGTCCCTTGATGCCGCCCGGATGGCCGGTGTGCCAATAAAATATGCGTTGATCGGCCTTGCGGCCGGTGAGCTTCACCTTGTCCGCATTGACGATCACAACGTGATCGCCGGTGTCGATGTGAGGCGTGTAAATGGGTTTGTGCTTGCCGCGCAGAATTTGGGCGACGATCGCAGCCATGCGGCCCAATATCAGGCCCTCGGCATCGATCACGAACCACTTCTGTTGCACGTCCGCAGGTTTTGCTGAGTAGGTTCTCATTTCTTTTCTCGATCTATGGGCAGCATTGCAATCGGTGGCCGGGACCCGTGCTGCGAAGCGGTCCGGCAAAAGCGGGCGCATTATGGAAATTCCGGGCACCCTGTCAACGCTATTAATTCAATAAAATCAAATACTTTTAAACGCGGTAATATAATACCGTATTCCAAACTATCTTATTGAAATTGCTTTTTTTGTTTCCAGGCGGAAACCGTCGCCAGACTTTACGTGAGCTGAGAAAATGGGGCGAGTAACGGGATTCGAACCCGTGACCTCCTGGACCACAACCAGGCGCTCTAACCAACTGAGCTATACCCGCCACAGAGGCGCCAGGAATGGGCCTGCCGCGTCCAAACTCCGCGCCCGAACGGCGCGAGCGGTTCCTACCTCCTTTCCCAGCCGACCGTCAAGCAGTGCGGAGCCGCTTTGGTTAATGGATATTGCCCAAGAATTGGTCAACCTGTTTTCAAATTAAGCATATATCCGGCCCGCCTTGATGTCCGGTCCGTGCAAATTGCCTGGAATCCTCCCGCTCTTCCGTTTCCACAAAAGTTGGCACGACTCTTGAAATGATCGAGTGCCGTGGGCCGAGGTATCAGGGACGTCCCGCGGACTTAGGAGAGGTACGAGCCAAAATGAAAAAAATCGAAGCCATTATCAAACCCTTCAAGCTTGATGAGGTGAAGGAGGCCCTTCACGATGTCGGCTTACAGGGCATTACAGTGACCGAAGCAAAAGGGTTCGGTCGCCAAAAGGGACATACGGAACTTTACCGGGGAGCGGAATATATCGTCGACTTCCTCCCCAAAGTTAAAATTGAGATTGTCCTGGATGACAACATGCTCGAAAGGGCAATTGAATCCATCCAGAAGGCGGCTCACACGGGACGGATCGGGGACGGTAAAATCTTCGTCTATACCATCGACGACGCCATCCGCATCCGGACTGGGGAACGCGGCGCGGAAGCCGTGTAAACTAGGGACTTCACGCAAGACCGGGATAAGACCAATATAAATCCGGTGGGGAGCACCGAGCGCAGCCGATAACAACGTAAACAGAGCCTAGCTGCGTTTAGTCAAATCATCACAACCGAAAACGGCAGGAACAGGAAAGCACCATGTCAGACGTCAAAAAAGTCTTGGATATGATTAAATCGAAGGAAGTCAAATACGTTGACTTTCGGTTTACCAACCCAGCGGGCAAGTGGCAGCACACCGCACAGTATGTCGATACCGTTGACGAGGAAATGTTGACGGAAGGCATCATGTTCGACGGTTCGTCCATCGCAGGTTGGAAGGACATCAACGAATCTGACATGAGCTTGATTCCGGATTTGTCGAGCGCAGTTATGGACCCGTTCACCGCACAGCCGACCTTGGCGCTGTTCTGCGATGTGATCGAACCCTCGACTGGACTTCCCTACGAGCGTTGCCCGCGCGGCGTGGCGAAAAAAGCCCTCGACTACCTCGCCTCGACCGGTGTGGGCGATGTGGCCTACTTCGGGCCGGAAGCCGAATTCTTTGTATTTGACGACGTCCGGTTTTCGACGGCGCCGAACAACATGTTCTACACCTTCGACAGCGAAGAAGGCCCCTACAACGACGGCCGCGTTTTCGAAGAAGGAAACCCCGGCCACCGCCCCCGCACCAAAGGCGGATACTTCCCGGTTGCACCCGTGGACAACGGACAAGATCTCCGTGCCGAAATCGTGAGCGTGCTCGCCGAAATGGGCGTGACCATGGAAAAGCACCACCACGAAGTGGCGCCGTCACAGCACGAGCTCGGCATTAAGTTCGACACGCTGCTGAAAATGGCCGACGGCATGCAACTGTATAAGTACGCCGTTCATATGGTCTCCCATTCCTATGGCAAGACCGCGACCTTTATGCCCAAGCCCGTCTTCCAGGACAACGGATCGGGCATGCACGTTCACCAGTCAATTTGGAAAGGCGACAAGAACACGTTCGCAGGTTCCGGTTATGCAGACCTGTCCGAAACCTGCCTGCACTACATCGGCGGCATCATCAAACACGCCAAGGCCATCAACGCCTTCACCAATCCGACCACCAACAGCTACAAGCGTCTGGTGCCGGGCTACGAAGCGCCGGTCTTGTTGGCTTACTCGTCGCGCAACCGCTCGGCGTCCTGCCGCATCCCGCACGTCTCCAGCCCCAAAGGCAAGCGCGTGGAAGTGCGTTTCCCCGACCCGTCGGCAAATCCGTACTTCGCCTATTCGGCGATGCTCATGGCCGGTCTGGACGGCATCAAGAATAAGATCCACCCGGGCGACCCGATGGACAAAAACCTCTATGACCTGCCGCCGGAAGAACTCGCCGGCGTGCCCACGGTGTGCGGAAGCCTCCGGGAAGCGCTCGACAGCCTGAGCGCGGACCGCGACTTCCTGACCGCCGGCGACGTGTTCACCAACGACATGATCGACGGCTACATCAGCCTGAAGATGGCCGAAGTGCTGCGCTTTGAAACGACGCCGCACCCGGTTGAATACGAAATGTACTACAGCGTCTAAGGACTGACGGTTTGTTTCCTTAGAACGGTTGCGCCCCGCCGGTCCTGCCTGGCGGGGCGCTTTTTTTGGATACGACTACGCCTAATGCGCGCAATTTGGGCGCAGTAAATGACGTAAATATTTTCAGTACAGGGTCGTGGGGACTCTGAGATGCAATCAATGGTTGGCGGCACGTCCGCGGGGGTGAGTGAAGTTAGTACAGATACCGAGAGTCAGTACCGCAGTATTTTTGAAAATGCGGTAGAGGGTATTTATCAAACCACGGTCGACGGTCGGTACTTGCGCGTCAATCCCGCGCTCGCCAAAATCTACGGCTACGACACACCTGCCGAACTCATAAGCGATCTGACCGACATCGCAGGCCAGCTTTACCTGGACCCCATGCGTCGCGATGCCTTCAAAAGGGCGATGGACGAAGAAGGGCTGGTTCAGGATTTCGAAGCACAGATTTACCGTTCCGACGGATCAATCATCTGGATCACCGAAAACGCCCGCTGCGTACGCGGTAAAAGCGGCGATATTCTTTATTATGAAGGAACAGTCGAGGACATTACCCAACGCAAAGCGGACGAGGAACAAATTCGTTTGCTCGCGACGGTATTCGACAGTGTGGGCGACGGCATACTTATTGTAGACCGTGATCTGTACGTGCGGGCTGTAAATCCCGCCTACGAAAGCATCACCGGTTTCGGCGCGACTGACCTTATTGGGAAAACCCTCGATATCCTTGCGCCCGGATATCATGAAAAAACCTTCCTTCCAGCCGTTTGGCACGAAGTCAAAACCCGCGGTATATGGTCGGGAGAAGCGACTTGCAGAAAGCTGAACGGTACGCCGTTTATTTCGTCGCTGACCGCATCCAAAGTGCGGGGTCATGACGGGCAGCTGAGTCATATAGTCGTGACGTGCTCAGACATCAGCTTTCGCAAAAAGCAAGAATTACGTATCAAACACCAAGCCAATTACGACCTGCTGACGCAGTTGCCCAACCGATGGCTCATCAACGAGCGTCTTGATCAGGCCATTTTGCACGCCAATCGCAACAAGTCGCGGTTGGCCGTGCTTTATTTGGACCTAAACGGATTCAAGCAAGTCAATGACGGCATGGGGCATCAGGCGGGGGACGAACTCCTGCGCATGGTCGCAAGGCGCCTGCGCTCCATCACACGCCTGTCAGACATCGTCGGCCGATTGGGCGGCGACGAGTTCCTTGTCGTTGCGTCGGACCTAAGTGATTCCAACGGCGGCGTAAACTTAGCGCAGAAAATCCTCTATAGCTTCGCCGACCCGTTTGTCGTTCAAGACCGGGAAATCTACTGCGCTCCGGCGATTGGTGTCTGCCATTACCCTGACGACGGCAATTCGGCAGACTTGTTGATCAGAAACGCGGACATGGCGATGTACACCGCAAAGCAAAACAAGTCGCAGGCAGTGGTGACGTTCAATCCAAAGATGCTGTCAGCCGCCGCGGAACGTCTGAACATCGAAAACGACCTGCGCCGCGCGCTCGAACATCGCGAGTTTGTCCTCTACTTCCAGCCCAAGGTCGAAATGGCTTCGCGTGGTGTTGTGGCCGCGGAAGCATTGGTGCGATGGCATCACCCGGAGCGCGGCGTCATATCACCCGGCGCATTCATTCCGTTGGCGGAAGAATGCGGCCTAATCACAGCCATCGGCGAATGGACCTTGCGCGAAGCGTGCCGCCAATTTGTGGCATGGCGCAATGACGGTATCCCCATTGAAAGCGTTTCCGTCAATTTGTCGCCGGTGCAATTCACGGACAGCCATTTGTTGAGCGTTGTGAAAAGAATCATAGATGAAACCCAGATCGATCCCAGTTGCTTGGAACTGGAACTCACGGAAGGCGCAATGTCGGTCGATATCGAGCAGGCCATCACAACACTCGGCACGCTCAAAACCTACGGCATAAAAATTTCTATCGACGACTTCGGAACGGGCTACTCATCCCTCGCCTATTTGAAGCGCTTGCCCATCGATGTAGTGAAAATCGACAGATCATTCGTAAAGGACTTAGACAAGAACCCGGCGGACGGCGCGATCGTTGCCGCCATCATCGATCTCGCAGACAGACTTGGCTTTGGCGTGGTCGCGGAAGGCGTCGAAACGACCGGACAAGCGAACATGTTGGGCACCACACGGTGCCAGCTATTGCAGGGCTATCTGTTCGGACGCCCCTGCACTCCTCAAGAATTTGAAGCGTTGGTCACCGCCCACACCGAAATATAGAATTTTATATTTATTTCCCAATGGGGAGGTGAACGGAACGGCCCGAGCGGCTATAGTGCGGCGATGGTCCGGTGGATTCTTCCGTCGGTGTTCCTTTTTATTGCAGTTATTGGTGGAGCAGCCGACCTCCGCTCTGAAAGCGCCGAACACGCAGGCGTCGCCGTCACGGTGCGCCTTGAGGGCGCCATCGGCCCGGCCACAGCCTCATACGTATCGGACGCACTCGACGCAGCGGCGGACCAGAACGCAGCATTGATCGTCATAAGGATGGACACGCCAGGTGGTCTCGACACATCCATGCGCGAGATTATCCGTAAGATCATTGCCTCGCCGGTTCCCGTCGCAACATTCGTAAGCCCGTCCGGCGCGCGCGCGGCCAGCGCGGGGACCTATATTCTTTATGCCAGCCACATTTCGGCGATGATGCCTGGCACGAATTTGGGCGCCGCGACCCCTGTGCAAATCGCAGGCGCACCCGGCCTGCCGCAACCTTCCGACCAACCTGTAAATCCTGACTCTGCGGGCGACGAGCAAACGGCCTCGGATCCAGCAGGCCCAGAAGGCACATCTGAACAACCGGCTAAGCAACCTTCGAACGCCATGGAAGCGAAAGCGGTCAATGATGCAGTGGCCTACATCAGGTCGCTTGCGCAAATGCGCGGGCGCAATGCCGAATGGGCGGACTTGGCCGTAAGGGAGGCCGCGAGTTTGTCCGCCGAGGATGCGTTGGAAAAGAACGTCATCGATTTGGTCGCCGTCAGCACCACGGACCTTCTTTCTAAAATCGACGGCCGCATCGTAGACGTAAACGGCATGGAGACAGTGCTGGAGAGCAAGGCCCTGGAAACGACGGCCATTGAACCCGATTGGCGCACAGAACTGCTCGGCGCCATCACCAATCCAAACGTGGCGTTGATTCTGATGATGATCGGCGTCTATGGCCTGATTTTCGAGTTTATGAATCCTGGCGCGATCTATCCTGGAACGGTTGGCGCGATCTGCCTGATCGTCGGTCTATATGCATTGGCGGCGCTACCCGTGAATTACGCCGGCGTCGGATTGGTGGTGCTGGGTATGGTGCTCATGGTTGCCGAGGCCTTTGCGCCCTCGTTCGGCGCACTAGGGATAGGCGGGGCCATCGCATTTGTTCTGGGCGCGGCCATTTTTATAGACACCGATGCGGAAGCCTTCTCCATATCCTGGCCCGTTATCGCGGGAACTGCGGCAACCACCCTCGCCTTTTCTCTGCTTGTGGTGCGAATGGCTATCTCTTCACATGGACGCAAGGTGGTCAGCGGCAAAGAACAGATGATGGATGAAACATGCGTCGTGGTGGACTGGAGCGGTGCTCAAGGTCACGTTTTCGTCCACGGCGAAAGATGGAGCGCCGAATGTGCCACGCCATTGAGTGAAGGGCAGCATGTGCGCGTTAAGTCCATCAATGGTTTAACATTGACCGTCGCGCCCGAATAGGCGCCGGGCACAAGGGAGGAGCGATCTCATGTTTTCGAATTTCGGATTTTATTTTCCGATCATCATTATCCTTGTTGTCTTCCTCGCCTCGGCGATCAAAATTTTGCGCGAGTACCAAAGAGGCGTCGTCTTTACCCTCGGGCGATTCACCAGCGTCAAAGGCCCGGGCATCATCATTCTGATTCCGGTCATCCAGCAGATGGTACGCACCGATTTGCGGACCGTCGCTCACGACGTACCGACGCAAGACGTCATTTCCAAAGACAATGTGTCGGTTCGCGTGAATGCCGTGCTGTACTTTCGCGTGATCAACCCCGAACGCGCAATTATACAGGTCGAGAATTTCATGGAGGCCACAAGCCAGCTTGCGCAAACGACCTTAAGATCGGTCTTGGGCAAACATGACCTGGATGAAATGCTGGCAGAGCGAGACAAGCTCAACGCGGATATTCAGGCCATATTGGACACCCAGACCGATGCCTGGGGAATCAAAGTCGCCAACGTTGAAATCAAACACGTCGATTTGAACGAAAGCATGGTTCGTGCCATTGCGCGTCAGGCTGAGGCTGAACGCGAGCGGCGCGCGAAAGTCATCAGCGCCGAGGGCGAGCACCAGGCCGCGCAAAAGCTTCTGGAAGCCGCTGAAATTCTCAGCGGTCGGCCCGAAGCCATGCAGCTGCGCTACTTAACCACGCTCAACAATATTGCCGGAGAGCAAAACTCGACCGTCGTCTTCCCGTTTCCGGTTGAGCTCGGTCAAATGCTCACCAAGCTCAGTTCGAAAGATTAGGCGCTTCTACCGAACGGTCTCCGGCTTCTTTGTGCCGCCCTTGCCGGAGTTTTTTGAACCGCGCGACTTACCGGAGGCCTTCGTACTTTTCTTCGGCGGCGCCTTGGCCGCGTTGACGTCAAAGCTGACCTTGTTGTCCTTGATATCGACTTTGACGTGCCCGCCCGTGATCAGATCGCCAAACAGCAGCTGGTCGGCCAACGGTTTCTTGATTTCCTGCTGAATGACGCGGCCCAAGGGGCGCGCACCCATGCGGGAATCGTAGCCTTTCTTGGACAGCCAATTTCTCGCGGCGGGCGTAAGCTCGATGGTGACGTTGCGGTCGGACAATTGCCCTTCAAGTTCCATAACGAACTTATCGACAACGCGGCCCACAACCTCGGGCGGAAGGTTTGCAAAGGTAATGATTGCGTCCAGGCGATTGCGGAACTCGGGCGTGAACATACGCTCGATCGCCTCTTTGTCCTCGCCTTCCCGCGTCTCCTGGCCAAAGCCGATCGCGTTTTTCGCTAGCTCCGCCGCACCGGCATTCGTCGTCATGATTAGGATGACGTTGCGGAAATTGACGCTCTTGCCGTTGTGATCAGTCAGTTTGCCGTGATCCATCACCTGCAGAAGAATATTGAACAGGTCCGGGTGGGCTTTCTCAATTTCATCAAGCAGCAGCACGCAATGCGGATGTTGATCCACGGCGTCGGTCAAAAGCCCGCCCTGATCAAAACCCACATATCCCGGCGGCGCGCCGATCAGGCGTGATACCGAATGGCGCTCCATGTACTCGGACATGTCGAAGCGATGCAACTCGACCCCCAAAGACGCCGCCAATTGACGCGCGACTTCCGTCTTGCCGACCCCTGTGGGACCGGAGAACAAATACGAGCCGATGGGTTTTTCGGGATCGCGCAGCCCGGCGCGTGCCAGCTTGATGGAACTGGACAGCGCAATAATGGCGTCATCCTGCCCAAAGACCATGGTCTTGAGATCCCGCTCAAGGTTCTCCAGCGACTTCTTGTCGTCCCGCGAGACGGTCTTGGGAGGAACGCGGGCCATTTTCGCCACGACATCCTCAACGTCTTTCACCGAAACGACCTTGCGGCGTTTTGACTCGGGCAAAAGCATCCGCGACGCCCCGACCTCGTCAATGACATCGATGGCCTTATCGGGAAGTTTGCGGTCGTTGATGTAGCGCGCCGCGAGTTCAACAGCAGTGCGAAGCGCTTCCGCGGTATAGCGCACCCTGTGGTGCTCTTCGTAGTATGGCTTCAAGCCTTTCAGAATCTTCACCGTATCCTCTATCGACGGCTCGCTAACGTCGATTTTCTGGAAGCGGCGGACCAAGGCGCGGTCCTTTTCGAAATAATTGCGGTATTCCTTGTAAGTCGTCGATCCGATGCAGCGCAGCGAACCCGATGCCAAGGCGGGCTTCAGCAAATTAGATGCATCCATTGCTCCGCCGGATGTTGCGCCGGCGCCTATGACGGTATGAATTTCGTCGATGAACAACACCGCGCCTTCCAGGCCCTCCAACTCTGAGATGACCGCTTTCAGGCGTTCCTCAAAATCACCGCGGTACCGCGTACCCGCAAGCAGCGAGCCCATGTCCAATGCAAAAATCGTCGCATCGTGGAGAACTTCCGGAACGTCCTTGTTGATAATGCGGCGCGCGAGACCTTCGGCGATGGCCGTTTTGCCCACGCCGGCGTCGCCGACATACAACGGATTATTCTTTGTCCTGCGGCACAAAATTTGAATTGTCCGCTCGATTTCCTTTTCGCGACCGATGAGCGGGTCGATCTTACCGGCTTTGGCTTTCTCATTGAGGTCGACGCAATATGCCGTCAGAGCTTCCCGACCTTTCTTGACGGTCTCTTCCGATTTAGCCTCCTGATCGGCGCCATGCACCGTGCGCCGCTCGGTCGCGCCGCCGCGCTTCGCAATACCGTGGGATATGTAGTTCACCGCATCCAGGCGGGTCATGTCCTGGGTTTGCAGGAAATATACGGCGTGGCTTTCCCGCTCGGAAAACAGCGCCACGAGCACGTTCGCGCCGGTCACCTCTTCGCGGCCGGACGATTGCACGTGAATCGCGGCGCGTTGGACGACACGTTGGAAACCTGCCGTAGGCTTTGGGTCCTCGACAATCAGCGAAACGATGTCATTGAGTTCGTCATTGAGAAATTCAGCGATCTTGGCGCGTAATTCTTCGATATCGATGTTGCAGGCGCGCATGACGGCAACGGCGTCATCGTCGTCACACAACGCAAGAAGGAGATGTTCCAGGGTCGCAAACTCGTGACGGCGCTCGGCCGCGGCGGCCAGCGCAACATGGAGGGTTTTTTCAAGGTTCTGAGACAACATGGACAACGGGCCCTATCCTTTCTTCTCACACGCCAATAACGCGGCGCGGGGCCAAAGCCCCTGTAAAAATAGTAGCTGCGGGCCCCTCCTTCAAATCCGCCTCTACTCCTTCTCCAACGTACACTGCAACGGATGCTGGTTCTTTCGCGCCAGTTCCATGGTCTGGTTTACTTTTGTTTCGGCGATCTCAAAGGTAAACACGCCGCATACGCCCACACCTTTTTGGTGAACGTGGAGCATAATTTGTGTTGCCTCTTCGGTGCTCTTTCCAAAGTACCGCTCCAAGACATGCACGACAAACTCCATCGGCGTGTAGTCATCATTGAGCATCAGCACCTTGTACATGGACGGCTTTTTGACTTTGGGACGCGACTTGACGACCACACCCGTATTGATGCGTTCATCGTTTCCGTCCTTATCGTCATCCGTCATTCGAATCTCGTGAAGCGGGCGGTCATAGGCCGCTGACGATGCGATGGGTAAGATTTTAAAAAAACTCTTCATGTTCTGACACTTAGCGGCCCAAATGCGGTCCAGTTGCTCAACCGGACGAGGTTACCACCTCGGTGGTTAAGTATAGGTATGCGCGAATTCGCCGCCAATCCTGCTCGTCTTCCTTTCAGCATTTTCTCAGCCCTTTCGGGCATGAATTGGCCCACTTCGCAGGGTCCTAATTCTCCCAAAAAATAATAAGCGATAATTAATGTGGGTAAAAGTTCATAAAATTCAATACGATGGTCTAACTGCCTGTGGACAGTTTGTCCGGAAACGCGTAAATTTATTTCAAGAAAAGCCGAAGAATCGGCTCCCGAATGTCCCTTCATCGGGCATGACGAGGTAAAGGGCCAGGCGTAGAAAGTTACCCACAGGTGCAAACCTTTGGGTTGGGTTTTGGCTTTGGTTTGGGGAACTCTCGAATGGGGATTCGCGCCATTTTATTGCGGGCCGCTATCGCGATTCTTGTCGCCGCCTTGCCGGCGGCAGCGTTTGCCGCAAACAAGTATTCTTCCATTGTCGTCGATGCCGACACCGGTCGCGTCGTTCATGAAGCGTATGCGGACGGCGAGCGCTTTCCCGCTTCGCTCACAAAAATGATGACGCTCTACCTGCTGTTCGAAGCCATAGAGAACGGCGAGGCCAAAATGGACACGGAAATGAAAGTGTCCTCACGTGCCGCTGGACAAGCCCCGTCCCGTCTCGGTCTTCGCAGTGGCTCGACCATTTCAGTTGAGGACGCGATCAACGCCCTGGTGACGAAATCGGCAAACGACGTTGCCGCAGTGGTCGCTGAACACCTCGGCGGCAAAGAATATTTATTCGCCATTCAAATGACCGACAAAGCGCGCGCACTGGGCATGGCGAACACATCGTTCCGCAATGCCTCCGGCTTGCCGAACTCAAGACAGGTCTCGACTGCGCGGGACATGGCTATTTTGTCCGCACGCCTGTTCAAGGATTTTCCGCAGTATTACGCGTATTTCTCGCGTCCCAGCTTCAAGTACAGCGGCCGGACCTACAAGTCTCACAACAATCTGCTCGAAAATTACAAAGGTGCGGACGGTATTAAGACAGGCTACACCCGTGCTTCCGGTTTTAATCTAGCCGCGTCTGCGGAAAGAGACGGTCATCGCCTGATTGGCGTTGTCTTAGGCGGTAAAAGTGTGCGCACGCGCGACCAGCACCTTGCCGATTTGTTGGACAAGGGATTTGCAATCATCACCGAAACGCCTGAGTCGCTGATCGTCGCCGACCGTATTGAAGCCCTTCAAGAGGACTTCATTGCAGCCAGCCTGGAAAAGGCGAGCCTGAGCCGGGCAGCAGGCGACATCAATGACGACCCCGACAAAATTCCGACCTGGGTTATCGTCGAGGAAACATGGGGCATTCAGATCGGCGCCTTCAGCCTGCAAAGCACAGCACAAACCGTGGCGGATAAGGCGGTCAAAAAGTTGGAGGAATACGGCGACTTGCGCGCCGTCACCGAGCGTGTCCGCACCAAGGGTCGCACGCTGTACCGGGCCCGGATTTTGGGACTTGAGCGCCGCGATCTGGTACGCGCGTGCTCTATTGTCGTGCCAAGAAATATGGATGACTGTCTCGCCGTTCGTCCCGGCACCACCAAGCTCGCCGCCAACTACTGAGCACTCGTCCCTAGTGGCCGACTGATTCCTCGGGCAAATCGAGCCCGCTGGCTTTCAATTGCTCGGACAACTGTGCTTTGAGGCTTTCCAAATTGGCTTCGGACTCCGCTTCGGCGCGTGCCACAAGTACCGCCTGGGTGTTGGAAGCCCGCAATAGCCACCAACCGCCCTTCCCCGACACACGCACGCCATCAATGTCATTCACGGTCGCGCCGGACTTAGCCAGCCGCGCCTTGACCTCGGTGATCACCTCGAATTTGCGCTCGTCGGGACACGGAAACCTAAGTTCCGGCGTATTGATAAGTGTCGGAAACCGGTCATAACGCGCGATCAGGTCAAAGTCCGGATTGCTTGCCATGATACTCAGGAACCGCACGGCGACATAAACGGCATCGTCAAAACCGTAGAACGTGTCCGCAAAGAAAATATGCCCGCTCATCTCTCCGGCCAACGGCGATTTGGTTTCCGCCATTTTATTTTTAATTAGCGAATGGCCCGTCTTCCACATAAGGGCGTTGCCCCCCATGCGCCCGACTTCGTCAAACAAAGCCTGACTGGCTTTTACGTCGGCAATGATCGTCGCACCGGGATGCGATGAAAGCACGTCCTCGGCCAGGATCTGCATAATTTGATCCCCCCAGAGAATGCGTCCCTTTCCATCAACGACGCCGATACGGTCTGCATCACCATCGAAGGCAAAACCAACGTCCGCTTTTTCGGCTTTGACACGCTCAATCAGCTGTTCGAGGTTTTTCGGCACGGTCGGATCGGGATGGTGCGCTGGAAAGGTGCCGTCGATGGCGCCGTTCAGAACAACGTGCTTCCCCGGCAAGCGATCTACCAAGGCCGAGACAGCCTCTCCGCCAGCGCCGTTGCCAGGGTCCCACACCGCTGTCAAATCCCGCGACCCGGTGAAATCTTTCAGAAGCCGCTCAATGTAATCCGCGAAGACCGGCCGTTCAGTGGCGTTGCCATTTCCGGATACAACGTCCCCGGCAACGGCCATATCTCCCAGTTTTTTGATATCGGCCCCAAAAAACGGCTTCTTGCCAAGCATCATCTTGAAGCCGTTGTGGGTGGGCGGGTTGTGCGAGCCCGTCACCATCACGCCGCCCGCGGCGCCGGTTTCAAACGTCGCGTAGTACAGCATGGGCGTCGGCCCACGCCCGATCCGGTCCACATCCACACCCGCTTCTGTCAGCCCCCGCACGAGCGCGGCCTCCATATCGGGTGAACTCAGTCTGCCGTCATAGCCGACGCACACGCGTGCGCCGCCATTGCGTTTAACGACCGTTCCGAACAAGCGTCCCACCGCATAAGCGTCTTCGGCAGACAAAGTTTCACCAACAATGCCGCGAATATCGTATTTGCGAAGGACCGATGAATGGAAAGTATGTTTGAACGTCATGATGTGTATTGGCGCATTTAAGCAGAAGGCCGCCCGACGCTGGTGTAGCTAAAGCCCGCGGCTTTCATGTCGGACGGTGAATACACATTGCGAAGATCGATAATGTTCGGGTTTTTCAGCAACGTCTTGGCTCTCTCGAAGTCGAGATTGCGGAACTGATTCCATTCCGTCAGCAACACGGCCGCATCGGCACCCTTCATGGCATCGTAGGCATCTTCACAATACGTAACATCGGCGAGAAGGTTGGCCGCCTCTTTCATTCCCTCGGGATCATAAGCGCGAATGGACGCGCCGGCTTTTTGCAGCGCCGGTATTATGGCCAGACTTGCAGAATCGCGCATATCGTCGGTATTCGGTTTAAATGTAAGGCCCAAGATAGCCAGCGTCTTGCCTTTGACGTCCCCACCACATGCGCCGATGATCTTTTCCGCCATGCGTGTCTTGCGGCGTTCATTCACATCGACAACGGTTTCAATGATGCGTAACGGTGATCCTGAATCCTGCGCTGTTTTCACCAAAGCCAACGTATCTTTTGGGAAGCAGGACCCGCCGTAGCCCGGACCGGGATGCAGGAATTTCCGCCCGATGCGTCCGTCCAATCCAATACCGCGTGAGACGTCATGAACGTTCGCGCCGACCTTTTCACAAAGGTCGGCGATTTCATTGATGAAGGTGATCTTGGTCGCCAAAAACGTGTTTGCCGCATACTTGATCATTTCCGACGTCTCCAGCGACGTGAACAAAATCGGCGTCTCGATCAGGTACAGCACTCTATACAGCTGACGCATGACCTTCTGTGCGCGCTCGGTTTCCGCCCCAATCACCACGCGGTCCGGACGCATGAAATCGTTGATGGCCGATCCTTCGCGCAAGAACTCTGGGTTTGAGGCCACGTCAAATTCCAGATCGGGGCGCGCCGTATTGATGATTTTTTCGACTTGGCGGCCCGTGCCTACCGGCACCGTGGACTTGGTCACCACGACGGCGTAACCGCTCATATGTCCGGCAATGTCCATCGCCGCTCCGTAAACATAAGAAAGGTCGGCGTGGCCGTCGCCGCGCCGGCTCGGCGTTCCCACGGCAATAAAAATGGCATCGGCGCCCGCGATCGCGGCCTGTAAATCCGTTGTGAAAACCAGCCGGCCCGCCTCGACATTTCCTCTGACCAGTTCGTCCAGGCCCGGCTCATAGATCGGAATTTCGCCTTTCTTCAGCCGCTCGATTTTGCTCTCGTCGCGATCAACGCAGGTGACGTTCACCCCGAATTCGGCAAAGCAGGCCCCAGACACCAGCCCCACGTATCCTGTGCCGATCATCGCTATGCGCATTGAATACCTCTAGCGCTAAATAGTTTCATTGTTCAATCAACCAACTTGCGAAGAAGCGGTTTCAACTTTTCGGAGGATGCGGGGTCCGCCATCGCATAGGCAACATTGGCTTCAACGAAACCAATTTGCGTACCGCAATCATAGCGCACACCTTCAAATCTAAACCCGTGAAACGGCACATGTTCGATGGTTGCGTTCAGCGCATCGGTCAATTGAATTTCCCCGCCCGCACCGCGCGTATGGCTATCCAAAGCCTTCATAACCGACGCATCCAGCACATACCGCCCGATAATCGCCAACGTCGAAGGCGCAACGTCGGGGCTTGGCTTTTCAACCAAACCTTTTGCCTTGGCTAACGACCCCTCCTCTGAGAGAACGTCCAGAATGCCGTAACGGTTGGTTTTTTCCTTCGGCACGTTTTCAACGGCGACCACATGGCCGCCAACTTTTTCATGCGCGGTCAAAAGCTGTTTAAGGCACGGCGTTTTGGACAGCACCATGTCGTCTGGCAAAAGCACGGCGAAGGGCTCGTCGCCCACGAGTTCGCGGGCACACCATACTGCATGACCCAAGCCCAGCGGCTCTTCCTGAATAACCGTGTGAAGGGATTTCGCGGGAAGAGTCGCACTGCGGACAATCTCGAGCTCACTCGTCTTGCCGCGCGCTTCCAGCGTTTTTTCCAGTGCAGTGTTCTCAGTAAAATGAGCCGCAATGGACTCTTTGCCGTGAGATGTCACAAAAATGAAATCTTCGATGCCGGCCGCGCGCGCTTCTTCCACCGCGTACTGAATGACCGGCTTATCCACCACCGGAATCATTTCCTTGGGGATCACTTTTGTCGCTGGAAGAAATCTCGTTCCCAGGCCCGCAACCGGGAAAACCGCCTTACGCACGCGCTGGGCCATACTGGGTCCTTACAGCCAAAACCTTATTATTCTTATTGCTCGGCGATGATCGCCTGTCCGGGTTTATTTGCCATGCCCGCAGCACGGACACAACCCGCTAGCCGTTAATCATGGCGTTTCAACAAGAGTTCCTTGGCTTGATTGACCTTCGCCGCCAGATAATCGGAGCCCCCTTTGTCGGGGTGCAGCTGCGCCATCAACTTGCGGTATGCAGCCTTGATCTCCGGCTCTCCCGCCGCTTCGCTGACCCCCAGAATTCGCCGGGCTTCGTCGTCACTCATGGCCGATGACTGAGGCGACGATCCGCCGCCGTCGCTATCAGCCGTACCGTGTTCTTCACGCCAGTCTGGATGCGTACGCTCGATAAATGCGTCAAGCAACTGGGCTGACTCATGATCGGACTGCACTTCGTGTGACAATTCTGAGACTTCGTCTTTGTTCAATTCCGAAAGTACGCGGCCCTCAAACGTCCCACGCCTCACCTTGCCGTCCATTTCGCCGGTCCGGTGGTCAAGGGTCATCGCTAGAAACGCACTCTCGACCTGAGAACTATGTGCATTTCCACCGCCGCCAAAACCGGCAAACCCTTGATTAAATCCGAAACTGCGGAACATCCCGGACATCTGCCGGCCCATCTGGATGAAATTGAAGACGCGCCATATCCAGCCGAGAGCCCCAACAAGCACCGCAAAGGCCGCGCCCAGTCGCCCCGTCGCGGCCAAAACCAAAATGATGAGAACGAGTAAGGTGACGCCGGTCCAGCGAATGGACTTCTTGAGTGTCTTCACGTCGGCGTCGGCATACCACTTCAGGAGAAGCACGCCAGCCGCCAGCGCCAACAATCCTAAAAGAGCCACGGTCACGTCAGGACTTTCCGCTGAGTTGGTGGGACAGGCGCAGAACGCTTCCGCTGGCTTTACGCTCAAAGCTTTCCAGGGCCTTGCGGCCGCCCGCTGCGTACACAGCGACCGCCTTCAACAGGTCCCGCAATTGCTGCGGACTATTTGAATCGAACTTGCAATATGCACCGCGCGTAATGCCGGCGATCTGCTTGAATACGCTGCCCGCTGGTTCCAATCCGCCTTCATGAAACACAAACACGGGAACGCCGCGCAATGCGAGTTCACCGGCGGCGGCGCTTATGTTGTCGGGCAATTCCTCCACGGCATCGCCAATTAACACCACTGCGTTTACCTTGCCACGCCTAGACTCACCAACGGCATGACGCAACACGCGCTCGATTTGCGTCGGCCCCCCAACCACGTTCACGGTTTTCATCAGCCGGACGATTTGATCCGCGCTACCCATCCAAGGGCTCGCGCCGAAGTCCATCATGCCACGATAGTAAACGAGTTGAACATCCAGCCCGCCGGCGGATGCGGCTTCGCTGAACATGTCCGCTTGTATATTCATCGCTTGCAGCCATGTCGCCCCCCGGCTCGCCGTTGCGTCCATGGCAAATATAAGTTTGCCGCTTTTCCCGCCGGCGGCCTTGACCGGCGTGCTTGCGGCCTTTTTGAGAAACGCCGCCACATCGCCGCTTGGTGATTTTTTGGTCGGGACATTATCCGCTGGCGGCATCACTTACCTCGGTTAAACAGCCGCGCGCATCCGGCCGGACGTCTTCTTGCCGATTTGTTCCTCGGGAAGTCCAAGAGTACTCATCAGCGAACGCAACTCCTGACGCGCTGCCACATGCGACATGGCCAACGTCCCGGCGTCCTCTAGCACGGCCAAATCCTCGACCGTCAGCCCATCCAGAAAAAGCTCGCGGTAGATCACGCGCTCGGCAATACCATCGGCCGTTCTAAACCCGATGCGCTTGGCCAAATCGTTCAAGAGCTTTCCGACTAATCGCTTATTCCGGGCATCCAACTGCCCCATGCGGTTGCGGACCACAACCCAATCAATCGAACCACCGTCGCGGGTGGCACGCCCCTGCTTGGCTTTCCATACACGCTCGGAATAATGGCTGGGCCGAAGGATCGCACGTTTAACCGGATCGACGCTCGCCAATACATCTAAATCAATGAGACTGTCATTGATCGGCGTGACGATGACGTCGGCATGCGAATGGGCAAAATGCGACAACGGCGTATCGTGGCCGGGCGTGTCTACGACAACGACGTCATGGCCAGACGTTTCCATCAAAATGTTGGTAAACTCGCTCTCGCCCTCCTGGCGGGTGACCGGAGGCGGTAGGATAAAATGCAGGGATCGGGGCACCTGCTTGCCGGTACGCTCAACAAACGCTTCGCGGTTGGCCGCATAGCGGGTCATCGTGCCTTGCCGGGTATCGAGATCGACCGTGGCCACATTAAGGCCCCGGTTCAGCAAGACAACGGCCACATGCATGGCCAGCGTCGATTTGCCGGTGCCACCCTTCTCATTTCCGAAAACAAGGATTCGGGGTAAATTTGCCGCTGGCGTCTTTGTCATAGGCTCGCGTTATATTGCTAAATGGCCGTTAAACCTTATCCCTCGCAAGGGCACGTCGCAACTTGACCGGTTGCCGCAAACCCTTCAACTCAATTCAGTTCACAGGATAACGTACAGTCCATGGATTCGGCAGATTGCATTGTCATCGGCGCGGGAGTCGTGGGGCTGGCGGTTGCTAGGGCGATGGCCCGCAAGGGCCGTGAAGTCATCATCCTGGAAGCCGCCGACGATTTTGGGACGGTCACCAGTTCCCGCAACAGTGAAGTTATCCACGCAGGTATCTTTTACGAACACGGCAGCCTGAAAGAGCGCCTATGCATCGAAGGCCGCGACAAACTCTATTCGTTCTGCGATGCCTATGGCGTGACCTACAAACGCACGACCAAACTTGTGTACGCCGCCGACGAGAACGAACTGCCGAAACTCAAACAGTTGCAGGACCACGCCGCGCGCGCCGGTGTCTTCATGACCTGGATGACGGGAAAGGACGCGAGCGGCATGGAGTCTCAATTGCATTGTGCAGCCGCTTTACATTCCCCCTTGACGGGCATTGTCGACAGTCACGCATTTATGCTGGCGTTGTTGGGTGATGCGGAAGCACATGGCGCGGCCATCGCATATAACAGCCCTGTCCTGCGCGGACGAAATGCCGATCCGGGTATTGAGATCGAAGTCGGCGGGGATCAGCAGATGACGTTGCGGGCAAACACCGTCATCAACTGCGCCGGCTTAGATGCACAATCCATCAGTTCTCAGATTGATGGTGTTGACCGCAAGTGCATCCCGCCCCTGCACTATGCCAAGGGCAGCTACTTTTATCTGACCGGTAAGCCGCCTTTTAAGCGTCTCGTGTATCCGCTGCCGGGACACACCAGTCTTGGGCTGCACTACACCCTGGATTTATCCGGGCAGGCACGATTTGGACCCGATATCGAATACGTTAACGAAATCGACTACGCCGTGCGGGAGAGTCAGGCGGACAAATTCTACAAAGCCGTGCGTCTGTATTGGCCGGACCTGCCCGACGGCGCG
>CAYYXR010000031.1:0-35464 GCA_964475755.1 uncultured Rhodobacterales bacterium
CTCCTTGGAAAAACCATACCTCAGGATGGACCACTTCAAAGGGGGCGCCTCACTCTTTGCAGAGTGCCTTGAGGGCTTTGATTTCGTTGTCAGAAAGCCGCTCGAAATTCTTCAGCTTATAGTCATTGCCGTCCCGCTCGGTAATTCCTCTATTCTTGGTAAGAACACGGCCAACCATATTGCTGGTGATCTGCTCGTAGTACTCGATTTGTGACTCATCGTAGCTCAATATCGCTTTCGCTATGTTGCGTCGGGATGTCACTCCCTTCCGCCGCAAGAGTTCCAAAAGCATTACTGGTTGATAAATCTGAGCCATCCGCATTTTGTTGCGGATGAAATCATCTAATTGTCTGAAAGCTTGCGATGGCATTCGATTTCAATGGGTCGGCTTCCCCACTGTCTCCCACTTTGTTTGCTTCCTTACCGATTAGGGTAACACTGTCAGCTCGGGTGTGTCTCCGCTCCGTCATGCCTCTGTAGAGAAACTCCCCATTTCCAAGGTCGCTCGCTCACTTGAGGGCAATATACCGAGTTACTTGCGCGTTATTGCTCGCCGCTTACCAAAAGTTGAGCGTTCAGCTCGGAAACCGGAAAAACCTCGCCGGACTTCACGACGGTGTGTATATCCCTGATGTTTTTGATATCCGCCAGCGGGTTGGCATTGAGCGCGACAATGTCTCCTTGCTTTCCGATCTCGATGGAACCGTAGCGTCTTTCCCACCCTAAAACAGTCGCCGCGTTTATGGTTGCCGCCTGCAATGCCTGCAGCGGCGTCATGCCGCCTTCGACAAACGTTTGCAGTTCTTGATGAAGCGATGTGCCGGGGCCGTAGGGATAAATATCGATCGAGAAATCGGAACCTGCGGCAACAATGCCGCCCATTTCAACAAACTTCGCGATCATGCGCGCCTGGACTTTTATGCTCTCGCCCCACTGCTTGGGGTCGTATTTGGCGAAATCAAACCCGCCGGTGTGTTCTTCGACGCCTTCCGCCGCGGGCTCGGCCAATGCGTGGTATACCTCAGGCTGGTAATGGCGAAACAAGTCCGCGTTTTCGCGGGCTAGCTTGTCCTGGTCCACGAAGATATTTTGAACCGCGAGGGTCGGAATGATCGGCGTTTTGTTTTCGACCAGTACCTCAAACGTCTTGAGAACGTCCTCTTCGTTCACATCGGTCCAAAGGCGAAACAGGCGGTAGTATCCGATGTCGGTCATGGAGATGCTGGTTTCGTAATCAAGCGCTCTTTGCACAAGCGAGACAGTGTGCTCCAGGCTATCCACCCCAAGGCGCGAAGCTTCGGCGGCGCCGATCATGGCAAAATGTCCCCACACCTTGCGGCCAAGACGATGAGACTCGTCGATAACCGTGCGCACCATTTCCTCATCGCCGTAGTTATAGAACTTGATCCATTGCGCCCCTTGGTAGGCGTACTCGTTCACAAGGTCGCGGGCTTCGATGGGGTTTTTTACGATCTCCGAGCGTTTCACCCGTGGAAAGCCGGGGGCCTGCTCGATGATCCCGGACGCGCTGACAATAATGTTCGGGCCATCCATATCGCCGTCGTCGATGGCGATTTTTTGCTTCATCAGGTTGGACATCGCACTTTCGTCGGATGCCCCACCATTGATGGCCAAAGCACGGATGGTCGTGATGCCGTATTTGAGCAGCAATTTGTAGAAATGCTCCATATCGACCTCGACACCATGAACGGTGCTGGGCGTATGAAGGTGCATATCGATGAGGCCGGGCACCAAGTACTTGCCCTTTAAGTCAACGCGAGTGGCATTCGCGGGTATGCGGTCCGCGTTGAAGGGGAAATCGAAGAAGAGGTCGGTGATCTGGCCGTCGTCGATAACAACGGCGATATCTTCGTATATTTCTCCGCGCACGACATCCACGAGGTGACCGCCGGATAGATACACTGGGAATTCTTGCGCGCTTGCGAGCGGGGCGTAAATAAACAACAAGGCTACAGTCAGAAAAAACGTTTTCATGATTGCTCTACTCCTTGAGAATGTTTTGTTGCTGGCGGCGGCGGTCGCTATGTTCTTTGCTTAATTCTGTGCTGCCCGATCACCGTTTCATCAGATCTGTATTGGGCATTGAGCTTCGCCAAATCTCCCGGCGGGTCCAGATAAGAATGAAAAATCTTGATGGGTCCGAAGAAGCTCTCGGTGAATTCAGCGCGGAAATTCCAATTCAGCGGCAGGATAAACGGGGATATCCCGGCTTCCTCCACCGCCGCGGCAAAGCTGCATTGATCGTTGTAGGGCATACGCGCCAACTGATCGTCCTTGGTCAGGTACAGTGTGGAATCTAATTCGGGTGCGAGCTTTGCCCACGCATCGAAAATCGGCTGAGCGGCGCCGGAGAAGAACAATACGCCGGTGTTGTATTCCACCATGTCGTGTTTGGATTTGAAGACCTCATAGCGCCGCGCCCACGGGTTTTCGCAGATACAGCACGCCAATCCGAATTGAGCCGCCTTTTCGAAACCGTAGTCGAGCCGGTCGAAGACAATCGTGTCGGCATCCAGAAACAATGTCTCCTCGAAGGGAGACAGCGAAAACATCGAGCTTTTTTGCTCCAGGGCATAAAAGGCGCGGTCGTCGGAGCAGCGAATGACCTCGATGGGCAGTTCGGGGTGAATGTTTTTGACCGACGCCATGGACCTTTGCAGCATCGGCTCGATCTTATCGCCCCATACGATGTACAGCACGCCACGGTTTGAGCTCATATGGCGTCTTTCGACGGCAGGGGTGGGCGGCTGTAAATTGAACCCGGCATGACACTATTCTACGCTGCTTGGCCGGTTGCGCCGCTCTCAAGCAATGCGTCGATCTGGTCCTGGCCGTATCCGGCTTCCTTCAGCACTTCGACGCTGTGTTCGCCCAAGTTTGGGGCGAGGCGGCGGATGCCCACCGGTGTATCTTCATAGTTCACGGGGAAGGCGGCCATGCGCAAGGTGCCTTCGGTGGGGTGTTCCATCAACTTCCAGAAGCCGACTTCGTTCAAGTGCGGGTCTTCCACCAAATCATCCAGCGAATTCACAGGGGTTACCGGCACGCTGGTCTCCTTGAATAAATCCACCCATTCTTGAGTTGTACGCTCGGCCATGACTTGCGCCGTCACTTCGTAGGTCGCATCCATGTTTTGGACGCGCAGGTTCTGGGTCTTGAAGCGTGGATCGTCGATCAATTCGGGATGGCCCGACATGCGCGCGAACACTTCCCAGTGCGGGTCCACATAGGTGATGACGACCGCATAGCCATCCTTCGTTGCACAAGGTTTGCGGTTCTTGCTGGTCATGGCCGGATAATCGGTGGTGCCGATGGCGGGCTCGAAGGTTTTGCCCCAGAGGTTCAGCAGCATGGCGTAATGCACCATGGTCTCGAACATCGGTACTTCGAGTTCCTGCCCTTTGCCGGTGCGCTCGCGATGGAAGAGGGCGCCGAGGACGCCGTACACCAAAGTCAGCGCGGAGTTCTGGTCGGCCATGGCCAGCGGCACGCAGCGCGGCTCGCCCAGTCCGCGTACGTTCAGGGCGGCGATCCCGCTGGCGGCTTGAATGGCATCGTCCAACGCGCCTTTTTCGCCGTAAGGTCCTTTGCGGCCATAGCCATGCGCACCGGCATAAATGATATTCGGACTGACCTTTTTGAAAGCGGCGTAATCCAGCCCGAGTTTTTTCATCGCGCGGGGACGGTAGTTATGAATTAGAACGTCCGCACTTTCCGCCAACTTGAGCAAAACCTCGCGGGCGCTTTCCTGTTTGAGATCGAGGACAATGCTGCGCTTGTTACGGTTACAGGTGAGGAACAGCGCGGCCATGTTGTCGTGATTGCGCGTCGCGCCAATGGTGCGCAGGCCGTCTCCATTGGGCGGCTCGATCTTGATGATGTCCGCGCCCAGATCGCCCAGAAGCTGACCAGCTAGCGGACCCAATAAAATATTGGTGACTTCAAGTATGCGCACGCCGTCCAAGGGACCGGGCATCGGATTAACTCCTTGAATTTTTATTCGCCGGTTTTCGGCGAAAGAACGTTCACGTGTCCCATTTTGCGCCCGGGCCGGGCTTCGCGTTTACCATATAGATGCAGATGTGCCGCCGGATCCGCCAAGTAGCTATCCAGCTTATTCACATCTTCGCCGACAAGGTTGGTCATTTTCACATCTGAATGACGCATCGGGTCCGCGAGGGGCAGGCCCGCGACTGCACGGATCAGCTGGGTAAACTGACTGGTGCCGCAGGCATCCATGGTCCAGTGGCCTGAATTGTGGGGCCGGGGCGCCATTTCGTTGCAGAGAACCTCTCCGTTCTTGGTCACGAACATTTCCACCGCAAGGAGGCCAACCATCTCGAGGGCTTCGGCGGCGCGCCGCGCGATTCCCGTGACCGTCTTTGCAGTCACCGCGTCGATGCGCGCGGGTACGGTTGACGTGGCCAGCATGTGATTGGCGTGCACGTTCTCGGTCGGCTCGAAACAAATGACCGTTCCGGACTCATCGCGCGCGGCGATGACGGAGACCTCGCAATTAAAGTCCACCATGGACTCTAGAACCGCGAACGCGCCGTTTGAGCTCACGTCTTTACCGCCCGTCAGGCTGTGCCACGCGTTCTCCACGTCCTCTGCCGCTTTGAGTTTGACCTGACCCTTGCCGTCATACCCCAGGCGGGTCGTTTTTAGGATGGCGGGCAGACCGATCTCGCCGACGGCTTTCCTCAACTCGGCGCTTGAGTTCACACCGCGCCACGCGGGCGTCTTAGCGCCGATTTCAGCAAAGAATTTCTTTTCGAGCGTTCGGTCCTGGGCAATTTCCAAGGCGCGCCACGTTGGGCGCACGGTTGTGTGATCTGCCAAAAAAGAGGCTGCGTCCGCCGGGACGTTTTCAAATTCGAACGTCACAACATCAACGGCATCGGCAAAAGCGGCGAGGGCACCTTTGTCATCATAGGATGCCACCGTAGAAACCGTTGCAACCTGACTCGCAGGGCTATTGTCTTCCGGGCCATACACGTGCGTGCGATAGCCCAACGGCGCTGCAGCCAAACACAGCATCCGTCCCAATTGGCCGTTTCCGAGAATACCGATGGTTGCGCCGGGTGACAGGCGAGGCATGTACATTATGTCTTTGGTTTGTTGAAATTACTTTTTTGGGTCGAGCCCAACGCGAGCCGTTTGCTTTTTCCGCCATGCGGCCAACCGCGTCGCCGCACCGTCATCTTCCAAAGCCACGATCGAGGCTGCCAAAAGTGCGGCATTTTTAGAGCCGGCCTTGCCGATGGCGAGTGTTCCGACTGGAATGCCCGCCGGCATCTGCGCGATGGACAACAAACTATCGAGCCCTTTGAGCGCGCGGCTTTCTACTGGAACACCCAGCACGGGAATTTGCGTCATCGATGCCGCCATGCCGGGCAAATGCGCCGCGCCCCCGGCACCCGCGATAATCACCTTCAGCCCGCGTCCCTGGGCGCTTTGGGCATATTCATATAGGCGTTTTGGCGTTCTGTGGGCTGAGACGACTTTAGTTTCTGCCGGGATTTTGAGTTCAGACAGGATCTCGGCGGCATGGCGCATCGTCTCCCAATCAGACTTGCTGCCCATGATGATGCCCACGACCGGCCCGCGGCCGATGCGCTTCGCGGCCTTCTTCTTGGCCTTGCTTTTTGGTCTTTTAACCATCCCCTGGCTTCTCCGGCCCTGCGGAAAAGGGGGCGACTTTATACGAGGGGCCGTGCACCAGCAAGTTAATGAAAACGCTAGGTTTTTTAATGTGTTACGGCGCTGACCCCGCGATTAATTGCTTTGGCATCCGCTTGGTAAGGATTTGCAAAGCCCTAGATGGTAATTTTGCGCCTTGTCTGTGGCGCGATGTGGATGGTTCCGCCCACGCCCAGCCGTCTTCCGTTAAGTGTGGGAACAGCGGGATCGATCTAGAACATGCCGGATATCAATCAACCGACGTCTGTCGCCGTCGTGCATGAGCGTTTGGAAGGCCGTACCCAAGAGAACGGCAAGAGCAGAGAAAAGCCGCCAAAGCAAGTTGCCGATACCTATGAGGAAGTTGCCAAGGCGCAGCCCGCAGACGATAGCATTACCATTCTCGGCATTCCCATAGAGCGGATCACGGCGGCCACTCATGCGGCTCTCGCCGGACTCGTCGCCGAAAATAATTATCTGCGTAACGCCTTGAACCGCCACGAGCGCGCCGCACGTCGCGCGGCCAAGGCCGGTGCGAACGGTGCGGTGGAAAATGAGACTTCGCCGCTGCTCGCTAAGGAAGTCTTTCCACACGCGCTAGCCGCTGCCTTAGCCCAAAATCCGGAACCTGGAAAATCCTGGGTCGTAATCATCGTTCATTTAAAAACATATGAGGACGTGCGACGGAATTCCGGACTGCTTGCGGCCAACGGTGCTCTCGAAGATGTGGGTCACCGATTTGCTCAGGTCGTTTTTGGGGATGTATCGGGCAAGAAATATGATCCCGATAACAACAACATTTTAAGGGAGCCCGCCTCGGGGACGGTTGCGCCTTCAGCACAACTGCCGCCGACGCCGTTATCAGTTGTAGGGTATGCCGGCGGATCAAACTTTGCGGGCCTGGCCACGCTGCCGACTGAGAACTTGGATACGTCGATTGTAGCCCGCACTGTTCGCGATCATATTTGTGAGTCCGGATTCAAAGTTGGTGGGCTGGATATGGCGCTTGAGATTCAGGTTGCCGCTTCGGTTTCTGGAGCTGGCGAGAGTCCGCATTTAGCGCTTGGCCGCGTCGATCACATCTTGCGGAACGGCTCGGCTGCGTCGTTTACGCAATGATGTCCGGGGTCAAGCGGTCCCTCAAAGACGCAATCTGGTCTTTCAACGCAAGCTTCCGTTTTTTGAGGCGGGACACCTTAATTTGATCGAAGTCGGGCTTTTCGGTCAGTGCGTTAATCACATCATCCAAATCGCGGTGCTCAGTTTCCAATTCAGTAAGCTTTGCTTTTAGCTGGTCTTGTTCGTCAGGCATTTTGGCGCGCAGTTGGAGTATGTGGTTGGAGTGACTTTAACATTGGCGGCGGGCAAATCTTGTCCACATTTTTTGCCATGCTTTCGAGCGTAGGTTGATTTTTTAAAGGCCTTAAATCATTGAAAAGGGCAGAAAGAGTGTCCTTTTTTGAGTCCCATTATATGCGGCTGCGAAAAGTCCGCCGACTCCTTGCGAACTGTAGTTTACGGGTCCGCAAACCTGCCGAAATGGGCACGGGATGGGGCTCTATGTTTCACCGCAATATGAAGTCTTTTCAATTGCTTAGCATTGGCTCTGGTGTCGGGACGGTGAGCGGCGGTACACTTCCAGTGTTCTTGAACCTTCTATTGGAGGATCTTCATGGATCAGCTTGCTAGGAATGACGCCCTACGCGCGAGACACCAAGAAATTGAAAGCATACTGATCGAAGAAGAACGACGACCTTTCCCGGATTTCCAACGGGTTCACGAATTAAAAAGAAAGAAGCTGAAGATTAAGGATGAGTTGCAGCGGATTGCTGTAAGTTAGAACCCCAGTTACCTCAGCCGCGCTTTCCGATCCGCCGGATTCACAACGGAGACTCGCCGTTGCCGGATAGGACCGGGGTAGGATCCCCATAAGTTTAAGGCCCATCGGCGGATGGGCCTTTTTTTTTTCTGAATGAATTCAGATTTAGATGCTGCCCAGCGGATCGTCGGGTTTTTCCTCCGGCTCGGTCGCGGCGGGCGTTTCGCCTTCATTTTGGTCCGTGTCCGCTTGGCCGGTAGGCTCAGGCGCAACGGATTCCGTGCCCGATGGTTCGGCAGAGGTATCTGTTGAGGGATCCGCAGACTCCTCTGCTGCCGCAGCTGCTTCCTTTTCCTTTTTCGCCGCTTCTTTCGCTGCCGCTTTTGCAGCGCGTTCGACGCGGCGGCGGGCCGTCAGTGCCATTTTCTCGAGTTCTGCTTCCGTGCACAGGCCTAGGATTACCGGATTTTGCGGTTTGATATTCGGTGTGTTCCAGTGTGTGCGGTCACGCACGCTAATGATGGTCGGCTTGGTGGTGCCGATCAGACGGCAAATTTGCGCGTCCGTGAGTTCTGGATGGTTTTTAAGAAGCCATGTAATTGCATCCGGTCGATCATGGCGTTTAGAAACGGGCGTGTAGCGTGCACCCTTGGAACGTGCCTTGGGTGTGGGAATATCGGACTTATTGATTTTTAATTTCGCTCTTGGATCGGCCTGACAACGCTCGAGCTCTTCCTGCGTCAATTGCCCGTTTGTAATGGGGTTTACGCCGACAATACCGACTGCAACTTCGCCGTCGGCGATAGCTTGGATCTCTAGTTCATGCATGCCGGTGAATTCAGCGATCTGGTCAAAGGAAAGCGCTGTGTTCTCAACCAGCCAAACGGCGGTGGCTTTGGGCATCAAAGGCGTGAGCGCCATGAGTCTTCCTTTCGGGGTCGGTCGTGATAACGCTGCCGCCACCACGTAAAAGGCCGGCGCCTTAGAAAAGCGACCGGGCCCTATAAGCTCGATTTTGTCGGGCTATATATAGGGTTTGGCGTACTCCGGTCAAACCGTTCCAGCCGCCGCCAGCCTAAGAAATTCAAATATTTAACCTTTTTCCTCGGCTTTTCCGGCCACATCGAGGACGATTTTGCCGATATGCCGGCTGCTTTCCATAAGCCGGTGGGCGTCCGCGGCTTGCTCCAGGGGCAGTATTGTGTCCATCACCGGCCTGATCAATCCGTTGTCCAGAAGGGGCCAAACCTTCTCCATAAGATTTGATGCCAATTTGCCTTTAAAGGCGTTGTCTCGTGGACGGAGAGTGGAGCCTGTCAGCGTGAGCCGCTTGAGCATAACCTGCATGAAATCGACTTCTGCTTTTGAACCTTGAAGGAAGGCGATGTTTACAAGCCGGCCATCCGGTTTCAGGCAGCGAATGTTTTTGCCGAGATATGGCCCCCCGACCATATCCAATATGACGTCCACGCCCTTTTCGGGGGCCTTTTCCTTAATCGTCTCAACAAAATCTTCGGAATTGTAATTAATCGCCAGGTCCGCGCCGAGTTTCGTGCACGCGTCGCATTTTTCATCGCTGCCCGCTGTCGCAATGACGAACGACCCGAATGCTTTGGCGAGTTGGACCGCCGTTGTACCAATTCCGCTGGTGCCGCCATGCACGAGAAAAGTTTCATCCGGTTTTAGTGCGCCCCGTTGAAACACGTTGTGCCAAACCGTCATGAATGTTTCCGGAAGAGCCGATGCTTCTGCCATGCTTAAATTTTCCGGAATGCGCATGCACGTCACAGCGGGCGCAGTGGTGAACTCGGCGTAGCCGCCGCCGGGCACAAGCGCGCATACGTCATCACCCACCGCGGGCGCAATGATGCCGTCGGCAACGGCAACCACAGTGCCCGCGACTTCGAGGCCGGGTAAGTCCGAGGCTCCTTTGGGGGGCGGGTAGTGGCCCAGTCGCTGCACAATGTCGGGCCGGTTCACGCCCGCCGCATGAACCTTGATCAAAACTTCGCCGCTCCCGGGCACCGGAACCGGTCGCTCGGCGGGCAAAAGCACTTCGGGGCCGCCCGGTTCTTTGATCTCGATGCAGCGCATTTTTGTCGGGAGTGAATTGGACATGGCAAAGCCCCGGTCACAGGCGATTGGAGAATGTTAGGCTAGGTGTATATGGTGTAGAAAGCTGTACGTCCACCGGTGGAAGGATCTGGGAGGCCAAATGATGGACACCGATGAATTGGAGCCAGTTAAAAAGCCCGCGCAGAAAAAAGATCTCGCGCGTATGTCCATTGAAGATCTCAATGAGTACATAAGCGATTTAAAGGCGGAAATCGTGCGTGCCCAGGAAGCGATCGCCAAAAAGGATAAGGCCCGCGCGGGAGCAGAGTCCTTTTTCAAGTCCTAAATATGCGTAACCGCATCAAGGCATGGGCTGCGGCGTTAAAGAGAGATACCCTGGCCCTTTATTTAGCCGCGCGTGATCGCAGAGTGCCGTTGGGTGCAAAGATTATCGCCGGAGCCGTTGCCGCCTACGCCATCAGTCCCATCGACCTCATCCCCGACTTTATTCCGGTGCTGGGGTATTTGGATGATCTCATCATTGTGCCCGTGGGCATTTATGTCGCCGTCCGGTTGATCCCGGCGGATGTTCTGGAAGATTTGCGGCAGGAGGCGGCGGAGCGCTTTGCTTCGGGTAAACCAGTCAGCCGCGTTGCTGCGGCCATTGTCGTCTTGATCTGGATACTCGTGGCTGTGGCGCTATTAATCTCGCTCAGAGAGCTTTTTGACTTATAGATCGGCGAGCTCGTTTTTGTGGGCATCGGTCCAGCCGACTTCGTAAAGCGGCTTGCGTCCCTGTATGCTTTTCATGTCAAAGCCTCCGCGTGGAATGAAGCCGAACCTTTGACCCTTGCTGGCATCGACCACAGCTTGCGACACCCAGATATTTCCGGTTGTCGCCTTGTCGCAAATGCGCGCTGTCATCTGCACGGCCGACCCGAAGAAATCGTTTTCCTCTTCAACCGCTTCACCGGCGTTCACGCCGATGCGCACCTGGACCTGAAGATTTGGATTTTTCGAGTTGTGGGCATATACCGCGCGCTGCATATCGATCGAGGCCGCAACGGCTGCGGGCGGCGAGGGGAAGGTGGCCATGATGCCGTCGCCGGTGTGTTTCACTTCGCGGCCTTTGTGGGCTTTGATCGCGTTGCGTACCGCATCATTGTGCGCGCGCACCGCTTTTTGGGCGCCCGCATTTCCGAGCGTTCTTTTTTCTGAGTGGTGGCTGTGTTTGCCGTGGCCCAAAGTTCCGCCAACAACCGGTGCAGCGGCAGCCTCGAGCGGAACAAGGACATAAAGACAAAGAGGAACGTTGCAATATATCCGTAGGTCAAAATGCCCGTCAAAACTGGCGTCGGCAACGGAATGCCGGCCGCGACAAAACGGCCCAGCATCCAGGAGATCACAACCATAATGAGAGTGGTCGCCGCGAGACTGATGCCTCCGGCAACGATCAAACGGAAAAAGATGTCGCGCGCGCTCAATTTGACCTTCTTTTGTTCAGTAGCCCGGCGGCGGTAGCCGCGGCGGCTGCGGTCGTAGGATTTCGGTGGAGCCTTTTTTGATAAAGATCTCCGTTCCCTAATGAGGCGGGTCTTTGGGCTGACGTATGTGGTGACGGATTCCGCGCGGTTGCTTTCGGGGTAATATGTTTCGCGAATGACCTTTGTCGGGCAGCCGGCGCTGAATTCCGTTGCCATTGCTTCACGCACAGCATCTTCGCGTCCATACCCAGGATACCGGGCGTGGATAGACCAGTGGCCTTTCCGGTAAACGTGAACCTCAAACTGCGTAACCACTTTCATAAGGGCACCTATTTCGTACCGAATCTCCCGAACCGAACTGCGCATGTGTTCGGGTCTGGTCGTTGTCCGCGCCCCGTTTAAGCCAAATCCGCCCCTTCGATTTCCGTGTAAATCAAACGCCTAGCCCGGCGATCGGTTGCCGCCAGCCATGATATTTCGCAGACAACAAAATAGCCGCATTGTGGAACAATGCGGCTACTAAATCTTGGGCGTGTACGGGTAGACTATTCTTACTACTTTTTGAGTTCAAAGCCCTTGAAGCGCTTGTTGAATTTGGCGAGCTGGCCGCCGGAATCAACCAAGCGGTGTACCCCGGTCCAGGCGGGGTGGCTCTTGGGATCGATTTCCAAGCGCAGCGATTCGCCCTCTTTGCCGTAGGTGCTGCGGGTCTTGAATTCGGTGCCGTCCGTCATGATCACGGTAATCTCGTGATAATCCGGGTGAATTTCCTTACGCATAATCTGCCTCGTATGTCCGGCGCTGTGGCCTTGGTTGGCCCGCGGAAAGGCGGCTGTATAACGGTTTAGCTGTGGTGCCGCAAGCGTCGCAAACGCCGAAGCTCAATTCTCTAGCCCCGAATATTATTGCAACTCAGTATCATTTGCATTAATGGAAAATGTGCTGGTCGCAACACGAACCTGGGGACCCCGAGCCAATGAATGCCATATTTCGCCGATTTTCCGCGCCAATCAGAGCGACCAGCGTGAAAGATTTGGGATATCCCGAGCAGCTCCTGCTCCGCTGCATACGGCTCTGGGTAATCGGCTACAGGCTCAACAATTCACCGGATGACCGGTTGGCGAAAGCCTTCGACGTTGCCGAGATTCCGCTCGGGCGGCAAAAGTTCGAAGAATTCATGATCGCCATTACGGCGGGCGCCGCGCGCAGTCTTGGCATTCATACTCTGTGCTATGACGGCATAGGTGATGACGAACACCAGCTTCTCGATATCCTCAGGCTTAGCCAGAAGAATTTCGGCGCCGGTCAGTGCCGGTTTCTGCTCGAAGATCTTCTGACCGTCTCTGCCTTGCCGATTGCCGCGGCAAAGGCCCAGGCGCTCGCGCTTGCGTTCAACGACGTTGGGCATGCCTTGTACGGACTTAATGCGCGTTCGCTTAAGGCTTCAATGACAACAGAATCTTTGCTCACCGACGCTGTTCACTAAATATGCTCATCGCGCCATGCGCTGAGTCGTGCGTACATGCATTTCTCTGATTAGACGAGCGCAATAGCGCTCTGCACGTATAACGATGTGTTTGTTTATGTGTTGAACTGCATGAAACGCTTTTATGCGTTTATTGGTTGCAGACTCAAAAAACAATTTTCCTATTTACCGTCTTGCCACAATTGCGCCTCCATTGAGTGCGACCTCATCGCACGTTCGTTCTTGATTTTAAGCGCAGGAAGAAAAGGAGATGTTATGGAAACGATCCTCAAATTTCGAAAACCTGTGGCGACGGCCCTTATCACCGTCATGACTCTGGCCTCGGTTCCGGTTTCGACCGCGAATGCGGCAATCGTCGGGACGGATAAGGTGATCGAGCAGTCCCAAAGTTCATCGCGCGATCGTGTCGCGGCGTTCTTGCAACGCGAGGACGTGCGCGCGCAGTTGCAGGCCTATGATGTTTCGCCTGAAGAGGCAGAGGCTCGTGTGGCCGCGCTCTCCGACGAGGAAGTGCAGATGATTGCCGGCCGCATCGATGAACTTCCGGCTGGTCAGGGTACGGTGGGCGTGATCGTCGGCTCGATCGTATTGATCTTCGTCGTTCTGCTGATCACCGACCTTATTGGCCTGACCCATGTGTTCGGTTTTACCAATAAGGGCTCTCTCAATCCGAACTAGCTAAAGTCATGATTGCCGTTTTCAAAAGAGCAATCATCGCGATTTCCGCATCCCTTGTCTTTGCGGCGTGCTCGACGACTCCTCAACTGACCTATTTGATAGAGTCTGGACAAGACGTGCAGGCAAGGGGTGCGGTCGCCGATCCCGTATTCTACACGCAGCGCACGAACGAGTGCGGTCCGGCTGCGTTGGCGATGACACTTGCGCATACAGGGCTTGACGTTACGCCGGACGAATTGGTCGATCAGGTGTATTTGCCGGGGCGCGAGGGCAGTATCGCACCGTCGCTTGTCGCGGCTGCGCGTCGGCATGGACGCGTCGCTTATCCCATTCATGGCTTACAAAGCATGTTCACATTCATAGACGAGAACGTGCCGATATTAGTTCTGCAGAACTTGGGACTGTCCTGGTATCCGAAATGGCACTACGCCGTGGTCATCGGTTATGATCTGGGCACCCAATCCGTCACCCTGCATTCCGGCGAAACGCCCAACATGCAAATGTCTATGGCCACGTTCGAGCGAACCTGGGCCCGCAGTGGATATTGGGCGATCGCCGCGTTGAAGCCGGACAAAGTTCCCCGCACAGCGTTGGAAGAGGACTACGTCCAAGCCGTTGCCGGTGTTGAGCGCGCTCAGCGGTTTCTGGAGGCCGCCAAGGGCTATGAGTCCGCGCTAGCACGGTGGCCGAACAATCGTATCGCGCTCATGGGCGCGGGCAACGCTCTCTATCAAAGCGGAGACATGGACGGTGCGGCCCAAGCATTTGATCGCGCGCGAACACGTTTGCCGGACAATGCTGATGCACACAACAACTGCGCGCATGTCATGGCGATGAATGGTGATCTCGCCGCGGCGGAAATCGCAGCCCGGCGTGCCGTTGAACTTGGCGGTGAAAATCAAAGCGTTTATTTGGAAACCCTTCAGAGCATCGAAGCCGCCAAACGCCCTGCAAACAATGTTTCAGGAGGGTGAACTTGAGAAGACGTCAGCGTTCCTTCGGCGGCAGTATGCGAATTTGCTTTTTGGACAGACGCGTGTCCTCGGCGGCAAAGGTTTCAGCCTCACTGCGAGTCATTTCCCGAAAAGCCGGCGGCGCCGTAATTTTGGTTTTTAAAAGCTGGAGATCGTCGGCCAAGCTCTCTCGGCGAAAGTGCAGCATCGCATACATAGGGTCGTGCGAATTGCGCACAAATGATGCCACGACATAGCCGCCGATCTTGACGGTATATTGAATCACGAGCGCCACACCGCCGTCTCGCCGCGTTCTCCGGAACAAGCAAATATAAGCGATTGTGACATTGTCCAGGTCCGCGATGTAGGGAACCGGCGTCACCTGATCGCTGCGTGCGTTTGACGGCAAATCCAGACTGTCCACATGTTGGCTGACGGCATCAAAAATCGTGCGGTGGAGTTGCAGCTCGAGAGGGAGATCTTTCATTGGCGCTGACTTATAGCTGATCCAGCTTCAGTTCGATCCGGCGGTTGCGTGCGCGGGCCGCTGGGGTATTCGCGGGATCGAGCGGCTGATATTCGCCGAACCCGGCGGCGGCGAGGCGGCGCGCGGGCACACCCTGTTCGATGAGGAAATTGACCACCGATACCGCACGCGCCGTCGATAGTTCCCAATTGGAACTGAAACGGGCGGTACTGATTGGTACCGTGTCGGTATGCCCGTCCACGCGCAGAATCCAATTTATTTCGGACGGAATGTCCCGCGAAATATCGATGAGGGCACGGGCAATGTCGGCAAGTTGCCGCTGGCCATCCAATCCAATATTTGCCGCCCCTGAATCAAACAACACCTCCGACTGAAATACAAACCGGTCGCCGGATACGGTCACGCCTGGGCGGCTTCCCAGCACATCGCGAAGGCGGCCAAAAAATTCCGAACGATAGCGCTGCAATTCTTGCACCTTACCAGCGAGGGCGCGGTTCATGCGTCGACCGAGATCGGAGATTTGCGTCCGTTGTTCCTCGGTGAGGGCGTCCGACGCATCCAAGGCTTCGGCCAGTCGCGCCAGTTCCTGCTGCAGAGTTTCCAACTGCTGGCTCATCAGCGCGGCATGCGCGCGTGCCTCCGCCGACAGACGTTGTTCCTCGTCGATTTGCTCGTCACTTTGCGCGACTTGCTCTTCGAGGTCGGCCTTCAGAGCTTCGAGCGCCTTGATGTTCTGCTGCAAGAGCGCAAGGCGCTGCATCTGTTCCGAGATTTGCTGTTTTTGATCGGCGGCCTGAGCGGCCGCGTTATTTAGCGAGTCCCGCAGTCTTGCGATTTCGGCGCTTTGCCGGTCGGACTCAGTGGTTTTCTCGCCGAGCTGCGTCGCCAGTTCCTGATTTTGTATACGCAATTGTTCGAGCACATCGAGGTCTTCGTTGGCCGCCTGTAAGTCACTCGAAAGGCGCCCGATGGTCAGTTCGAGGTCCGCCCGCGCTTGCCGTTCCAGGGACAGCATCTCACCTAACTGAGAGACTTGCCGATTTAGTGCGGCGAGTGCCTGGTCGCGGCCTGACAGCGCTTGGCCCAAAAAAAACTGGCCTAGCACGAAGACCAACAACACGAAGATGATGATGATCAGCAGCGTCGAGAGAGCATCGACCCATCCGGGCCAGATGTCGACCGAGCGGCGTGCGCGGCGGGCGAGGGCGGCCATCTGCGGCTCTAATGCGTATCCGGCGGCGCGCCGTCGCGTGAAGCAACGGAGGCCACGGTTTTGGCAAGGAGCTTAATTTCGTTGCGGATTTCGCGCACCGTTTCATCGCGTCCCGATGCCAGCGCAGCCGATATGCGCGAGAGCACGGTGTCGATGCTGCGGATATGCGCGCGGGTGGCGTCGTCAAGGCCGCTGCCCGCATGCGGCGCCGACAGGCTCTCGGCGGCTTCATTGAATTTGCGGATGGCGGGCGCGAGTTCGCGCTGGCCCTCGGCCATGCGCAACAGCACTTGTTGTTCGGCGCGCATCTGGTCGGTGAGGATGGAAAGCTTATCGTTGAGTTGGGCGAGCTGCTCATTGCCGGACGAGCGGCTCTGTTCGCTGCGCGCCATGATCGACTGAAGCTCGTCAAGGCTTTCCGCCGTTTGCTCCAACAGGGCCTCTGTATATGCGGACACGCCTTGCTCTGAGTCCGAAAGGCCGCTGCCGGAAGACAGGCGCGTCAACCCGGACAGCCATTCCTCCAAATCATTGTAGAAAGAATTCTGCGCCTGACCGGCCTGCAGATCGCAAAACCCGAGCACCAGCGAGCCTGCCAAGCCGAACAGCGATGTGGAAAACGCCGTACCCATGCTCGACAGGGGTTGTTCCAGTCCGGACTTCAATGAGTTGAAGGTCACTGTAATGTCATCGCCGGTCACCGAAAGATTGCGGATGACATCGCCGATGGACGCCACAGTGCCGAGCAGTCCCCAAAATGTGCCGAGCAACCCGAGGAAAATGCAAAGGCCGGTGAAGTAGCGGGAAAGCTCTCGGCTTTCATCCAACCGTGCGGCGATACCGTCCAGGAGCGTGCGCATCACCGGCGCGCTCAATGTGACGCGCCCGCGCCCGCGTTTTTCTTCCAGCATCCGCGCCATGGGTGAGAGCAGGCGCAGCTTTTCCTCGTTGTCCGGCTGGCTGCGTTCCTCGCTGAGGGTCACTGCGCCTTCCATTACGCTCGTACGAAACCGTTCGATCCAGCGAGATTCCGGTCCGAGCATCCCCACCTGGCGGAAGTTCAGGAACACGCCGGTGAGAATCACACCCAGGATGAGGCCGTTCAAAAGCGGATTGACGAGAAAGAAGCCGAGTAAATTCTGTCCGATGAACGCCACGCCCACGCCGACCACGGCGAGAAACACGATCATGCGTGTTAGATAGGTTTTGGTATCGCTCATATATGCCCTTAGTTGCGGCGTAGATTAAGTGTTGCCGCACAATTCACGCTGAATGCGGCAATGCTAAGGCTGATTACTATGTTTGCCTAGCGTGTGGTGACGAGCACGTCGATACGGTCAGGATCTCCGTCCCCGGACTGTTCACCCATTGCGCGAAGATTGACCCGGCTGGAATCGACGCCGGCGTCCAGCAGCATCTTGCGGACATTGACGGCGCGCTCCAACGACAAGCGGCGCGATCGGCTCACACTGCCTTCCCGGTCTGATGCATAGGCAATGAACTCCACGCGCAGATCGGGATTGCCGACCATGCGGCGCGCCAGTTGTGCCAGGTTTTGATTCGCAGGTTTCGGCACGTCCGCATCACCGACACCGTAATCGATCGTGAATTGATCCGGTGGGCGCGGCGCTCTTGGCGGTTCAACCACCGCTGCGGTTTCAACCTCTTCCATCGGCTCAGCTGTAATGTTTTCCGTTGCACCGGGAGCAACAGGCTTGGGCAGCGGCGGGTCCTCGATTTTGGGTGGCGTGCGGGCCGGAGGAGGAGCCGGTGTGGGCGCGGCGGCGGGCGGCGTTGCCTTGGCCACTTCCGGCTCGGGGGCAGGCTCAGGTTTTGCCGCAGGCGGTGCCGGCGCGGGCTTAGGCGGCGTGGCGGCCTGGGCTGGGGCCGGCGTTTGCGGTCTTGGCGGCGGCGCGGCCTCTGGTGCCGGGCGAACCGCAGCGGTTTGTGTTTCCGGAGCCGGTTGGGTTCTTTTCACCATGGACGGCGGCGGTGTGAGCGTGATTGCACTTGGCTCATGCTCTTCAACACCCGGCGGCGGTTTCAAAGTCACGGGCGGGGCGCGGTCGCTGATCAGCATCTGCGGCGCCGCCGCATCGAGTGCGCCGAGATCCACGGTGACGTTATCTTGCGCGCGCGCGGGATGACCCGCAAGCAACGCAATCACGGCTGCACAGGAAACAAATCCAGCACTCAACATAAAGGTGCGCATGTTGCTTCGCTTCATCGTCGTCATAACAGAACGCCTCCATCCCATCCGGGCCAGTGCCTGGCTGTGGCGTGATGCATGGCAAGGCTTTGAATTATTGTGTCTTTAGTGTCCTTGCCAATCGCCTAAAACTACAACAGGCGGTTCGCGGCGCACAACTGACTAAAGCGCAACATTTCAACTGAATCGGGTAGAAATTGCCCCAAGGCCACTTCAACCGGCCTTGAGCAGGTCCAGGAATGGCTTGTGAACCTTGGGATTACCGGCCACCACGTCGCCGGTGGCGAGCATGGACTTGCCGCCAGCAAAATCTGTGACGAATCCTCCGGCCTCCTGCACCAGCAGCAGTCCGGCGGCGATATCCCAGGGTTTGAGGCCCGCTTCCCAGAATCCCTCGTAGCGTCCAGCAGCAACGAAAGCCAGATCAAGTGAGGCGGTTCCCATGCGCCTAACGCCGGCTGAAACCTCCATGACCCGCTCCAAGCGCTTTAGGAATGTTGCGTGGCCGGGAATGCCGCGAAACGGAATGCCGGTGGCGAAGATGCTGTCGCCCATGTCCAAACGCGAGGAGACCCGAAGCCGACGGTCGTTGAGAAAAGCACCTTTGCCTCGCTCGGCGTAGAACATTTCCTCGGTGATTGGATTGAAGACCAATCCGGCGATAAGGTCCTTTTCCATCTGCAAGGCGATGGAGATGGCGAAGTGCGGTATGCCGTGCAGAAAGTTGGTTGTGCCGTCGATGGGGTCGATGATCCAGCGGTGCTGCGGGTCTTCGCCTTTAACCTCGCCGGCTTCTTCCATCAGAAACCCGAACTTGGGCCGGGCTTTTTCCAGCTCCACCCGCAAGGTTTTCTCGGCCTTGAGGTCGGCGGCGCTGACGAAGTCGCTCGGACCCTTGCGCGAGACCTGCAGCTGCTCGATCTCGCCGAAGTCGCGCTTCATGGCGCGCGCCGCCTTGCGGGCCGCGCCGGTCATTACGGTCCATAGTGCCGAACCCAGCGCCATGACGATTCCTCAGCTAACAGTCTAACCGGCTACTTTGCCCGCTCGACGTATGTGCAATCTTCGGTGTTCACCACGATTTTGGTGCCCGCTTCGATGAACGGCGGCACCATCACCTTCATGCCGTTTTCAAGCACGCCCGGCTTATAAGATGAACTGGCGGTTTGACCTTTCACCACGGGATCGGCTTCCACTATTTCCAACACTACGTTTTGCGGCAAATTGACCGACACCGGCTTGCCTTCAATGAAATCCACGGTCACTTCCATGCCGTCCTGAAGAAAGCCCGCCTTTTCCCCGATCACGTCCGTCGCCAGGGCAAACTGTTCGTAGGTGGTCGTGTCCATGAACGTAAACATGTCGCCGTCCTTGAACAGGAATTGGCAGTCGTGTTCACGCACGTCCAAGCGCTCGACCGTGTCGGCCGTACGCCAGCGGTCCTGGCTCTTGGTGCCGGTGTTGATGTCGCGCATCTCAACCTGAATGAAGGCGCCGCCCTTGCCGGGCTGTAAAAGCTGGATTTTCATCACGGACCACTGCTTGCCTTCGTGGTCGATAATCATGCCAGGGCGCATGGTGTTCGCTTGGATCTTCATAAGAACGCCTGATCGTTTGTGGTGGACCGGGGCAGGGGCCCCGCAAAAGTTGGGCGCTTTTAACAGGTCGCCCGGCATGAAGCAACGGGCCGAAAAGCGCGTGAGGGGCGGGATAGGGGCCGCTGAATCCGCTTGGCGGGGCATCGGCTCTGGTCTAACAGAGTTGGCACCTACAGGGGATTTTCCGATGCCCAATTCCGGCTCTTGGTGGAGCGGCGAAAACATCGCCAAACGGCGGCCTTACCTCAGTGCGCGGCGCGCGGCGGTCAACGGCCTGCGCGCGTTTTTCCAGGCTGAAGGGTTTGTTGAAGTGGATACGCCCGCTCTGCAAATCTCACCGGGCACTGAACGGCACGTGCGGTCTTTTGCGATGGAATTGAAAGAGCCGTTCGAAGACAAGGGCCGACCGCGCTATTTGCGCACGTCCCCTGAGTTTGCCATGAAAAAGCTTTTGGCCGGTGCGCACACCGTCGGCGTTTCCAAAATTCTCCAGTTGTGCCGGGTGTGGCGGGACGGTGAGCGCAGTCCGTTGCATCATCCCGAATTCACGATGCTGGAATGGTACCGTGCAAACGCTGATTACGGCGCTTTGATCGCTGATTGCGAAGGCGTTATGCGTACCGTGGCCAAAGCGGTCGATCGCACCCTCGATGGCGGCGGTCTATTGCATTGGAAAGGCCAGACCTGTGATCCGGCAAAGCCCATTCGCCAGGTGACGGTGCAAGAGATGTTTGAGAAGCACGCTCACATCGATCTGTTAAGCACAATCGATGACGCGAACTCTCCAGCGCCGCCGCCGGAGAAGTTGCGCGCGGCCGCACAGTCGCGCGGTCTTCACGTCGGAGCCGACGATACTTGGGAGGATATTTTTTTTCGGGTGATGATCGAGCGTATCGAGCCCCACCTGGGAATAGGGGCGCCGACAATCGTGTGCGAATACCCGGCGAACCTTGCCGCACTCGCCAGGCGCAAACCGGATGATGCGCGCGTCGCGGAACGTTTCGAGCTTTATGCATGTGGGGTGGAACTGGCGAACGCATATTCTGAACTCGTTGACCCGGCCGAGCAGCGCGCGCGCTTTGAGCACGACCGCGCGCTTCACGAAAAACTTTACGGGACCGCGCCGCCGATCGATGAGGAACTTTTGACGGCGCTTTCGGCGCTGCCGCCTTGTGCGGGCATCGCTCTTGGATTCGACCGACTCATCATGTTGGCCGTGGGCGCCGAGGACATTACGGACGTGATCTGGGCGCCCGTCGTCTGAAATACATTAATTAAATCAGTTAACTAATAGAAATTTGATTTCACCCTTGTAACTGACTGACTGGTCAGTTGGTTACAGTTATGACTGCAGCTACCCCAAAACCTCGCCAGCGCCGCGCCGACGATCGCCCCGATGAAATTCTCAACGCCGCCGCGCGTTGCTTGCGATTGGTGCAATAGCGCGAGGCTTTGACCGAAAACACAAAGTCATCCGGCGTTTCATCCCGCCATTTGATCCAGCTATCCGGCTTGAAGGTGGAGTAATAGGTACCGTTGATCTCGATCGAGGTGAGGGCGCGACTAGCAAATTCCAGCTCGCGCCTTTGCACAAGGCCCTTCGGGTAAAACACACCGCGCCAGGGCTCGAACGTCCACCCGCCAATACCCACGAATATCTTTCCGGTCATTGCCCATGTTTCCTTCTAGATCAGGCGCAGGGTGAAGCAATAAAGTCCAGGGCGCCAGCGCAGAATCCTACCGTTGGGTTGACCTGTATCAAGGAACGGGCGGATGACCGCGCTAGACTGGACGCACTCGCCGAACATTAGAAAATGGGGCCGCGTCATGCGCATTTTTGTTATCGCTTTAGGTGTTTGCCTTCTTTCCGGCGTCTCTGTGTACGCTCAGGACCTTCCCGGTAATGTCGCGGAGGGCAGGGCCTTTGCCCTAGAGGTTTGCGCCGAGTGCCACATTGTCGCGCCGGATCAGGAAAAGGCGGGAACCGATGCGGTGCCGACCTTTGAGGCGATTGCGGCCGATCCGGCGGTTACGCAAGTTTCGCTCCGGGCGTTTTTTCAAACCCCACACGCGGAAATGCCGGACTTCATCTTCTCGCCGATCGAAACCGACAACATCATCAGCTACATCCTGAGCCTTCGGAAATAGGGCGCTCAGTCGGCCCCTAGGCTGTCCAGATACGCAAAAAGATTGTCGATCTCTTCCGCGGTAAATGAAAACGTCGGCATGTCGTTGTCGTGGCCGGTTACGATGCCTTCTGCGAGGGCTTCCTCTAAATAGGTAAGTGGCCATTTGGCCTGGAATGAGGCCAGGACCGGTGCCTTCGGGTTGGGGCTGGTGTCACCCACTTTTGCGCCGTGGCAGCGTACGCAGTGGGTGTCGGCCAGGGCTTGGCCCTTGGCCGAATCTGCGCCCCATGCCGGAGCGGCCCACAGTACGCCCGCCGACAACAGCGCGAGAATCTTTAATTTAATCATTTGAGTTTTGAGCATGGCGATTTCAAGCCCCGGTAAGGCAAAATATTTTTCCGTATTGCTACAGAATTTGTTCAATCTTGATTAGGGTCAAGGTGAAATTACCTCTGGATGGTACGTACAATCGATAAATGTTCTTCGACAACGCTGAAGGCGGGGAAACACATGAAAGTTTCAGATTACATGCGGATCGAGACCATTACGGCGTCCGCGGATATGAAAGCGTCCGACGTGGCCAGCCAAATGGTTCGCAGTCATGTCAGCGGCATGCCGGTCGTGGACAAGTCAAACAAAGTTGTCGGCATCATTACCGAGGGCGACTTGCTGCGCCGCGCGGAAATTGAAACCGAACACCATCGGCCGCGCTGGCTGCAATTTCTGTTGGGCTCGTCCCGCCTCGCGGAAGACTACGTGAAATCTCACGCCAGAACCGTGAAGGATATCATGTCCAAGGATGTCGCCGTGATTGATAGCAATGCGCCTTTGGACGACGCGGTGGAAATGATGGAGCGGCGTGGTGTCAAACGTTTGCCGGTTGTTAATGGGGGTACGCTTGTGGGCATCATTAGCCGTGCCGATATCCTGGCCGCATTTGTCTATAAGGCGCGATCTGAGAAGAAGGAGTCAGCGTCAGACGGTGAAATCCGCCAGGCCATTATCAGCGAATTCGAGAAGAACAAATGGCTGCACGGCGACCGGCTGTCGATTGTCGTGCGCAACGGTGAGGTGGATATTTCCGGCACCGTTATGTCGGAAAGCGAGCGTAAGGCCTTTGTGACCTTGGCCGAAAGCGCGGCGGGCGTGAAAAAGGTTCATGATCACCTGATCTATGTGGACCCAATTGCGCTGACGCCGATGATTTAGCGTGGTCTTCGCTACTTAGGGGGCTGCGAACGGCGATGACGTTGCCGTTCGCGGCGCATTAATCCCACAAATTCTGCTTCACCCATGCGCCGTCTTTGCGATGCCAGACCCGCTTGTCCCGGAAGGTGTCGGAAATGCGATCGAATTCGTCTTCGCTCATGCCCACATACTCAAGCCATCTCTTCAGATCGCTTGATTTGACATGGTCATAATGCTGCACGCGTTTGATGCCTTCCTCGCGCGTGATCAGGCGGGCACGGATGTCTTTGGAGACGTGGTCGCTGCACCGGCCATATCCGAACTTTATGTATTTCAGGTAATCGTGCATGCCGTTTTCGTGCATGTCGTCCAGATTGGACATGACGCGGTAGGTCCGCTCGAACGGCTCCTCCGCGATTTCAAATCCGTATTTCTTCCGTACGATTTCCACGTGCTCATTGGCATCCCACTTCACGTAGTTCGCCAAGTATGATCCACGCAGGCCGGACGTGAAAATTTCCTCGTCGCTGGGATAGCGCCACGTCTGCATATCCTTTTTCGTGATTCCTTCAAGCCCGACGAAGTAGTTCCATTCGTATCCGCGCGCAAAATGCTCGAGGCGTTGGCGATACGTGAATTCGACAAAATCATGGGCGCTAAACTGGCCGCTTAAATCCTGATAGCCGTGTTCGCCCCAAATGACGAGGGGAATGCCGAGCTGCACGCCGAGCCGCATCGGTACGGTCATGATGCCCACATGCGAATGCCAATTCATGTCGCCCATGACGATCAGGCCCAGGCGGTTGAGTTTTTTCAGAAGGTCGACGTTCGGCCCATAAATGATGTGATCGACGCCGAAGACTTCGCGCATGCGCATCAGGTTGCGCCAGCCGACATCCATATAGTTGTTGCCGTTGTAGGTGACGAGGAGGGGGGTGTATCCCATCTCCTTTACGACGTGAGTTTGGAAGTAACTGTCTTTGCCGCCGCTGACGGCAATGATGCAATCGGGCCGTGAATTGTCCTTCGACTTATATTGTTCCAGCAATTCGCGGAACATTTCCTTTCGTTCAGCCCACTCTTCCTTTGTCGTATCGATCCGGGTGTGTCCGGCCCGGCAGCCCATGCAAACCCCGTTTTCGTCGTATGAAGAGGGGGCGGCGGAAATGCTGGGGTATACGCATGCCGTGCACCATTTGACCGCCTTCGGCGAGGCCGGCGTAGTGTCCGGCAAGGGCGCCTTGGCACGCGCCAACCGGTCCGCGATCCGTCTGTCCCGTTCTTCGAAATCGTAATCCGGCTCAGACGGAAACCAGTGGCTTACGAAGCTTGTGGCGCGCATCTGTACGCCTTTTTCCATACAGGCGTGTTTGGCGTGGATGTAACTCAGCTCGTGAAAATGGAAAATATTCGCCGCAGATACGGCATGCGCGTGACCTTCGGTTAGTCCCTGCGCGAAATGTTCGTATTTCCCAACGCCGCCGCAGGCCACGACCGGGATTTTCGTTGCTTCCACGACGGCGCGCTGAATCTCCAGGTCATAGCCCGTGCCCATGCCGTCCCGGTCGATGGAGTTCAGAAAAATCTCACCGGCTCCTAGCTGCTCGGCTTCCTTTGCCCACGCGACTGGGTCGAGCCCGGTCGCGTGACGGCCTTTGTGCGTATAAACTTCTCGGCGTCCATCGGCGTGTTCTTTGACGTCGATGCCCACGACCACGCACTGGGACCCGAATGCCTTTGCCGCGTCGGAAATGATTTCGGGTGTTTCGACCGCTTGCGTATTGATGAGGCACTTGTCTGCACCAGACTCGAGGAAGGCGCGCATATCGTCGACGGATTTAATGCGACCGCCAAACGTCAGGGGCATGGTGCTGTGATCCGCAATCTGCCGCAACAACCCTAAAATTGTGTCGTCGCGATAGCGGAACTCCATATCATCGCGCCGCAAGTCATGCTCGTTGCTGTCGCTGACATTTAAAATGACAAGTTCATCTACGTTCCATTGTGAAAACCGCCGAACGGACATCAGCGGCGAACCAATGATTTGGTATATGGAAAATTGGCTTGCCCGAACGATCAGGCCGTCTTTTAGGAGCAGGCAGGGGATGAGACGCGGAAGAGGGTTCATGTGATTGCCGGCCCGCGGTCCAATTCGGGCAACAATCCATGGCGCTTTGCCCAATGCGCAATCAGATCGAGACCGTCATCCTGACTTTTCTCCGGATGAAACTGTACGCCCGAAACATTGCCGCGTTCCACAGCGCTCACAATGTGTGTTTGGCCCAGCAAGGTGGTTGCGGCAACGCTATTCTTATCCGACGGCACGAAATGGTAGCTGTGAACATAATAAAAAGAGCGCGTACTACCGTTTTCGTCAAACAAAGACGATTGGCCGGACGACACCGTTTCGCACCAACCGACGTTAGGCACCTTGTTGCCTGTTTCCGTCTCGTTCAATCGGACCACTCTGCCCGGGATCAAGCCTAGGCCGCTGAACAGACCGTGTTCTTCGCATTCGTCGGACAGTAATTGCATGCCCAGGCAAATGCCTAGGATGGGTGTCGTGCCGGTTGCCGACACTTCTCGAAGCGCGTCCGACAAGCCTGTAGCGTCCAGATTTTTCATCGCGGTGCCGAACGCGCCGACCCCTGGCAATATGATGGCAGCCGCTCCTGCAAGACCGCTGCCGTCTCTAGCGTCTCGGGCATCTAGCCCGATGCGCGCAAGCGCGTTCCGCAATGATAGGATATTTCCCATTCCGATGTTTAAGACTGCGATCATCTGACTTGTACTTACGGGCATCCGTAAACGAAGCACACCAAAAAAAGCAAAATAAAAAAAACAAAAAAAAAATAAAAAAAACAAGAAAAAACAACAAAAAAATCATAAAAAAAAACAAAACAGAAAATAAAAAAAACGAAGCACACCAAGCATATTCTTAGTTGCGATGGAAAACGTTTACAATGCAGAATCAAAGGTTTACCAAAAAGCCGCTAACAAGAGCTCTGCATGTCTCAACAGGGTATGGCAATAAGTCGTCAAATGCTGAGAGCTGGAAGCTTAGAAGCGGTGATTGAAAAAGGAACGGATAAGTGCGGTCGTGGACGACGCGCTTGTTTCCGACCGGTTTGCTCATGAATGAAAAGCCAGTCTCCGTTGCCAAGGACGTGTTGTTGGGTTTATCGGCCCTGTTCAACGACTCCGAATTTGAAAGACTTTTCGAGAAAATCGATCAGTTGCTGCACCAATCGCCGGACGCACATCAACTCTACCTCATTCGCGCCGTCGCATCGATGGAGCTGAAAAATTTTGAAGAAGCGCATGATGATTTGCGACAGGCACTCACATTGGCTCCCGCAGATGCCAATGTGACGGACCAGTTGGGAATTTGCTGTAGGCATTTGGGGGATAATAAAAGAGCTGCTGAGTATTTGCTGCGATCGTTCACACTCGGGCCGAACAAGAAACGCGCGCAGATGTATTTGCTAGTGGCGATTGAAAATGCAAAAACTGATGACGCGATCGAAATAATTTTCAAAAAGCTATATCCGCACTTTTTTTCTGAAAGAGAAATGTGCGGCGTTTCCGTTTCAAACTGCGTGTTCGCTGATGATTGGTACAGAGCAAATGGTGCGCGCATTGTGGAGGTGGCGCCGGCATCCGAAGTGAGTATGGAAACTGGCAACGGATCAATTTGCTATGAATCAGAGGCATTAGAATTTGCCGTCTTGCCGGGAGCGCAAGCCATATCGGGATGGGATTTCGCAATTGCGCCGACCGGAGAGGTGTTAAATGGTTCCGGGTACACCGACATATCAACGGCGTACAATTTTATGCCCCATCTTGCCAATGAGTCGAAGACCCGGGTCATCCATGTCGACTCAAAAGATACGATTGATGTCGACGAGGATGCGCTCTTTTTGTCGGCTCCCGAACGCTATCACTTTGGCCATTGGTTCTTTGATTTTTTGCCCCGATTAATGGGACGGAACTGCACCGGCGGTAATCCAGCCAAGGTATTCGTGCCCGAAGGACTTCCATCGCATCATCGAGACATACTTCTTCATTTTGTAAAGCCTGATCAAATTATCGAAGCGAAACTGGGACAACGTTATCGGTTTAGATCCTTAACAGTGAATCTTGCGAAGAAAGTCGACAGGATCAATCCCGAGCTTGTGAAATTTATACGGCGGGCGATAGGTTCATCTCAGAGCGTGCAATTTCGTCATGGCACTGGTAAGCGGATCTTTTTAGAGCGGTCTCGAACCCGGCGCGGCCGAAATATTCATAATATGTCGGAATTGAATGAAGTTCTAAGCCGTTTCAATTTTGAGAGAGTTCGCAGACCCGAACTAACTACGGCACAGCAGAACGCACTTTTCGCGGATGCCGAAATCGTATTGGGGGCGATGGGATCCGACATGGTATCGGCGTATCAGATGCGCGCAGGATCGAATTTAATTTTTCTTGGATTGAACGATGCTAAATTCCACGATGTGATTGAGGAGTCGCACAATTATGTTCAAAGAATGTGTGCATTATCGGGCATCAGCTTCAGTATCCTAAGGTGCAAGGCCACAAATGAAAATGACCGGTACAATTATGCTGAGGATATCGTCGTTGATTGCGATGAACTGCGGCAGTTATTAAGCGGCATACTTAAAGATGCTTGACGCACTCTTCATCAAAGTTCGGGAAACTGGTTTTTGCACCTTCCTCAGGACTCTATCGGCCGTGGCGGAGAAGAAGAGCACAAGTGAAGCGCGGCATGCTTGGTGAAACGATGACTATCCAGGAACTGTTCAGCGCCGGTCGTTTCGAAGAAATTTTGGATCTAACCGGCCGTCTCGTTGCGGACTCGCCGGATTCATACGAATTGCACGCCGTGCGCGCGGCGGTTTTTATGGAAATTAAGAAGTACGGGGAGGCAATGACCCATCTGGACCGCCTGCTTGAAATTAAGCCTGATGACTTAGGGGCCACAGAAAGCATGGGGATGTGTCTCGAGCACTTGGGTAAGTACGATGACGCACTCTATTTTTATGCAAAGGCGCTTCCTCATCGCTGCAATCACGTCACCATTAAGCGGCTTGTATAATTGGCGCTGGATGTCGGTGGACAGGAGGAACTGGCGAATGCGGCATTTGGCCTTTTTTATAAAGCGCTCCTGAACAAAGATGAAATTTCTCACGACATTGAAATCTCGCCGTGCGCCGACTTTAGAGAATGGTGCTCTAAGAACAAGGTGGAAGTGGTTTGCGTATCTCCGGCCGAGGATGTTGAGCTAACCGCCAGGGATGGCGCACCCGTCAAACCATACACGGCCGATAAGATTGAATACGCCGTGTTGCCGAAAGCGACAGTTGTTGCCGGCTGGGACTATGCAATTACTCACCGCGGCGAAGTTCTCAATGGATCCGGATATGCGGATATTGGCGGCGGCGGCGAGTACAGTTTTGTGCCCCACGTTGCAAGTAGGAACAAGCGCGCGGTCATTCGTATTGGTTCGAGCGCTCCAATAACGATCGATGATGATGTGCTGTTTCTGTCATCTCCCGAAAGATTTCATTTCGGCCATTGGGTCGTTGATTTTCTGCCCAGGCTCCAGGCGTGGCGGCGGAAAGACGGATCGCGCCGAAAGGTATTTTTGCCAAAAGGCCTGCCCTCGCATCAACGTGAGACTTTGTCGTTATTCGGACTCAAAAACGAGGACTTGATTGAAGGCGAGGTGGGACAAGTTTACCGCTTTAAATCGTTGGCGGTTTACTTCCCGCACAATGAATCGCGAATACATCCGGAATGGCCAAATTTCTCCATAGGAATTTGGGGCCACCCCCGGCGTCTGCGAATGATGTTGATAACGGCGCGCGTTATTTTCTTGAACGCAGCGGTTCGGTCAGAGGGCGGAACATTGTCAATCAGACCGAATTTGATGATGTGCTTTCGGAATTTTCTTTCGAGAAAGTAAGAAGGCCGGAGATTTCCGTTCAAGAGCAAAATCAAAAATTTGGCCAGGCGGGCATCGTCCTGGGCGCGTTCGGTACGGATATGGTCACGATGTTCCAGCTGCACCCAGGGACCGATTTGATCGTTTTGTGCATAGAGGAAATGAGACGGGAAACGAATGACCTATCCGGGCGCGGCATAGATTCAGCCGACGCATACATAGAGCAAATTTGCGCAATCATTGGAGTTCGGTTGCGCCGGGTTTACAGCACACTCGTCCGGCGGGGCCCCGGCTATTCGTATTTGCAAGATATGCGGGTAGACTGTTCAGCCCTCAGACAGCTATTGAGCGACATTATAAAAAGGCGCGCGGCCAATTCGCTGTAAAACTTGAGGTGGCCTGAATTCTGGGGCTTCAGGTGAGCTCATCTGGTAACGGCTTGCTGAATTGTTGATCATGGGCGCGCGCAACGCGATCTGAGCGTTCTATTCACGACCTCAAGCTAGGCCATTCTTGCGGACAACAGCGCTACCGCCCAAGATTAAAAGCACTTGCACTGGGAAACTCCGGCAATTTAACGCTGTCATACCTTCGTCGCAGCCAGCATGCCCGCACATCTAATGATCGTCCATCACGAAGGAGGCGACGGGTTGCCCGCGCCTGTAATGCTCCAGCATTTTCGTAAATGCATCTTCCAATCGGCCTCGAAAGACATCAGTGTTGAATAAATCTGACGTCGCGGCATTGGATTTGAGCTGTTCTTTCAGGGCTCGGAGGCGGCCAGGGTGCCGGGCGAGCGTGAGCGCCAACTCTTCGTATTGTTCGAGCGAACTCGTTACGAGTTCGGGCATGTTCAAGGTGCGCAATTGGCTGGCTGCGACGCGGCTGGCGAATGTCTTGCCCAACATTGTCAAAACCGGCACCCCCATCCGAAGGGCGTCGCTTGCCGTGGTGTGCGCGCCATAAGGCATCGTGTCCAGGAATAGATCTGCGCATCCGTGCCGCGCAAGATGTCGGCCCAAAGGCATGCGCGGCGCAAATACAAGTCGTGCTGGATCGACGCCGGCGGCGCTCGCCGTCGCGTGCAGGTTGTCTCGGCTCACCGGGCTTTCTTCCACAAACCAAATGATGCTTTCCGGCGCGGCGGATAAAAGGCGCATCCAAATGGAAAATATATTGGGCGTAATTTTGTAGTGGGAGTTGAACGCGCAGAATACGACGCCTGTTTCCGGTAGTCCGCATTGCTCGCGAGATGGGGTCTGCCTGTAAGTGCGTGTTGAATCATTGACCTGATAACAGCCCGGCAATTGAATCAGTTTCTCGCTGTAGAAGTCTTGATGTTCAGGGGGCGTCACAACGGGATCTCCGATGAGATAGTCGAAATAAGGAGCGCCGGTTGTGCCGGGATATCCCAAGTAAGTGACCTGTATGGGGGCCGGGCGGTGTGCAAATATACCGATACGATTGCCTCGTGCATGGCCGTTGAGGTCAATCGCGATGTCCACGCCCGTATCGGCCATAATTTTCGCGACGTCAGCGTTTTTTATATCGGCGGCATCGATAAATGAGTCGAACGAATTTTCCAGACGCTGCCGCATTGGGCTGAGATCATTGGGGCCGATGGATATGCCGGTGACATGGAATCTGCTTCGATCGTGGCATTCGAACAAATGGGCCGCCAGATAGGCCACCGCGTGTTCACGAAAGTCCGCGGATACATATGCCAGTCGAATTTTGCCGCTGTGTTGACCTTGGGATTTAAATAGAGGCTTCGGCTCAGCGGGGGCGTTTGCATGGCAGAAGGCCTTGGCCGCTTGAAATTGCATTGCCGGATTGGTGCTGTGTGCCGTCAAGATAAAGGGAGGTGCCGTTCCGGACGTTTTTGCGAGGGCTTCGTCGCGTTGCTTTTCTAAATGCTCGACACCATCCCACGCACACAACTGATATGCACAGTGAATAGCCTGCGAGAGAATATCTGCATTGTCAGGCTGTATTTCCAGTGCAGCTTTGTAGCTGGCAAGAGCGCGCTCGTGATCGCGCATTTCCTGATAAAGATTGCCCAAGTTTTTACGTGCAGCAAAATTCTTGGGCTGAATCTCAATGGCGCGCTGTAAATATTCTAGGGCTAAATCGGCTTTGCCGCTTTTTCCGTATGCCAGGGCAATATTGTTAAGCGCAGCCACATAGTCGGGCTTAAATTTAAGTGCGGCGTTCCAAGATGATATGGCTCCGTTAACGTCGCCGAGACCTTGCAAAACATTGCCGAGATTGTAGTGAGCGTCCGCATAGCCCGGCTTTAATGATATCGCGCGCTTTAGGTGTTCGGTGGCGTCCTTGGACGCGCCGAGAACATTCAGCAAAATGCCGAGATTGTTGTGGGCGTCCGCGTATTCAGGATTGAGCGCTATAGCATGCTGGTAGGCATCGGTTGCTTTGGGAAGGTCTCCAAGATCTCGCAATGTGTTGCCAAGATTGAAATAGGCGGGTGCAAAATTCGGTTGAATCCCTACGGCTCGTTGCAAGTGTTGCAATGAATCTTCTAGGCGGCCAACGGTTCTGAGAAAGAGGCCCAAGTTATTGTGGGCATCGGCGTAATCGTCCTTAAGATCTATGGCTTTGCGATAACTCTCGGCAGCGTCTTCGGGCTGGCCGATGGCTGCAAAAACCGCGCCCATAAAATTATGTAGAAATGGAACGCCTGCATGCGTCCGGTGGAGTGCTTGAGCTTCCGCCAGGGCTGCTGGCCATTGACCGGTGTTAAACTTGGCAAGCAGCGACTCTATGTGTTCGCCGCTCAAGCCCGACGTCGGATCGGTATTCGGCGCGTTCTTAGCAATGGGCATAAATCAAAAGCACCCTGGCTGGCGATGTGGCGAAGTTCGTCTTTTGCGGGCCGCACGTACTCTACTTAACGGTGTGATCCTTCGCACCGGCAGGTTTTGATAAACCGCCGCTGTCATACCTTCGTCGCAGCCAGCATGCCCGCACATCTAATGATCGTCCATCACGAAGGAGGCGACGGGTTGCCCGCGCCTGTAATGCTCCAGCATTTTCGTAAATGCATCTTCCAATCGGCCTCGAAAGACATCAGTGTTGAATAAATCTGACGTCGCGGCATTGGATTTGAGCTGTTCTTTCAGGGCTCGGAGGCGGCCAGGGTGCCGGGCGAGCGTGAGCGCCAACTCTTCGTATTGTTCGAGCGAACTCGTTACGAGTTCGGGCATGTTCAAGGTGCGCAATTGGCTGGCTGCGACGCGGCTGGCGAATGTCTTGCCCAACATCGTCAAAACCGGCACCCCCATCCAAAGTGCGTCGCTTGCAGTGGTGTGGGCGCCGTAGGGAGTTGTATCCAAAAATATATCTGCGCATCCAATCCGCGCCAAATGGGCGGCTTGGGAAACTTTTCGCGCAAACACAAGGCGAGTTGGGTCAACGCCGGCGGCACTCGCTGTCGCGCGAAGGTTGTCACGGCTTGTGGGGCGTTCGTCCACGAACCAGAGTACGCTTCCGGGAACGGCGGCCAACAGGCGCAGCCAAATGGCAAATACGTCCGGCTCAATTTTGTAGTGGGAATTGAATACGCAGAATACGAATCCGGTGTCGGGAAGGCCGCAGTCGTGGCGTGTCGGCATTTCGCTAGCGGATCGTGTCGCGTCGTTGACTTGATAGCAGCCCGGCAGCTGAACGAGCTTCTCACTATAGTATTGTTGGTGCTCAGGTGGAGTGACGACTGAATCTCCGATCAAGTAATCAATGAATGGCGAGCCTGTTGTGCCCGGATATCCCAAATAGGCGACCTGAATAGGGGTGGGACGATATGCAAATACACCAAACCGCTCGCCTTGCGTATGTCCCTTTAGATCGATTGCGATGTCCACATTCTTGTCGGCGATGAGCTGAGCAATTTCTCTATCTTTCATTTGGGAGCTGTCGACAAATACATCGAACGCAGCCTCCAGTCGGCGTCTCATTGGGCTGTGATCATTGGGACCGGTGGAAATGGCGATGACTTCAAAATTGTTCTTGTCGTGCAATTCGAACATATGAGCCATCAAGTAGGCGGTAGCGTGCTCATGGAAGTCCGCGGAAACGTACGCCAGCCGAATTTTACTGTTGGCGGCATGGGAAGAATTGAAAAGTGGCCTCGCCGGAATCGGGGCAATGTGATTGCAATAGGACTTTGCCGCTTGAAGCTGCAGGTCAAGGTCCGAGCAATGCGCAATCAGCGCAAATGGAGGCGAGGTGCCGATGTGTTTGGTTAGGGCCTGGTCGCGCCGCCGCTCTAGGTTTTTGATATCAGTCCACTCGCACAAATGGTGTGCGCAGTGAACGGCTTGTATGAGGACATCTGTATTTTCAGCGTCAAGGGATAAAGCGGTTTTGTAGCTGTCCAGCGCTCGCTTGTAATCGCGCGTATTCTGATATGCCGCGCCGATATTCTTGTATGAGGCAAAATTCTGCGGCTGAATTTCAATGGCGTGCGTCAAATGCCGTATTGCGGCGTTGTGATCGCCTTTTTTTCCATAAGCCAGGGCGATGTTGTTGTGAGCCTCGACAAAAGAAGGATGAAGATTGAGCGCCTTTTCCCAACTTTCAATCGCTTCGTCGAGGTCGCCCAGTTTTTGGAATGCGTTGCCTAGATTGTAGTGGGATTGCACATTTTTGGGGTTGATCGCCAGTGCGGCGTTAAAAAACGGGACGGCGCTTTCCGGCGCGCCTGTAGCACTAAGCATTGCACCGATATTGTTGAGCGCATCTATATAGTTCGGATCGATTGCAATGGCACGCAGGTAAGAGTCTTTAGCTTCCGCGATTTTACCGAGTTCGCGCAACGTATTTCCAAGGTTGAAATGAGCCGGTGCAAAATTCGGCCGGGCAGCGATAGCTTTTCTCAGGTGACTTAATGACTCGTCCAGGCGGCCGAGGGTGTGCAACAGAACGCCGAAGTTGCTGTGAGCGTCCGCGTAATCGTCCTTTAGTTCGATTGCTTTAAGATAGCTGGCGACGGCGTCATCAACTTTGCCGGTTGCGGCCAATATCGCGCCCTTGAGATTGTGCAGCAATGGCACCTCGGGGTGGCTTCGCAATAAAGCGTTTGCACCAGCCATCGCACCAGACCAATTTTTGGTTCCGTATGCGGCAAGCAACGGTTCAATTTGGTCCGGGGTCAAACCGGCCTCAGGGCTGGCGCCGGACGGCTTTTTCTCGTTGGGCATGAATGTGCGGCCCGTCTATGGTCTTTGGCGGATTATTACTGTTTCACGCGCGCTAGTACTTCCATACCCAAGCGATAGCGTTCGGAAACCGCGTAATTGACTGGCTCCAGGCCGCATGATTCAAGCAATTGATATAAGCGTGATTTACTGAAATTGTGAAAATGTTCCAATTCTCCGTAATAGGGGTTGATGTTGTTTGCGTCGAGCAGTCGCCACGCGGCGATTTCTGCGTTCGGCATGGACACGAAGAGGGCGCCGTCCGGTTTCAACAATCTGCGCGCGGCAAGTAATCCATTCTTGGGAAATGGCATATGCTCCAATACATCGGCCATGCTGATGACCGTGAAGCGCTCGTTTTGATTTAATGTCGCGATATCGGCGCAATGAGACTCTATTCCGACTGAAGCAAGGGCTGTCACTTCACTTTCGCGCAGATCGATGCCCACCGGTTCGTATCCCCATTCTTGGGCAGAGAAGAGGACGGCACCGTTGCCGAAGCCGACATCCAGCCACGCTCCGGGCGGCGGTACGTGTTCGGCAATGCGCGAGACAATACGCGAGGTTATGACTCTCTGACGTTCGGCATCGTAGCCGACCCGCTGGCTTGGTTGTGTCTTCTGAAAAATCTCTCCCGCAATCTCGTCGGTAAAATACCCATTCGTAAATTCGTGACCGCAGTCTTTACAATTGAGCCAAATGATTTCGGCGGGAATTTTGGGAATATAAAGGGCGTGCTGCGAGCAATCACCCCGCTTCGACTCAACGAAATTGGAACTCGAGCAGAGAGGGCATGACTCGTATAGATTGCGGGCTGTGTTCTCAGTCATGTGCGAATGGATGCGAGATGCGATTTTGAGCGTTGCCGTTAACCGCACTAAATCCGCTTAAATCTCAAATGACAAATGCGAATTAACGATGCCGTGACAATTTGCGTGTTTAACCGTGCGAATTGCGTGCAAAAACCGTGTTGAATGCGCGCACGGCGGCGGCCGGACCGTCCTTAAATTTCCAAATTCCGCTGCAAACGGCGAGGAAATCCGCGCCTGCGTGCACCAAAACTTCGCAGTTTTCGGCGGTAATGCCGCCGATGGCCACGCACGGGACCGTGGTGGTCTGCGACCAAATGGTCAGTAAGTCGGGGGCAGGGCGGGCGGTATTGGCCTTCGTGGTGGTGGGAAAGAACGCGCCGAAGGCGACATAATCCGCGCCGGCATCGCCCAATTCCATGGCGAGGTGCCGCGAATCCTTGCAGGTCACCCCGACAATACCGCTGCCCATAAGGCGCCGGGCTTCGTCATA
>CAYYXR010000032.1:0-13693 GCA_964475755.1 uncultured Rhodobacterales bacterium
GATCCAAGTGTGGGAGGTGGGATCCACTTGGGCGGTGCCGCCTAGAACGTACTCCGGAACCCCAAATTTGGCATTGAATGACGCGACCCGGCGCGGAGCCGCCAGATCGGTCTTGACCGGAATGAGAATTCTTTCCGATTGAAATCTGCCGCCCTGTGGGCTGAGAGTGTCATTAATGGCGTGAAGCGCGCAGGGATGCTCCGAAAGCGTTTCCACATTGCGGCGGAACGCATCCGCTGTGCGCTGAGAAACCATGGTCATACCGTCGGAATTGGTGGGTTCCTTCCCCCACAAATCCACGCGTTTTGTTCCAACGTACCGGAGCACGTAAGCACCGCCCTCGCCCTGCTCAAGAATGACGAGATGCGGGAGGATGGTGGAGGAAAGCTTAGAGAACAGCGTTCGAAAATGCGGGACGCATTCTTTCGAATGCAAATCCCGCCACTCAGCGAAAAACGTCTTGGCCTCATCCGTCTTGAACAATGATCCCCCGAGCGAGTGACGCGGCAATGAAGATACGTTCAGAACGTTTTCAAGTGCATTGAGGTTGCGAGATTTAAATACCACTCTCTATTTACTTGAACGGGGGAATTGACGGAATGTCAAAACCAATATCTATCCAGGTCCGGGGATGTAAGTGGGCAATTTTCCCCAGAGAACGCGCAAACAGTCCCGTTTCGTTCTCGGTGTTGTGCGACACCAACCGCCGCGGTTTGCCGGGGTCAACGGACGTTGGGAGAACAACATACTCTACTGTTAATTCCCGCTCCCCCGGGGAAACAGCAACAGCGACGCCTCTGATACCGCATGGATGATCTAATATCATCTTTAGATTTTTGGCGGCGACCTTCGATGCATTTTCGGACAAAGCGTCGAGGCTGTTTGTCTGCGTCAGATCTTCACCCCAAGAGTCAACTCGGTGCGTTCCCATGAAACGGATGGGATATTTGCCGTCTGATGTCTCTTCGACAATGAATAGGCTGGGAACTATTTTTGGAGATAATTTACTGAATAGATCGCGGTAATGCGGTAGTTCGTTTCCAGTTCTCAGATTAGCCCACGCTTCGAAAAACTTTCTCGCACCCTCTGTCGCAAACATTAAACCCCATCGTAATAATATTACTCACGAAACCCCGGGGGCACAGTAAGGGCATCTTTCTGTGGATCAAGAAATAAATTGTATTCCAATGTCTTAGTGAACCGATCCGTCGCTTGTCTTGCGTTCTTCTGCTACTCGGTCTGCACAACCGATAGTAGACATCGAAAAAGCCGCATTGCACTCTCGCAAGTTGGAGCGCCGGAAGTTTTCTCAGTGACAATCGACAGCAGACAGCCGCGAAAAAAGAACGTCAGACGGCGCACCGCGCTTGGCACAGCGTTGCGCACCGCCGGGGGAATTGTGGGAATTGCAGCCATCGGCGGCACCGCCCGTTTATGGCAATCAGGCGCCGGCGGCGATCTCAGCGCCGGTGAGGCGTTCGATCCCTGGCGGGCCTGGCAATCCGGAAAGGTCGAAGGTCTAACAGGTATCATCGGCGCAGCGATCCTCGCCGCCAGCCCGCACAACACACAGCCGTGGCTGTTTACCATCTCCGATAACGTTATCGACCTTTATGCCGACACTACCCGAAGCCTCGGGGCCCTGGACCCATTTGGCCGCGAAATGATGCTGGGCTTGGGATGCGCGGTCGAGAATTTGGTCATCGGCGCCGAGACCTTGGGTTTTGCACCTATTCTGAATTTATTTCCGGCCGGAACCGGATCAAGCCATATCGCACGCATGACCGTATTCGCCGGTGATGTGAAAAAAGGTCCTGCCGGTAAAAACATCGGCAAGCGCCACACACATCGCGGTCCGTATATCAAAAGCCGGTCTGTTCAAGACGATGTAGTTGACCGTCTTTATGCGCAGACGGAATTGTCAAATGCGCGGCTGGTTTGGATTGGAGCGGACGGCGCGGCGGGTGAGGCCTTCAAGACGGGCACCCTGGATGCCACGCGGGCAATCATCGAGGACCCGGAACTGTCGACCGGGAGCGGCGTATGGCTGCGCCACGACCTGAAAACCGTCAACACGATGGCAGACGGCATTGCGACGAGCGTCGCCGGGCTCAGTTCATTGGAGGCCAGACTAGCGCTTATGGTCCCGACGAGCCTTGTGAGAGAACAGCAGCACTCGAAATGGCTTGAGATGACGCGCGATGTGCAATTGCCGACGGCGCCCATGTTCGGCCTGATCACGTTGCCCGATGCAGGCGATCGCGCTGCCCTGGTGGAGGCCGGCAGGCTTTGGCAACGACTACATCTCGCGGGAACGAATGAGGGTCTGGCCATGCAGCCTCTCAATCAAATGATGGAAATGGTTGACCGAGACAAAGCCCTTGGCCGTGCGTCATCCGCTTCGACCATTCTCACGGAACTTGCCGGATATGCCGACGCGAACGCTGTATTCGGATTTAGACTTGGCTACGCGGAGACAAAGGCGCCAATGAGCGCGAGGCGCAGCGTTTACCAGGTATTAAAAGTTTAGGCGCTCAACCACCACCAAAAACGGCATTTAAAATCCGCATGACATGGGTTTCTCCTAGCGGGTCCAGTTGGATATCCATGGCGGTAAAATAAACCGTGAGATTATTCCGAGCGTCGTCCTTGCATTCGGCGGGCGAACTGCCGATGCCTTTGTCATCACCCTCGGGAACAAGGGCGTACAGCGCCAAAGTCTCCATTTCTTCCATTTGGAGTTCGCATTTTTTGATACGCTCCCGAAACGCGACGGCCTGTTCCGCCGCCGGGCCCGACATACCAGTGCTCTCGATATGATCTTTAAGATTGTTGCGCGCTGTCCGCAGGGGTTCGACCATTTTACTCTGCCAGCTGCGCGACAATTTCAGGGCTGCGCCAAGGTGCTTAGCCAGATTTGCGCTGCCGGCCCCGCGATACGCCAGCCAAATGCAGAACAACACCATATTTACGTCGGCGCCCAGACGGTACTGGAGGGCCAAGCACGCCTTCTCCACTCCCGGCGCCTTGTAGGTCGTGGTCATAAAGTCCCAAAGCGGGTTTTCTTTAGCGCGATCGTTCGGAGACTTATTCATAGCTTCTTACTTCCACGGCGCGCAGGCTCAGATTTTCCACGGCTCTTGCCACTCGCTTTTTCGCCCCAACGTTTCACGATGTCGGTATCAATATCAAACAAGTCAAGAATGCGCCCCACGCTATGATCGACGATATCGTTCAGCGATTGGGGCTTGAAGTAAAAAGCCGGCAGGGGGGGAGCGATTACGGCACCCATCTCCGACGCCGCGGTGAGCGTTCGCAAATGGCCAGTATGAAGCGGGCTTTCGCGCACCATGAGCACAAGGCGCCGCCTTTCTTTGAGAACGACATCGGCAGCGCGCGTTAGCAGCGACGATGTCACGCCCGTCGTAATTTCCGAGACCGTACGGATTGAACACGGCGCAACAATCATGCCACGCGTCTTAAATGACCCCGATGAGATCGCCGCAGCTAAATCTGTGTTGGAATATGTCACAGCGGCGAGAGATTTGACCGCTGCGGACTTCATCTTGCTTTCGTGCGCCAAAGTCACTTCGGCGGTCTTGGACATCACGAGGTGTGTTTCGATGCCGGCTTTTTTCAGCACCTCCAGCAGGCGAATGCCGTATACAACGCCTGACGCACCGCTGATACCGACGATTATGCGATCGGAGTCCGACATAAATTGCCCCAGTTCCTTAAGGTGCGGCGAGCAAGCGATTTTAGGCCTTCTACCACACACCAACCCCGTAAATTGAAGGTAAATGGTTGTCTTAAGGTAAAGATTGGCACCCCTACTAGCCTTAAGACCTTATTTTTTCTACAACTAACCATCTGAAAAACATCCTAATCCAAAAGAAGAACGGGAGGCGCAAGGCATGTCAGGGAAAGAGATATCCATCGCTGGGAAAGACGGCACCTTTATGGGCTATCTAGCCACCCCGACCGGCGGCAGCGGGCCAGGCGTCGTGGTGATTCAGGAAGTGTTCGGCGTGAACCTGTGGCTGCGGACCGTCGCCGACTGGCTGGCCAGACAAGGATATATGGCTCTTGCGCCTGACCTCTTCTGGAGACTTGACCCGGGTATCCAGTTGGACCCGACGGTGGAAGCCGAGTTCAACAAGGGCCTCGAACTTTTCGGAAAGTTCGACGTTGATAAAGGCGTCGAAGACATTCAGGCGACGATCAGCACGCTGCGCAAGATGCCAGGCTGCAACGGCAAAGTGGGTAACCTGGGTTTCTGCCTGGGCGGCCTTCTATCCTATTTGACTGCAGCACGGACCGATGCGGATGCCAGCGTGGGATACTACGGTGTCGGAATCGACAATCTCCTGGGCGAGGCCGAAAAAATCAAATCACCGACCATCTTGCACATTGCGCGGGACGACGGCTTTGTTCCGCCGGAGTCCCAGGCGAAAGTCGAAGCGGCGATGAAGGATCACACAAACGTCACGACCTACGCCTACGAAGGGGCCAATCACGGATTCTGCCGCGAGACCGACAAAAACCATTACAAGGCCGACGCAGCAAAGCTTGCGCACGAAAGAACCCTTGAGTTGTTTAAATCAGCGCTCGCATAGAGATGTCGGCCGCCGAATGACAACAAAGGCGGAAAAATGAACGGCGAAGACAACCTTGCGTCCCAAGTTTTAGATTGGTTTCGTGAGGCACAAGCTTGGACCTTTGAGAACGCCCTGACATGGCCCACGGCAGCTCAGGGCGCTGCGCTGCTTGTCATTGTATTTGTTTCGATTGCAGCGCGAAAAGGCCTCCAGCCTCGATTTGAAAATCTCGTCGCGCAAAGCTCTCTGCCCAGCCTCATCAAGTCCGTTTTGCTGGCCGTGCTTGGCCAAACCGGCTGGATTGCGTTCATTGTCCTGAACTGGGTTACCGCCGGAGTTTTTGAACAGTTTCCCAGTGTCGGTTCGGCGGGATTGTTGGACATCGCCACCAGCCTGGCGACTGCCTGGGTGATCATCGCGCTCAGCGCGCAAGTGATCGCCAACAAATTCCTCGCCCGATTGGTCGCTGTGGTGGCCTGGACGATTGCGGCCCTCAATATCGTAGGGCTCCTGACCCCCATTGCCGAGACCTTGCGGGCATTTACGTTCCGCATGGGATCGTCGGATGTGAGCCTTCTTGATCTGTTGAGCGGCATCGCTCTGCTTGTGGTGCTAATTTGGGTCGCGCTCGCCATTGCTAGAGCTATTGAGCGAAACTTGGCGGGCATGTCCGGCGTCACACCCCGGGGCCGAGTGCTCATCGGTAAACTTGCGCGCGGCGCCCTTGTCTTCGTGGCCGTGCTCGTGGCGTTGCCAACGATGGGCATCAATTTTGCCGCACTCGCCGTGTTCAGCGGCGCCTTGGGCGTCGGCGTTGGTATTGGGCTGCAAAAGCAGGTCTCAAACCTTTTAAGCGGCCTGTTTCTGCTCCTCGATAAATCGGTCAAACCGGGCGACGTGATCGAAGTCGGCGAAACCTTCGGCTGGGTCAAGGAGATGACCGCGCGCTATGTGGGTGTGGTGACGCGGGACAACAAGGAGATCCTGATCCCCAACGACGACTTTGTGGTCAATCAGGTTATAAACTGGTCGCACAGCGACCGGCGGGTGCGTATGGAGATTTCCTTTGGCGTCGCTTACAAGAGCGATCCCCATGAAGTCCGGCGGCTGGCGGCAGAAGCAGCCAAGAAACCAAAGAGGGTCGCGGAAAACCCGGAACCTATTTGTCATTTAACGGCGTTCGGCGACAGCTCTATCGATTTCGTGCTTCGGTTTTGGATCATCGATCCCGAAGAAGGCGTTACCAACGTCAAGGGACAGGTCCTTCTGGCTCTTTGGGATACGTTTAAAGAACACGATATCGAAATCCCCTTCCCTCATCGCTATTTGATTTTGGATCAGACGATGGTCGAAGGTTTAAAAACCTGAAATACGAAAATTTTCACACGTCTTACTTCCTGCGTGCAACAGCCAATAATTCAGTTATGATCCGCCGCTATTCCAAATAGCGGCACTAAATTCGACTCAAAGGGAGCGTTTATGGAAATCTACGGTTCAATATTATCCCCGTTCGTAGCGCGGCTTGTTCTGGCCGCCCGCTATAAAGGTATCAAGCACAAAGTGGTTATGCCGAAGGACGGACTAAAAACCCCTTCGTTCCTGAAGCTCAATCCTCTTGGAAAAATGCCGACCATCAAGGATGGAGCAACGGTGTTGTTCGAGTCCGGCGTCATTCTCGACTACATGGACGCCAAGCATAAGAAAAAGCCGATTATTCCAACGAGCGCGAAAGGCGGCGCGCAAGCAAGACTCATTGGCGCGGTCTTTGCGGAATATGTGCAGCCGGCCATGTTCGCTCTTTTCCCTCAAACAGATCCGGCCAATCGGGATCAGAAGGTATTGGAAGAGAAATTGACCGCGTTGAATCAGATGCTTGACGTGGCCGAGAAGATGATTGTGGCAAAACCCATGGCTGCCGGCGCCAGATTTACGATCGCCGATTGTTACGCCGCGCCAACGCTGTTTTTTCTTCATTCCATTGTCCCTCAGGTTTCCTCTGAACCCGTTTTAGGAAAGCGGACAAAACTGAAGCGTTATTACGCCAAAGCGAAAAAGGACAAATTGATTGGCCCTGTATTCGAAGAAATGGGCGAAGCGATGAAGGCTTTCTTGGCCCAACGCCAAGCGCAACAATGAGCGGAAAAAGCGAGCATTCAAATGACTAAGCCACTGACCATTTATGGCAGAATACTCTCGCCGTTTGTCGCCAAGGTAATACTGGCCGCGAAGTTTAAAGGCCTTCCCTACGAGCTCTCTGTTCCTAAAAAGGGAATTAAGACGCCGGCGTACTTCAAACTTAATCCAGTCGCAAAAGTGCCCGTCATGATTGACGGCGATACTGTACTTTTCGAGTCAGACGTCATCGTCGAGTACCTTGAGGTTAAATATAAGGCGAAAAAACTCCTGCCCGCGTCCGCGAAAGGCGCTGCGCAAGCACGGCTCATCGGAGCCGTGGCGACAGAGTATGCGCAAGCGTCAGCCATTAAATTGGTCCGACATAAGCGAGGGACCGCGACAGAGCCATTGGACGTGAATGCGACAATGCAAGACCTTGAAAAAGGCCTTAATGCTCTTGAGCACGTTCTCATAAAGGGTAAGTACGCTGCCGGCGCTAAATTCGGATATGCCGATTGCGCTTTGGCCCCAGCTCTATGCTTTATTAAGGCCGCCGCCGATTGGTACAATAGGAGCGATATCTTCGACAACCATCCGAAGATCAAAAAATATTGGACCGCGATTCAGAAGAATAAGTTGGCCGGCCCAGTGATTGAAGACATGTTCGACATGATCGACGTCATGAAAGCAGGAAAACTTCCGACGTGGTCGCAGCCGGATTAATGAAATCAAGGTGTACATTGCGGGAGAAACTGTACACAGCAGCAAAATGAGGGTCAGGCCGAGCAATGGAAAGCATCGACTTTGCCAACGGCCTCCTTCTGTTCGGTGCCATCCTGGTACTGCTGGGGATCCTCTCTAGCCTGATTGCAACGCGTTTCGGCGCCCCGCTCCTGCTCATATTCCTTGTTATCGGCATGCTGGCCGGAGAAGAAGGCCCGGGCGGCATAGCTTTCAGCGACTACAATCTCACCTATCTGATCGGCTCCCTCGCGCTGGCCGTCATCCTTTTTGACGGTGGTTTGCGTACAAACCTGGGGCGCATGCGCGGCGCAGTCGGCCCCGCTCTTCTGCTGGCCACGCTTGGGGTGTTGCTGACGACCATTCTGACAGGGACAGCGGCAACGCTCATTTTCGATATCCCGCCCCTTTACGGCCTGCTCTTGGGCGCGGTCGTTGCTTCCACTGACGCCGCGGCCGTTTTTTTCCTTATCCATGCCGGAGGCTTACAGCTTAAACGCCGGGTCGGCGCCACCATTGAGATGGAATCGGGAACCAACGATCCGGTCGCTTTCTTTCTAACATTGGTTCTGGTTCAGATCGCGATTGCGGGTGCCAGCGCAGGATCATTTGGCGATCAAGCCGCAAGCATCCTTGGCTTATTGAGTTTGCAGGTCGTTGTCGGCGTGCTTACGGGCGTCATTGGCGGCTTCGCAGCATCTTGGCTGATGAACAAGGTTGACCTGCCCGGCGGCCTGCACCCTCTTCTCGCCATTGCCGCGGCAGTGCTTATTTATGCTGTGGCGGCCGTCTTGGAAGGCAGCGGGTTTCTTGCCGTTTACCTCGCGGGAGTCATATTGGGAAACAGGCCACTGCGCGCGTCCGCCAATATCGTTACCGTCAATGACGCGGCAACCTGGCTGGCGCAAATCATTATGTTTTTAGTGCTGGGACTGCTGGTCAATCCCATATCCCTGATCACGTATGCCCTCCCTGCAGCGGGCGTTGCACTGTTTCTGCTTTTGATTGCGCGTCCGGCAGCGGTATGGCTTTGCCTGACGCCATTCGGGTTTTCACGCGAAGAAAAAGTTTTCACCGCTTGGGTAGGATTGCGGGGTGCGGTCAGCATCTTCCTGGCAGCTATTCCAACACTTTCGGGCATCGAGCACGCCGAGCTTTACTTCAACGTTGCATTTGTGGTGGTCCTGCTTTCGCTACTCGTTCAAGGCTGGACCTTGACATGGTCCGCGCGGAGACTTGGACTAGCTCTTCCGCGTCAAACTACGCCGGTACACCGATCCGAAGTAGACTTGCCCGGTCAGTTGGAATTGGAAATGGTGGGCTACCCCGTGCTGGCCGACAGTGCGATCATGAACGGAGCGCACGTTCCAAGCTGGGCTCGCCCTACATTTGTCGTCCGCGCTCAACATATCGTGATGCCGCATGAAGCCGGCGGTCTTGAGGCAGGAGATTATGCCTATTACCTGGCGCCCCCCAACCGGGTCGCGCGGCTGGACCAACTCTTCGCCGCGCATGCCGAACTCCTGATCTCGAATGAACCGTTTTTCGGTGAATTCAGTTTCAATGGCGCGGTGAAGCTGAGAGATGTCGGAGCGTTTTACGGTTTGCCCATTGAAGACGAAACAGCGGACATGACCATTGCCGAACTGTTTGCGCAACGGTTTGATGAAACGCCGGAAATCGGCGACCATGTGCCCATCGGCGAAGCCGTATTGATTGTCCAGGACGTCGATGAAGATCAGGTCACCAACGCGGGCCTTCAACTGGATGCTCTGTCCGGCGCGGCGATGCAATCGGCATTATGGCGCGGATTTAAAAGTAAAATCAGGAAACCCTTCAAGCGGGGCCGCACAGGCTAATCTTCGGCCAGCCTATCAAATTGTTCGCCGAGCGCCCTTAACGCGCCGCCGTGAAAAACCAAGGGTGATTTGCCGATATTAAATATCCGCCTCACTCGACCAACGATAATATCGTGGTCTCCCCCCGGATACCGCGCATCGACGCTGCACTCGAAATAGACCACGCAACCGTCGATCAAGGGCACGTCGTCCAGCCCGGCAAGCACATTGACGGACTTGAATTTGTCGGCCCCGGCTTTTGCAAAACTCATGGCAAGGTCTTCCTGATCCTCAGCCAAAACATTCACCGCGAAAGCCTCACCCACATTAAAGTTCCGGTAACTGGTCGATGTGTCGGCAATGCTCCACAAGATAAGGGGTGGATTTAGTGAAAGAGAATTGAATGAACTGACGGTAATGCCAACAAGTTCTCCATCCGATGCTGTTGTTGTCATGACCGTGACACCGGTTGCGAAATGCCCGAGCGTATCGCGGAACTGCCGCCGCGCCGCGTCGTCCACCGACGGATCAATGCCGGTGACGCCATTGATGACAAGATCCGCGCTGTTTTTCGCTGAATTGTTCATGACCCGAACTTAGTCCACTTAATCACGGGCCATGCGCAATGCAGGACAGCCGCTTATGCATTAAAATTCAGCTTGCTCTATATCCCAGAGTAAAGAATCCAGGCAATAGCGATGGGTGCGACGAAACGGCAAATGAACTGCCACGCTTTGACCCAGGCAAAAGGATGAGCGCCATTGCTTGTCGCTTCTTGCGTTGCGCGCGGAAGTATAACCCAGCCGACAAACAGTGAAACGGCGATACCGCCAAGGGGCAGCAATATATTGGACGATAGGTAATCAAGGGAGTCGAATAGATTTCTGTCTCCAATGAATTTTATGTCTCCCCAAATCCCCATGGACAAAGAGCAGGCGATGCCAACGAAAAATATGAATCCGCCGGATAGCAAAGCCGCCGGCCTGCGGTTCATTTTCTTCTCGTCAATCAGGTAGGAAATGACGACCTCGAGTAAAGAAACAGAAGATGTCAACGCGGCGATTGTCAGAAGCAAGAAAAACAGCATGGCAAAAAAGACACCCGCAGGCATCTGCCCGAACACCGCAGGCAGAGTAATAAAGACAAGCCCAGGCCCTTCCGTCGGATCAAAGCCGAAGGCAAATACCGCTGGTAAAATGATGAGACCGGCGAGAATCGCCACGGACATATCGGCGAGCGTGACAATGATGGCTGCTTGGGGAAGGTTTTCTTTGTGCGACAGATAAGACCCGTAGGTGATCATGGCCCCCATACCGAGGGACAACGAAAAGAACGCCTGACCAAGCGCCGCATTCAAAACCTCACCGTTAATCTTAGAAAAATCTGGAACCAGATAAAAGGCCACGCCTTCCATCGCTCCTGGCAAAGTCACCGCCCTGACAGCCAATATCACCAAGATCAAGAACAACATGGGGAGCAAGACTTCACAGGTCCGCTCGATACCTTTGTGAACCCCGGCCAGTACCACGCCCATGGTGAGGGCCATGAAAACGGCGTGATATACGATGGGTTCCACGGCGCCAGATATGAACCCGCCAAAAAGCCCCCCCAGAGACTCCGCGTCGCTGGTGGACAACAGACCCCCGGCGGACTTGATGATGTAAGCAATCGTCCATCCCCCAACGACGCTGTAAAATGAAAGGATGGCAACGCTGGCGATCACCCCTACGAAACCAGCGAGTGGCCATGCACCGCCTTTGAGTTTCTTGTAGGCACTCACGGGGCTTCTTTCCGCTGCCCTACCGACGGCAAATTCGGAGAGCATGACACTCACACCAATGGTCAAGACTATAGCGAGATAAACGATGAGGAATGCACCGCCACCACTGTTGCCCGCCGTATAGGGAAATTTCCAAACATTGCCCAAACCCACGGCTGACCCCGTCGCGGCCAAGATAAACCCAATTCGTGATCCCCAATGACCTCGCTGCATGAGACTTCCCCCTCGTGATTCCCGCCCGTGCGGAGGACGGTGCATTGCAACTTTATTCGGTAAACATATCGCGGAATTGCTGGAAGTTTAACAAGCGGTTAACCGGTGAGCTGCTGTACGCGAAGAACGTCCGGCAATCCGGGCCGCCTCGCCCCAAAATTAGCAGGCAGACCTTTCCTAGCTGCCTGTCCCATCCGGGCAGTTATGGCGCTCATCCGCTCCCTCCAAGACCGGCAAAAATCACTTAATATATTGATTTATATAACTATTTTTCGTCCTGAGTAATTTGGCACGGTTGTTGCTTTTAAAAAGCACGAGAGTCGCACAAAGCGGCCCACAAATAAGGCCATAAGGAAACCGTACTATGTCTGTGATCGATTTTATTGCTGTTCGCCGCCGCCAAGGCGACGCCAAATCCGAAAGCGCTCAGTCCTTTTTTTCAGATAGGGGACGCAGCACACCGTCGGCTTTGACCGCGAGCCAATTCACGCGTCACATCACTCATATTATCGAGGACGAAATGCGTCGCTCTCTCAAGCGCCAGGTAGATGTGATCGATCCGCGCGAGATGATCGATATGGCGAAAATGCTTGCCGACCTTAAAGCCCGCTACATCGGCACGACCTTGGCAATTGCGTCAAACCGCAAACCCATGACCGATGCCGAGCTGGAGGAGCTTCGCAGCCTCCGCGTTAGGATTCAGGAATTTGAAGCCGCACACAATGAGTTGAATGAAGCGATTTCCTCGCAGCTGGTCGAAGTGCGCGGAGTCGTCAAAGAATAACCACAAGTATATCTGCGAAGGTCCGTCAACCTCGCGAAGGTATCTGATCCCCAAACTACACTAATCCTAGAGGTGACCACCGCCCTGTGAGCTCGGCCAGAAAGGCCGGCCCCGGGGCTTCTTCTATGTGCCCTGCTTTTGTGCCCTGGCCTTTCTACTTGTGAGGTGGGGTGGCACACGGCAAACTCCGCGCCTGATTCTCGCCGCCGCTCCTCCCGGAGCAGCGCATGTATTCTGGGGAGGAAACGTGTCTCTCAAAATTTATCACAATCCGAGGTGCAGCAAGTCGCGCGCCACTCTGGCCCTACTGGAAGAGCGCGGACTTAAACCGCAGATCATTGAGTATCTCAATTCACCACCCAGCGCGGATGAACTCAAAGATGTCATCACTATGTTGGGCGTACCTGCGCGTGACATTGTGAGGAAGAAAGACGCAGCGGAAGCTGGAATAAACCCCGGCGATTTAGACGACGCAGCGCTCATTGAAGCGATAGCCAAACACCCCATCGTGATAGAGCGCCCGATCGTCGTAAATGGCAAAAAAGCAGCTTTGGGGCGCCCGCCTGAAAACGTGCTCGAAATTCTGTAATGCAAGTTGATTCGAGTGGAACATTTGGTGAGGGCGGTGTGAGCGAGAAAACAAGCGCAACACACCCGTTAGCGATATATTCCGTCACCGCGCCAGGTGGAGGATACATTGGCACAACCATGTGCCCTGGGAAACGTCAACCAAATGCGGTGACCGGCCCCTGGAACCGCGATCTGGCAGCCGATCTGGACGCGATAAAAACATTTGGCGCGAATACAGTCATATCACTCATGGAAGAGGCCGAAATGGCAGAAGCCAATGTGCCTGTTGAGCTTATGCGAACAGCCGTCGAAAGCCGGGGCATGGAGTGGATTCATATCCCTATCCCCGACTTTGGTGTGCCCAGCGCACTTTCGGAATCCGCGTGGACAAAGAGAGGACCTGGCATCAGAGGTAAGCTATTGAATGGCGAGCGGATCGTCGCCCATTGCCGCGGCGGCCGGGGGCGTGCCGGATTGATGGCAGCAAAAATTCTCGTTGAATTGGGGATTCCAGGAGAAGAGGCCATTAAAGCGGTGCGCGCAGCCAACCCGCTGGCGATCGAAACGGTGTCACAGGAAGATTACGTCAGGCAGTGCCGCCCTCAGACTGAGTAGTTTCCTCGGCGACGGCCCCACCCTCTGCTTCAGGTTTTTGTTCTTTATCGTCATTGGGCGACGCATCGACAAATTCAAATTTGGCGTTTTTCACCAATTTTAGATTGTCATCAATCGTAAACAGGTTGTGATAAACGGTGTCCTTGAAGAAATTATAGCGCTGTTCCCACGTTGAATCCTTGCGGCGCCCCCGATCGTCCCAGAACCGCTTCCGCCAGTCATTGATCTTGATTTGCCAAAAACAAACGATCATTCCAATCGAGCGGTAGTGAATTTCGACGTTCTCTCTCAATGATCTAAATTTTTCCGGTGTAATGTCGTCGAAAAATTTTTCGACCTGCTCAAATTGACCGAAATAGGTATTCAAAATCACAACTGTATTGCGGCCGGCATCAAGGGTTTCCTGTGTTTCTTCTTTTATACCTGGGTACCGGATATT
>CAYYXR010000032.1:13793-34999 GCA_964475755.1 uncultured Rhodobacterales bacterium
CAGTCGCGGGCGCGTCCGCGAGCCAACAATCGGCGTCCGCCTTGCTGGCACGCCGCTTGACGGATTTGAGCGTTGAGTTCGGTACCACACTCGAAACTAAGGTCAACGAAGTACGCCGCGTTTGGTCGTTGTTGCCACAGTCGCCTTCTCGCGAAGAGGCACAAAATACCCTCGTCAAAATTCACGACATCGTTCACACCCTAGCCGGATTCGGTAAAAGTTTTGGGTACCCTGAAGTCAGCAAAGCAGCCGCACCCTTGGACGGGCTCTTCCGCCTTATTACTGAGCAAAACCAAGGACTGACCAAGGAGGAAAGAGATCAAATCGGGCTATTAATCACCGATTTGGAACGTGCCACGCAAGCGCCTCGCCAAGAAATCAGACCCGAAGAGCTTCTTGGTGAAGTGGAAGCGGCGAACCCTCGTGCAGAACTCCCCCAAATTCTGATATTGGGCGCCAGCGCAAGTGAAGCAGGTGAATTGACCGAAGCCATTTCGGCATTTGGATATCAAGCGCAGACAATTTCGGAGACCGAAGATATTTCAAATATCTCGGAGCCGAACCAAGACTGCATCATCTATGCGGACATATCAAAAGGCGACGAGCACCTGAAACAACTCCGTAAGAGACTGGATTTGTCCCGCTTTCCGCTAATACTGTCCTCCTCTCAGTCGGCATTTGGCGACCGCCTAAAGGCCGTACGGACCGGTGCGGCGGTGTTTCTTGCCAAACCGTTCAGTCCTGAGGACCTCCTTGAGCGCGTCAATGCGATTACGGAAGCAAAAAGCGAACGTCCATTCCGTGTGGTGATTGCGGAGGATGACGGGCCACTTCCCACGTTTTATCAAACCACTCTGGAACACGCAGGCATGGAGACCCGCGTCATCCGCCGCCCTTCTCAGCTCTTGGATACATTGTCCGGATTTGATCCTGATCTCATCGTCATGGACATGTACATGCCAGAGTGCACAGGGCTTGAGCTCGCCCAAATCGTGCGGCAATTTCCGGGGTATACGACAGCGCCCATTTTATTCCTTTCGACGGAATCGCGGCTCGATTTGCAACTTAAGGCGCGCCATTTGGGCGCCGACGATTTCTTGGCCAAGCCACTTCAGCCGGGGCAGCTCATCTCTGCCGTAACCAGCCGTGCAAAAAGGTATCGCGACCTCAAAAAATTGACTGACCGCGACAGCCTTACAGGCCTTCTCAATCACTCGAACATTCTTCGCAATCTAGAACGCGAAATGAATTTAGCAACGCGCACTGGTCACCATGTCAGTTTCGCTATGGTAGATATTGATCACTTCAAATCGGTCAATGACACATACGGGCACGTAACAGGTGACCAAGTGATTGTGCGCATCACCCACCTCATCCGCAATCGGCTGAGACGTGTCGACTACGTCGGCCGATACAGCGGCGAGGAATTCGCCATTGTCATGCCCAACACGGATGTGACCAAAGCCAAGGAAGTCGTTGACGCCCTTCGAGAAGCAGCACGAGAACTCGTCTTCGAAACCGAGAACGGCTCCTTCAATGTAACCTTTAGCAGCGGGATTGCAGCCTATCCAACGTATTCCTCAGTATTGGAACTTACGCAGGCGGCCGACGAAGCTCTTTACAAAGCAAAGCGCGGCGGCCGCAACCAAGTCGTCATTGCGGAGTGAACCAGCGGCTCATACCGCGGCGGCAGCCGGCCGACGCTTCCGATCCCTGAAATCATATGAATGCGGCGTTTCGGTTGGTTCTTCGTCCGGACCAAATATCAACGATTTTTGAATCTTGGCTGTGTAGGTTGTCGGCAGTTCATCTCGAAATACAATCCAACCCGGCGTTTTGAAATAGGAGAGCTGTTTGTAGCACTGATCGAATATGGACTCCGCCGTCTCCCGGCTGCTTGCAGCGCCCGGCTGCAATACGATGCAGGCCATGACCTCTTCGTCGCGCATTTCGTCAGGAACCGGCAAACACGCCACGGTGTGAACACTGGAATGGGCAGCGATAGCCGCCTCGACCTCCGCTGCCGCGATGTTTTCACCGCTCCGGCGAATGATGTTTTTCTTACGGTCGACAAAATAAAGCATGCCATCAGCGCCTTGCTCACAGATGTCACCAGTGTGAAACCAACCGCCGCGCCATGCATCTTCTGTCGCCTTCTCATCATTGAGATAACCGGAAAAAAATCCGAGCCGCGGATCGGGTCCGGCGTACCTAAGCAACAAATTGCCGGGCGTTCCGACAGACGCTGGTTTGTCATTGTCATCCGCAATCATGACTTCCAGGCCGTCGCGCGCCTTGCCGAAGGCACGCGTGGTGATATAGCGCGGTTCGATGCTGTTTGAAATCGTTCGTCCGGTTTCCGTCATGCCGAAAACTTCGATCAACGGAATACCGAACCGCTTTTCGAATTCAACGTGGATATCAGGATCAACACCGGCCCCGAATGCGAATTTCACTTTGTGCTGGCGCTCCTCGGGGACGGGGTCTTGCTTGACCAGCACCGGCGGGATCAAGCCCATATAGTGAACGGCGGTGGAGTTCGTCGCTACCACGTCACGCCACCATGTTTTGGGATGGAAGCGGTCCCACAACACCAGGCAATTTCCAGAGTAGACCATAGCCATGAGGCTGACGATCCCTGCGTTCATATGATGGACAGGAAATGGGTTGAACAATCTATCCTGACCGAACTCCATGGATTGATGGCCCTCGCGCGTAAGATACCAGAGGCCCGCGTTCACGGCGTATTGGTTGGAAATAAGACAGCCCTTGGGTTTGCCCGTTGTGCCCGAGGTGTAGAGCACAGCGGCAATAGTTTTCCGATCGGGCTTCCCACCCTGCAGTTTGCGCGGCCTCACTTTCAAAGAGGCGGGCAGTTCCTCGACGGCATAAACAAAAATTTTGTCGTCATAGCGTGCGACGATGTCTTTGAAAGCGTTCAGACGAAGATTGGTTGTGATACCAAGATCCACATCAGAATGCTCAAGCTGATAGAGTATTTCATCGGCTGTATTTTCCGGATTTATGGGAATAACCCAAGCGCCAAGACTATTGAGCGCAAAGAAACAGAAAATATATTCCGCGCGATTCCCCAGCAACAGAGCCACCCGGTGGCCATGACCTATACCGGAGTTTCGGAATGTTTCCCGAAGCTCCTGAACCTTGTCGCGCACCGCGCCGAAATCATATTCGGTTACACGTACATTGGCCTTTTGCTCCTCAGGCGTGCCATCCGGCACACAAAGAAACAAATGACTCGGGTGCGCCTTGGCGGTCGCTTCAAATGCATCAAATGCGGTGAGATGCTCTTCCGGAATATTTGGGACAGCCATCGAAACACTTAACCTTGCTGTTTTTCAAATTCCCGAGATTTGACCAGGACGGTCATGCTGCCCAATTGGACCGTTTCGTCGTTTTGATTGCGGATGTCATACGCGAACTTCACAACGCCCGAGTTCTTCTTCGACGTTACGCGGGCTTCGGCGATTGTGATAAGCGCATGAATCGTGTCCCCGCCCTTCACGACCGATTTCATGTCAAAATTGAAATTCAGTAGCGCAATGACGGTGCCATCCACTAGACCGAGCTGTGCAAAAAGGCCAATGGCGCAGGATGTCGTCAATGGGCCATGCGCGATGCGCGCGCCATGAGGCATGGTCTTCGCGTATTCAGCATCGGTGTGAATCGTCGAGAAGTCGCCGACTAGGCCAGCAAACAACGAGATATCGCTTTGGTCGATGGTTCGACCATTGGTTCGGTAGGTTTTGCCGATTTCGCAGTCTTCGATGTAAAGGCCCATGCCCATGTGCGGTCCCTTTCCTCCCTGGCACAAAATTCGCCGCAGTGATTGGATGCCGGGCGCCATTTGTCAATGCCGGAATCCCTCATGCCCAAGCGTTACGAAATTGCATGGCCGAAATGCGCCCAAAATACACCTGTTACGGTAGGCTCGTGACGGCGATCGTGCTAGGTATTGCGCCGCACCAAACGGGCGGATTTTGAAACCGCCAAAAAATAGACACCGGACCTTCGGCACTTCGGACACATGCCATGAACCCGCCGGATACCTCTGCCGACCCGAGCGACGCCGAGCCTGCGCCGCAAGCGGGCGAGGAAACGTTTCGAGCCGAGAAAATCGCCAAATATTATGAAACCGGCGAAACCAAGGTTCACGCCCTGCGCGGCGTAGACTTGTCGCTATACGAAGGTGAATTGGTGGTGCTGCTAGGCCCCTCGGGAAGCGGCAAATCTACCCTCCTCAATATTCTGGGTGGTTTGGACCAACCTAGCGCCGGCAAACTGTTTTTCCACGGTCGGGAAGTCACGGCCTTCAGCCAGGAAGAGCTGACGCAGTTCCGACGCGATCACATCGGTTTCGTGTTTCAGTTCTACAATCTTATTCCAAGCCTCACGGCACGGGAGAACGTCGCGCTTGTGACCGAGATCGCGAAAGCACCAATGTCAACTGATGAAGCCTTGGGTATGGTGGGGCTTTCGCATCGACTTGATCATTTTCCCGCGCAAATGTCGGGGGGAGAGCAGCAACGCGTGGCCATTGCCCGCGCGATTGCCAAACGTCCGTCTGTCCTGCTGTGCGACGAACCGACAGGCGCGTTGGACAGCAAGACCGGTATCGTCGTGCTGGAAGCCTTGGCGCGAGCCAATTCTGAGCTGAACACAACAACGGCGGTTATTACCCACAACGCTGGGATCGCCGAAATGGCCGACCGCGTTATCCGGTTTGCGGATGGACACATCACGAGTGTCGAGAAAAACACCCATCGTCGCGCACCTGACGAACTCACATGGTGACGCGAAAATGAATCCCATCACGCGATATTTGTTGCGCTGGTCAAAGGCGGCGAAGGTCAGCTCGCTAAACCGCAAGCTACTGCGCGATCTATGGCGATTGAAAAGTCAGGGACTGGCGATTGCAGGTGTCGTCGCCGCGGGCATTGCTCTGATGGTCGCCATCTTCGGCTGTGTCGCGGCGCTGAACCTCAGTATGAATTTGTTCTATGAGCGCTACAATTTCGCAGACGTCTTCGTTTCCCTCAAACGCGCACCGAACAGCCTCGAGACCCGTCTAAAGTCCATTGACGGCATCGCCAACCTGGAAACGCGTGTCGTGGTCGGCGTGCCTATGGATATCGAGGGCCTTGCTGAACCGGCAACCGGCCGGCTGATCTCTATTCCCGAAGGCAAAAATTCGCAAATCAACGCCATTGATTTGCGCCACGGCCGATTATTGGAGGCCGGGCGGTCGTCCGAAGTCATCGTCAGCGAAGCATTCGCAACGGCAAACAGCCTGCAACTTGGAGATACGGTCTCTGCGACCATTAACGGTAAAAAACGGGACCTGCAGATCGTCGGCACGGCCCTTTCGCCGGAATTCATCTACGCCATGTCGCCCGGTCAGATTATGCCCGACGACAAACGCTTCGGTATATTGTGGATGGGCCGGGAATCATTGGCCGCCGCATTCGATCTCGACGAAGCCTTCAACGACGTGGTTGTGACACTGCGCAGGGACGCGCGGCCCGGCTACGTAATGGAGCGGCTGGACGATATCCTCAGGCCCTACGGCGGCTCCGGCGCCTATGAGCGCAAGGATCAAATTTCGCATTTCTTCCTACAGAACGAATTGACCCAATTGGAAGCTATGGGTGGGCTCATGCCCCCGATCTTCCTTGGCGTGGCGGCCTTCCTTCTCAATATCGTGACCACGCGCATAGTAACGACCGAGCGCGAACAGATCGGATTGCTAAAGGCTTTCGGCTACACGGATTGGGAGGTTGGCCGACAATATCTGAAGCTCATTTTCGTGTTGGTCGGTATTGGCCTTATTTTGGGGTTGTTGGCTGGTGAATGGATTGGTCAGTCGGTCATGCAGCTCTACAACCAATACTTCAAATTTCCTTTGCTCGCGTTCGCGATTGAACCAGGCGTGTTTTTAGGCGCTGCGTTTGTAAGCGTTATCGCCGGGGCAGCAGGCGGGCTCAACGCCGTTCGTCAGGCCGTGAACCTTTCACCGGCGGTTGCCATGGCCCCACCCATGCCGACCACATATCGACGGTCGACCATCAGTGCGATCTTCGCGAGGTATTCGATCAGCCAGCCCACGCGGATGATTTTTCGGCACGTTACGCGCTGGCCGATGCGGACCGGCATGACGATAATTGGAATCGCGTTTGCCGTGGCCATCCTCGTTTCGTCATTGTTTTTTTTAGATACCGTCAATCATGTGATTTCGGTCAGCTTCTTTGAGAAGGAAAGGCAGACTTTAACGGTATCATTCGTCGAACCACGGGCCAGGGTCGTTGAGGAACAAATTCGCCACCTTCCTGGCGTTCTGGCGACACAGCCCATGCGCTCAGTATCTGTACGACTGTACAACGGTACATTGACGGACCGCACAGCGATCAGCGGCATCGCCACACACGCGAACCTCAATAGATTGCTGGACACCAATATCAAACCCCTAGAGCCGCCGCCTGGTGGCCTCGCCCTTTCCGAGGGACTAGCTCGGAAATTAGACGTCGGCGTGGGAGACACCTTGCGGGTCGAAGTGATGCAGGAGCGCCGACCCGTAAAAGACATCCCGGTTGTTCAAATCGTCGAGGAATACATGGGGCTGTCGGCCTATATGAGTTTGGAGGCTGTAAACCGCCTCATGCTTGAGGGGCCAACCGTAACGGGCGTGCACGTACTGGCCGATTCCGCGCACGTGGACGAACTCTACAGCCGCATTAAGAACATACCGGCCGTCGCCGGGGTCGCCCTTACCAGAGCCACGCTGAACAGCTTTCAGACGACGATGGAAAACACGATGTATGTGCAAATCGGCATCTTTGTTGCCTTTGCCACCTTGATCGCTTTCGGCGTCACCTACAACAGCGCCCGCATTGCATTGTCGGAACGCGCGCGCGCCCTGGCGAGCCTGAGGGTCCTCGGATTTACCCGGGCAGAGGTGACATACATCCTGCTTGGTGAGCTTGGCATTCAGACACTTATCGCCCTGCCCCTGGGCTGCGTACTTGGGTATGGCATCGCACTGCTCATGTCACCGGCGCTGAATACGGACATGTATAGTTTCCCGCTGATTATCGCTGACTCCACCTATGGATTCTCGGTGACCGTCGTAGCCATTTCCGCCATTATCTGCGGCCTTTTGGTCCGCAAACGTGTGTATCATCTGGACCTAGTGTCCGTTTTAAAGACGCGAGAGTAGTTTATGAGTCAGTCCATTTCGCCAATAGAACGTGTGCGCTTTGCTTTGACCCACTGGAACCGGCGCAAAGCGACAATTGTCGGCGTCGTTGCAGCCGTTGTTCTGCTCATAGTCTGGTCCATGCGTCCTCAACCCGTGCCGGCGGACTTGGCTCAGGTGTCGCGCGCCGACCTCGTTGTGACGATCGACGACGAAGGCGAAACGCGGGTCAAAAACGTGTACGTGGTGTCTGCGCCGGTGGCCGGACGCGTTGAGCGCATAGAGCTTGAAGTGGGTGATGAAGTCATCGCCGGTGAAACCGTACTCGCTCTGTTTCAACCTCAAGATCCATCGCTTGTGGATGTCAGGTCTTTATCCGAAGCCGAAGCCGGCGTCGGGCTGGCCGAGGCCGATCAATCGCGCGCGGAGGCAGAGCTTGATTACGCAAAATCGGAGCTCGCCCGCGCCGAAATGCTGTTCCAGGAATCTACGATATCCGCTTCGACTTTGGACCGGGCGCGATTGGCCGTTAGAACGGCGCAGGCCGCCTTTGATAAAGCAAAGGCAACGGTCGCCAAGAGGCGTATGGACCTGCGTACTGCACGCGCGGCTATGGAGTCGGCGGGAAGCGGCAAAAGCAGTAGAGATAGCGGGGTTACGTATATTTCGGTGCGGGCGCCCGTAAGCGGCCGCGTGCTGCAACGTATGCAGCAAAGCGCCGCCGTACTCCCAGCCGGAACACCACTTCTGGAAGTGGGTGACCCGAAGAATTTAGAAATCGTCACGGACCTGTTGTCCGCCGATGCGGTGAAGGTCTCCAAAGGCGACAACGTCATTATCGAGGAATGGGGCGGCCCTTACCCTCTGGAGGGTATGGTTCTGCGCGTGGAACCGTTTGGGTTTACAAAAATTTCCGCTCTCGGCGTGGAGGAACAGCGCGTAAACGTCGTAACGGATTTCTTATCCCCACCGGAAAAGTGGACATCTCTGGGGCACGGATACCGGGTCATGACGCGCATTGTGATCCAGGAGCGTCCGGACGTTTTGCAAGTGCCGCTAGGTGCGCTATTTCGACAAGGCGATGAATGGGCGGTTTTCGTGAACGATGGCGATGAAAACGGAGGATCTGCAGAACTTCGCATGGTCGACGTGGGCGGACGCAACACCTTGAATGCGGAAATCACCAGCGGATTGCAGGAAGGCGACTGGGTTATCGTGCACCCGAGCGATCAGGTGATTGACGGAACTTGGGTCCAGACTAGGGATAGCATGTAGCTTTTACGACTTTATGATCGGCTGATCAAAGTCGCAGAACGTGTGGCACAGATGCGTATCGACAATATGGTCTTGATGTTCGGGATCAAACCACCGGTCGATATATCCCCAATGATACGGATGGGCCATGTATGGGCCCATCAGCCCATCAATATCGGAAAACTCCTGTTCCCAAACGTGCGTCCATTTCCTGGATCCTGATGCCTCACTCACGCGGCTTAATTGCCACGCACGAATAGCGGAAATGTACTCAGGCATTTGGAAAAGCTCTTTTTCGAATTGGGCAACGCGTTCTGTTGGCGCACCTTCCTTGATCGACAAAAGCAGCACACGATATACGCCCCGCGTGAGCCCCTCGCCGCTCCGCCCTGCGTTACCGCCTTCATAGGTTACACTTTCCACGGACTGAACACCTGATATTTTTTTAGTATCTCGCATAGCCAGAGCAGCGTTCGCGGAGTCTGATTGGAGATGCAATATTAAATCACCACCGTTAAACACCCCCGCCAGGGTCGGCTGAAGCAGACTAAGAGAGACGTCTTCCGACCGCCTTGCTGCGCTCGAAATCTCACTACATGCCGCCTCGCGGACTTGAACTGAAATCTCCGGCTTAAGCGTTATGAGTTGCGTGACTTTAAACATCAGCCAACGCCTTCAATGACGATATGTCGCTGAGGTAGTGACGTTCGTGCGATTGAACAACGGTCTTCGTAGAGTCCCACCATCCAAAAACCTTGGGGTCACGACGGCCCTGGGACGACATGGCCCACCATTGTCCCGCACCTTCAACAGACCAAGCGATAAAAAGTATGTTGGATTGATCCTTCAGCCAGACAGCTGGCGTTATCCAGGTGAATTCCAATGTCATCCCACGGGTCTTCGCGCCCGGTGCATATTCGGTCATATACGCATTGAAACACGCTTCGCCTTGACCCGGCTGTGCGGTGATCTGATCTAGGATATAAATTTTGGGAGCCGCGTTCATCGGGATGCCGCGGCCTTTCTGTCCTGAATCATGTTCTTTCCATCCAATGAGCGTGTCGGGCGGCCTATTTTGTCCAAGTACTGATATGAGTACGCAATACGTCCTGTGACATCTTTTGGATTGCTGGCGATCATGGCCAACGTCGCTTCGGCAATATGTTCTACCGGCTCGAGATAGGCCTTGGACTCCTCAGTGATAACGCCGAGCGCTTCGACCCCCGGCGTGAGGATTGCGCCTACGGGAGCAACGACATTGACCGAGATATTGTCGCCGTACAACTCAGCGGCCAGATTGACCGAGAGGCGGTGGATCGAGGCCTTCAGCGACGAGTACAAGGCCGCGCCGCCATGGGTCACATAGTCGTTCCAAGGCGGTCCCTCCTCCGGAAACTCAGCCGTCGATGAACCGATATTGACGATCCATCCGCCGCCTTGGGCTTTCATATGCGGAACGGCGAGACGCGCCAAATCGAACGGCCCGAGTAAATATTGCTGCGCCTGACTGAGCGCATTGTCAGGCGTGAATGCCGTAAGCTTTTCGTGAACAGCTCGCCCTGCGTTATTCACTAAAATATCCAATCGGCCGGCTTGCCGAACAATATTGTCGATTAAGGCGGCGCGGCTTTTTGGATCAGTGATATCGCAGGCCACAGGGACCGCTTTGCCGCCCGCGCTTTCTATAAGGCTCACCGTTTCCTGGAGAGTTCCAGCTAGTCCGTCCGCGGTTTTGTCAAAGCTGCGCGCAGACACCACCACAGTTGCCCCCGCCGACGCCAATCGCTGGGCAACTGCGCATCCAATCCCCCGGCTCGCACCGGTTACAACGGCTACCCGACCGCCCAGCGGCCTTTCTTCTGTTTCTGCCATTTTGAATTAGCTCTGCTAAAGATCCGCGACCTTGAGGAGTATTTTGCCGCGAACATGACCATCTTGAACTCTATCGTGTGCCTTTCCGGCATCTTCCAAAGGCATTATTTCAACGTCCGGCGCACGGAGTTTGCCTTCGTTGAATTGAGCGACGATGGCCGCAAGTTGCGAGATATCGCGCTCGCGGCTGCTCATGGTCATGGCGAGGCGAACACCCCGCTCCTTAGCCCGTTCAGGATCAAACTGCGGTTCATCGGCGATGAGCGTGCCGATATTGGTGAGCATGCCTCCCGGTTTCACCATTTCAATGCCGTCCGGGAGCGTACCTTGGCCGACCGTGTCGAGGATAAGGTCAACACCGTCACGGGCCCATTTGAGGAGAGACTCCTTGATGTTCTCCGCACGATAATTGATGACAAGGTCCGCGCCGATCTCACGGACATAATCAACGTTGTTCGGTCCGCAGGTGGCAGCAACCTTCGCCCCGGCATTCTTTGCGAATTGAATAGCGAATGTCCCGCAACTACCAGCCCCACCATGCACAAGGAGTGTTTGTCCTGCTTTGAGTTTTCCAATCTCAAACAGCCCTTCCCACGATGTAATTGCGGCCGTCGGAATTGTCGCAGCCGTTTCTAAGCTGACGCTATCGGCGATAGGCACGACATAGCCGCTGGAGCACTTCACGTATTCAGCATAAGTACCAGGTTGCCCGCCGCCGACATTGGATCTGGCGACAACACGGTCGCCTACGTTGACGCCGTCAACACCAGTTCCGACCTCCGAAACAATGCCGGAGCCGTCAAATCCGACGACGAACGGAAATTCATATTTGAAAAATTGAGACAGCCAGCCTTCGCGGCATTTCCAGTCCGCCGGATTCACTCCAGCATACGCAATTTGAACAACGATCTCGTTCGGGCCAGCCGCCGGTTTGTCGATTTCCCCGATGTGCAAGACGTCCGAGGCGCCAAACTTATCCATAACCATTGCGCGCATGACGTACTGTTCCTCCCCCTGATTCTCCTTCAATTCAGCCTACGACGATGAAGGCGCCAATGACGAGCGAATCTTTATTTCTCCGCTCAATGTCCGGTGAACGGGGCATTTATTTGCGATTTCCAACAGCCGCGTGCGGGTTGCGTCGTCAAGATCACCCGACAAATGGATTTCCCTGGTCATTTCCTCCACTTCACCCTCTGTTGTGGCGCAATCTGAACAATCCTCCGCTTTGATCTTTCTGCGGCTCAGCTTCACAAATACATTTTCCAGCGGAATTTTCTTACGGTCCGCATACATGCGGATCGTCATGGACGTGCATGCCCCCAATCCAGCCAATACATAGTCGTGGGGTGCAGGACCCAGATCGTCACCGCCCATATTTTGGGGCTCGTCTGCGAGCAGCGTGTGCGCGCCGACGCGGACGTTTTGCGTGAATTTTCCAGTGCCGGTCTCACCAACCTCGACGAGGCCCTTATCCAATGAGTTATCTGCGCCGCCTTGATCTGACTCTTTATCGCCAGCATTGATAAACCGCGACACCCAAGCTGAGACAACATCTGCGACATACGCAGCATCTTTGCGCTTTCTCAGAAGATGATCGGCATGGTCGAGAGAAAGGAAACGTTAGGATGCCGTGCGGCGACAAAAATATCGGTCGCATTCTCAATTCCCACAATTTCATCAAGGGGTGCATGGCACACAAGCAGCGCCTTTTTCATGTGTCCAACGTTTTTGAGGAAATTTTGATCTGCGACGTCATCTAGAAACTGCTTGGTGATTCTGAACTTTCGTCCAGCCAAGGTGACTTGGGATGTACCTTGCTCACGAATCTCGTCTAAATTTGCATGAAAATTGTGCGTAACGTGCTCAGCCGTGGATGGCGCTCCAATCGTCACGACAGCTCGCACGTCTTCCATTTTTGGCGCAGTCGCCAAGACGGCCGCCTCGCCTAAAGAGTGCCCAATTAGGAGGTTTGCCGGCATCCCCTGCTCATTCAAGAATGAGGCCGCAGCGAGGATGTCTTCTACGTTCGAGGAGAAGTTCGTGTTCGCGAACTCGCCTTCGCTTGCGCCAAGACCCGTAAAATCGAATCGCAGCACAGCTATTCCATGGGCGGTAAGCGCAGCCGCAATACGGGACGCTGCAAATATGTCTTTTGAGCACGTAAAGCAGTGAGCAAACAACGCAACCGCTCTGATTTTGCCAGTCGGCTTGTCTAGCCGCGCTGCCAGTTGGCTGCCATCGTGGCCGGAAAACTGCACTTTTTCATATAACGTCATGGTCTCTCTCCTAAAATACCGGCGGGCCCTTTGCGCAGGTGATACTTGGAACTAGAGTTTCACTTCATATGGTGGAGTATTGGGCTATGGATCGTTCTCAAACCAAAACCGGCGTAAACATACTAGACCGCAAGACCGTATATCAGGGGTTTTTCAGGATAGACTCTTATTCATTGCGCCATGAGCTGTTTGAAGGCGGCTGGTCGAGGCCCTTGACCCGGGAGGTGTTTGAAAGAGGGCACGCCGCCGGTTTGATGGCTTACGATCCCGCCCGGCGGGAATTTGTGATGTGTGAACAGTTCCGCATTGGGGCGCATGCGGCCGAAGTCAATCCTTGGCAATTGGAGGTCGTCGCTGGAATTATTGAGGACGGGGAAGAACCGGAAACCGTCGCGCGGCGAGAAACCAAAGAGGAAATCGGGCTAACCGTTTCCGATCTCATCCCGATTCAGCGGTACCTCGTGAGCCCAGGCGGCGCGTCGGAAAGTATATATCTGTATTTTGGACGCGTTTCTTCTGAAGGCGCGGGCGGAATTTTTGGAGCATCCGAAGAGGATGAACACATTCGTGTCAAGATTATTGGTGAAAATGATCTACACGAATTGATGAAGCGCGGCGAATTGACAAACGCCATGACATTGATTGCCGCACAATGGTTTTTTCTCAATAGAGAAATAATTAGGCGCAAATGGGACGCTGGAGAATAGGACACTTCGTAAATGCCATACAAAAATCCCGATGCCTTGGTTTCCACGGCATGGCTGAGCGATCATTTGGATGATCAAAACATCAAAATTCTCGATGCCAGCTATTTCGTACCCGGTGGCGTAACACCCGCCAAAGAGCAATACGATGAGGGCCATATACCCGGCGCGCTGTTTTTCGACATTAATGACGTCGCGGATCAATCAAAGAGCAAAGAGCATGCCTTCCCTGACGCTCAAACATTTGCGGAAAAAGTTGGCGCATTGGGGATAAACAACGAAGACCACATCGTCGCATATGATCATTTGGGCGGCGCCTGCGCAGCTGCCCGCGTGTGGTTTATGTTCCGCGCATTTGGGCACGACAAAGTTGCCGTATTGGACGGCGGACGCACAAAATGGTCTGCCGAAGGCCGCGCACTGTCGACAGATGCGCCAAATCCGGAAAAGCGGAAATTTGCAACACAAGCTATTGGGGGCTTGCTCCGCCAAAAGTCGGGCATTCTGGAAAATATCGAAGCCAAGACGTTTCAGCTTTTGGATGCCAGGTCCAAAGGCCGGTTTGAGGGCACCGAACCGGAGCCTCGCGAAGGCCTACGTTCAGGTCATATACCGGCAAGCTTGAATTTACCTTTTTCCGCGCTGTTCGATGCGGAAACAAAGACCTGGCGCGATGAACCGCAGATAATCCAGGTGTTTGCCGCCGCGGGCGTCGATTTCGACAAACCTCTGACAACAACTTGTGGCTCAGGTGTGACGGCCTGCACTTTAGCATTGGGTGCCTATCTGATAGGAAGTCCCGATACGGCCATTTATGATGGAAGTTGGGTGGAATGGGGGGCAGAGTCCGAGCTACCCATTGAAACCGGACCAGCAAAAGCCCGATAAGTTTCATATTTCAATTTAACTCGACCTTGACGGAGAACCGAATGTTTCAGCGACGCGCACTTCTCGCCTTTCTCGCCGCCGCAGGAGGATTGGGACTGACATCGCGATCAAAGCCAAATCGAGCAATGGCAAATGGTGAAAAACCTGCCATCGCCATGATTGGGACGGGTGAAATTGGCGGCGCGCTCGGCAAGCGGTGGGCCGACCTTGGGTATAAGATTATTTACGGATCAAGGACGCCCGATGCCGAGCGCGTTCAGAGCCTAATACGCGAAGTTGGGAACGGCGCAGAAGCTTACTCCAATTCGGAGGCGGCGGCTAAAACAAGCTTGGTCTTCCTGGCGCTGCCCTGGCATGCAACCGAAGAGGTCGTCAAAAGCTTGGGTGATCTTGACGGAAAAATACTGATGGACCCGATAAACGGCCTTAAGGTCACAGACGGTCGATTTGAAGCGCCGCCAGGTCTTGAAACTTCCAGCTCGGAAATGATTCAAAGCTGGGCGCCGGGAGCACACGTAGTTAAATCGTTTAATACGTTAAGCCGGGAAATTATGGAGGATCCCACAATAACCGGCCCCGTCACCGTGTCGTTGGCCGGGGAAAGCGCGGAAGCGAAAGCTCGAGTTGCAAACATAGTCGAAGATATGAATTTGGTGCCGCTCGATGTAGGCGCACTCTACCTAGCGCGATATTTAGAAGGCATGGCAAGGATGCGCATTGCATTTCGCGCAAAATTCAGACCCGAGGCCATAGAGTTTCATTTGCAAACGCATAGTGCGTAAGTTGTGAATTAAGCGGCGTGTGACTTTGGGAGATATTTCTGAGCGCGCGCAGTGACATCGCGTTCTATTGAACGGCTCATTCCGAATGCGAAAAGAATTTTTGCGACCAAGTACGGTGGGGCCAAGAATACCTGCATTACATTGACTGTAAGCGCCGGGCGGCGCCCCTCAAAAACATGACCCAGGAACTGAATTGACCATCCACCTACAAAGCAAACACCCGCTATCGTCCAGACGAATAAAGGATCAAATGCGGCAATTTGCACGACGAAAAAATAGACCACTGCATAAAACAGGAGCGTAGCAACGCCTACTAATGGCACAGCAACGATATACGCTAGCATCAGAATCGCTAGCACAATTGTGGCGGCGCTTACTGAAGTCCCTCCTGCTTCACCCAGCGGTATCCGAGCTAAAGCTAGAAGAAGTGAGAAAACTATAATGGGCACACCAATATGGTGGGTCAGTTGATTTTTGCAATCTTGATGATATGCAGCGTACATACCTAACTGTTCCAGAAACCAGTTTTTGTATGCAAACATAATCACCCCCCTCCCATGGGCGCGTGGAAAGCAAATTGAGTGTAGCCAATATCCGGAAACTGAACCATCTCTTCAGATTCAAATAAAAATATTGGGACGACTAGAATTAATGTCCGAGGATTATGCAAAAAACCTGATTTTCTTGGGGCGAAAAACAATCAACCCGCCGCCCTTTCGTGCGCGACTGCCCTGGATTGGCGGCGATCTGCAAACGTTGCACAATACAATTGTGAGACCTGCTCCCGACTTCTCAGCTTATCCGCAAAGACGCATTGAACTGCCGATGAATGACGGCACAGGAGACACTCTGCTCGCGATGTACAACCAACCCCAATCGGATGCACGCAATCCTTTGGTTGTTCTGGTTCATGGCCTGACCGGATGCGAAACAAGCCGAAACATTATGGTTAGCGCCGCGTATCATCTCAGCAGGAATTACCCAGTTCTCAGGCTTAATCTGCGCGGCGCCGGACCATCACTCGGAAAATGCGACGGACATTATCACGCAGGGAAAAGCGAAGATTTGCGCACCGCAATAAGCTCCCTTCCTCTTCCCATGAAATCCTCAGGTATATTTGTCGTCGGCGTATCATTGGGCGGAAACGTCGTTTTGAAATACTTGGCTGAGAATGCCGAGCGAGATGGTGTTATCGGCGGCGCCTCAGTATGCGCGCCAATCGATCTAAAGATGTCTCAACTGCGAATCATGTCACCCCGAAACGCTGTCTACCACAGGCATCTCCTCCAAAGCATGAAAGCCGATGCACGGAAATGGATCGGGAACACAGCGGAGCAGGCAAAACGAGTTCTAGAGCGGATTAATTCAGTTTTTGAATTTGACGATCTGATCGTCGCGCCCAACAGTGGATTCAACGGAGCCGAGGACTACTATCGCCGCTGTTCTGCGGTAAATTTCCTTAGCGATATCGCCAAGCCGACACTTCTACTTCACCCTCGAACAGATCCGTGGGTGCCCGTGCAAATGTATCTAGAGCAATCTTGGCCTGACCAAGGCAATCTAACCCTACTTATTCCACCGGACGGCGGGCATGTCGGATTTCACGCAACGGGAAGTACAATCCCTTGGCATGATCGATGTATCGGCATGTTTTTGGATTTATTGATTACCTGATTTCTCGTTCGGCCGGACTATGCCGTCCGCAAATGGTCATATTGAAATGTAAATGGCGAGCCCGGCAGGATTCGAACCTGCGACCCACAGCTTAGAAGGCTGTTGCTCTATCCAGCTGAGCTACGGGCCCGTTGAAAATCATTGCCGCAAATTAAAACACGCGATTGAACGCAAAGTTATCTGCGTAGGATTTAGGTTTGATGGTTCTTTGGTGAGGTTCTTCTATCCGATATGACAGCCCCTTTTTGTCGGCAAACGCGATCGCGTCTTCTTTTGATTCAAACCACAGCTTCAATTGCCTGTTGGTATCGTGAGATCCCGCCCACCCCATCAGCGCATCCGCCTCGAGTTTTTCCGCAGGATCAAATTCCAAAAGCCACCGCTTCGTGTTTGCACGGCCGGATTGCATGGCCGTCTTCGCGGGCTTAAAAATTCGGACTGTTCCCGTCATATCATTCAATCTCCATGCGCATCATAAAAACATGCGGCTGGTCGGGGCGAGAGGATTCGAACCTCCGACATCTAGCTCCCAAAGCTAGCACTCTACCAGGCTGAGTTACGCCCCGATTCTTTCCCGCTTGTCGGCGTGGCAGAACCTAAGGGGTTTCGGGGTTAGGGACAAGAACGTTGAAAGCCCGGAAATCCCTTCCATTTCAGCAATTTGACGGCATTGCGCAGCACTGGCACATTGCTTGAAACATAGGAGGCCGAAGCAATGTCCCGAGAAACCACAGCGATGACCGAACGGCTGTTGGCCTACATCCGCGAGGTGGGGATGCGTGAAGACGAGGATTTGCAGAAATTGCGCGAGGAGACGGCCTCGCATCCAGCCGCCAGAATGCAGATATCCCCCGAGCAGGGCCAATTTATGGCCCTCTTGGTGGAGCTAATTGGCGTAAAGAGGGCCTTTGAGGTGGGAACCTTCACGGGATACAGCGCGATGTGCGTGACCAAAGCGATGGGGCGTGACGGGCGGTTGGTTGCCTTGGACGTCAGTGAAGAATACACGTCCATTGCCCAAGAGCATTGGAAGGCCGCCGGGGTCCATCAGCAGATTGAACTGAAAATTGGGCCTGCCGCTGAGAGCCTGGAGGCCATGGTGAAGGAAGGAGAAGGCGGCACTTTCGACTTCGCGTTCATCGATGCAGATAAAACGGGCTACATGGCCTACTACGAGTACGCGTTGAAATTGCTAAGGCCGGGTGGATTGGTCGCCATCGACAACGTTCTATGGAATGGGTCCGTTGCGGACCCAAAGAACAATGACGAGGACACTGTAGCCATCCGCAAGATCAACGCGTTTATAAAAACTGATAACCGCGTGACTATGAGTCTGGTCCCCATCGGCGACGGACTGACGTTAGCGCGAAAGCGCTAGGGGGGGGGCAACTTCCGGCAAATTTCCGAAAATTTGGTGGCCGACTTGATCGCCGACAGAAAGACCCAACCGTTTAGCGGTACCTGCCGCGACCTCCAAAACAGCTTGTGATTGCCGTCTGGCTCCCACCGTACTCTCCGAGTGCGGCGGTACGCTTTCCGCGATATGTACAATTTTTCCAGATGCATCGATAAATATCATATCCAAGGGGATAAACGTATTCCGCATCCAGAAGCGAGGGCGTTGGGGGTATTTGTAGTCAAATAACATACCTCGATCCGGCGCCAGATGATTCCTGTGCATTAAGCCAATTGCTCTCTCGGAATCGGTATCCGCAACTTCCACCGTAAAGGAATGGAGTGTTTCGCCAGATTCTATTGTGAGCGGCGATACTGGAAGCGATTGTGCTTTGGACGGGTCAAGGGGTTCATAGGGCCTAAGACCCTGTGCCGTCGCCGCATCGGCGGATAGCAAGCACACAAATAGACACAGACACGCCAGCAGTCGCGCCAATTCCGAACCTTGTTTGATAAACTTATTAGTCAACACGCTTGGGCATCCACCGATTGACACTGACCGGTTTACCTGAGTGATTCCGCATAACTTTTGGCCTTAGAACACGGCTTGCCGCCGGCGCCTCACTTGCGACATCCGCCTTTGCTCTTTGGCGCTTTAATCCTTGCGCGCCATAAAATTCGACCATGGCATCAAAATCGATTTCCGTGCCCGGACCTATCGACAAGGCATCCGCATAGGGCGGATGACGCCTAATAAGCTTGTTGAGATGATCAACGGAATGGGCCCCGAATTGACGCCATACACTGTCCAGAACATGCTGGGGTACTTCTTCTATTGGTGATGCATCGACCATTGGCCGCCCTCGCGCAAGGGCCTTGAATATTGTTGGCTCGATGGGCCCCTCTTCTGCCGCGACAAATGTAGCGGGCATAAGTTTGGCTCCTCTCTGTAACACGCCAAAGTATGCATGTGACAAATACATCATTCGATGCAATTTTTGCGGCTGGAGATATTCGCCATCGTCCGTGGCGCGGTCCAAGAGCCAAAAAGCAACTTCGAAGCAGGAATCGACAGCGGTGGGGCGCATGCTTAAGCTTTATCTCGTCGTAGTTGGTTAAGGTCCATCGGGAATTGCGCTAGCGTCCCGATTTTGCCGCAAAATATCGATAAATGACAATGCCTTCCATTTCGCAAGTGACACTCAAGGAAAGTGCCTAGGTGAAAGTGCAAATTTTAAGGGTTGGCAAATATTTGATCGCGACAGTTGTCATTATGACGATCGCGTTATCCAGCGCCCTGATAATTGGACGCACATGGATTGCGGAGCAAGCGATTGCTCTACTTGGAAATCAGGGTGGAATTGGCCCAGTGAGTCTGACTGTCAGTCACCTTGATTTGTCGTCCATCGAAATAAAGAATATTGCGGCGGCTCGCGGCCAAATTGCAATTGAGCGCCTTGATCTCACATATGATTGGCACAATTTACTAGAGGGACGTGCCGATACGTTGGCGATATCAGGGGGGCACGTCACCTTAAATCTCAGCGCCAACGGATTTGAAATCCCGGGCGCATCACTACAGCCTCAGGATGAAAGATCTGAGACTGCGGCGGTTACATTTGTCCCAGTCATTCCCTTCACTCGATTTACCGGAGAGCGTCTTTCATTGACGTTAAACTCCACCTTTGGGGAATTTTTAATCCTTGCGGACGGATCTCTAGAACGGTCCGATGAAGGATGGGCGGGTATGATAGCGGCTGAAGCTGAGGGACTGGGCGCTGCCGCGCAGGCAAAATGGAGTGGTCTGATTAATCCCTTGAAGCCTGAACTGTCGTCCGGACAAGGAGAGTTATTATTCTCTGCATCATCACCAAAACAACTGCCTCTGGATATCGAAACGCAAGCGCGTGGGCATATTAAATTTGACATGCACGAGGGTCAGACCGCTATACAAATGCTAGACCCGCTTGTCTTCAATTTTGCTTCTCTTCCGACCGAACTCACATCTTCGCTCCCCAATGAATACCGGGCTCTGTTATCTGAACCATTTGAGGTTTCGGTTTCACAAGACAGCGGCACCGATTTTCTCCACCTAGTGTCTACAGGCGATACCTTCGCGGCTAGCATGAACGTATCCTCATCAGTGGAATTCAAAGATGCGCGCGCCACTTTTAACTTGTCGGGGAAAAGTGATTCTATAATTGGGATTGACGTTTCCGCCTTTCAAGTAACCGCAGAAGCACAGATAGAGAATTTTCCTGCACTCGGCGGAGTTGTCGATGCCACCTTAACTGCCGCTAATTTTGGCTGGCCTGTTGCTGGATCTTCAATTCCGTTGGAAATCGCGGCAACTCTCTCATCGGTTCAGTCAGGCGCCATTCACGCGGATAAGATTAGGGCGAAATTTACGACCGGCGTGCTCATTGGTGCAAACAGCATCAAAGTCTCGCCTAACACCGGAATGTTGACTGCGTCGGGATTGGGGAATTCTGACGGCATCTCTATTCAAGATACGGTGACCCTAAACCTTTTGCCGCCCGTCATGGAAAACGAGCACAACATAACCTTCCTATATCCCAACGATGCTCCATCACGATTGAGTCTCAACGGCGGCCTGTCCGTTTCGCCTATAAATTTCTCTATTATGTCTGGCGATACGGACCTCAATGTTCTCGCACACGTGCCAAATGTGAGCTTGTCGGGTGAAATATCGGAGGCGGGCGGCCCTATGCGGCTGGATTTAAAAGTTCATAATTCGAAAATCGAACATGAATTGCTTAGCATTGACGATCTGAAATTCAGCGCATTAGCACAAAATAATGAAATTGATGGAGTTCTTGATTTTAGAATCTTACGGATTGGCAATGTCGAGTTCGTAAGTGATGCTCAACAACCTGATATACGTTCCGTGTCAGTGTTTAATGCCAGTCCTGATCGCATTGTCATAAATGGCGGGTTACAAGCGAGCAATCGGTCACGATTTGCGGCTATTTCAGGAACCATTAATCCAGATTTCATTTCCGGAGCTTTGGACTTCAATGTAGATGACATTTCGCTTGGCACCGGCGGCGCCATTACAGCGTCAATGTTGAGCGCCTTTGCGACAGTAACGGATTTGACAGGGACAGTCGGTGCAAGCGGTAGATTC
>CAYYXR010000033.1:0-33607 GCA_964475755.1 uncultured Rhodobacterales bacterium
AAACACCTGCACCTGGGCCGCTTACCGAGAGTGCCGCGGCGGAGCCGCACTTAGATGCCATCGGCCATACTCTTGATATGGTGGTATGGCTGGCGCAGCATCTCGGTAAACGCGGCAAGTATTTGAGGGCCGGCGAACTGGTCATGACCGGCAGCCTTATCCCGCCGGTCTTCCCCAAAGCCGGCGAGACTTACGTTTTTGAAGTGGAAGGGTTGATGCCGGTTGAACTGGTTGTGAAAGCGTAACGCGGCATCAAAGTGCTCAGGTAAAAAGGAACGGGATTGATGACTCAGGGATTTGATATGGGCATCGCCGGACGTACGGCGATCGTCAGCGGCTCCAGCGAGGGATTGGGCAAAGCCTGCGCCTTGGCGCTTTCAAAATGCGGTGTGACCGTTGCCATCAACGGCCGCGACGAGACCAAGCTTAAGAATACCGCCGCGGAAATCGAAAAGGCCACCGGCGGAAAAGTCATACTCGCGCCTGGCGATGTCACGACCGAGGACGGCCGGGCGGCGGTGCTTGCGGCGTGTCCCGACCCCGACATTCTTGTCAACAATGCAGGTGGGCCGCCGCCGGGCGATTTTCGCACCTGGGACGAGGAAACCTGGATGAAAGCCCTGCAGGGCAACATGCTCTATGCGGTGTTCATGACCAACGGCGTTCTGGACAAAATGATGGAGCGCCGCTGGGGCCGCATCATCAACATCACCTCACAGGCGGTGAAAATGCCGATGCCGCTTATCGGTTTATCTACCAGCGCCCGCGCCGGGCTCACGGGATACATGGGCACCATTGCGCGCGAGTTGGCGCAGTACGGCATAACCGTGAACAACCTATTGCCCGGATTCTTTCACACCAAGCGTCTTCAGCAGTATCTGGAAAGCGTTGCGTCATCGCGCAACGTCAGCGCGGCCGAGGTCGAAGCCGAGCGGGCCGCGGCCAATCCTTCGCGCCGCTCCGGGAACCCCGACGAGTTCGGCGCGTGGTGCGCCTTCCTGGCCAGCGATCACTCGGGCTTCATCGTCGGGCAGAACATTCTGTTGGACGGCGGTGCGTATCCGGGCGTGATGTAGTCGGGCAGCGCCGCTTAGGACGCAATGACCTTCAGAGATTGTCCGGGCTGAATGGTTTCGCCGCTGTCGAAATCGTTCAGCAGCCGGAACCAGTCGCTGTTGAAATTGCCAAAAGGCAATGTCCTCGATAACGAGTCAACGGAATCCTCTGCGTGTGCGTCCACCACAATGAGCCGCAGCGGATGGATGGATCTGGCTTCATCCTCGCCCAATCTGCGGAAACTATAGGTGGTCATCTTCAGTCCGTTGGTGAGCGCAGATGACAGGCGGGCGGGGGTAAAAAACAATAGTCGGAACACCGCATTGCCGTCGCCCCGATACACGACCGCGCGCAGATCAACAGGCCCGTCGCTGGTGTTTGCTCGCACCGCGCCGGTCACCGCGCTGATGCCGTTTACGGTGATGTTTTCGATCTGGCGTAGTTCGACCTGTGCGAGCCATTCATTCTGCATGTAAGCGCCGAGGCTGCTGCTGCGCTCCACTTGCCCCATGTCGAAGACGATGCCTGCGCCGTCCGGATTCGAGGCGATCACCTTGTCGGTGGAATTGCGCAGCAGATAACCGCTCGGCACCTCGAATTCGATCCGCACGTCCGGGTGAATAAATTTCTGCCCGCGCACGAATCCCTGCGCCGGATCGTCGCCGAACAGCATGCCGTTCACGTCTTGCAGATAACTTCTGCGCCCCACCAAGGGATTGGCGACGGTGGCGGTTTGCGCGGCTTCCTCGGCTTGGCGTACGCGCTCGATGGTGCGCGGGTGCGAGGCCATGATGTTGAATTCGTCTACTTTTCCGGGCGGCAAGCCGCTCATGCGCGCTTCCAGTTGCGCGTGCTCGCGCATGCTCGCGAGAAAACTCGCCATGGCGTTCGGATCGTAACCGGCGCGTGTGAGGTAGCGCACGCCGAGCGTGTCGGCCTCGAATTCTTGCTGGCGCGAATAACGCTGAATGAACGTGGCCGCCAAACTTTGCCCCAACTGCATGACTTCCGCAGAGCCTGTGGCAATCCCCAACGCGGCCAACCCCAAGGTTGCCAATATGGACCGCCCTTGAGCCTGCACACCGTGCCGTCCGGTGACGTGCCCGATTTCATGGGCGAGCACACCGGCGAGTTCCGCTTCGCTGTCGGCCAGCGCAATCAAGCCGCGTGTAATGCCGATCTTGCCGCCGGGCAGGGCGGCGGCGTTCACGATGGGCGAATTGAGCACCGTGAATTCATAGGGCAGTTGCTGAAGTTCGGATTGCGACGCCAGCCGTTGTCCCACCCGCGTCACCAGGCTTTGAATGCGCGGGTGATCATAAGCCCCGCCGAACGCTTTGATCATTTCCGGGTAGGCTTGCTCGCCCTGGCGCACATCGTCTTCCAGGGACGAAAAGCCCATGAAGGTATCCAAGCCGGTGGCCGGGTTTGTCGAGCATGACGCGAGCCAAGTTGATGCGGCAAGGGCGCCCACGCCGGACAAAAGAACGCCGCGTCGTGTCGGATTGAAATGTGATCTGTGGTGCGGTCTGTAATGCGAACAGCCGCATTGAAAGCCGTGGGTCATGGGATCACCGGAAGCATATGAATTCGCGCAGTGCGAACGATGCAAAGACGATATGGCATTCCTATGGCAGAGGAAAAGCCCCTATGCTTTGTAGATGACCTCTTCCCATTCCTGAATTTTGCCGTCCTTGAACACATAAACGCCCACGATCGGTCCCGGTTCCTCGCGCTTGTCGGGCCGGATCGTCGTGTCGGTGCGCGAATGCACGACCACCGGGCCTTTCGCAAAAGTGTCGTGCACAATCATCTCATAGCGCGTACCGCCCTTGAAAAAGGTCTCGAACAGCGCCGCCACGTCCTTTGCGCCGGTGGTGGCCGGTTGGCCGTTGATCTTGAAGCTGCAATCCTCGGTCATGTAGCCCATGATCTGCTCAACGGTAGAGGTCTTGTCGCCCCACAGCGCGCAGAAGGTTTCCACAAGCTCCACCTGCGTCTTCTCCTCGGCGGTCCACTTGCCCATGTCCGAGGTGGCGCGTGCAGAACTTGCAGCGATGGTAAGACCTGCGAGACCGCTGAGGCCGCCGGCAACGGTTTGGCGCCGGCTGAGCCCGGAAGGTTCAATCATGATCTTCTCCTTCACAAATGCGTTTGCATTAATTATTGCGACTAACCGAAACCCCGAGCGCTTTGATCCTATCGGCGATAGGGATGAACATGTTCACGCCCCTGGGTACGCCGAAGTCCATCCGTCCACTCACGGTAATTCCAATAACGTTCCCATTTTCATCGAACATGGGGCCGCCGCTGTTTCCGGGCTGGACATTGACGTCACTCTGGATGTAGCCGCCGTCGTTTTCGCTGCGGAAGGCACTGACTATTCCTGAAGACACCGTGCTCTGAAGATCCGGATCAAGCGGCGTGCCGATCACGAAAACCTGCGATGACAGTGCAGGGTCTTCCAAACGCAGCGGTAAGCCGGTCAAGCCCACGGACTCGGTCTTTATCAGGGCAATGTCCCGTGTCGCGTTGGTCACCAAGACCTCTCCGAGGACTTCCCGGCCCGTGACGGTGCGGACTTTCACGAATTTGGCACCGCTGACGACGTGCTGATTTGTCAGCAAATAGCCGTCGTCGACAAAAAAGCCCGATCCATGCCCGTCACCCGCGAAGACGGTCACGACATGCGCGCGGATATCGTTGATACCGTCCTGAACCGCGTTTCAGATTGGGGGATGTAGCCAATGGAATAAAGCGATGGAGGTGCGCCGTCCGGTGAAGATGGGCCGCTTGCGGTGGCCGGAGCGCCTGTAATCAGGTTGTGAAAGGCTTCGTCCGCCAATAGACCTTTGGTCGCACTGGCGAAGGAGTCCAAGACCGACCGGTCCATGGCAGCCTCATCGTCGTCGAACTTTGCGACGCGCGCATAGCCTTGTGTGGTGGTTTCAAAAACCACTTCCCGGCTGAGGCGGCTAAAGACCTGCCAAACGACCGTTATCGTACTGTTGCTCGAATAGGTCCCTCGAATGAAACTCGCGTCCGCGCAAACACGTAGGTTCAGATCATTGATAAGTCCGGCGATGACATAATCGGCGCTGGACTTGTCGGGCTCGTCAAAAAGCGAGTTCGGATTGCCTTCAACATTGTAGGCCGCGTTTCGGAACTCTTCGAAGAACACTGCGTTGAATTCCCTGTCGCGGTCTCCGCCGCCACCATAGGTAATATCGCTTCCGACACTAATACTGCCCCCACCCATGCACTGTTGGCGCGTGCCCACAACTTTGCTTCGGGGAATGCCGAATTCGATTTTGCGGAACTCAATCGGCTGAGCTTGCTCGCCGTCCTGCAATGCTATGGGAATGTGTTCGGGAAAGGGCGGTTCATTGGCGGCAAACGCTTCTGTCGCCAGCCCAAGAAACGCGATGGTGGCCATTCCGCAGTTCGCGGAGATCCTAGCTTTCATTGCGCAACTCCCTCAGTGGAACGCCATTCAAAAAATACGCGGGAAATCGTGTGATTGCAACGAACGCGCGAGTGCCGATTTGAGATTAAATTTCTGCGTACTAGGTAACTTCTTGATGCCCTTTGGGCGAATTGCAGAAGATTGTTTGGCCAACCTATCGAAGGAGGATCACATGAGGAGCGGTATCGTGGGTGTGGATGTCGACAAAGCCCTAGACCACCCGTCCGAGATATTCACCTCGCCGGAGGAGGTTTTGGAGTGCACGGAAATTTCGGCGGACAACAAAGCCGCCATCCTCTCCCGCTGGGCTTACGATGTGCGCGAAGTTGCGGTCGCGGAGGAGGAGGGCATGCCCGGCCCGGACACGGCGCTGATGCGGCGGATCAATCTCGCGCTCGATCAGTTGCCGAAACCCGGCGCGAACAACGGCGGTACGCCCGGCAAACAGGGCAATATCTGAAAGCGCCGCAGATCGGCCCGCGCGCTTGATACGCTACGGACACCGTGACATCATCTTCGCCGTCTTCAGCTTGAGCAGAGAGTTTTCGTTTCATGTCAGGTCGGTTTCCGTGGTCCAGATATTCCGACGATCGCCTTCTGGATATGCGTATCAAAGACCTCAAGGTGACCGTCGAAGGCACTTGGCTTGAGGACTGCCTGAACGAACTCTACGACGAGTTGGAGCACCGTGGTCTGCGCATCCGCCCGCACGCCTGGATTTCGGAGGAGTGGTTCGCCCCGGACAATACCCCGGGCATCGCCATTCCGTTTTATCTCGCCCATCCGCGTCTCGCGCGTCTTGAAAAGAAAATGATGCTCGAAGTTGAAGGCGGCACGGAGCGCGCCTGCATGCGCATCCTGCGCCACGAAGCCGGGCACGTGATCCAGCACGCCTATCAAGTGCAGCGCAAACGCCGCTGGCAGAAACTGTTCGGACCGTCCTCGAAGAGATACCCCAGCTATTATCGTCCCAATCCGGCCAGCAAGAATTTCGTTCAGCATCTGCCGTTGTGGTACGGGCAAAGCCATCCCGACGAAGACTTTGCCGAAACCTTTGCCGTGTGGCTGAGCCCGCGCTCGGCATGGCGTAAACGCTATTCAGGATGGGGCGCACTTAAAAAACTTAACTATGTCGACGAATTGATGGCGGAAATCGCCGACCAGAAACCGTTGCTCATTCAAAAAGTTAAAGTCGATCCGTTGAGTTCGCTCAAGCACACGCTTCGCGAGTATTACGAGAAGCGTCGCGCACTTTATAAAGTCGATTACCCCAAAACCTATGACAGAGACCTTCTCAGAATTTTTTCTGCCGACCCAAAACACGCGCGGTTTTTGCCGGCCTCGCAATTTTTGCGGCAAAATCGTGCTAGAATACGTAAGATAGTCGCGAGGTGGACGGGGGAGCACCAATTGACCTTGGATTCTGTCATCGACAACATGATCGGCCGCTGCCGCGAGTTGAAGCTGCGTGCGGTCGGACCCAAGAAACAGTTGATCTTCGACTTCACCGTGCTTCTGACGGCCAGGGCGGTGCACGCACTCTATAGTCCGTCGCGGCGCGAGTGGTTCGCGCTATGAGGAAACTCCGCGTCCTGGTGCTGTTGCACCCGGACCTCATGCCCCCGGACACGCTCAAGGGGGCATCCAAAAAAGACATTCAAGAGTGGAAGACGGAATACGACGTCATCAGCACGCTGCGTAAGCTGGGGCATGAAGTCATTCCCCTCGGTGTGCAGGATGAGCTGAAACCCATCCGCGACACGTTTGAGGAATGGAAACCGAATATCGTGTTCAATCTTCTCGAACAGTTTCACGGCGAGGCGGCGTACGATCAGAACGTCGCCAGCTACCTCGAACTGCTGCGCGTGCCCTATACAGGCTGCAATCCGCGCGGACTGATGCTCTCGCGCGGCAAGGACTTATCAAAAAAGCTCGTGACCTATCACCGCATTCCGGTTCCGAAATTCACGGTGTATCCGCTGCGGCGCAAAGTGCGCGGCACGTCCAAAATGGGCTTTCCGCTGATCGTCAAAAGTCTCAGCGAAGACGCGTCCCTCGGGATCGCGCAGGCATCGGTCGTGGACAGCGAAGAAAAGCTGGTCGAGCGGGTCGAGTTCATTCACGAGCGCATCGGTACGGCTGCGATCGCCGAGCAGTTTATCGACGGGCGCGAGCTTTATGTCGGCGTGATCGGTAACGATCGGTTGCAGGCGTTGCCCGTCTGGGAGCTCGAGTTTGGCGATCTGGAAAAAGGGGGTAGCCGGGTGGCCACGGAAAAGGTCAAGCACGACCCCGAGTACCAATTGCGCCATGAAATTCTTCAGGGCCCAGCGGAAAACTTAACGCCGGAACAAGAAGCGATGATCCAAAAGTACGCCAAGCGTATCTACAAGACGCTGGAGCTCGACGGGTATGCCCGCATCGATTTTCGTTTGGGCATGGACGGCAAGCCGTATTTTCTGGAAGCCAATCCCAATCCCGAAATTGCGAAAATTGAAGAGTTCGCATCGGCGGCTGAATTCGCGGGCATCGAATACCCCGAACTCATCACGCGCATTCTCAATCTGGGCCTGAAACGGACCCACTGACGCCCTCTGTATGCTTGACGCCGGTCAATGTGCGTCTCTGTGCGCGGCGTAGGCTGCTGGCGGCCCTGAGGATTGGGCTAAGCCGCGTGAGGAGCGCCGAACACCATGATTCCCATAAACGAACATCACAAAATCTGGCTGGCTGTTTTGGACGGTGCCCAGGCGCAATTCTACGACGTGTCCCTCGCGCCGCTGAAAATCAAACCTCACCCCGACGGCCATTTCGACGGTAACAAACAAAAATCACATGAAATGGGCAGCGATAGCCCCAGCCGCAGCTTCGAAAGCGCCAGCACCGCCCGTCATGCCGCCGCGCCGCATGTCGATCCGCACGAACATGCCGAGGAACTATTCGTGACCGGTATTGCGCATCGGCTTTCCCAGGCCGGATCGGAAAAGCGCTACGACAGGCTCATCATTGTCGCGCCGCCGCGGGCCATGGCCGTTTTCCGGAAGAAGATCGGAAAAGACGCCAAAGCGCTCATCGAGCGTGAAATCACTCAGGACTGGGTCAAGATTCCGCCGATAGATATCGAAAAGCATCTGGCGAAACAGCTGTCGCCCTCATAGCAAGACGGGGACACTGCACGCGAAGGCGGCCCCTTCAAGGGGTTGAGGGGCCGCCCGGTGCTTCCCAGGAGTCACCATCCGTGCGGAACCCTCCAGGGGACGGAAGGATTGCGGACCGCACGGCTCACACTTCATATGGGGTTGCTTCTACCGATAATCAATATGTGCGTGGCGCACGCCGGAGGTGGGGTTCGGGGGAGGTGAGGGACCGCCGCCGGCGTGCACCACTACCTGTTTTACCCGTGATGTCGGTCCTTTCCGCCTGATCCGCCGACCCGTAAAAGATCGTCGGCCAGCTTTTTCTGTTCATCCGACAAGGCGGCGTAGAGCGGTTCAATGGCGCCGCGTACCTTCTTTTGTTGAGCTTTAGCCTTCTCCAGACGGCTTTGCGAGCGCTCAATCATTTGCTCGGCCTGCGTTAGCCGGTCGAGCACCGTTTCTTCGCGGTGTTCTCCACGATCCTCGCGGAAGTTTTTCATCCGTGATCTCATGTCTTCGCGGCTGACTTGAGCCTCCTTCGTGATTTCGCGCATGGTCTCGGCAAATGTGTTCCAGACCTTTGTTTGTGCATCGGTGATCTTCAGCTCCGTTTTCAGGAATGCAAGCCGGCCTTCGATATGTTCGCCGAACTCACCGCGTATGCCGCCATGCCGACCGGGGCCCATACGGTCAAAGCCACGTTCGACGTGGTCCATGACGCGCTCGCGCAGGCGTTCGTATCGGTCTCCATGGCCAGGTTCGGCAGCATTGCCGGCTTGGGTGTATGCAGCACCAAGCGTTCCCAGGCCGATGACGCTGCCCAACGCGGCGGCGATGACCAGCCTGCGGGCCCGGCGCTCTGATAAATTTTGCGCGGAATTTTCTTCTGACATGGCTTTTCCTTTCCTATGTCCCAACGGCGTACAGACGAAAAACTGCCTGGATTGCCGCCTCCATGTCCTTAGAACGGCGCGCATTTGCTCGTCCGTCGCTTACAGGGCTGTCATGATGGTTTCTGCCTTCCGCGTTTTTCTGCGACGGAACCGCCTGTCCCGCCCGTTAAATTCCCTGGAAGCGCTGCGCGCAGTTGCGGGAGCCGGACCGGCGTGAAATTGTCCAAGGCCGAAATATTGAATGACAGGCGGGAATTAGGCATGTCGGCGGCGGCCCCTATGCGCGAAGAGGCCTGGACAAATGACGCTGAATTGGTGCGCCGCGCGGCGGGCGGCGATCAGACCGCGTGGCGGCGTATTGTCGAGATCAATCTGCTGCATATCCACGGGCTCGCGTATCGCATGAGCCTGTCGGAGCAACAGGCCGAGGACGTCAGCCAAGAGGCGTTCTTGCGTCTGTGGAAAATCGCACCGAGGTGGAAGCCGGATGCAAAGGTGTCCACGTGGTTGTATCGGGTGGCGCGCAATTTGATGATTGACGTCATCCGCAAGCGCAAGACCGAAGCGTCCGAGGATCTTGGCGAGGACATTCAATCCGATGCGCCGACGCCCCATGAAATTCTTTCCGCCGAGCGCGGGCGCGCGCAGATTGGTGACGCAATCAAGCGTCTGCCGGAACGTCAGCGCACGGCCATCATGCTGGTGCATTTCGGCGAGTGCAGCGGGGCCGAGGCGGCGGAAATCATGAACGTATCCGTTGAAGCGATAGAGTCGTTGTTGGCGCGCGGCCGCCGGGGGTTGAAAAAGATTCTGGCGTCCGAGGGCGCCGTTTAAGGAGTAAGGCGATGGAATACACGGAACACGATCTGCGCCGGGTCAGGGAGCTTATCGAGGCTTACGGCGTATCGCCGCAGCGATGGCCGGAGGATGAACGCCGCCTGGCACCGCTTCTGAACGAGCCGCCCATTGCGCAAATGGTGCGCGAAGAAACGGTGTTGGATGAATTGATCGGGTCCGCGCCCGCGCCGGCGCCGAGCCAGCAGTTATATAACGCGGTTCTCTCCATGCCGTCGGGCCAGTCCGCCCGTGCGGCGTTCACGTTTGGGATTTGGCCGTTCCGCGCAGCGTGGCAGCCCGCGACATTGGCCGTCGCGGCCTTGGTTGCCGGTATTGCCGCGGGGCAGTTCACACAAGTGCAGTCGCCAGTGCAGGAGCCGGCAGGGCTTGGCCTTGACGAGGAGCTGGTCGTGGCCATGGGTGAGTTGGCTTTGGGCTCGATCTATTTGGATACGGACATAGAGCAATGAACTGGAACAAATTTCTGGGCCTGGCCATCGTCGTCTCCGTCGCCGTCAATTTACTGCTGGCGGGGTTCATCATCGGGCGGATGATCCCGGAACGAGACCGGTTTAGCGAGCGGGTTAGCGCGCTTCAACGTGATGTCGGCCGCGAAGTGGAACGAAGTATGCGAGAGCGAATGCAGAACAACGGTGAACCGGAAGGCCAGATCGGAGATCTCAACATTATCTCCGGCGCCATGGCGGTTGGTGAGCAGTCGCGTCGAACCGTGCGCGATATCGCCCGCGAACATGCCGGCGATATGCGTGACGTCATCCGCGGCGTTCGGGAAAAGCGCCGCGAAATTCTGCGCCTGCTGGCCGAAGAGCCGGAAAACCTGGAAAAAATCGAGGGTGAATTCGATGCATTGTCGAACATGGCGGCCGATGCGCAGCGACGCGCACAGCAAATTGTGCTAGATATCGCGCGGCAACTTCCAGAAGACGAACGCGCGGCATTTTTGCGCGGCGCATCGCGTCCTGCACGGCGATAGATGAGAGGTTTTGAATATTGGCATCGGTTGAGCATGCAGGGCAGGCACAGGCGATATTGGATTTTTGGTTTGGCGCGCCGGGAACACCCGAGTATGCAGGTCCACGCGGCATCTGGTTCAAGAAGAACAAAGACTTTGACGAAGCCATTCGTGCGGCGCACATGGAAGACTACGAGCGCGCCCGCGATGATCTGTATGACGGTTGGATGCGCGAGGCATCAACATCCCTGGCGCTCGTAATCGCGCTCGATCAATTCCCGCGCAACCTCTTTCGCGATGACCCCCGCACTTTTGCCGCGGACGTAAAGGCGCTTTCTGTTGGGCTCAATGCCGTCAATCAAGATTTCGACAAGGCGCTGCCGCCGCATCAGAGCATTTTCTTTTATCTGCCGTTTGAGCACAGCGAAATGCTGGAAGTGCAAATGAGGTGCGCGGACTTGATCTAGGCCATGCCGGACTTCGAACTCAAGGAGGGCTACCTGGGTTATGCCCTGCGGCACCTGGAAATTATCCAGCGCTTCGGCCGCTTTCCCCACCGTAATAAAATTCTTGGCCGCGAAAGCACTCCGGAGGAAAAAGAGTTCCTCAAGCAGCCGAATTCCGGCTTCTAGCGCACTTCGCGCATACCCTTTATTCATTTCCAAAATATAGGCAGCGATGCGCGACCTATTTATAGTGGCGCTTTGCATAAGCGGGGAGTTGGTCATGAGCCTTTTAGATCTTTCGTCAGGTCCGTCGCCCATATTGGCGCCGGTCATCGCTCTTGTTCTCTGGTCTCTGGTGATGTGGGTGTGGCTGTATGCCACTCGCATTCCCGCCATCATCAAGAACAAGATCAGTTACGATCCGCGCACGCCGGTTGCTGAATTCCAGGCCAAGATGCCACCGCAGGTGCGCTGGGTGGCCGACAACTACAACCATCTGATGGAGCAGCCGACGATCTTTTATGCGCTCGCGCTGGCCTTGGCCTTGATGGGCGAGGGGGACGGTGTCAACCTCACGCTGGCCTGGGCTTATGTCGGACTACGCGTCGTGCATTCTCTCGTTCAGGCCACCGTCAACATCATCATTCTGCGTTTCGCTGTATTTACCGTGAGCTCATTTATACTTCTGGTTATGGCGGCGCGTGCGGCCACGGTTGTGTTTTGAGTTTGCATTGATACATATCAATGCTTGGTTATCGGTAATGCTTTAGTCTGTGATTCATGAACAAAATTCTCGTCGCCTATTACTCCTGGACCGGGCACACGGCCAAGATTGCCGAAGCGCTCGCGCAAAAGCTCTCTGCCGATGTCGAAGTCATTAAGGATGCGCGTCCTCGTGTCGCGGGCGGGTGGTCCTATTTTATGGCGGCCGTGCAATCCCTGTTTAGGTGGCGTCCGGCCATCGCGCCGAGCGAGATAAATGTCAGCGCCTACGATCTTGTCATTCTCGGCTGCCCGGTTTGGGCGGGCCAGATGGCGCCGCCCATGCGCTCATATATGGCGCGGGAGCATGGCCGATTTCGGCGCATCGCGTTGTTCTGCACCGAAGGCGGCGCCGGCGGCGACAAGGTACTCATATCAATGGCTGTTCATGCCGGGCAAAGCCCCATGGCATGGCTTGTCGTGACCAAGCCTGATCTGGAGGGTGACGCCTGGCAAGCGCGCGTTGATGCGTTCATTGCCGACATCAAAGCGTGGGGCACCAGGCCGGACTAGCCTTTCAGCCCGATTAGCCTTTCAGATAGTGATCCCAGAACGCTACCGTGCGCGACCACGCATGTGATGCCGCCGCAGCGTCGTAACGCGCCTGACTGGTGTCGTTATGAAAGCCGTGGCCGGTGCCAGGATACATATGAATGCTATAGGGCACGTTGTGTGCGTCCATCGCCGCGCGGAAACCGGGAATGCCTTCATTAATGAGCGGATCGTTGCCCGCGAAATGCATCATCACCGGCACTTTGACCTTTGCGACGTCCTCGGCGCTTAAAACCCTGCCATAAAATCCAGCTGCCGCGCTCAAGCCTTCGACTTCGACAGCGCATTGCAGTGAAACGCCGCCGCCATAACAGAATCCGACTGAGCCGACCTTGCCGGTGCAATCGGCGTGGTTTGCCAAGAACGGCACGGCGGCCATCACGTCCGCGCCGATACGCGCACGGTCGGTGTTGGCGAACAGATCGCGTGCGGCCTCCTGGTCTTCCGGTGCGCCGCCCGCGACCGTCAATCCATCCGGCGCCACGGCGAAATACCCGGCCAGGGCCGCGCGGCGTGCCACGTCCTCGATATGTTTATTGAGTCCGCGGTTCTCGTGAATGATCATCGCGCCCGGCAATTTGCCCGCGCCCTTGGGCCAGGCGCTGTAGGCGCGCACCTTTCCGTCCGCACCGTCGTACTCGATATAACCTGCCTCGAGGCGTTCGTCATTTTCGTCCACCTGACGGCCGTAGGCGTAGTTGGGTTCGACAAGCGGCAGCATCACCGCTGCGCCGGCCGCACCCACGACCTTCGTGACCCGCGCCAGAAATTCTTGGCGCGAAAGTGAGGTGTGAATGTACTCGCTATAAAGATCGACAACACGCTGATCGACTTTGGGCATGGCTTTTCTCCTCATCTTCATCCGCTCACGGCGGGGCGTTCGGGCCTTCGAAGCGGCTGCTTAAATCCATCACGCGATTTGCCAGATATTCCACCCAATAGCGTACAAACGGGTCCACGGCGCCCAGTTTCTTTTGCAGAAAACGGTGCGGGATTTTCAAAAGTTCGGCACCGTCCTTTGTGAACGCCGTCGCGGTGCGCGTTCGGTTGTTGAGTAGCGACATCTCGCCAAACATCTGGCCGCGCCCGACCTTGGCGAGAAACACAGGCTCGTTATTTTCCTTGAAGGTGAAAATTTCCACCTCGCCGCGCATGACAATGTAAGCGATGTCCCCGGCTTCGCCTTTTCTGAAAATATTGATACCCGGCCCGACGACCTGTCGCTCAAGTATCTTTTCGATGCCGTCCAGGGAAAAGCTCACGCGCTGTCCTTCGCCAATCCGGGTACGACAGTCACAGGAATGCCGACCTTGCCCGCGAACTTGCCGGTGACGGCCTCCACCAGCGGGCCCGGTTTTTTCCCGACCGCCGAGGAGAGAATAAGCATGGACAGCTCCGGATTCTCCTTCACCAGCTTGAACAGTTGATCGCGCCGGTTGCCCTTGCGCACGTATAGATCCGGCTCGCGTCCGGTTTCCTTCAGAACCCGCTGGGCATACACGCGCAGCACGCCTTCCGCGTCGTCGCGCGCTTCTCTGTCCGCCAACTCTTTCACGAACTCATAGTGCATGAAGTCGGGGTCGACGTCATAGACGTAGAGCAGGGCGATCTTGCCGCCGGTGGAGCGCGCGCGGGTGCAGGCATAGCGGATGGCCGCATCCAATTCGGCGGTTTCGTCCACCACCACCAGGAACTGACGGTTTTGTTCCAGGTGATAGGCAGCAATGCTGCCCTTCGGCGCGGTGTCGCTTGACGATGACTGCGGGGCTGCGGATGCCATGGTGCGTTTTGTGCGCGTACCTATTCTTTATCGAAACCTGCGGCGTCCCAGGCAAGGAAGCCGCCTTCCATGCGCTTGATCACGCCTTTGTAGCCGGCGGCGACGGCTTTTTCCGCCACAAGACCGCAACGGCGTCCGCTGCGGCAATGAAAGACCAAGTGCCTTTCGCCGGGATCGGGAATTTCGCTCGGATTGAAGGTAGACAGTGGCATCAAGATCGCGCCGGGAATATGTGCTTCGCCCCATTCGTTGGCCTCGCGCACATCCACGATCACCGCGGCGTCCGCGTCGCGCCACTCTTTGATCTGAGCAGGGCTCACATAATAAACCTGATCCGGCGGCAGGGACATTTTACGCTCCATGAAATCGAAATATGACGGTCAGTTTACGCTACTGCGTGCGAGTCTGAGAAGCTTGGAGGGGTAAAATTGGTTAACTGGGTCGAAAAACACGATGACCGGTGCAATTTACGTTCAAAGCCGTGCGAAATGCGCGCTTAACCGTGCAGCCGTGCACGGCAAACCGTTGCTTCATAAACGGTAAATCTGCGCGGAGTAGGGCGAAAAACGGCTCTAAACCGCGCTTCTGCGCAGGGCCAGCCGTAGCCCTTTCCATACCGACCCGGTCTCGAAGAAGCGAATACCCCACACACAGCCGAACCAGATGGATGCGATGACCACGGCCGATCCGATGGAAAGGGTCGATAAACCCGACAGCCCTTGGCCGAATGTGCAGCCCAGCGCCAGCGTTCCGCCGGTGCCCATGAGCGCGCCGCCGATGATATGCCGCGCGAAATCCGCGCGCTCGGTGAAGGTTTCAACGCTCAAATTGCCGGTTGCGGCGGCGTAAACGAACGATCCGACCGGCACACCAAGCAGCGTAAACATGCCGAGCAGGGCGCCGCTCACACCGAAGGCCGCGATACTTTGAACGAGATCCGCCGCCGGAGGTACGAAATTAAGCGCGGTTTTGTCGGCAAGGCCGCCGTACGCGGTCAAAATTTCACCGGCGAGCCATGCCGCGGGAACCGTCAATCCAATCACAAGGGCGCCGAAAAGTTGGTCTTTGGTGGCGCGAAACCAGTCGTCCCTGAGACAAAAAACCAGCATGCCGCCGCCGATGATTGCGGTGAACACCCAGCGCGCCGCCTCCGCGTTGATTCCCGGAAACACGGCGAGGAAGCGGTCGAAACCGGGCGCCATCAGCGTCACCATGTCGCCGAAATCGGTGAGATACACATTGGCCGGTTTGAGAAATCCATAGGTCGTGAGCGCCGCGAAGATGCCGATGACAATCACCGTGATCAGCGATTTCACCGAGCCGGCGCCGATGCGCACCAAAGCCCGATTGACGCAGCCGCCGGCCAAACTCATGCCGAATCCGAACATGACGCCGCCGAGAACGAGCGCGAGCCACGACAGGCGCGGCACCAAATAGGCTGATGTGCCGAGGTTCACCAAACCCGCGGATTCCAAGGCTTGCGTGCCGATCAGCGCGGCGCCGCCGGCCATCATCCACGCGCGCATGCGCCGCCAATCCTTGGCGAACATGATGTCGGCCACCGCACCGAGGGCGCAGAAATTGGAGGCAAATGCGGCCGCGCCGACAACGGCGCCAAGTCCCAAACCGATGAGCACCGTTAATATGGCCGGGGAAAAGTCCACGCGAATCATCCTCTACAATCTGCGGGCGCAGAGTATAGTGCCCGCGCCATGACGCAAGCGCACAGCACGTCTTCTCCGGTCCTGATCGATGCCCGCGGCCTTAATTGCCCGCTGCCGGTCCTCAAACTGCGCAAGACATTGCGGGGCTTGCCGCCCGGTGCCGTTGTGGACCTTTTCGCCACGGACCGCGCCGCCCTGCGCGATGTTCCCGCGTTCTGCACCGCGCATGGCCACGCCTTCGAGGTTTCCGAGGCCGGCAACTACCTTTCCTTTCGCATCATCACAAAACCTTGAGTGCGATTGCACATTTTTTGGGCTTAGGGCGTACGGTGCTTGAATAATGGGCGTGCGGCGGTGCACTATTGGCACCGCAATACATCGCCTGAACCCCACGGGGAGGGCCCATGAGATCGCCGCGCGATTGTGGGACCGGGGGGAGCAGGGGTGACATATCCCGCGCAACGAAGCGCAACTCGACACACAGGGGAGGGTAATCATGGGCGGTGACGTCTTTTTCCTACTTATGGGCGCAATCATGGTGTTCGCAATGCACGCCGGGTTCGCATTCCTTGAGGTGGGCACGGTGCGCAAGCGCGCTCAGGTCAACGCTCTGGTCAAAATCATGTCCGATTTTGCGGCCTCGACCATCGCCTACTTCTTTATTGGTTATTCGCTGGCCTACGGCATGAGCTTTCTGCAGTCCGCCCAGATCATCTCGGGTGGTGACGGCACGGGATTTGCCCCGCAGGGCTACGACCTCGTGAAGTTCTTCTTCCTGCTGACCTTCGCGGCTGCAATTCCGGCGATCATCTCCGGCGGCATTGCCGAGCGCGCCAAATTCTATCCCCAGCTCATCGCCAGCTTCGTTCTCGTTGCCCTGGTCTATTCCTTCTTCGAGGGCATGGTCTGGAACGGCAATTTCGGCTTCCAGGACATCATCGAAGGCCTATTCGGGGCTCCGTTCCACGATTTTGCCGGCTCGGTGGTGGTGCACGCCATGGGCGGCTGGATCGCGCTGGCAGCGGTTCTGCTGCTCGGCAACCGTAAAGGCCGCTACCGCGACGACGGCTCCGTCGTCGGTATGCCGCCTTCGAACATTCCGTTCCTGGCCCTGGGTGCCTGGGCGCTGTCCGTCGGCTGGTTCGGCTTCAATGTCATGAGCGCCCAAAGCCTTGAAGGCGTGACAGGCCTTGTCGCGGCAAACTCACTGATGGCCATGGTCGGCGGCATCCTGTCCGCGCTGGTGGTCGGCAAGAACGACCCCGGCTTTATTCATAACGGCGCATTGGCGGGCCTTGTCGCGGTTTGCGCCGGTTCGGACGTAATGCATCCGGTGGGCGCCTTGGTGACCGGCGTTGCGGCAGGCGCCGTGTTCGTCTGGACATTCAACCTGTGCCAAAACAAATGGAAGATCGACGACGTTCTCGGCGTCTGGCCGCTGCACGGATTGTGTGGGGCCTTGGGCGGCATCCTTTGCGGTGTCTTCGGGCTCGAAGCCCTGGGCGGCATGGGCGGCGTAACGTTCATGGCGCAACTCGGCGGCACCCTCATCGGCATCGTCGTCGCGTTGATCGGCGGGTTCGTGGTTTACGGCGGGCTCAAAGCCACCATGGGTATTCGCCTTTCGGAAGAGGAAGAGTTTGCCGGGGCGGACCTCGCCATCCACAAAATCTCCTCGACGCCGGACGAGGATATCGTCCGCTAAATTCGATTAAACCATCAAAGAAAAAGGCGGGGAGAAATCCCCGCCTTTTTTATTCACGATACGTTTTGCGTATTTTCATGTTCCACGTCCCTGAACTTGTACTGAAGCGCGACCATGGTCGCTTTTACGGGACGCAAGGAAAGGCCGGTGAATAGGGCAATGAATGACGGCCACAACACCACATGCACCCAAATCGGCGGGGCATAGGAGACGTCGATCACCAGGGCGAGGCCGGCGACAACAAGGCATAGCGGAAACATGACGAAGAATGCGGGTCCATCGCCGGAATCATGCCCCTTAAAGCTAAGCCCGCATACGCTGCATTTCTCCGCGATGCGGATATACCCGTCAAAGAGCGAACCGCGGCCGCAGCGGGGACAGCGTCCCAACAGACCCGCAATAAGGATGGGTGCCGCTTGTTTGTTCTGAGTGTCTTCCATCGAACTCTCTTCTCGATTAAAGCGGCATGATGCCGCGTACAGGGTCCTTCATGCCGACAGATTCGGCGACAAGCGGGGCGCCGGCAGCTTTAAGCCGGCTCTTTCGCTCCGCGACGGGCGTGCCCATAATCACGTCCTCGAATTTTTTCAATTTTTCCAGTTCCGGCAAGGCAAGAGTCCGCGTGACAAGCCCATCTGTTTTTGGCCAGCGCGCTTCGTCTATGGCATACCCCGCATAAGACGCTGTGCGAAAAAATGACGCCAACGTGATGTCGGCGATGGATAAGCGCCCAAACAGAAATCCGCTCACCGGCAATTCGCTCTCCAGGTAATCGAGCACGGCAGGGATTTCTTCCTCGCGCGCTTTTTGCACGATGTCGTCTTGCGGGTCTTCCTTCCAGACAACGCGCCTCACAACCAGTTGATAGTAAAAATGCCAGATGAGAGCATCGCCCATCCGCGTATCGGCGAATTCTTCGAACCACCGTGCGCGGGCGCGCAACGGCGCGTCATCCGGCAGCAGGGGAGGGTTTGGATACCGCTCGTTGAGATACTCACAGATCAAGGTTGAGTCGCTTAAGGTCACTGCGTCATCGCAGAGAACGGGAATGCGGCGCAGAGGGCTCATGCGGCCAAAGTCATCATTGCCGAAAAAGGGAATGATCGGGTCGATTTCGTAAGGAACGCCTTTAATCTCCAGACAGGCCAGCACTTTGCGGACGTAAGGCGAAAGGCACGAGCCGATAATGCGTGTCGAGCCGGGCATGTCTATCTTCAATAAAAAAGGGCCGGTCAGAGCCGGCCCTTTCTGCTTTCGGTTTTTAGCCGCCGAAGGTGCGTACCGGCGTCCCAAGCAGCCAGTACACCCAGACGAACAGGAACAGCCACACCACGTCAACGAAGTGCCAGTACCAGGCTGCGGCTTGGAAGCCGACGTGCTTATGCGGTTTGAAGTGATCTTTGTTGGCGCGGAAACCGCAGACCAACAAGAACACTGTTCCAACGAACACGTGGAAACCGTGGAAGCCGGTTGCGAGATAGAACGTGGACGAATAGATCCCGTCAGTGAACCCGAATGCAGCGTGGCTGTATTCGTAAGCCTGCAGGCCGAGAAACAGCGCACCGAGCGCGGCAGTGATGAAAATCCATTTAGCCGCCAGCTTGTTGTTGCCTTCTTCGATGAAGATGTGGGCGCGGGTGACGGTGCCGCCCGAGGTGAGGAGAATCACTGTGTTATAGAATGGCAGGTCCCAGGCATCGAACGGCACAACGCCGGCCGGGGGCCATTGGAGCGTCACCGTGGAGAAGCCGAGAGAATTGTGAAAGAAGGCCCAGAAAAATGCGACGAAGAACATTACTTCGGAGGCGATGAACATCACCATTCCGTTGCGCAATCCGTCCGCAACCTTATCCGTATGCGCCTTTTGGATAACGGACTCTTTTACGACGTCACGCCACCAGAACACCATGGTCAGGATGACGAGGATGAACCCTGGTATAAGAAGGGCGACACCCAAGTCTTCCATGCCGAGCACCGGCACGTTGTGGAAGTACATGATGGCGCTCACCGCCAAAACGAATGCGGAGAAGGCTCCCATGGTGGGCCATGGGCTGGGATCAACCATATGGAAAGGATGTTTAGCGTGGGCACTCATGGGCTAGTCCTTTTGGTTCTCAATTAACTTGCGCGGTTTCTTCCGTATCCACGCTCGCTTCTTTCATCATGTCTTCGAGCGAGCGGAAAAACGTATATGACAACGTTATGGTACGAACTTCATCGGTTGTACTGTCGTCAATCATTTCGGGATCGACAAAGAACGAAACCGCCATATCCACGGTTTCTCCTGGCTGCAGCGTTTGCTCCTGAAAGCAAAAGCAATCAATCTTATTGAAGTACAGACCGGTTTTCTCTGGCGTGACGTTGAAGGTCGCGGTGCCGGTGGTCGGTTGGTCCGAAATATTTTTCGCAACGTAGTGCGCGGTTACCGTTTCACCGATCTTCATGGTGACCGTTTTCTGCGCCGGATAGAATTCCCAGGGCAATTCCTTGTCCACGTAGGAATCAAGGCGGACGGTCATGGGGATGTCTTCGGTCCTTGTGGATGGTGCGGACGCGATTTGCGTTGTGCCATCAAGGCCCAACGCCCGGCAAAAGGCATCGTAGAACGGGACAAACGCAAACGAAGCGCCGACCATCGCTATCGGCACCGCGAGAACGGTAACCGCCAGCCAAAGGTTTCGGCGCTTAAGTTTGTTTTGATCCATTTGCGTTTCGTCCCGACGGTGCGAACCGGATTACTCGGCCGGGTGAGCGGCGTGTCCACCGCTGATGACCGGAGGCTCTTCAAAGGTGTGGAACGGCGCCGGTGAGGCTACGGTCCACTCAAGAGTGTCTGCGCCTTCGCCCCACGGATTAGCCACAGACTTCTCACCTTTATTCAAGACGTACACCGTCATAATCAGGAAGAAGACCGAGGAGGCGCCGGCGATGTAAGCTCCGTAGCTGGAGACCAAGTTCCAACCAGCAAAGACATCCGGGTAATCAATATAACGGCGCGGCATGCCCGCTAGACCCAGGAAGTGCTGCGGGAAGAACGTTACGTTCACGCCGATAAATGTTGTCCAGAAGTGGAGTTTGCCAGCCCATTCGGGGTAGCGGCGCCCGGTCATTTTATCGAACCAGTAATAGAAGGCCGCAAAGATGGCGAAGACGGCGCCGAGAGACAGGACGTAGTGGAAGTGCGCGACAACGTAGTAGGTGTCGTGCATGGCGATGTCCATGCCGGCGTTGGCGAGCACCACGCCGGTGACGCCGCCGACGGTGAATAGGAAGATAAACCCAACCGCCCACAGCATTGGCGTTTTGAAGGAGATCGAACCGCCCCACATGGTGGCGATCCAGCTGAAGATCTTAATGCCGGTCGGAACCGCAATGGCCATGGTCACGGCGATGAAATACGCGCGGTAATTCACGCCCATGCCGACGGTGTACATGTGGTGTGCCCACACGATGAAGCCGACGATGCCGATCGACGCCATGGCGTAGGCCATCGGCAGATATCCGAACACCGGCTTGCGCGAGAACGTCGAGACGATGTGGCTGACAATGCCGAAGGCCGGCAAAATCATGATGTACACTTCTGGGTGACCGAAGAACCAGAACAGGTGTTGCCACAAGAGCGGGTCGCCGCCGCCGCGTGGATCGAAGAACGCCGTGCCGAAGTTACGGTCGGTCAGCAACATGGTCAGCGCGCCCGCAAGCACTGGAATAGCAAGAAGCAGCAGGATCGCGGTGATGAAAATCGCCCATACGAACAAGGGCATCTTGTGATAGCCCATGCCCGGCGCGCGCATGTTCATGATCGTTGTAATGAAATTCGTTGCGCCCAGGATCGAGGACACACCCGCCAAGTGCAACGAGAGAATGGCGAAATCCACGCTCATGTCAGGCTGGCCGGCCAAGCCGGAGAGCGGCGGATAGATTGTCCAACCCGTGCCGACACCGGTGCCCGCCACCATAGAAAGAACGAGCAAGATCAAAGCGGGCGGCATCAGCCAGAAGGAAATATTGTTCATCCGCGGGAATGCCATATCCGGCGCGCCGATCATCATGGGCATGAACCAGTTGCCGAACCCGCCGATCAGGGCAGGCATGACGACAAAGAAGACCATCAGAAGAGCGTGAGCGGTCACCAGCACGTTATAGAAATGCTTATCGGTGATGTATTGCAGGCCTGGTTCCATAAGCTCCATGCGGATCATGATGGAGAAGGCGCCGCCAACGAGAGCGGAGACGACGGCGAGCACCAAGTACATCGTGCCGATGTCTTTGTGGTTGGTCGAGTTCAACCAACGCGTGATCCCTGTCGGATGATGGTCGCCGTGGTCGTGGGCGTGGGCTTCAGCACTCATGGACGTTCTTCTCCGAATTTATACGGTCGTACCGTTATTACTGTGCAGCGGCTACTTGTGTATCGGAAGCGGGCTCAATGCCTGCTTGTTGTTGCTCTACGTATCGCTGGAATTCTGCTTTGCTTACGACATCGACAACGATTGGCATCAAGGAGTGTTCGACGCCGCAAAGCTCCGAGCATTGTCCGTAGTAGCGGCCTTCCTTGGTCACGCGAGTCCAGGTCTCGTTGACCCGGCCGGGCATGTTGTCGAGTTTCACGCCGAACGCCGGAATGGTCCACGCGTGGATCACGTCGTTGGACGTGAAAAGCAGGCGGATGGTTGTATCCACCGGCAGAATAACGTGGGTGTCGGTTTCGAACTGGCGATGCTGACCGGCGGCATAATCAATTTGATCGTTCGGGAGCGGCAGCGCGTCGTACGAAATATCGTATTCCGGCAGCTCATATGACCAGAACCATTGATTGCCTGTGATCCGCAAGGTCATGTCCGCTTCTTCGACGCGGTCCATATAAAAGAGGATGCGATAGGACGGGATCGCGATGGCGACAAGAATAAGTACCGGAATAACGGTCCATGTCACTTCAAGCCACGTCTTGTGAGACCACTTGGCCGGAACCGGATTTGCGCGCTCATTGAAGCGGAAGATGCAAATCAGCAGAAGCACCAGCACAAACAGAGAAATCGCTGTGATGATCACGAGAAGGAAGTTGTGAAAATCCACCAATTGCTCGGCGACCGGAGTAACCGGTGTTTGCAATCCCAATTGCCATTCCTTCGGAAATGACGGTGTCGGCATTTCCGCATAGTCGGCGGCGAGGGTGGGGAGGGCGGAAAAAAGAGTAGAAAATACGGCGGCAATCGCCAGAGTTACACGGCTCACACTTAGTCTCCATTGTAGCCCGCAGGCGGCCAATCGTTTAAGCGGCCCCGCCAGGGGGTTCAACTGAATTTTTACGAGGTTTTTCAATTTTTTGAGCCACAGCCCCGGCCGGTTCTGACGCCCCCGCAGGCCAACCTCTCTGCCCTGCCGGGAGAGTAGCCGAACGCTTTTGGCCCGTAAAGCCGCAACGGCGCAGTTTTCCGCCCTCCCCGAGCCTTCCGATTAGGGTTTTCCAGAGCCCCTGGATCGGCTACAAGTCGCCTCCGACGAATTCTCCCGGGCGGACGCCCATGGGTCCGGTGGGGTCAAGAGCAGGTGTGCCGTGTCTGATAATAATTCCAAAGATCCAAATGAGCTGACCCCGGCGCAAAAGAAGCGTTTGTGGCTGTTCGGACTCGCCGTCGCGGCTGTTTCCGTATTCATGTATGTAAGTTTCATCATTAAAACCGCGGTCAAAGGCCCTTAGTGAGCGCGACCGGCAACGGTGCGTTTATCCACAGGGTCAATCGCAAATCATAATCACTGTCTAGAGTTCCCATGACCGCCCAGCAAATTCTTCCGCACGTTAATGCCGCCCTAAATACACTCTCGACGATCCTTCTGGTGATCGGTTTCGTGATGATTCGCAGCGGTCGTAAGGACGCTCACAAGAAAGTCATGATATCAGCGATTGCCGTCTCGGCTTTGTTTTTGGTTTTCTATCTCATCTACCATTTCACTGCGCCGATCTTTGTGTTTCCGGGCACCGGGTGGACCGTGCCGGCGTACTACGCAATGCTGATCAGCCACGTTATTTTGGCGACGGTCGTGACACCCATGGTCATGGTTACGGCATGGCGCGCATGGCATGGAAGATTTGACAAACATAAAGCTATCGCCCGCTGGACACTTCCTATTTGGCTTTATGTTACGGTGACCGGGGTGGCTATTTATGCCATCCTTTATCACGTTTACCCCGTCAGCCCGTGATCGGCCCAAGGCTGTTCGTGGACCGGCGCCTTTCGACTCTGGCCAGTAGAACAAAATGGACGAAAAAGAGGTCATCGCGCGTTCATTGCCGCCGCCGGTCGATGTGGCGGTCGATGGACATTTCGCGGGAAAGCTGACACCCCATCTTTATTACGAGCTGCGCGGATGGATTTTCCTGCCCATGGCCGCGCTTGGACTGGCCGGCTTTATGGCGCTTGTGCTGGCGATTGCCCGTGTGCCCGGCGCAGACATGCTAATGCCCTGGACCGGCCAGACCTTCTTTCAAAAGGGCCTTGTCGCACACGTCACCTTCGCATTTGTCGTCTGGTACATGGGCGTGCACGGCGCGATGACCATCCTTGCGACCTCGCAATGTCTGGCGGGCCGGGAAATGGGAGCCTTCAGCATTATTCTGGGGCGCACAGCTGTATATGGCGCCGGGTTTAGTTTGCTGATGATGCTGGTGCCCGCGCTTGCCGACTTAGGCGAACCGTCCCTCAACAACTACATCCCCGTTCTCATACACCCGCTGTTCTACGCCGGGCTCGCGCTGCTTGCAGTGTGTCTGGCGTTGCCGGTGATGCGCCTGCTGGCTTTGGTGGCTCGGACAGATGACATGGAGGCGTCCGCATTCGGGGTGGCGGCAGCTGGAGTGATTTATCTTACCGCCCTTGTTTGCGTCGGGGCGGCGGCGGCGACCATTCCGCAAAATGCTGGTGCTGAGGGCACGAATGAATATGTCATGTGGGGCGGGGGACACGTTCTGCAATTCGCGAACACGCTTTTGATGCTGAGTGCGTTCTATATTCTTTCCCGCATCACCCTGGGCGAAAATCCGATCGAAGCCAAATGGTTCAAGAACATGGCTTTGATTATGGTCGCGGGCGCGGCAGCAGGGCCGCTGTTGTACTTGTCGTACCAGGGTGGCGATCCAACCCAGCGCATGGCGTTCACTTATATGTACTGGTTCGCGCTGCCGATACCGTCGGCGGTGATTTTGGGGAGCGTCGTCGCGCTGCTTTACAAGCGTAGACACGATATTTTGACTGGGCCACCTGAAGCCATCGGTATGGCAACCGCACTGGTCCTTTTCGCGTTCGGCGGCGTCATCGGATATTTCGAGGGTTCGGTGGATACGCGGACCCCGAGCCACTATCACGCCATGCTGATCGCCGTGACCCTGGCGTTTATCGCACTTTATTTCGCGCTGTTTCTGCCGTTGATCGGGCTGCGCACGTCCCGCAAGAAGCTGCGCATGGCCATGTATCTGCTACTGGGCGGGGGGCAGTTCCTGCACTCCTTGGGGCTATATTTGGCCGGCCTGGAAGGGGTGGTGCGTAAAACCGCCGGGGCCGCCCAGGGGCTGGACAGCGGCTGGAAGGTCGCCACCATGTCCATGATGGGTCTGGGCGGGATTATCGCGGTTTCAGGCGGCGTGATCTTTGTGGTCCTGGCCGGTAGAATGCTGTTGGCACGGTGCGGTGGAGGTGGTACCGCAGGCGCCGTCGCGCCCGACGGCCCCGCGCTGGATGCCAGAACCGGGGCAGGCGCGGAATGAATCAGGTTTCGGGAACGGATAGGATCACCATGCAAATTCGCAGCTACATCGAGCTGATGAAATTGCGGATCGGCTTTTTGATCGCCGTCAGCGCCATGGCCGGATACGCCGCCGTGGCGCATCAGGTGGACGCATGGCAGTTGGCGATTTTGTTTGTCGCGATGCTGCTGGGGTCTTCGGGCTCCGCCGTTTTCAACCAATTTTACGACCGGGATATCGACCGCCTGATGCCGCGCACCGCGCAAAGGCCGCTGGCCGCCGGTACGCTGGAAGATCCGCGCCGTGCGCTGTGGTTTGCGGGCTTGTTGCTGTTGGCCGGATGTGCGCTGGCGCTACTGGCGTTTAATTGGGTGGTCGCGCTGCACTTATTTCTCGGCGCCTTCGTGTACGGCGTTGTGTACACGGTCTGGCTCAAGCGCCGTCATTGGACCAACATCATCATCGGCGGTGCGGCGGGTAGTTTTGCCGTACTGGCCGGCGCGGCGGCGGTCGATCCGAACATCTGGCTTCTGCCGGCGTTGATGGCGATTACGCTCTTCTTATGGACGCCGTCGCACTTTTGGGCGCTTGCGATTCTCATTAAGGATGATTACGCGAAGGCCGGTGTACCGATGCTGCCGGTGATCGCCGGCGATGCGGTGTGTGCGAAGTGGATTTTCGCGAACACGATTGCGTTGGTTGGGTCGGCCTTATTACCGGTGGTGTTCGGCCAACTCGGCTGGCTCTATGCCGTCGTGTCCACCGCGTTCGGACTGCGGTTTTTGTGGCTGAACTGGATGCTGGTGCGTGATCCGTCACGCGATCTGGCGCGGCGCAATTTCCTGTTCTCGATGCAGTATCTGGCCGGTGTGTTCCTGGCGGTTGTGATCGACAAGCATGTGCCGCTGTCGGCCATCAGGCTATAGGCCAAAGCGGCGAAATCAAATTCACAGCAATTGCGGACAGGAGCGGCGATGAGCCGGATTGTCTGGATTACCGGGGCGGGCAAGGGCATCGGACGAGCGGTGGCCCTGGCGTATGCGGCGCACGGCTGGACCGTTGCGGTGAGTGCGCGCACGGGCGATGATCTTGACACTCTTTCCGCCGAGGCCAAAGACGCAAACCTGCCGGGCCGCGTTGTTCCTTATGCTGCGGACGTGACCGATCACGACGCCATGAAGCAGACATTCAAGCAGATCGAACATGACGTGGGCGCGGTGGAACACGTCATTTTGAATGCAGGTACGCACATGCCGAGCCCGGCGAAAAAATTCAACACCGAAGCTTATCGTACATTGTTGGAAATCAACGTGATGGGCAGTGTGAACGGGCTTTCCGCTGTTTTGCCGACCTTCATCGAACGTAAATCAGGGCGCATTGGCATTGTCGCATCGGTGGCCGGATACAGCGGGTTGCCCGCGGCCGGGGCATACGGCGCCAGCAAGGCAGCGCTGATCAACATGTGCGAGGCATTGAAGACGGAATTGGACTCGTTGGGTGTGGGTCTGTCCGTCATCAATCCCGGATTTGTGCGCACGCCGTTGACCGCCAAGAATAAATTCCCGATGCCGTTCCTGATTGATGCGGATGTCGCCGCGCGGCACATTTACAACGGCATGCAAAAGGGCAAGTTCGAGATCGCGTTTCCGCGCACTTTCGTGATCATCCTGAAGATTTTGCGCATGCTACCCTACGGTCTGTACTTCCCGATCATTAAGAAGGTGACCGGACTATGAGTGCTTCGCGTTCAGTTGGTCCGGCCGACGCCTATATACGCTTTTACGAAGAGCTTGGCCCTGACACTGTCGATCGCTTGAGGGAGGTTGCCAGCGATGACGTCCGCTTTCGTGATCCGTTCAACGACGTTACAGGACTGGAGGCGTATCGCCGGCTGTTGGTAAAGATGTATGACACTTTGCCCGATGCGAAATTTATCGTGACTCATCAAAGCGTGGACGGGGATACGTGTTTTATTCGCTGGCGCTCAGAGGCGACGTTGCGCGGAAAGCCATGGATTGTAGAAGGAATGAGCGAATTGAGGTTCGCACCCGACGGCAAGGTGCGTGAACACATCGACCATTGGGATGCGGCGGGGCAATTCTACGAACGTTTTCCAATCATCGGGTCAATGATCAGGTTCATTCGGCGGCGCGTGGCGAAGGCGCATCAATAGCGCGGCGCGCCAGACCATCCAGCCTCTTGCGGATAACGCCCTGCCGCGCGGCGGTGATGGGAAATCCCCAGATCATGAAAATGGTCATGATTTTTAGAGCCACGGGCACAAGCGAATACCCCACCGCCACGGCGAGCACCGCCGTGGCGTCATTCGCGCCGCCGGCGGAAAATCCAAACGCATCCAGCACGGGGAAAGCGATGCCTACGCCCAGCGCAAACGCAAGCTTAGTCGACATGCTCCAGAGGGCGAAAAACAGACCGGCCCGTTGCTCACCTGTTTTGAGGGTATCGTAGTCAACGACATCGGCCTGCAGGGCCGGGGGCAGGGCGAGGTCCGCGCCAAGGCCCATGCCGGTGACGACACAGATGAGTCCAAATGCGATCACTTGGCCGGGCTCAAGCAGAGGCACCCAAACAAAAGCAAGGCACGCAATGATCATCGATACACACCAGGTTCGGTGTTTGCTCCATTTGCGGCTGAGCATAAGCCATGCGGGAATGGCCGCGACGGCGCTGAAGAAATAGACCAGCGTCAGAACGCTTCTTGCTGTTTGACCGGCTTGCAGGGCGTGTTCGAGATACAGGAGAAATAGGGAGGCCGGGATGCCTGTCGCGAGACCGTTGATAAACCATGCCGCGATTAGACGAACAAACGGCCGGTTTTTTGCAATATGACGCAGTTGCAGAACAAACGATTTCGAGCTGTTTGGCTTTGTTGTTTCAGACCTTGCGCGGGATATGTCCGGCACGCGCCACAGCATAATGGCAATGAACGGCCCACCAATGAGAACGGCCATCCAGGAAATCGCCGCGTAGGCGTCTTGTTCGGTGCCGCCTGTACTGGAGACAAATGTCGGTACAATACCGGCGGCCAGTATGCCGATGACCATCATGCCTTCGCGTGCGGAGGTAATCCGTGCGCGTTCGAAATAATCGCCTGAAAGTTCCGCACCCCAAGCCGTGTAAGGCACTTGAACCAATGTCCAACCGACGTAAAGCAGCACCGACCAGAGCATAAAGTATGTGACAGTGACGTTTTCCGGCGGCTGAAAGAGTTGGAGGATCGCAATACCGCCGACGATGCCGCCGACGACGATCCAGGGTTTGCGGCGGCCCCAACGTGAGTGCCATTTATCGCTATATAGGCCGACAAAGGGATCGACGACGACATCTATGCCGCGCGCAATCAGCAAGGCAAGTCCGGCGGCCGAAAGTCCGAGCGCTTCACCGTAAAACGCCGGTAGGAAGATGAATGCCGGGATCATGGGCATGGCTAGGGCAAAGCCGGGCAGGGCATACGCAATGAGACGCCCTGTCGGAACGTGATCGGCGTTGTGCTGTGTCATGGTTATTGGCGAACCAGCTTGAATTGGCCGACGTTGATCGCGTTCGCCCTAAAGCCGCCTTCGCAGTACGCAAGATACATTTCCCACATGCGGCGAAAGCGCTCATCGAAACCCATTGGCTCTATCGCGTGCCAAGAGGAGAGGAATCTATCGCGCCAGAGCTTGAGCGTTTGCGCGTAGCTTGCGCCGAACATTGTTGCGCCTTCGAAACTCAACTTGGCGCGGTCGAACTGTTCCCTCAGGGCTTCCACCGAAGGCAGCATGCCGCCAGGAAAGATGTATTTCTGGATGAAGTCCGCGTTACGCCGATACTGATCAAACCGGTTTTCGGCGATGGTAATGATTTGCAATGCGGCTGCGCCGCCATTGGTCAGGCGTTCGTGAATCATGTTGAAATATCTGGGCCAATGGCGCTCGCCGACGGCTTCGAACATTTCGATCGAAGCGATGCGATCAAAGGTGCCTTCTACGTCTCTGTAGTCCTGAAGGCGCAGATCGACTTTGTCCGAAAGCCCGGCCTGCTGAATGCGCTGGGAAGCAAAGGTAAGCTGCTCCTTAGACAATGTCAGACCAGTGATTTGACAGCCATGCGTTCTGGCGGCGTATTCGGCAAATCCACCCCATCCGCATCCAATCTCAAGAATGCGGTGTTCGGGCTTTAAGTCGAGCATTTCCGCAATGCGGCGGTATTTTGCGATTTGCCCCTCGGACAGCGGCTGGTCGGGCGCGTCGAACATCGCAGAAGAGTACGTCATGGTTGGATCGAGCCACTTTCCGTAGAACTCGTTCCCCAGGTCATAGTGGGCGGCGATATTCTTACGGCTTCCCCTTTTTGAATTGGGGCGCATCACGTGAAGAAGTCTGTTCCACGTTTCATATATGGCGTTTTGCAGGCCGTTTCCTTGCCACTTATTTGGATTCATTGCCGCGAGCTCGATAACCTTGGATAGGTCGGGGCTTTCCCAGTCGCCGTCCAAGTAAGCTTCAACGAATCCGGACTCTCCTTGCGTTAAAAAGCGGCGGATAGCCCGATATCTGTTTATGCGGACAGTTGCTTTTGGTTCCAGTGAAAGGCGCCCATCCAAATGATAGGTCGAGCCGTCCGGAAAAATGAGTGTCAGCTGCCCTTTTTCCAGCCGGCTTGCGATACTGATAAATTTTTCGATGAAGCTGTTGCCGGGCGCTGAAACATCGCCGTCAGTTGCGTTCACCATATCTGCCTCGCTTCACGCTTGGGTCAAGCTGCGATCTCTTTCCGATCCTTGACAACCGTCACCGGATTGGGCGGCGGCGCCGGATGGTGCACAAGCGGTATGCCCTTCATCCATAATCTTAGAGCCTCCCAATGGATTCCACCAATAACCTTTAGGGTCATAAGCGGATATTTGAAAAATAGCTTCAAGGCCGCGCTTCGGGTTAGCCCATGTTGGGTGCCGTTGAACGCGGCATACAATAGCTGTCCATCACCGTCTGTTTCATCTATCGCGATGGAAATCGCGCCGTCCGGCGGCTTAATTCGAAAATGATATGTCATGTCCATTTCTATGAATGGAGAGACGTACATTTCTTTTTTGCACGACTGCTCAATGAACGATCCGGCCTTCGCACAATTTTTATCAGTTGGGATGAGATAGGAATGACGCTCATGAAACGTATTCGTAACCTGATACAAAATGGCCGCAAGGTCTTCGCCGGTGCTGCTTTTGGTATAACAGAAATAAACACTGAGGGGATTGAAGACGTATCCTAGGATGCGGGGGTAGCAGAGCAGGCGAATAGACCCGCCCCTTAAGTCGATTCCTGCAACTTTTAATTTGTCCTCGACCCATGCGCGCAGCGGTGCGCCGTCACCGGCTCCGTGGTCCCGGTCGTGAAAGGACAGCAAGCCAAAGGTGTTGTAGCTAAATCCACGCAGGTTTTGATGAAGGCGCGGTAATTCGTTCAAATCCAAGAGCATTGAGAATACGCGATATTGCAATGCATGCTGCTTGGGGCGAGTTCTATTGTGAACGACGCGCCCTTCATAAATGCAGGAATTCAGTTCGCCCGTCACGCCGCCTCGCTGTAAATCGCAGGCAGTGCGATCCTGCCGGATTCATTTTCAACGTGCCACGGCCTTCGTACGCCACCCAACGCTTCCGCGACCGCCAGCCCCGACTGTAACCCGTCTTCATGAAACCCATGACCGAAATAGGCACCACAAAACCAAGTTCGGTTGGCGCCTTGCAGGGTCCACAGCGATTTCTGCGCGTTTAGAGCGGCGTGATCAAAAATGGGGTGCTCGTACTCGAATGACTTGATGAAACACTCTTCGTTGGGGGGCCGGTGAGGGTTGAGGGTCACAAATATCGGAAAACGCTCGTCGATATTCTGAAGAAGGTTCATCCAATAAGTCAGGCTGACCAAATTGGAAGTGGATGCAGCTTCGTCCGAGATGTAATTCCAACTTGCCCAGGCGCGGCGCCGCTTCGGCATCAGAGAGTTATCGGTATGCAGAACGGCGGTATTGCGCTCATACCGAATGGCGCCGAGCGTTTGTTGCTCCAGCGCGCTGGCATTGGCCAGTATTGAAAGCGCTTGATCGCTGTGCGTTGCGAGCACGACGTGATCGAACCGGCGCGTCTGCCCGTTTTCCAATGTCAACTCAACGTGATCAGAGTGACGGACAATCCTTTTTACGCCGCAATTCAGGTTGATACGGTCTGCAAATGATTGCGTCAGCCGCTGAACGTAACTTCGGCTGCCGCCGGTGACCGTTCGCCACTGAAGTCTGTTTCGGGCCTTTGCCTCCAGAAGCCCGTGGTTCTTGAAGAAACGCACAAAGGCGGTCAATGGATAGGCGAGCATCTCTCTATAAGACGCGGACCAGATTGAGCGGCCCAAAGGCAACAAGTAGTCTTGAATAAAACTTTCCGAATAGCCGTTCGTCTTCAGGAAGGTGCCCAGCGTCAACGAGGGCTCGGCCGCTTTTTGATCAAATTCCGATGCCTCGCGGAAGAATCGTATGATGTCCCAAACCATGTTCCAAAATCGAGGCCGCAATAGGTTCCGCTTCTGAGCAAGCATGCTTCGAAGGTTGTATCCGGAATACTCGAATGCGCCGTTTTCCACAGATGCCGAGAACGACATGTCGCTCGGTTCCGTCGCGACGCCGAGGTGTTTGAATAGAGCAGTTAGATTAGGATAGGTGACTTCGTTAAATACAATAAAACCAGTATCAACGGGAATTGATCGTTCCTGCATACGCCAGTTCACGGGAACATCAACGGTGTTGCAATGTCCGCCTATCCAGTTTACTTTTTCGAAGACTTCGACGTCATGACGTTTGTTCAGCAGCCACGCAGCGGCCATGCCCGATACGCCCGTCCCAATGACGGCAATTTGCAGACGGTCTTTGCTTAAATGTGTCACCCATACCCTCTATTTTTGCGCCCCAATTAAAATCAGGCGGATCTCTCAACTGTCAAATTTATAATCCTTGCTGAATGCCAGGGTAACGGTCCCCAGCTCCACCCCGAACTTTGTGACTTTGGCCCGGTTCAGCAACACGCCGTCCGACTGAAGATACATCCAATCATCGAATCGCACCTTTAAAGTTTTCTCCCCAATTTTGAGATTAAATACGTACTGCCATTGAAGTGCATTCCCATAGCTCTGGCCAACTGCCTTGCCGACCACGCCGCCAGCCGTTCCTGTGTAGTCGTGTTCATTGTGTTTATGAATATTCCACGTCCGGGTTTCAGTTTCGCCGTCCGAATACTTAAAATATTCTTCTAAAGTGAGGACGTCGCCGTCCCATTGTCCGTCGATGTCCACTACGAATTGCCTTCGTAGGTTTCCAAACCGATCCTCGAATATGCCCCAGGCTTTGGTCTTCCCAGCGAAGTACTCCTCGACAACAAATCGTGGTTGCGTGTTTTCAAAGGTGTGAGGTTCCATTGATACGCACCCCGACATTGCAAACAGGACGATGAAGGCAGCAAAAGATTGCAATACAGTCACGTTCAAAATGTGCCGATCAGATTTTGAAGCGCGGTCAATTTCATTCCCATTATCGCTAGCGCCATTACAAAGGCAGCGACAGAAAGGAAAACGCCGTCCTTTGCACTGAAGAATTGGAACGCTGCGGTATTAGCGCGGATCTCGTTAGTCGGATTGAACATTTGTCTCTCCATTGTGTGAATTTGTTACGTTTTACGTATGAGCCCATCGAATGGATCACACACAGCGGCCGGCTCGAGGCGAGAAAACCAGAAAAAAAGTCGATTGGCTGGTGATCCAGATTGCAGCCTCGGACGTAATGCTTCCGATATCGTTCATGAAGCACGGAGCATCCCCTTGCACCGTAAGTCGTTACCCCGCGGCTTAACTAATGGCCTCAAAATGGTGCCGCCAGCTCGCCTCTTCCCCTCTCCCTCAGAGCCGGCGGCACTAATATTTAAAGCGCTGGCCAATGATTACTGACGTCCATTCATTTAGTATCCAAAACGAAGGGATCCTTGGCGTCCGGGCAATAAATCGGAATAGAGGAGGGCTATCGGGACGCTGGGCGCTCCCCAAGACCTCAGAGTTGGAAGGTTTTCGAATTCTGAGCCCGGGTATGGCTTTGGGGGGCAATTCCGACTGGTTTATAAGACCACCTATGAATTCGACCAAAGACCTCCAAGTAGAGATAAAAGCAGAAGACCTGACGGCCTTAATGGAGGCTGTCGCCGCGCATAAAGATAAGAGTAGCTTTGCGCGCCTTTTCAATTATTTCGCGCCAAAGGTGCGGGCTTACATGCTTCGCCTCGGCGCCGATGCGGGGGCGGCCGACGATCTTGTTCAAGATGTGATGCTGACTGTATGGCGGCGTGCGCCTCAATTCGATCCCGCCAAAGCCGGCGTAGGTACGTGGATATTTACGATAGCGCGAAACCGGCGCATTGACGTCATTCGCAAGGAGCGCAGGCCAGAGATAGATCCCAACGATCCAGCCCTGGTTGCAAACGATGCACCGAGCGCAGACGCAGCGTTGCAGCAGAAGAGGGACCAATCGTCTGTTCGCGCGGCGATATCAGAGCTTCCTGAGGCT
>CAYYXR010000034.1:0-33008 GCA_964475755.1 uncultured Rhodobacterales bacterium
ACGGAGAGCGGCACTTTCGCCGGCATCGATGAAGACGGCGCATTGCTGTTGGATGGCCCGCAGGGACGCCGGCGCATTCTAGCAGGTGACGTCCTTTTTGCCGGTGGAGCTAGCTGATGTTACTGGTCATTGATTGTGGGAATACCAACGTTGTTTTTGCCGTGTTTGACGGCGACGAACTTAAAAGTCAGTGGCGCGCGGCGACTAAAACGGATCGCACGGCCGATGAGTATGGCATATGGCTGACACAGCTCATGGCTCACGACGGTGTCGATCCACTGGGTATATCCCACGCGATTGTCGCATCTGTTGTGCCCGGCAAGAATTTCGATCTGAAGAAGCTTTGCGAAAAATATTTCAACTGCAAGCCGATGTTCGTCGGCGATCCCGGCGTTAGTCTTGGTACCGAAGTCAAAGTCGATAATCCCAATGAAGCGGGCTCCGACCGTATTGTCAACGCAATGGCGGCGCACGCTACCTACGGTGGACCTCTCATAATTATAGATTTTGGAACTGCGACGACGTTTGATGTGGTCGATCAGACGGGGGCTTATTGCGGGGGCTGCATTGCGCCGGGGATCAATCTTTCCATGGAAGCTCTGCACATGGCCACTGCACAGCTGCCGCGTCTGCCGGTGCGCAATCCTGGAAAGGCTCCCGTCGTTGGTACAAATACAATCGCAGCGATGACGTCCGGTATTTTCTGGGGCTACATTGGTCTGATTGAAGGACTGGTGGTGCGCATCAAAGCAGAGCGCGGGCAGGATTTAAAAGTCATTGCCACGGGTGGGTTGGCGCCCTTGTTTGCGGAAGCTTCGCTAGTCATCGAAAAGACGGACCAAAACCTAACCCTTCGGGGTCTTCTCCAGATTCACAAACTTAATGTCTCTGCTTAGCCCATGAACCGTTCCGATCCTCGCCACGCAGCGTCGGATTTTCCTTCGGGACTCGATAGCGGTCTTTGGTTCGTTCCCCTTGGCGGGGCCGGCGAGATCGGCATGAACCTCAATCTGTATGGGTGCGATGGGCAATGGCTGATGGTGGACTTGGGTGTGACCTTTGGCGATGAGTCTGTGCCTGGGGTTGATGTCGTTATGCCCGATCCCAGTTTTATCACCGAGCGCCGCGAGAGCCTCGCAGGCCTCATAGTCACCCATGCGCACGAGGATCACTTGGGAGCCGTGGCCTACCTATGGCCGCAATTGAAATGTCCGGTGTACGCCACCCCGTTTGCGGCCGCCTTTTTGGAACACAAACTCAAAGAAAGTGGTTTGGAAAACGAAGTTCCGGTCACCGTCGTTCCCCTGAGTGGAATCGTTGAGATTGGTCCGTTCAAGATCAACTTTATTACCCTTACGCATTCGATTCCCGAGCCCAATGCTTTGGCTATACGAACACCGTACGGGACCGTATTTCATACGGGTGACTGGAAGTTCGACCCCGAACCCTTGGTCGGAGATGCGGCGGACTTTGACGCTCTCACTTCACTGGGCAGTGAGGAAATACTCGCACTTGTAGGCGATTCCACGAATGTGTTTACCGAAGGTGAGGCGGGCTCCGAGCGAGAGGTGCGCGATAACCTGACTGAGCTTTTTGCGAAATACACAGGACGGATCGTCGTAGGCTGCTTTGCCTCGAATGTCGCGCGGCTGGATAGTATCGCCCGGGCCGCGGAGGCCAATGACCGTCACGTGGCTCTCGTGGGGGCGTCTTTGTGGCGCATCGCCGAAACAGCCCGGCGCACAGGGTATCTGTCCCCTGATCTGCGTTTTTACGAAGCCGGCGATGCAGCTGCGCTCCCCAGGGACAAAGTGGTTTATATCTGCACCGGAAGCCAGGGCGAGGGAAGGGCGGCCCTTATGCGGATTGCCTTCGGCAATCATCCGGACGTATCGCTGAATGCAGGCGACGTTGCCGTGTTTTCATCCCGCGTTATTCCCGGCAATGAGAAATCCATTTCAAAGGTACAGAATCAATTGGTGAAGCTGGGTGTAGAAATCGTCACTGCCAAAGACCACCTCATTCACGTCTCCGGACATCCGGCCCGCGACGAATTACGGCGCATGTACCACATGATTCGGCCCCGCATCGCCATACCCGTACATGGTGAGGCGCTTCACATGCGTGCGCACGCAGAGTTGGCGAAAGAATGTCAGGTACCGCACACAGTGCTTGTTGAAAATGGCTCTGCCGTCAAGTTTGGCAAATCGGATGCGAAGGTCGCGGGCTCGGTTTGGAGCGGGCGTTTGGCTTGGGAGGATGGTGAGGCGGTCCCACTGGCCAGTCCGGTTCTGCGGGACCGTAAGCGCATGTTCTATAATGGCGCGGCAGTGGTAACCGTGGTTTTGGATGATGGGGGAGAGCTTTGCGCTGACCCGGAAGTATCGGTGTTGGGTGTCGGTGACCCGCTGCAGGATGAAACGCTGCGCGGTTGGGGTTTTATTATCGACAATGCGATCAGCCGCCTACCAAAAAACTCCAAACGCGATGACAGTGCTGTGGAAGAGGCGGTGCGAAGCGCCGTCAGAAAGCAGTTTCCGGCTGGCATGCGACCTGTAACACGAATCCATATTGCGAGAATCTAGGCTCGGAAAAGCTGGTTTTCGTGGCTTGCTGGCCTTATATCTGCCCCATATTCAGTCTATGAGGTAAAGATGATCGGACGATTAAATCACGTTGCTATTGCTGTGCCTGATTTGCCTGCCGCGGCGGCGAATTACAGAGTTGTTCTGGGCGCTAAAGTCTCCGAGCCGCAGGATTTGCCGGATCACGGCGTTACCGTTGTATTCGTCGAATTGGACAATACCAAAATCGAACTTCTTCATCCGCTGGGCGAGGATTCCACCATCAAGGGGTTCCTGGAAAAGAACGTCTCGGGCGGTATTCACCATGTCTGCTACGAAGTCCCGGATATCTACAAAGCTCGGGACAAGCTCAAATCAGAGGGTAAGCGTATCCTTGGAGACGGAGAGCCCAAAATCGGTGCGCACGGAAAGCCCGTCCTGTTTCTGCACCCCAAAGATTTTAATGGTACGCTGGTTGAGGTGGAGCAAATCTAGCTCTTACTGGAGGCCTCGCATGAGATTGATGGTATTCACCATGGTTGCGGCATGCACCGCAGGCCTAGCGCATGCGGAGCAATTAACTGTCACCACGTCCGACTGCAAACGTCTCGTGCGCCATGTGCCTGCTGATGACGTCACGTATAAACCGGGCGTAGACGTGCGCGGCAATGCGGTTGCGCCTGCCGATCTCGGAGGGGGTTACAACATGGAGATCCCTGAGGAAATACACATCGATATTGGAATAGACTTGGCAGATCGCCTGACGCTGCGCGATCAGCGTCGCGCCGGAGAAGATGCGCCGAATAATGTCACAAGAAAGGTTCTGCCTTACGAGGGGAAGGCCTCCATCGGTCTTGTGACCATCAAGGGCAATGAGACCTATTGGAATGGTCGGCGCATAACGCCCCAGGACGAGCTATTGCTCGCGGAAGCCTGCCGTCAGGGACTGGAGGACGCCAACATCCCGGCCTCCGACTAATTTTCTGCAATCCAGCTAGATTACGCCCCCGTCACATACATCGCCGTTTGTTGCCCTTTTTGGGGCCTTCGCATATGGTCCGTCCGTCACAACGGTCAACCATCCAAGGACGTTCCATGCGGCTTTCCCGCTATTTCCTGCCCACACTCAAAGAAAATCCCGCCGAAGCGCAAATCGTATCACATCGAATGATGCTGCGCGCCGGCATGGTTCGTCAGCATGCTGCGGGCATTTACAACTGGCTGCCATTGGGGACCCGTGTCTTGCAAAACATCGCACGGATCGTGAGAGAAGAGCAGGACGCGGCCGGTGCGCAAGAGATTGTAATGCCCACCATTCAGTCGGGCGATCTGTGGAAGGAAAGCGGCCGCTATGACGACTATGGACCGGAGATGCTTCGCATCACCGACCGTCATGAACGGGATATGCTGTATGGCCCCACGCATGAAGAAGTGGTCACAGACATATTTCGTAACAACATAAAGAGCTATCGCGACCTTCCCACAAACCTCTACCAAATCCATTGGAAGTTTCGGGATGAGGTTCGGCCGCGTTTCGGCGTTATGCGCGGCCGGGAATTTTTGATGAAGGACGCGTATTCCTTCGACATTGATTATGAGCGCTCACGGCACGCGTACAATCAAATGTTCGTAGCGTATTTGCGGACATTTGCGCGTATGGGGCTGAAAGCGATTCCAATGAAGGCCGACCCTGGTCCCATCGGCGGTGATTTGAGTCACGAATTCATCGTATTGGCGGACACGGGCGAAAGCGCCGTGTTCTGCCACAAGGGGCTTCTTGAAAAGCCAGCGCCTAAGAATGTTGACTACGACTCAAATCTTCAATCCATCGTCGATGACTGGACAAGCCTTTACGCCGCGACCGACGAAGAGCATGACGCCAAGATGGGGGAAGAACTTGGCGACAATCTGGTTTCGGCGCGTGGCATAGAAGTCGGGCACATCTTTCATTTTGGAACCAAGTACTCGAAGCCGATGGGAGCGCATGTCATCGGTCCCGACGGCAACCCGGTGACCGTTTTGATGGGCTCATACGGCATTGGCGTTTCGCGTTTGGCAGGTGCGATCATTGAGGCCAACCATGATGAAAAAGGCATTATCTGGCCCGACAGCGTCGCGCCGTTCCATGTCGGCTTGATCAATCTCAAGGTTGGCGACAAGGCTTGCGATGACGCCTGTGAAAAAATCGACCATGCCATTAAATCGCAAGGCCTCGATGTGTTGTACGACGACCGCGATGAGCGCGCCGGCGTCAAATTCGCAGATGTCGAATTGATCGGCTTGCCATGGCAAGTTGTTGTGGGACCCAAGGGCATTGCGAAAGGCGTCGTCGAACTGAAACGGCGAGATACCGGAGAGAAAGAAGAGCTTACCATTGAGGCTGCCGTCGCTAAAATTTTGGCGGCGGGCTAGCGGGAAATAGCAATGATATTTGGGGCCTTCGAACGTATGGTTGCGCTACGCTACTTAAGGTCGCGCCGCCGCGAAGGCTTTGTGTCGGTTATTGCCGGATTTTCGTTTCTCGGTATTGCCCTTGGTGTTGCGACGCTCATCATCGTCATGGCGGTGATGAACGGATTTCGCCAGGACATTATGTCCCGCATTTTAGGCGTGCAGGGCCACATCGACGTCGCGGGTATCACCTATGCCATGACGGACTACGATGAGAAAGTCGCCCAGATAAAGGAAATCCCGGGGATCGTTAGTGCCAGTCCTTTAATCACCGGACAAGTTATGGCGTCGGCCAACGGAGCTACGGGCGGTGCCATTGTTCGCGGCATGCCCGGTATAGATATTTTCGAAAAAGACTGGATATCAGATCACATTGTTGGCGGAAGTCTGTCTCCCATTATTGCGGGAGACGGAATAGCTATTGGTACGGGTATGGCGCGGCGCTTCGATTTGGAAGCCGGCGATCAGATGACTCTCATATCGCCCAATGGCAACGTGACCGCATTTGGCACGGTCCCTCGTATGCGCTCGTTCACGGTTGGGGCGGTGTTCAACGTCGGGATGTCGGACATCGACAACTCCATGATCTTCATGCCTCTGCCGATGGCTCAGGTGTACTTCAAATATCCTGACTCCGTCACCAACATCGAGATTCATGTAGATGATCCGGACAATGCGCGCGTTATTGCGCGGGACGTGCGCGGAGCAATGGGGCAGGGTCATCGGGTTCTGACTTGGGAGGATACCAATGCAGCGTTCTTCACCGCGCTGCAAGTCGAGCGCAATGTGATGTTCATGATCTTGACGATCATCATCATCGTTGCCGTGTTCAATATTATCTCCGGCTTGATCATGTTGGTGAAGGATAAGGGGCGGGACATCGCAATCCTGCGCACCATGGGCGCGACGCGCGGCATGATCACCCGGATTTTTTTCATTGCAGGCGCCAGTGTTGGTGTCGTGGGGACGCTCGCAGGATTTGGTCTGGGTCTCTTGGTTTGCGACAATATTGAGGCCATTCGGCAAGGGCTCATGCGCATTACCGGTACAGAACTTTTTTCGCCCGAGATCTACTATCTCACGCAAATTCCAGCGCAAATGGACTGGAACGAAACGCTTTCGGTCCTGGTGATGTCGCTGTTTTTGTCGTTCGCGGCCACGCTTTATCCGTCCTGGCGCGCAGCGCGCACGGATCCCGTTGAGGCTTTGCGCTATGAGTGACGGTGCGACGTTTCAGTTGGCAGGGATTCAACGCACGTTCAAGCAAGGCGGTGCTGAGCTGAACGTCTTACGCGGCGTGGATTTGAGCGTCCAAAAGGGCGAGGTTGTGGCTCTGGTGGGCCCGTCGGGCGCGGGAAAATCAACGCTTTTGCACATTGCCGGGCTTTTGGAGAAGCCAGACAGCGGGGACGTGCGCATTAATGGCGAGGACTGCGGCGGGTTAAATGACGACCGGCGCACGGCGCTGAGGCGCGAAAAGCTTGGGTTTGTGTACCAGTTTCACCACTTGCTGCCGGAGTTTTCCGCGGTTGAAAACATCATTATCCCGCAAATGATCGCCGGTAAGCCGCGCAAGTTGGCGTCAAAAAACGCGGTTTTGTTGCTAGAGTCCCTGGGTTTAGGCGCACGCGCGCACCATCGGCCCGGTCAACTGTCCGGTGGCGAGCAACAACGTGTTGCGATTGCCCGTGCACTTGCGAACGGTCCGGCTGTTTTATTGGCGGATGAACCTACGGGCAATTTGGATCCTGACACGGCCGACAGTGTTTTTGTGCAACTTGTCAATTTGGCAAAGGAACATGGTCTAGCGGCGTTGATTGCAACCCATAACCCGGCCCTAGCGGGGCGCATGGACAGAACAGTGCGGCTGGACCACGGTGTATTGTCGCCGTCGTAAAAATTTCGGAATTGGAAAATGTCCGGCGTCGCGTTGACAAAGACGGACACGATTATTAGATTAGAATAATTACAAACTAAAAAACCATGGAGTGCGAACGATGGCCACTGCACGGAAGAAGGCGAGCCCGGCTTTGGAGATCGACATCGGAATCGACAAGAAGGACCGCAAGGCCATCGCCGACGGTCTGGCCCATGTGCTCGCGGACACCTACACGCTTTATCTGAAAACGCATCAGTATCATTGGAACGTCACGGGCCCGATGTTCCAGACCCTCCATTTGATGTTCGAGGAGCACTATAACGAGCTGTGGATGGCGGTCGATTTGATCGCCGAGCGTATCCGTACTCTCGGCCATGTGGCGCCGGGCGCCTATAAGACGTTCACCAAGCTGTCCTCCATCAAGGAAGAAGAGGGCGTACCCAAGGCGACGCAGATGGTGCGCAATCTGGTGAAGGGTCATGAGCAGGTGGCCAAAACGGCCCGGCAAGTCCTTCCTCTGGCGGAGAAAGCCAACGACCAGCCGACCCTCGATCTCATCACCCAGCGCCTTCAGGTCCACGAAAAGACCGCCTGGATGCTGCGCAGCCTTCTGGACAATTAAGCCAGCTTAAACGCTAGAATCGGAGCCATTGCCCGCTTGCCGCAAGGCCGGTGATGTCGCCGTATTCATTTAAAAACAGGCCGTTACAAATCGGGTCTGGGCATTGCGCGCAATGGTGGTTTAATAGCTTCGACGCGCTCAAATTGGGGAGGAGCGCGACCGAACGAAGAAAGCCGCGTGCGCATGACGACCCGCTCCCCAACTTTATTGAATTCTCCATTCGTTGAGACGTGGCTGAAAACGCCGAAACTTCCGGCGCTCGCCATATTGGTTTCAGTGTTTCTGGCGTCCTTTGCCGGAATTCAATTCACACGCTTTTCAGGCACTGTCGCCATCGTTTGGCTGTCTGATGCGATTGCTATTGCGATCATCCTGAGATCGTCCAAGCAATTCTGGATTCCGTATATTTTCTTTGCGTATGTCGGTGTGTTTCTTGCCGATTGGTTGGCTATTGATCCCGTGCACATCGCGGCAATGCTCGCGGCATGCAATATGGTTGAGGTCATTGTCGGCGTAGCGCTGTTTACGCGATTTGCCGACGTGCCGCCCGATCTTTCACGCCCGCGCGACCTCATAGTATTTGTGTTAACGTGTGCGGTCGTCGCACCGATATTGAGCGCGGGCTCAGCCGCGCTTGTGTTGAGCAATTGTGCAGGTGCGGACCCACTACTGGTATTTCAAACTTGGTTCGCCGCGGACGCCTTGGGCGTTCTCGTCATTGCGCCGCTTATGCTGATGCTCAGACCCGAGGAGTGGCGCCATTTTTCCAGCCGTGCCAATCGGCTTCCGGCATTGGCGATATTGATTCTGTTTGCAGCGGTCACTTATGGCGTGTTCAGCCAAAGCCACGCCCCTTTGTTGTTTTTGATTTACCCGTTCCTGACGTTGGCGGCGTTCCGGCTACGTTTTGTCGGCGCGGCCGTAGCGACAGCCATTTTGCTTTTTATTTCGGTTCCATTGACGCTTTCCGGTCACGGACCACTGTCACTTATGGTCGAAGCCAACATGTACCATCGCATAGCGCTCTTGCAGTTGCTGCTCGCGATTACGGTTATGACGACATTGCCTGTGGCGTCGTTTCTGGACAGCCGCCGGAAACTGGAACGCGAAGCGCTCGCGGCCCGGCGCGAAGCCGAGCGCGCCAATGCCGCGAAATCGGCATTCCTTGCCAATATGAGCCATGAGTTGCGCACGCCCATGACCGGCATACTCGGCATGTGCGACTTGCTTCTGGCGGGCAATCAGTCCCCAGAGCATCGCAACATTACAGAGACACTTGAGCATTCCGCCCGGTCCTTTCTCGAACTCTTAAATGACCTGCTCGATCTTGCAAAAATTGAATCCGGGCGCATGTCCTTCCAGGACGCGGACTTCCGGCTGTCCCAATTGATGAAAGACGTGGAAGAGTTCTTTGCGCCGACCATGGAGCAAAAGAGATTGGAGTTTTCAGTGTCCTGTGTGCCGGGCAAGCATGATGTTTTGTACGGAGATTCGAAACGTTTGCGTCAAGTGTTGTTCAACCTCGTGGGTAATGCCCTCAAGTTCACGGACAAAGGGTCGGTGGTGGTCACATGCCGGCAAGACATGCATACGGATGGATTTATCACGACGTAAGTCGAGGTGATCGATACGGGTATCGGCATGTCGCAAGCCGCGCAAAATTCTTTATTTCAGCCCTTTGAGCAGGGCGATTCATCCACGTCGCGGCGCTTCGGCGGCACAGGTCTGGGACTCAACATCACCAAGCAATTGGTGGAAGTCATGGATGGACGCATTGGTTTTGAGTCCACTCTTGGAGAGGGGTCCCGCTTTTATTTTTATGTGCGCCTCAAGCCCGGCAAGGCCGAACGGATTAAACCGAAGTTCAATATAACGCCTGCCCGCGTTGGAGAGATTGTGAAAGACTATCAGCTCAAAATCCTTCTTATCGAGGACAACGCTGTCACGCGCTTTCTTGTTTCGCAAGTTATGACCATGTGGAGTCATGCCGTGGTGGCAGCCGAAAACGGAAAGCAAGGCGTCGAGGAAGCGGAAGGCCAGACGTTCGATATTATTCTGATGGATATGCAAATGCCCATTATGGCCGGGCCGGAAGCCGTGCGGCTTATCAGAAAAGGCAAGGGGCGGTGTGCAAAGACACCCATCATTGCTTTCACGGCTGACGCCATTCCCGAAAACCGGGCGGGCTACATTGCCGCCGGGTGCGACGCGGTGGTGACGAAGCCCATTGAATGGGACGTTCTGGCCAAGGAAATTAAGTACGCAATGGAAAGGGTGCGTGATCCGCAAGATCTGCTTGCGCCATTAGCGGGGGAATATTCCGACGAACAAAGTGGCGGTTACGACGAAGGGGAACGGCCGCCGGCGGCCACGGACACCCTTCCGGTACTGGACAGGTCGGCGATTGATTCCCTGCAACAGGGCGTCGGGCCGGTCATCATGAGGGACCTTTTGTCCCAATGTCTGGAATCCATGGACCAGTACATGGCGGACATCAGGTCTTCCGCGTCCCAAGGTCAGTTCGAGAAGGCCCGCCGCGCCGCCCACGATCTGAAAAGCGTATGCACACAGTTTGGAGCCCTCAAGGCTGGGGAGTTGGCGCGCCGCGTAGAACTGGCTCTCGGCGACATGGATGGCTCTCACCCGTTGATCGGTGATCTGGCAGAAAGCGTCAGTTTGGCCGCTGCCGATATCCGCGAACGCCAAGCCGAGTTCGCTTAAGGCCCGACAGAAACCTGTGGATAACCGAATTGCCGGGCGTGACCCTGTCGCAGCGCTGTGAAATTCTATGGCCATGACCCAAACCCTCGCGCCTTTCGTTCACCTGCGTGTTCACTCGGCCTATTCCATGGCCGAGGGTGCCATCAAAATTCCCGATCTGGTCGATCTGTGCGTCAAGAACGATATGCCCGCCGTTGCGCTCACCGACACGCGCAATCTGTTCGGCGCGCTCGAGTTTTCCAAAGCGTGCGCGGGGGCGGGCGTGCAGCCCATTATCGGCTGCCAAGTATCGGTGCGCCGGGAAGACAAGACGGCCGGGCCGGCGCAGACGGGCCGATTGCCCGAGCCCGATCAGCTTGTGCTGCTTGTGCAAAACGAAGACGGCTACAAAAACCTAATCAAGCTGGTGAGCAAAGCGTTCCTGGAAACGGACTCCGGGGAAACGCCGCAAGTCTCCTGGCAGGATGTGTTCGAGCACAACGCGGGGCTCTTGTCGCTCACCGGTGGGCCGTTTGGAACCCTCAGCCGTCTCCTTCTGGAAGGGCAACACCCCAAGGCGCTTGCGCATCTCGAGGCGTTTAAAAAGGCGTTTCCGGACCGGCTTTACGTCGAGATCATGCGCCACGGTGTGCAGGCCGAAGAACGGACCGAGGCGGCGCTCATTGACCTAGCCTATGAGCATGATGTGCCGCTGGTCGCGACCAACGAATGTTTCTTCGCCGATGCGGGCATGTTCACGGCGCACGATGCCTTGATTTGCATTGCCGAGAAATCCTTTGTCTCCACCCACAACCGCCGCCGCCTGACGCCGCACCATAGATTCAAGTCGGCGGAGGAAATGGCCGAATTGTTCGCGGATCTGCCCGAGGCCATCAATAACACGCTCGTCATCGCGCAGCGCTGCGCCTTCAAGGTGGACGAGCGCGCGCCGATTTTGCCGCGTTCACCCAAAGCCGGGAACCGCACCGAAGACGAAGCGCTGAGAGAACTCGCAGCGGCGGGTTTAGAGGAACGCCTTCAGCATTCGGTATTTACCGCCGATATGACGGACGCGCAGCGCCACGATGCTGCCAAGCCCTATCGCGAACGATTGGAATTCGAATTGAACGTGATCGCGGACATGGGGTTTCCCGGTTACTTCATGATCGTTGCGGACTTTATCCAGTGGGCCAAGGCGCATGACATTCCCGTGGGACCGGGACGCGGTTCGGGCGCGGGTTCGGTCGTTGCCTGGGCGCTGACCATCACGGATATGGACCCGTTGCGGTTCGGTCTGCTGTTCGAGCGCTTCCTCAATCCCGAGCGCGTCTCCATGCCGGACTTCGATATCGACTTCTGCCAGGACCGGCGCGACGAAGTGATCCGCTATGTGCAGCAGGAATACGGCCGCGACCGTGTTGCGCAGATCATCACCTTCGGAAAGCTTCAGGCGCGCGCGGTGCTGCGGGGCGTCGGCCGCGTATTGGAAATGCCGCTGGGGTACGTCGATAAGATTTGCAAAATGGTGCCGATGAACCCGGCCAACCCGGTTTCATTGTCCGACGCCATCAACTGCGAGCCTGAACTGCAAAATTTGCGCGAGACCGACGACAGCGTGCGTCAGCTGTTGGACATCTCGCTGAAGCTGGAAGGGCTGTACGCTCACGCTTCGACTCACGCCGCCGGTGTGGTGATCGGCGATCGGGCGCTGGATGAACTTGTTCCGCTCTACCGTGATCCCAGTTCCGACATGCCGGTCACACAGTTCAATATGAAGTGGGTGGAACAGGCGGGGCTGGTGAAGTTCGACTTTCTCGGTCTCAAGACTCTCACGGTGCTCGACCGCGCGGTGAAGCTGCTCAAGCAGCGGGGCATCGAGATCGATCTCGCCAATTTGCCGCTGAACGACCCCGACACCTTTGCCATGTTGATCCGCGCGGATACAGCCGGTGTGTTCCAGTTGGAAAGCGCGGGCATGCGCGACGTGCTGCGCAAGCTGAAACCCGACGTGTTCGAGGACATTATCGCCGTGGTGGCGCTGTATCGCCCCGGCCCGATGGACAACATTCCCAGCTTCATCAACCGCAAGCAGGGCCTGGAGCCCATCGACTACCTGCACGAAACCCTGGAGCCGGTGCTGAAAGAGACCTACGGCATCATGGTGTATCAGGAGCAGGTGATGCAGGCCGCGCAGGTGCTGGCCGGGTACAGCCTCGGCGGCGCCGATCTGTTGCGCCGGGCCATGGGTAAAAAGATTCAGTCGGAGATGGATCAGCAGCGCTCGGCTTTCGTCGAGGGGGCCTCGGCGCGCGGCATCAACAAAAACAAAGCCTCGGATATTTTCGATACCATCGACAAGTTCGCGGGTTACGGCTTCAACAAGTCGCACGCCGCGGCCTACGCAATGGTGGCGTATCAAACCGCGTACATGAAGGCCAACCATCCGGTGGAGTTCATGGCCGCGTCGATGACGCTGGATATGCACAACACCGACAAGCTGGCCGCGTTCCGGGGTGAGTTGACCCGGCTCGGGATCGAGTTGCTGCCGCCGGACGTGAACAAGTCCGAGGTGACGTTCGCGGTGGAAGACGGTGCGATCCGCTACGCGCTAGCGGCCGTCAAGAATGTCGGGGTGGGCGCCATGGAAGCACTGGTAGAAACGCGGCGGAAAAAAGGGCCGTTCAAAAATCTGGCCGATTTTGCGAACCGCGTTGACGGCGCGGCGGTCAACAAGCGGCTTCTGGAAAACCTCGTGCGGGCGGGCGCGCTGGATTGCCTGCATGACAACCGCGCGCAACTGTTGGCGGGGGTGGAGACGATCCTGCGCCATGCCCAGGCCAAGGCGAGCGAGCGCGCCTCGCAGCAGGTGAGTCTGTTCGGCGGCGAGGACGCGGCAGCGCCCATCCACCTGCCGGACGTTCCCGATTGGCGAAAGATGGAAAAGCTCGGTCAGGAGTTCGGCGCCATCGGGTTCTATTTATCCTCGCACCCGTTGGACGCCTATGCGGGCACCCTTGAGTCGCTTCGGGTTCGCAAGGCGAAGGATTTGGATACCCTAACGCCGCAAGACTGCGCGCAACCCGTGCGCATGGCGGGCATCATGGAAAGCAAACGCGAGCGGGTCGGGCGGCGCGGCAATAAATACGCGTTTGTGGCTTTGTCGGACGATACGGGAAGCTTTGAAGTGACCATGTGGTCCGAAACATTGTCCGCATCGCGGGATTTGCTTGAGTCGGGTGCGCCGGTGCTGCTCACTTTGGATGCGCAACTTGAAGAAGAGAAGGTGCGCCTGGTGGTGAGCCGGGCCGAGGACCTGGAAAAGGCGCTGGCGGCCAAGGTGCGCAACCTCAAAATCCGCGTCGGCCCGGACGTGCATATCGGCGAGGTGCGCGAGTTGTTGGAAGAGGACGGGCGCGGCAAGGGCCGGGTGCGGGTGCTGGCCCGCTCCAACGGACACATGGTGGAAGTGGCGCTGCCGGGCGGTTATGCCATTCAACCCAAGACTTTGGCGGGGCTTAAGAACGTGCCGGGGGTAGTGGAGATCAGGGAGTTTTAGCGCGGGTGGCGTTTGTGTGGTGTGCCGGAGGTGGCGAACATGCGAACTGTTGGACTTTCCAACTCACCCTTTTTTGACTTCCGCATCAGTCAAACTTCTTCCCCTGTAGATCACGCGAAAAACCCCATAAATAAGGGATGCAGATATGACGCCTAAAACACACAGCGCGACAGACAGAATGATATCCGGCTCAGTGACCCTAGATCGGTAAAGTTCCTGGCCAAATTTCGAAATCGCCGCCATGAGCCCGGCTCCAAGAAAATAGCGCCAAAACCTAATCCATTTAGGATTGGGATTTGGCTGAAAGCCAACTCAAAACCGCACACAAAACCGCCAGTCTAAGTTGGCGACAGCCATGAGAATCACAAGAGCAGCAGAAAATCCGATAACGGCATTTTTCTCAGCGCTCATCAGATGCAGGAATTGCGGGTCCATACCGAACCTTACCTCAATTAATGCTCACGGATCGAGCGCTCACGGCGTCAGGACACCACTATGTTTGGCACAGACAGAGGGCTTTATCGTGCCGTGCCGGAGGGGATTCGAACCTGAGGCATATTTGAGCCCCCCGTGTTACTATGTCGGGGCGGCACGTTGCAATTGCAGAGGTGTTTACCTTGTCCAGGAAAGTATTGTGCGTTGCAGTTCTGGCAGCCATCTACGCAGCACCCGCTTGGGCGTGTGAGTGTAGTGCGGATGTTTCAATTGAAACGGCATTTCAGGAAGCATCTGCCGTATTTATAGGTAGGGTTGTATCCTCTAAGCAGCATAGGGAATCTTCTGATGGTTTTCGTTTCGTAACCGAAGAAGCCCAATTGCTTGTGGAGCGGGCTTGGAAAGGAGTCCAAGTTGGCGACCGTATTTCTATCTATTCAAATATCGGCCCAGGAACCTGCGGCAAGTCTCTGCGGAACGACCTGAAGTCGCTTGAGGTTTTTCCCGCTTCTGATGAGGTTCCGTTTTCAGACACTTGGATAGTATTTTCTTACGGCGGAGAACCCCTTGAGCTAAATCTTTGCAGTGAACACTCAGGGTCCACGAACGTATTTGAAAAGGAAATGCAATTTCTGGATGCTCTAAAAACTGTGAACTAAGCAGTCTATCCGACGGAAATCTTCGCCACCCAATAGTTCGCAGTTTCGTCACCTTCGGCACGGCATTCAACTCTGTCCTCAGCACTTAGTGGCGGCGCCGCCTTGCTGATCAGCGCGTGCGCATTATAGTCTCTTCGCAATAGCCCTGTGTACGAATGAACCGGGAGAGATGGATGCTTTGTGAGACTTTGTGGCGGCAGAACGCGCAATTGGCCGAGGCGTGTTTGCAGCACCCGTTCGTGCGCGGGCTGGGCGACGGTACGCTCGACCCGGACGTTTTCCGCCGTTACGTCGCTCAGGACGCGTTTTTTCTCAATGCCTTTGCACGGGCCTATGCGTTGGCCGCCGCCCAAAGTCAGGACCAGAAGACTTTCGTTTCTTTTTGTGAACTGTTGAACGGGGTCTTAAGCGAGCTTGAACTCCATGCCGGATACGCGAAAGAGCTGAAGATCGAGCTGACGGGTGTGCGGCCTTATCCCGAAGTTAAGGCGTACACGGATTTCCTGCTCGCCATCGCATGGCAAAACGGGCCGGGCGTGACGATAGCGGCAATGACGCCGTGCATGCGTCTTTACGGCTACTTGGGCACCGAATTGGCGAAGACCAAGATTGCGGATAACCCGTACCAAGATTGGATCGATACCTACAGCGGTGCTGATTTTCAGTCTCTGATCACACAGCTTGAGTCTTTATTGGACACCATGGCAAATGACTCACCGGCCGTGCGGGACGCTTACGCGTATGCCATGCAGTGCGAGCTGAATTTTTTCGCGGCCATGCTGGAGCGCGGCGCATAGCGCCGGTACATCATTCGCCAAAAAAACTGCTGCGGCGCGCTCTCACCAATCGATCACGCTGCCGTCGAAGTCGATGGGCTTGTTGGCATTCTCCAGGGTGAAGCCGTCGATGTTCTTCATCATCCCGGCCACGGCTTGCGACGGCGGAATCATCTTGCCCGTGAAGCCGAAGTCCTCGCGCAGCATGTCGGTGTCCGCCGCGCCGGGCGCGACCAGCCCGAAGATCACGCTGTCTTTGCGCAGATCGAGGCCCATGGCACGCATGACGTTGTTCAGGGCGGCCTTGCTGGCGCGGTAAAAATAAATGCCGCCGATGTTGCCCCACGGTCCGGTGATGGACCCGGCGACGCTGGTGATGGCGATGACCTTTTTTTGCTCGCTGGCCTTCACGTTTTCCTTGAAGGCATTGGTGACGGCCATGACGCCGAAGACATTGGTGTCCATGGAGCGGCGGAAAAGATCGTAATCGAGGGAGCCCATGCTCTGATCGGCGGGCGAGCCCATGATGCCGGCGTTGTTGATGAGAATGTCGATGGGCGTGCCGTGGTACTTGGCGGCGAGGGTATCGATTTCGCCCTGGTTGGTGACGTCCAGTTCCTCGATGACGAGGTTGCTGTGCTGGGCGGCCAGCGCCTTCAGGTCGTCGGCCTCGGACGGCGTGCGGCAGGTGGCGATGACATCGTAGCCGCGTTCGGCATACTGCTTGGCGAACTCAAAGCCGAGGCCCCGGTTCGAGCCGGTGACAAGAACCGTGGCCGCGTTCGCCGCGCCGGTTACGAGCAAAAACACTGTTGTCAGCAGTACCGCACAAATCCGCATCGAAACCTCCCCAGGCATGGGCGCTCTGGCGCCTAAATACAGGCCATTCATAGCCTGGCGGCCAACGCTGGACAACGCCGGGAAACCGGGGATTGGCTGGCCCCAGGGGGCCCAAAAACCGCCTATTTTCGACCTCCCGGCCGGGCCCCTTGCTTTTGTGCCCAGAACCCCTTAGAAACCGCGCCATTCCACACGCGGATTGGGGCGTCCCGGGAGTTCCGGGGGTCCATCCGGTGCAGAGGAGCGAATAGCTCCAATGCTCACCTTCCGCGGAGGCTCAACCGGAGAAAGAGGTAACAATGGCACCGCCATCCTTTAGCATGCGCCAGCTCATCGAAGCTGGCTGTCATTTCGGACATAACACCCGTCGCTGGAATCCCAAGATGAAGCCGTACCTGTTCGGGGTGCGCGATGGGGTTCACATCATCGATCTTCAGCAAAGCGTGCCCATGATTCAGCGCGCGCTGCAAGCCGTTCACGACGTGACCGCCGCCGGTGGCCGCGTTCTGTTTGTCGGCACCAAGCGTCAAGCGCAGGACCTTGTGAAGGACTACGCCGAGCGCTGCGGGCAGTACTTCATCAATCACCGTTGGCTGGGCGGCACGCTCACCAACTGGAAGACCGTTTCCAATTCCATCAAACGCCTGAAGGATCTTGAAGCGCGCTTGGCCGATGAGCAGCAGCTGCATGGTCTGACCAAGAAGGAACAGTTGACCCTTCAGCGCGAGCAGGAAAAGCTGAACCGTTCACTGGGCGGTATTAAAGATATGGGCGGCTTGCCCGATATCATTTTCGTGATCGACACCAATAAGGAAGACATCGCGGTTGCGGAAGCGAACGTGCTGAACATTCCTGTGGTGGCGGTCGTGGACAGCAATTCCGACCCGCAAGGCATTACGTATCCGATCCCGGGTAACGACGACGCCATCCGCGCCATCAAGCTGTACTGCGAACTGGTGGCCGATACGGTGCTCGACGGTATCCAGGACGAAATGAAGTCCGCCGGTGTTGATATTGGCGAGCAGGAAGATGCGCCCGCGGAAGCTTTGCCGGAAGACGGCGAAGATGAAGCCGAAGGCGGCAAGACCAAGGTTGTAAAAAAGAAAAGCCGGGCAAAGAGCACCGCCAAGAAAACGGCGGCAAAGACGGAAGAAGCCACTGAGGCGGATGCACCCGCTGAAGACGCGCCCGCGGCGGAAGAATCGCCTGCGGAGTAGTGCGCGGATCCAGCGCACGGCTTTCTTTCAATTTTCAAACTACGGCGGCGCCAGAGCGTTAATTTACACGCATTTGGCGCCGCGACACGACACGACGAGGACGAGACATGGCTCAGATTACGGCTCAATTGGTGAAGGACCTGCGCGAGAAGACCGGCGCGGGCATGATGGATTGCAAGAAAGCGCTTGGTGAAACCGACGGCGACATGGAAGCCGCGGTGGACTGGCTGCGCAAGAAGGGTCTGTCGTCCGCCGCCAAGAAGTCTGGGCGCGTTGCGGCCGAGGGTCTCGTGGGCGTGGCCGTGGACGGCAACGCCGGCGCAATCCTGGAAGTGAACTCGGAAACCGACTTCGTGTCCCGCAACGACACCTTCCAGGATTTCGTGGAAACCGCGACCAAGCTTGTGCTGGGCGTGAACGGCGACGTGGAAAAGCTGAAGGCCGCCGATTATCCGGGCAAGGGCCGTACCGTGGCCGAACAGCTGACGGAAAATATCGCGACCATCGGTGAGAACATGACCATTCGCCGCAGTGGGTGCGTGTCCGTGGACAAAGGCGTTGTTGCCTCTTATGTCCACACGGCGACGAAGCCGGGAATGGGCCGCATCGGCGTGCTGGTGGCGCTGGAATCCACCGGTGATGCGGAAAAGCTAGCCGAGCTGGGCAAGAACCTAGCCATGCATATTGCCGCCTCAAGCCCGCAGTTCCTGAACACCACGGACGTGGACAATGAGACCCTGGAGCGGGAAAAGGCGATTTACCGCGACCAAGCGACCCAGTCCGGCAAACCGGCGGACATCGTCGAAAAGATGGTCGAAGGCCGGGTTCGCAAGTACTATGAGGAAGTTGTCCTTCTTGAGCAGGCGTACATCATGGAGGACAAGGCCAAGGTCGGTAAGGCGGTGGAGGCAGCGGCGAAGGACATCGGCGCGCCGGTGAAGGTCGCCAGCTTTATACGCTTCGGCCTTGGAGAAGGGATTCAGAAGGAAGAGTCCGACTTCGCCGCAGAGGTGGCTGCCGCCGCCGGAAACTAATCGGCCCGGACATCCTGCGTTTTGTCGGCGTGGTGAGTCTGCGCCGCCATGGAGTGAGGAATGAGCGAAGGGCTGCCGTATAAGCGGGTTTTGGTGAAGGTGTCAGGCGAGGGCCTGATGGGCGCAGGCGAGTATGGTCTCGACAAAGCCGCCGTTTCCAAATTGGCTCAAGACGTAAAATCCGTCATCGACGGTGGCCGCCAAGTGTGTCTGGTCATCGGCGGTGGAAACATTTTCCGCGGTTTGACCGGTGCGGCGGCGGGCATGGACCGGACGACAGCCGACTATATGGGCATGCTGGCCACCGTGATGAACGCGTTGGCGGTGCAAAACGCGCTGGAGATGATCGGTGTTCCCACACGGGTGCAGTCCGCGATCGCCATGGCGCAAGTTTGCGAGGCCTATATCCGCCGGCGCGCCATGCGCCATATGGAAAAGGGCCGTGTGGTCATTTTCGCAGCCGGGACCGGCAATCCGTTCTTCACAACTGATTCAGCGGCCGCATTACGCGCCGTCGAAATGAATTGCGATGCCTTATTGAAGGCAACTCAGGTGGACGGCGTGTATGACGCGGATCCCAAGAAGAAGAAAGACGCGAAGCGATACGACCGCCTGACTTTTGACAAAGTCATCGCCGACAACCTGCAGGTCATGGATACAACGGCGATTGCATTGGCGCGCGAAAATAATCTCCCGATCATCGTGTTCAATATGCATGAGGAAAATGCCATCGCTGGGGTTTTGGATGGCGGCGGTCAGTATACCTCCATCAGCAATGCGGCAGCGTGATCAGGAACTTTATCAGGTGAGATGAGGGGGCGAGGGAACCATGGCACAAAATTTTTCCGAACTGAAAAAAGACCTTGAGCACAAAATGGAGGTCAGCTTCGATCATGCGAAGAAGGAATTCGCGGGTCTGCGTACAGGGCGTGCGACAGTGGCCCTTCTGGAGCCGGTCGTCGTTGAGGCCTACGGCAGCAATATGCCGCTGAATCAGGTGGCAAGCGTGTCTGTCCCGGAACCGCGCCTGTTGTCGGTCTCGGTCTGGGACAAAGGTCTCGCGAAATCGGTGGAGAAGGCCATTCGTGAGTCTAACCTGGGTCTTAACCCCGTTTCCGACGGCACGCTGATCCGCGTGCCCATTCCGCCGCTGACATCGGAGCGTCGCGCTGAACTCATCAAGGTTGCGCACAAATATGCCGAGCATGCGCGCGTGGCTGTTCGCAATGTGCGGCGTGAGGGGAATGAAACACTCAAGAAAATGGAAAAAGACGGCAATATTTCGCAGGACGAGCATCACAATTTTGCAGATGAAGTGCAGAAAATGACCGACAGCTTCGTGTCCAAGATCGATGAAGCGCTCAAGTCCAAGGAAGCGGAGATCACGCAGGTCTGATGAGCTCGAATGCCGCCCATTCGCTGCGCGACGAAGAAGCCGGGTTTACGTCGGACGCGCCCGAACATGTCGCCATTATCATGGACGGCAATGGACGCTGGGCGAAGGCGCGAGGATTGCCGCGCACGGCCGGGCACAAGCGTGGGGCCGACGCCGTCAAACGAACCGTCAAGGGTGCCGGCGAACTGGGTATCCGATACCTGACGCTATTCGGATTTTCGTCGGAGAACTGGAACCGGCCGGAAAGCGAGGTGCGCGACCTCTTGGGGTTGCTTCGCCACACCCTTGAACACGATGCCATGGAGCTCGAAGCGAACGGTATTCGGCTCAAGGTCATCGGAGACCTGACGCGCTTTCCCGAAGATACCGTTACGCTCATTTCCGAAGCCGAGCAGCGGACGGCTTCCAACGACCGTCTGAATTTGACGATTGCCCTAAGTTACGGCGGACGGCAGGAGCTTGTGCATGCTGCGCAATCGTTAGCGAAGGCATGTGTTGAAGGGAGTCTCGATCCAAGCGCGATAGACGAGGCGGCGTTCTCAAGTCGTCTGTTCACAAACGGAATCCCCGACCCCGACCTGCTCATTCGCACGTCCGGCGAACAGCGCATCAGCAATTTTTTATTGTGGCAACTCGCGTACACGGAGCTTGTCTTCACGGACACGCTCTGGCCTGACTTCGATAAGGCGTCGTTGGAAGTGGCCATCGCCGATTTTCGCCAGCGCGAACGGCGTTACGGTGCGGTGAAGGCATAGCGGTGAGATAATGCTTTGGACCCGCGTGGCCTCCGGCGTCGTGCTCGGGCCGATTTTTCTGCTGATCGTATATTTAGGATCACCGTGGTTCAGCGCACTGATCGCATTCGTGGGAGCGATGGCGGCCTTCGAATTCGCGCGCATGACCGGGATATTGCCGACCGGGCAGAGGTGGTCCTGGCCCGCACTGATTATGGTTGCGGGCCCACCCGTCGCGATCATTGCCTATGAGGTGTATGGGGTAGAGGCAGGTTCCGGCGCTCTTATCGCTGCTTTTGCGGTCGTGCTGTTGGCTCGCGTGCAAAGCGCCGTGGGAGGCATATTTTCGGCCCGTATGGCACTCATTTACGCCGGGGTGCCCGCCCTGGCACTTATCCATGCCATGGCCCTGGGCGGCTCGGCAACCATTTTCTGGCTCATAACTATCGTTTGGGGCACGGATATCGGTGCCTATGCCGCGGGACGCCTTATTGGGGGCCCGAAATTGGCGCCTTCCGTAAGCCCCAATAAAACCTGGTCCGGGGCCGCAGGAGGGCTGATTTCCGCGATTTTGGGCGGTAGCGCGGTATTGTGGGGTTTTGGGCTGCCAGCTACCCTGTCTATGGCGGGAATGGCGGCTGTTCTTTCGGTCGTCAGCCAGCTGGGGGATCTCTATGAATCGGCTCTTAAACGGCGCTATCAGATCAAGGATTCTGGGGCCATTATTCCGGGCCACGGTGGCATTATGGACCGGTTTGACGGCCTTTGGATGGCCGCGCCGGTCTTGGCGCTGATATGTGCTGTGCTAGGCGGAGGCGTTCGGGAATGGTGAGAGCAGGGCTATAGACTTGGTACAGCAATCTGAAAATTCGGCGCCTCGGCGCATCGCCATCCTGGGGTCCACGGGCTCCATCGGTGACAGTACTATAGACCTGATTGGCAGAAATCCTGGCGCCTATGACGTCGTGGCCCTTACCGCCAATGGCAACTGGCAGAAACTCGCCAAGCAGACCAAGGTCTTGAAACCGGAATTCGTCGCTCTGGGCGACGCAGATAAGTATCAGGACCTGAAGCAAGAACTGGCCGGGACCGGTATTCGCGTAGCGGCGGGCGAAGAGGGCTTGTGTGAAGCAGCGAGCCTGTCCTCGGACTGGGTTATGGCGGCTATCGTCGGTGCGGCGGGGCTTAAGCCGACGCTGGAAGCCGTCAAACGGGGCGTAGTCGTCGCCCTGGCGAACAAGGAATGTCTGGTCAGCGCCGGAACGTTGTTCATGGACGCTGTGTCTGACTGTGGCGCCACCTTGCTGCCGGTCGACTCAGAACATAACGCCATCTTCCAAGTATTTGATTTTAAGCAAAAAAATAAAATCCGCCGGGTGATCCTCACCGCTTCCGGCGGACCCTTCCGGACTTTGTCCTCCGAGGAGATGCAAAACGTGACGCCGGCCCAGGCAGTCGCGCATCCGAATTGGTCCATGGGCGCAAAAATATCGGTGGATTCAGCGACGATGATGAATAAGGGGCTTGAGGTGATCGAAGCCCACCATCTGTTTGGCATGGTCAGCGAGCAGATCGATATTCTTGTTCATCCTCAGTCGGTTGTTCACAGTTTGCTCGAGTATGACGACGGCTCTGTCCTCGCTCAGTTGGGCACGCCGGACATGCGCACGCCCATCGCCTACACCCTGGGTTGGCCGGATCGCATTGAAACTCCATCCGCCCGATTGGATCTCGCGGCTCTGGGGTCTCTCCTGTTCGAAGCCCCTGATCCGGAGCGCTTTCCAGCCCTACGGCTGGCTCGGAGCGCGTTGCAAACGGGCGGGGCGGCACCTACAATTCTGAATGCAGCCAATGAGGTGGCCGTTGCCCGGTTCCTGGCGGGTAAGGCGGGCTTCCTCGATATTGCCGCAATTGTAGAACAGACTTTGGGCAGGATGTCTCTTCAGCCGCTGACAACGCTGGAAGAGGTCATGGCGGTTGACGCCGAGGCCCGAAAAATAGCGGCGGACGTGAAGAGCCTCCGCGCGGTGGCCGAGTAACCCGAGCTGCAAGATCGGAGAAAGTTAGAGTGCTTGATCAGATATTTGGCGTTCCTTTTACCCTCGTAAGTTTTTTGATCGCCCTTTCGGTCGTCGTGTTTGTGCACGAGTTCGGCCATTTCTTTGTGGCACGGCGTTGCGGTGTCAGGTGCGAGACCTTTTCGGTCGGATTTGGACCTGAGCTGTTCGGCTATACCGACAAGCACGGCACGCGCTGGAAATTCAGCATCATTCCTTTGGGTGGATATGTTCGCATGTTCGGTGAGGCCGAAACCATGCATGCGATTGAAGGCGGAAGCGACAAAGAGTCGGATGGAGATCAAAAAGAGGCCACCGAGCCCCAGGTGCGCGAACTGACGGAAGACGAAAAGAAGGTTTCCTTTAAGCACAAAACGCTTCGGCAAAAGTCGGCCATCGTATTTGCGGGGCCGGCGGTCAATTTGATTTTCGCCATCGCCGTGTTCTGGGCCATGTTCATGATGGTGGGCAGGCCGGTGACCGAACCTGTCATAGGCTTGGTCGCAGAAGGCAGCGCGGCCGAAGAAGCCGGGCTGATGCCGGAAGATAGAATTCTCTCTATCGATGGTTCGGATATTGATCGTTTTGAAGATATCCAGACGATCGTACAGTTGGGCAATGGCGCCCCAATGGACCTGACGATCGAGCGGGACTCAACTCAGTTAAACATCAATCTTACGCCGAAGCCTATTGACGGTATGGATCCGTTTGGAAATGCTCAACGGCAGTTCCGAATTGGCATTGGCGCATCCGGACAAACCCGCCTCATCGATTTGGGGCCGGTTTCGGCACTCGGGGTTGCCTTCGGTCAGACCTATGAAATTATCGAAGGGACGGCCATTGCGCTGGGCCAGATCATCTCGGGAGAACGCGGAACCGAGGATCTGGGAGGGCCGATTAAGATTGCCAAATATTCGGGACAGGCGGCAAAAACCGGTATCGCCGGATTCATCCTTTTCATGGCGATTCTCTCGATAAATCTTGGGATTATTAACCTTTTCCCCGTGCCGCTGCTTGACGGCGGACACCTCTTGTTCTACGCCATCGAGGCCGTGCGCGGCCGCCCATTGTCTGACCACGCCCAAGAGTGGGGGATGCGATTTGGTCTGGCTTTGGTGGTCGCGCTTATGGTTTTCGTCACCTGGAACGATATCGTTAATTTCTGATCCTCAGGGCAGTTGGCGCGGCGGGGTATCGGGCAAATTGTGTAGTTGGAAGATCCTTATGAGTTGGACAGCCCGATTGGTTCAACGCTCTTATGCGTGTCAAAAGCGCTGCCGCAGGGTCAGCGCATTTCATTTCAGCCATGCAATCGCGGCCTGCCTGATTTTGGCCTTTTTGAGTGTTTGGGCAGTTCCTGAGCCGTCTTGGGCGCAAAGTCCGGACGACACCATCGAAACGATCGGAATTCAGGGTAGTCAGCGTATCGAACCCGAGACCATTCGCACCTATCTGACGGTGCGTGAGGGGGATCCATTTGATCCCGTTCGCATGGACCGTTCCCTGAAGAATCTTTTCGCCACCGGCTTGTTTGCGAACGTGGAGATTAGCCGTCAAGGCAGCATGCTTCTGGTTCGTGTTATTGAAAATCCAATTATCAACCGCATCTCTATTGAAGGTAACCGGCAGGTTGATGACGACGAATTGGAACCCGAAATCCAATTGCGTCCCCGCGTCGTTTACACGCGTACACGCGTACAGCAGGACGTTGAAAAGATTCTCGAATTGTACCGGCGTGAAGGGCGGTTTGCCGCGCGTGTCGAACCCAAGGTTATCGAACTGCCACAAAACCGCGTCGATGTGGTGTTCGAGATATCCGAAGGCCCGCCGACCTACGTGCGTACCATCAACTTTGTCGGCAACGAGGCGTTCGACGACAGCAAGCTTCGCGACACTATTTTGACCGTGGAAGAGCGGTGGTGGAAATTCTTTACCTCGAATGACACCTATGACCCGGACCGCATGGCGTACGACAGAGAGCTCCTGCGTCAATTCTATCTGCAGGAAGGGTATGCGGATTTCGAGGTTTTGTCTGCGGTTGCTGAACTCGCGCCGAACCGTGAAAACTTTTACATGACGTTTACGGTGTCTGAGGGGCCACGCTACCGGTACGGCGATATCGAACTGGAAGTCTCGGTGCCGGATCTGCCGCGTGACGTTCTTGAAGACGCGATCGTGCCGGAGCCTGGTGATTGGTACAACGGCAGGCAGCTTGAAGACACTATTGAAGCCGTCAGCGATGCGGCCGGGAATTCCGGCTACGCCTTCGTTGAAGTGCGCCCGCGGCTGCGTAGAAATCCAGACGAGAGAACGATAAATATTGTTTTTGAGGTGGCGGAAGGACCGCGTGTTTTTATCGAGCGCGTCAATATCGAGGGCAACAACCGCACTTTGGAAAACGTTATTCGGCGTGAAATGCTGTTGGTGGAGGGCGATGCCTTTAACGCGGCAAAAGTGAGGCGCTCGCGGCAACGGTTGGAAAATTTAGGGTTCTTCGAAGAAGAATCCGTGGAAATTGAAAATACGCAGTCGGAAGTCTACCAGGATCGAACTGTTCTAGAGGTTAAAGTCGAAGAACAGAACACCGGTGAGTTGTCGTTTGGTATCGGATATTCCAGCGCAACCGGCGCTCTTTTTGACATCGGTTATCGTGAACGGAATTTGCTGGGCCGCGGGCAGGATATTCGACTGAATTTCAGCTTGGCGCAGCAGCAAACCCAGATAAATGTCGGATTTACGGAACCCTATTTTATGGACCGCAGACTCGCTGCGGGATTCGACTTATTTGCCTCCCGTACCAATTACCAATCGGAGAGTGGTTTTAACCAAGAAAACTACGGTGGTTCGACCCGTATCGGATTTACCTACAACGAGTATTTATTTCAGAGATTTACGTACCAACTGCTTTGGACCAGCCTGAGCGGATTAGACAACGCGACGTCGCAATATGTCCGCGAGCAGGCGGGGACGACTGTAACGTCCCAGGTGAGCACGTCTGTCGTGTACGACCGGCGGGACAGCGTTATCGAGCCGACAAGCGGCTACTATTTGTCGCTGTCGGGTGATCTGGCGGGATTGGGCGGAAATGAGCGCTTTGTCAGAGGCTCTGCGTCTGCCGGCTACTTCTTAGAGCCGTTTGACGGCTGGATAGTCTCCGCCATTGCTTCGGGCACCTATATCGTGGGGTTGGGAGAGGATGTTAAAATTTACCAACGCTCGCAAATGGGTGGATTTTCATTGCGCGGATTTAATGATTTCGGTGCGAGCCCCCGTGATGCTACAACAGGCAGCGCTCTAGGCGGCGACTGGATGGTTACAGCTTCATTGGAGTTGAAAGTGCCGTTGGGGCTGCCTGAGTCCACAGGTATTAGAACGTATCTTTTTAATGATTGGGGCGTGATTGGTCCGCCGATAGATTTGAAGAAGCGCGGCACAATCCCGATACTGGATTCAAGAGCCATTCGAGGCTCTGCAGGCATTGGTTTTGAATGGAATTCAGTGCTTCCGATCACCGTGGATTACGCGCCGCTGGTGATTAACGCCCAATCCTTTGACCGCGTTTCACGTTTCCGAGTTAACTTTGGAACACGATTCTAATTAGAGGTTTATCCTTATGAATGCCTTACCGAATACACGTATTGTGAAATCTACTTTGACTGCAATCGCCGCGCTTTTTGTCGTCGTGGTCTCGGCGTCGCACGCTATGGCGCAAGAGCAGTTGCCGACGCCGGTTCTCGGTGTTGTGGATACAGACCGCATATTACAGGAGTCGCTTGCTGCGAAGGGCGTTCGCCTCGAGCGCGACAAGTATGCGAACCAGTACCAGAGCCAAGTCAAGGAAATGGAAAGTAGCCTGCGCACCGAGGATCAGGAATTGTCCCAGCAACGCGGCGTACTCGCGCCTGAAGTTTTTCAGCAGCGCGCGCAGGGTTTCCAGCAAAAGCTTGCTGAATTTCAAACTCAAATTCAGGACAAGCAGGAACGTTTGGACTTCGCTTTTCAGCAAGCCATGCAGGAGATCGGAAGTACCATTATGGTCGTGTCCAGCGAAATCGCGAAGCAGCGCGGCATAAATGCGGTGATGGCGCGTAGTCAGTTGATGATCTTCGATCCGTCCATGGATATTACCAGACCGGTTCTGGAAAAGCTGAACGAGCGTCTGCCGACAGTCGTATTTCAAAATCCTGAAACATTGCAACGGTCCGCTCAAGACGCAGCTGCAGAAGGGAACAGCGGCCAGTAGTTCTGGCTGCGTACATTCCTGATGCCCGACTCTCGGTTTTACCGGCGTGCCGGGCCATATTCCCTCGCTGAAATTGCGAGCATCAGCGGTTGCGAAATCGGCAGTGCTCCGGCTGATCTGTCTATCGTCGATGTCGGGACCTTGAGTGGCGCAGGACCAGGGGACATTTCCTTTTTCCACGATGCCGGCTTGTCGGAAGAGTGCGCCTCGAGTAAATGCGGCGCGTGCATCACAACATCTGAGCTAGCTGACAGCGTTTCCGGCCGCCGGGCTGTGTTGACGTGCAGCGAACCGCGCCTTGCTTTCGCGAAGGTCGCGGCAGCATTTTATCCCGCCTTGGATAGCGCGTTCTTTTCCCAACAAGGCGAAGCCATTAGTCCAAAAGCGCATATCGGAAAATCGGTTCACCTCGGACTGGGCGCGGTCGTTGGTGCGCGCGCCGAAATTGGAGATGGCACGCGAATTGGCGCGAATGCCGTGATTGGTCCGGGCGTTGTGCTGGGCGAAGCGTGTGTAATTGGTGAAAACGTCACGATTACGCATGCGATTTTCGGCAATCGGGTATATGTCTCAGCAGGCACCCAAATTGGACAAGACGGTTTCGGGTTTGTGCCGAGTAAAACCGGCCTTATCAAGATTCCTCAGCTCGGGCGCGTGATCATCGGCGACGACGTTGACGTCGGCGCGAACTGTACGATTGATCGTGGGGCATTGGACGACACGGTCGTCGGACAAGGAACTAAAATCGACAATCTCGTTCAGATCGGACACAACGTGACAATTGGGCGGAATTGCATTCTTGTTTCGCAAGTTGGCATCTCCGGAAGTTGCCGCATCGGGGACGGCGTTGTTATCGGTGGACAAGGCGGGCTTGCCGACCACATTACTGTTGGCGATGGGGCGCAAATCGCAGCTAAATCCGGTATAATGCGCGATGTTCCGCCGGGGGAAACCGTGATGGGCTACCCGGCCAAGCCGATACGTCAGTTCTGGCGGGAAATTGCGGCGCTGGCACGGTTGACCAAGCGCGGAAAGTAACTCTAAATACCGGCTGGCCCAGGGAAATCCTGGGCATAAAGGGACGAGATCAATGGACGGACAGGGACCAGGAGATACCGATACGACAATCGACATCCATCGGATTGTCGAAATGATTCCGCACCGGTATCCGTTCTTGCTGGTGGACCGGCTGATTGATGTCGTCCCTGGAGAATCAGCGACCGGCATTAAAAATGTGACGGCGAACGAGCCTCATTTTCAGGGCCATTTTCCGTCCAGACCGGTTATGCCGGGGGTGCTCATCGTGGAAGCCATGGCGCAAACAGCCGCGGTGATTGTCGTTGCATCTCTAGGCGGATCGGCGGAAGGCAAGCTCGTCTATTTCATGACAATTGAAAATGCGCGCTTTCGGAAGCCTGTCGAACCCGGAGACCAACTTAAATTGGTGTGCCGGAAAGAACGTCAACGCGGCAATGTCTGGAAATTTACCGGCGAGGCCTACGTCGGCGATACGGTGGTGGCGGAAGCCACGTACACCGCGATGATCATGGACAAGTAGCCGGCGGCGGATCGTTCTTGGACACCACACCCCAAAATCTTTCCATCCATTCCACGGCGCTCGTGCACAAAGGCGCTCAGCTGGGAAAGGGTGTGGAAATTGGTCCATATTGTGTGCTTGGTCCCGAGGTCAATCTCGCGGACGGCGTGAAGTTGATGTCTCACGTGGTTGTCGAAGGCCGAACTACCGTGGGCGCAAATACCGTCATTCATCCCTTCGCGTCCCTTGGTCTTGCTCCCCAGCATTTAAAGTTCAGCGGCGAGGGGGCAAAGCTCACGATTGGCGAAAACAATATCATTCGCGAGCATGTGACCTTGCATGTCGGCACCGAGCAGGGCGAAATGGAAACCCGTGTCGGCGACAATTGTTTCTTGATGGTGGGAAGCCATGTCGCGCACGATTGCGTCCTTGAGGACAATGTCATTTTAACCAACAGCGCGGCACTTGGCGGACATGTGACCGTGGGTGAGTTTGCCGTCATCGGCGGTTTGTCAGGGGTGCACCAGCACGTCCGCATCGGCAAACACGCCATGGTGGGCGGTGTGACCGGCGTGGAAAAGGACGTTATTCCCTACGCTTTGGCGATGGGGAACCGCGCGAAATTAGCCGGTCTCAATATAGTGGGATTGCGCCGTCGCGGATTTTCACGCGAGGATATTCGCAGTTTGCGGACCGCTTACGGCCTTCTGTTTTCTCAAGGCGGCACCATGAGTGAGCGGATTTCTGAAGTCGCCGATCTGTTTTCCGACCATGCCGGTGTGATGGATATCATCAACTTCATCCGTGAGGATTCCAATCGGCCCATCTGTACGCCAGCGGCGGTCAACGGTAACGGCAATTGAGCCGCCGCACATGTCGGCCCAGACCTCCACAGCGAAACTCGGTATCATCGCCGGTGGGGGCGCGCTGCCTGGCATTCTCGCATCCTCCTGTGCCGCGTCAGGAAGGCCATACTTCGTTCTCGCGCTAACGGGCTTTGCTGACGCAACTCAATTGCCTCGTGAACCCGATGCATGGATGCGGCTGGGGGAGGTCGGTAAAGGCTTTGACGCCCTTCATCGCGCGAGCGTTCAAGAAGTCGTTATGGTTGGAAACGTTCGCCGGCCCGCGTTTGGGGATTTGAAGCCGGATATGAAAGGGGCTTCGCTCCTTGCCCGTATAGCTGGGCGGGCGCTGGGCGATGACAGCCTTCTGTCCGCGGTCGTCGGCGAAATAGAGAATGAAGGTTTCAAGGTCGTCGGGGTCGATGACATTTTATCTGACCTGCTGGCGGCAGAAGGACCGGTCGGGTCATTGTCACCGGATGAGGCGATGCTGGCCGATGTTCAAATTGGCTTGAGAGCTGCTCGAAAGCTTGGAGCCGCGGATATCGGACAGGGTGTTGTCGTTTTGCGGGGGGAGGTCATTGAAGTTGAAGACGCGGAGGGTACGGACGCCCTGTTAAAGCGTTGTGCCCGGATCGTCGGTAAAAAGCCCGGTGGCGTACTCGTCAAAGCAAAAAAGCCGCAGCAAGAGCGGCGTGCAGATTTGCCAGCGATCGGGCCATTAACTGTTCGCAATGCCCACGCGGCTGGATTACGGGGTGTCGCTGTCGAAGCCGGTCACTCGTTGGTCATAGATCGCGACAATGTTAGGGCGGCAGCAGACGAGTTGGGTCTCGTGGTCGTCGGAATATCGTAAAGGACGGCGATGAGCGCGGACTCTCCCCTTATTTATGTCGTCGCCTGTGAAGCTTCCGGCGATCAAATCGGCGCGCTGATGATGCGCGCCATAAGAGAGGAGGCCGAAGGGCGGGCGCGGTTCGAGGGTATCGGCGGTCCGCAGATGAGAGGCGCCGGGTTGGTCAGCCTATTTGACCCTAAGGATCTCGCGTTGCTCGGCATTTTTGAGGTTCTCCCGAAAGCGGGACTCGTCCTGGCCCGCGTGAAAGAAACCTTGAAAGACATAGAGTCCAAACAGCCGGATATCATTGTTACCATCGATTCATGGGGCTTTACCGGGCGCATACATCAGCGGCTCAGCAATAAGGGAAGCCAAATCCCGCGCGTGCGATACGTCGCGCCGCAGGTGTGGGCTTGGAGGCCTGGCCGCGCCAAACAACTCGCCCATTGGATCAACCACCTTCTGACGTTGCTGCCTTTTGAACCGCCTTACTTTACGCGCCATGGTTTGCCGGCGACATGGGTTGGGCATCCTGTCGTTGAAATCGGTCTTGATGGCGGGAATGCCGAAGCCTTCAGAAATCGGCACAACATCAGAGCGGACGAAACCGTGATCGGTTTGTTGCCCGGAAGCCGAATGGGTGAAGTTGCACGTCTGTTGCCCACCTTTTTGCAAGCTGTCGAACAAGCCGCGAGAGTCGAGAGTTTGAATCTACGACTGATCTTACCCACGGTTGAGTCTATGGCCGCAACAGTGCGCTCGATTCTAGAGCGCTCTGGCGTCACGAACGCGATTGTCTTGATTGGCGGAAGCGAACGTAAGGATGCATTTGCCGCGTGCAGCGCCGCCTTGGCCGCTTCCGGTACGGTTTCACTAGAATTGGCGGCCGCTTCGGTTCCACACGTCATTGCGTATAAGGTGAACGCTCTTTCAGCACTCGCATTTCGTCTATTGGCAAAAACCAGCCGTGTGAATCTGGTAAATATATTGCTGAACAAGGACGCTGTGCCCGAGCGATTGCAGTCGGAATGCCGTGCAGATGTGCTCGCGGAGGATTTGAAATCCCTACTACAGGACGACGCGATCAGGTCCGTACAACTGGCGGATTTTCACAGTGCGCTGACGCAATTAGCACCCGAGGGCACAAAGCCCAGCCACGCGGCCGCGAAAAAGATATTGGAATTGATCAACTGTCGCCAATAGAGAGCGGCTAGGCGAGTTCTCGGACTAGGTAATTGCTGACCTCTTCGCCGCGTTTAATGACGCCGGCGGCGGCTTCGTATTGAATGGTTGCCGATTGAAGGCCAATGGCGTCGCGCAGGGCATTGTAAGGTTGGGTGACGTCCTGGCTGAATGCGGCCACGCCGCCGCCCACGATTGGGGAGTATACCGGAGCCTGGGGCCGGTAATTTGGCGTATGCCTGTTTACGATGTTGTTGGCATGGATATTTGCAGCTTTTCCCGCCGCAATAAGGGCGGAGCCGCCGATCGCTGTGATTTCCATGCGCTGGACCCTAATCCTGAACCCTACCCTGTAATTCTAGCATAACGCGTAGGATAGGTGCTGGTTGCAAATAAAAGCGGCGCCAACTGTGGCGCCGCTTTTGTTCACTTAAGAGATTGATTTATTTGCGTTGTTTTAGGGGCACATATTTGCGTTTTTTGGCCCCGGTGTAGAGCTGGCGCGGGCGCCCGATCTTCTGCTGAGGATCCCCGATCATCTCCTGCCACTGGGCAATCCAGCCGGTGGTGCGTGCCAATGCAAACAGAGCGGTGAACATTGTCACCGGAATGCCCATCGCCTGGAAGATGATGCCCGAATAGAAGTCCACATTCGGATACAGCTTCTTCGCAACGAAGTATTCGTCTTCAAGTGCGATCTTCTCCAGTTCCATTGCAATGTCGAGAAGCGGATTGTTCCGGATGCCCAGTTCCTTAAGCACTTCATGGCATGTCCGTGACATGATGCGGGCGCGCGGATCGTAGTTTTTATACACGCGGTGACCAAAGCCCATGAGGCGGAACGGGTCGTCCTTATCTTTTGCTCGCTTTACGAATTCCGGGATGCGCTTCTTATTTCCGATTTCGTGCAGCATGTTCAGCACGGCTTCGTTGGCACCGCCATGCGCGGGTCCCCACAACGACGCGATCCCTGCAGCGATACAGGCGAACGGATTGGCGCCGGATGAGCCGGCGAGGCGAACGGTGGAGGTCGAAGCGTTCTGTTCATGGTCGGCATGGAGAATAAGAATACGGTCCATGGCCTTCGCGAGAGTGGGGCTCACTTTGTAGGACTCGCACGGCGTTGCAAACATCATATGTAAAAAGTTTTCAGCGTATCCGAGGTCGTTGCGCGGATAGATGAAAGGTTGCCCCAGCGAGTATTTGAACGCCCACGCGGCGATGGTCGGCATCTTCGCGATCAGGCGATAAGACGAGACCATGCGATGGGCAGGGTTATTGATGTCCAAGCTGTCGTGATAAAATGCCGATAGAGCGCCTACCACGCCGCACATAATGGCCATCGGGTGGCCGTCGCGGCGGAAGCCCGAATAGAAATTGTGGAACTGCTCATGGAGCATGGAGTGGTAGGTGATATCGTGCTCGAACTGCTTTTTCTGCTTT
>CAYYXR010000035.1:0-31579 GCA_964475755.1 uncultured Rhodobacterales bacterium
ACGCGACCGCTCAACTAACATTCAAACCGGACCACTCAATGGGGGCACCTCAGACTCGTCTTCGGTGCCATACAAAACCATCATTGTATCCTCAACCACGAGGCGATCGGACTCCATGACAAGCAGCTTGGCCATCGTCCACTCCCGTTCAGGACCGAGACCCTCCGATATCTCTTCCCATCCGAGAGGGTAGGGGATACGCAACGTAGACTTGGCAAGCCATAGCGCAGATAGGCCGTCGGCCGGTGAGGTTTCAAGTATTCTTGTAAACGCCAGAGCGGCTTTTTCCCATTCGCCGGACAAGTACAAGGCAACGCCGCGCCCCAGTAGACCGGTATCGGAATTCGGCTGTCGTTCGGATAATACATCATAATCCGACAGTGCGGCGTCAAACCGTCCGGCCAATACTTTTAGATAAGCCCTGCGCCGCAAGAGTTCGATTTCATTTCCGTTGAGTTCAATGGCGTTATCGAGATCGGATACCGCTTCATCAAACTTGTATGTTCTTTGATGGAAGACGGCGCGTTGTAAATGGATTCTCAAATTGTCAGGATCGAGTGCAAGAGCGCGTTCGGTGTCTCTCAAGGCGACGTCGTATTTTTCCATAGCGCCGAGGGCGGCGGCGCGTCGGGTATATACTCGATCATCTATAGTGCCGAAGGCGACGACTGCATCGAAGGCCTCCACGGCTTTTTCGAATTCACCGGTAACGAACAGTTCAAGTCCCTGGTCAGAGACGTTCCGGGCATCAAGAATGTCCTGGATTTGATATTGGCTTTGCGATGCGCATCCGCCGACGAGCAGGGCGACTGAGAGCATGACTGCCGCATTGGAGAGGTTCGAGAATTTTCGCCTATACATCTTCATCCATGGCGCTCTAGTATGGCGAAGGACCTGTGCGCCAGCTTTGGCCGCTCAATCAGCCTTGCATTACAGGGAATTATGCCTCGATCTCGCTTCAGTGACTTTTCGGCTCTACTTTTATTCTTGGCCGTCAGCATGGCGGTCTCTATCGCCGGTGCCGCCGTCACGGCCACCAGTGTCGGGGCATGGTATCAGGATCTCAATAAGCCGCCGTTTAATCCGCCGGACTGGGTCTTTGCACCGGTTTGGACGGCTCTGTTCATTCTGATGGCGTTCGCGGGCTGGCGTGTTTGGCGCGCGGCAGGTTTTACGCGCGCGAAAATGGCGCTTCAATTATATGCGGTTCAACTCATCCTCAATTTTGGGTGGTCGGCGCTGTTCTTCGGGGCGCAGCAGATTGCGCTGGCGTTCATTGAATTGTTGGTATTGCTGATGGCAATTCTCACAACCGCCGCGGCGTTCTATAAAATAGACGAAATCGCAGCGTTTCTTTTTGTGCCGTATGCGCTTTGGGTTGGCTTTGCCGGAATGTTGAACGGCGCAATTTTCCTATTGAACTAGTGTCCACTTCATTGGTCGTTTGATCGGTCAATCAAGGGAACGCCGGAAGGTGTTTGGGGCAAGTGCAACACGCCGCCGTTCTCCGGAACACTTTTAGGCGTATCTGGAAGATGGAGGGCTCCGGTTTTTGCCGGAACGCCTTTAGGTGTGTCGGGAAGCCCGGGTTTGAACTCGGGCAATGCCGGTAACGGCTGGAGCGAGCCAGTTTTCGCCGAAACACCTTTCGGTGTGTCAGGGAGTCCGGGGTTGAACTCGGGTAATGCCGGTAATGAAGGCAGGGGCGCAGGTGGTGAAACACGGCGGTTGGTTTCGGCGCGGACGTGATTGTCGTAATTTCTTTGAATACGGTCCGCGTCCCCAGGACCCAGTGCGTTTTGTAAACGGTACCGGCATTCAAATTGTTCGGTCGCGGACAGGCGGATATTTGAGCAAACAGTATCGTCCGCCGCGAACGCATCGACAGCCGCGGTTATGCAGGCGACGAGAATCACTGCAACTTTCGCATAGCCTAAAGCGGTCATTGCCTTTAGCCGTTTAACAATTCACGTCCATCCAGGGTCATAACCTCGCGGCCCTGCTCTTTCAGGAACGGAACGCTATACACCGTTTGTGCCGTAAATTGGGCGGCGTCCACGGTACAAAGGGCTAGGGCCGCTTCTGCCATGGACTCCACCGGCTCGTCATCTTCGCTGGGGCCCTTGCGCCCCGATAATTCAGCGACTCCCGACGAGACAAATCCGGGGGTCCACACCGCACCTGTCGGCGCCAATCCGTTCACGGCCACGCCGGTGCCATAGAGCTCAGCCCCAATGCCCGCTGTCAGCCGGTTCAATGCGGCCTTGGTGGTGCCGTAGAGCATGAGGCCATTTTGCTCCAACGGGTTGAACGGTGGTCCGCCAGGAATATTAGCGGCAGACGAGGAAATATTGAGAATCCATCCCTGTCCGCGTTCTTTCATGCCCGCCGAAAAAGCCTGCATGAAATGAAACGGGCCATTCAGATTAAGTTCAATCAGGCCGTAGTACTGATCAGGGGATAGATCCTCAAAATGAGTCCCGATGGTTCCCGCCGCTGCATTATTGACGAGGATATCAACCTGTCCTGCGCGGTCGAGCACTTCGGAAACGGCTGCCAAGCGGGAGTCTCTGTCGGTGATGTCGCATTGAACAGCAAATCCTTTCCCGCCGTCCGCTTCGATTTCGGACAATGTTTCTTCCAGCGAACCTGGATCGACGCCGGTACCAGGCCGTAGAGTGCGCGCGAGGCCGACAATGGTGGCGCCCTCGGCGGCAAAGCGTTTTGCGATGCCTTTGCCGATGCCGCGACTTGCGCCTGTCACCAGGGCGACTTTCCCGTTTAAAGCGTTGCGAGAGCCCGATGCGGCGCAGCTGACGGTCGCGCCTCCGACAATGGTTGCACCGGCTATTTTGCCCGCCGTTTGCAAGAGCGTGCGGCGGTCAATCGATGGGCTACCCGCATCCTCTAGAATTTGAAAAATATCTTTGCTCATCGCTTTGTCCTCCCCAATCGAGCGACTAGTCTGAGGATTGGACGATGCGATATGCACTGAAGTCAATCGGTTCTATGGTATCAATGTCTTCAATCCCCGCTCTCTTTCTTATTTTCCACTTTAGCAGCTTTACTTCATGTCAATTCTCCGGTCAGACGCCCTATTTGAACCATTGAATCTGCGGTCCACGAAGATTGCGAATCGGATCACGATGTCGGCGATGTCTCGGTATCACTCTCCCGGGGGTGTGCCCGGTGAGAACGTCTCGGCGTACTACCGTCGGCGGGCGGAGGGCAACGTCGGCCTCATACTTACCGAAGGCACTGGCATTGAGCACTCGCTTGCGCTTGATAACGACAATATTCCCGTGATGTATGGTGAGAATGCCCTGGCCGGGTGGAAGAGAGTTGTGGATGCCGTACACGACGCCGGCGGAAAGATCTTTCCCCAGCTTTGGCACCAAGGTGTCTTGCGCGGATCGTTCGGTGCCGACTTGTCTCAATCTGTTGGGATGCGTCCCTCCGGTATTTGGGGCCCCGTCGGCAAGCACTCCTTCAAGCCGGAATACGTAGAGAAAATTACGGTGCCGACGCAGCCGATGACGGAGTCGGAAATTGCGGATGTTATTTTGGCCTTCGGCCGCTCGGCTGCAAATGCTGCGAAGATCGGATTTGACGGGATCGCAATTCATGGCGGCCACGGCTACCTGATTGATAGTTTTTTGTGGGAAGGCACCAACCGGCGGACGGACAAATATGGTGGAAGCCGCCGTGCCCGCACTCTCTTTGCTGTGGAGTTGGTTAGGGCGATCCGCGAGGGCGCCGGCGATGATCTGCCCATAGTGTTTCGGTTTTCGCAGCACAAGCAACAGGACTATTTTGCACGATTGGCAGATACGCCTGCGGAATTAGAGGAAGTCCTTGGCCCCCTTGCCGATGCGGGTGTGGACGTCTTCGACGCCAGCACACGCTATTTTGATGAGCCGGCCTTTGAGGGCTCTGATTTAAACCTTGCCGGATGGGCGAAAAAAGTGACCGGCAAAATGTCCATGGCCGTCGGCAGTGTCGGATTGGGAAATCGGCTGGAAGATTCCTTCAAGTCCGGCGTCAGCGAAGCGCAAAAAAATTTGCCGGAAGCCATCAGAAGATTCTTGAACGGTGAATTCGATTTATTGGGTGTGGGCAGGGCGTTGATTGCCGATCCTCTGTTTGCGCAGAAAGTGAAAAGCGGTGAGTCGTTCCTGCAATTCGACAAAAAGTCCTTGCTGGAACTCGTATGATGCACGGCATCTGAAAGAAGGCGGTGTGACTGATATTGAGAGGCTTCTCGCGATTGAGGAAATACGCTCACTTTGCGCTCGGCGCCTTCGCTTCATGGATACAAAGCAATGGGATTTGTATGCGACGATTCACACAGAAGATGTCGTTACCGACAACTTCGGTGGTTATCCGGCTGATAGGCGTCCCCAGGGCGGGGGTGAAAGTGGACGCGCATCCGGGAATGAGATGCTGACACAGATGATTCGCGATCTTATGGAAAAGCCGGTGCCGATGACCTCATGCCACCATGCGCACAATCCGGAAATCGAGATGACGTCAGATACAACTGCGCGCGGAACATGGGCCATGGAGGACCGGCTGTGGTGGCAAAATGGAGAAACCGAGGAATCGCTCCACGGATTCGGTTTTTATCACGAGCGCTACGAAAAGATCGACGGCATTTGGAAAATCAGCTATCGCAAACTCGAACGCACACGCGTTTCCCATACGCCAAACTTTTACGATCGGCTTTACGCGTAACTAAGCGCCGGGATCGACAAAATCCGTGTTGTGGCCGGGGAACGCGATATGGCCCTTCAGCATATAGTCCCAGTACATGATCGGCAGGCCGGTTTTCTTGATAAACCAATTCACCCAACGCTCTTTCGCGGGATCTAGCGGCAATGTGGGAGTCGGCTTGCCGCCGTATATGAATTCCGCCATTAGCACTTTTCCGATCTCTGTTGTCAGCGGGCAGCTTGCGTAGCCGTCATAGCTTTCCTCAACGGGCCGCCCAGCGATGAGATTCCAAATATTCTTCGTAACCACGGGCGCTTGTTTTCGTACGGCCGCCGCAGTTTTCGAGTTTGCTGTCGAAGCCGCATCGCCAAGGCCAAAGATATTTGGATATTTGGTGTGCTGGAGAGAGTTGGCATGCACGTCCACAAAGCCCGCTTCGTTGGCGACGGGGCTGCCCTTGAGAAAATCTGGCGCGCCCTGCGGCGGCGTAACGTGGATCATGTCGTAGTCGAAGGTGACGCGTTGGCCGCTTTGGTCCCCGCCCGTAATTTCGAAAGTCGCTTTCCTGCCTGCAGCATCGATTTCCACGAGGTTGTGTTGGAAGTGCGCAAGAATTCCGTGTTTTTCGACAACTTTCATCAACTCTCGGGCATAGAAAGGCACGCCGAATATTGCGGGCGTTTGTGTGAGGAACCTGACTTCGCAATGTTTCCGAATGCCACTACGCCGCAGGTAGTCGGACGTAAGGTAGGCGGCTTTTTGCGGCGCGCCTGGGCACTTGATGGGCATGGCGGGCTGCGTGAACAACGCTTTCGCGCCGGACTTCAATCCTTTTACGCACTCGAAGGTGTATTCCACCGTGTCCGGCGAATAGTTGCTGCATACGCCGTTCTTGCCGACCGAGTCCTTAAGGCCGCTGACGGCATCCCAATTCAACTTCAAGCCTGGACAGACGACCAGGTAGTCATACTCGACCTTTGCACCAGAACTTAAAGTGACGCTGTTTGCTTCCGGTTGGAACGACTGAGCGCTGCCCTGAATCCAATGAACGTCCGATGGGATAACGCTGGCTTCCGGCCTGCGGGTCTTATCAAGTGTGTATTCACCGACACCAACCAATGTGAATGCGGGTTGGTAATAATGCACGTCCGAAGGCTCGATGACGGAGATATCGAGTTCATGAGACGCGTCCTGTGCATGAAGTTCGGCCGCGACTGTAATGCCTGCCGATCCGCCGCCGACGATAACGATCCGCTTTCGATTGGTGCCAGCCATGGTAAATCCTCCCAACTGACCGCAGATGCCTGCTTAATGATGCCGCCATCTCACCACTACGGGTGGGCGGATACAAGCCGCACGAGATGAAAGATCTGCTATCCGCTCGAACTTTCGGGATTGACGGCAATAAGGGGCTGCCCGCCGCCCAATCGGTCGCGGGTAATCCGGAAAACGATCGGGCTCAATAAGATTAACGCGAGCAGGTTCGGCACCGCCATTAAGGCATTCATGATGTCCGCGAATATCCAGACCACTTCCAATTTTGCTAACGCGCCCACCGGTACGACGATGGCCCACATGTATCGGTAAGGCACTATCGCGCGGTCGCCGAACAAGTAAGCTGCACAGCGTTCACCGTACAAGCTCCAGCCGAGTATGGTGGTGAATGCGAAAAAGATGAGGCTAATGGAAACCATCGCACCGCCAAAACCCGGCAAGGCATCGTTATAGGCCATAGCCGTGAGCGGAGCGCCGGTTTCGCCGGACATCCATACGCCGGTGGTGACGATGGCGATGCCGGTCATGGAGTTGACCACGAGCGAGTCGATAAACGTGCCGAGCATGCCGATGGCGCCGTTGCGCACGGGATCATCGCTGCGCGCCGCAGCCTGGGCGATGGCCGCGGTTCCGAGTCCGGCCTCATTGGAAAAAATGCCGCGCGCAACGCCGAACCGGATCGCGGCGGCGACCGCAGCGCCCGCAAAGCCACCGGTCGCGGCAGTGCCGCTAAAGGAAGACGTGAAGATAAGCTCGATGGCGGCGGGTACATCCGCATAATTGACGGCGAGAAGAAATATGCCGCCGATAAAGTACAGGACGATCATAAAGGGAATCATCGTACTGGAAATATTCGCAATGCGGCGAATACCGCCGATGATGACGGCGAAAACCAATACCGTGAGAACAGCGGCGGTCGCCCAATTCGGTACGCTAAACTCCGCGGTCAGCGCGTCGGCGATGGAATTGGTCTGAACAATATTGCCGACACCAAAGGCCGCTGTTGCGGCGAAGATCGCAAAAAGCGTGCCGAGCCACGCCCATTTCGGCCCCAGTCCGTGTTTGATGTAGTACATCGGCCCGCCGAGGTAGTGACCGCGCGGGGAAACCTCCCGATAGGTCACGGCCAGCATGGTCTCGGCGTATTTGGTTGCCATGCCTACAAGGGCGGTCATCCACATCCAGAACAACGCGCCCGGACCACCGAGATGGATGGCGGTGGCCACGCCGGCTATGTTGCCGACGCCGACCGTTGCGCTTAAGGCCGTCATAAGGGCTGCGAAGGGAGAGATTTCACCGTCGCCCTTGGACTCGCCGCGGGCGGCGGGGCTCACCATCAATCTCAGGGCTTCGGGGATGCGGCGAATTGAGATGCCGCGCAATCCGATGGAGAGATAAAGACCTGTGCCGAGAATGAGGACCATCGTGACTGGTCCCCAGAGAAAATCGCTGATGGAAGACAGAATCGATTCAATACCCATGATACGCCCCAAAACCCTAACCCTTTGAGCAGTATAAGGTGAACGGAGTGCTAAGCAATCGTTGTGGGCGTCAGGTCGGGCGTGGTGGATTGTAGTTGGAGCGGGAGCCATCAATGGCTTCGACGGCGAACCGTCCGGATGCGTCTGTCTCGATATGGTTGGGCGTTAGTGGCACCTTTCCGGCGCCGCCCGGAATATCGAGCATGTAGGTGGGCTGCGCTAAGCCGGACAATCGTCCGCGCAACTGTTTCACCAGGCTTTGTCCGCGTTCGACTGAAACGCGGAAATGGCCGGTGCCGGGCGCGAGATCAAGCTGGTGAAGGTAGTAGGGCTTGACGCGAAGCTGCACCAGTTCTCGGAAAAGGTGCTCCAGTGTTTCTACGGAATCATTCACACCCTTCAGCAATACCGATTGGGAAAGCAGAGAGATGCCCGCTTCCGCCAGTCTGGCGATTGCCGCGCGCGCTTCATCACTGAGCTCGGCGGCATGATTGCAATGAAGAGCGACGTAAACCGGTTTTGGTGTAGCTCTGAGAGCGCCGACGAGGTCCTCGTCAATACGTTCGGGAGCAGCAATGGGAACTCGCGTGTGAACGCGCAGAATTTTTACATGCGGGATCTCATTAAGTGCGTTGAGGATTTCAGAGATCCGGCGTGGCGACAAAATGAGGGGGTCGCCACCGGTGAGAATAACCTCCCATATCGCCGGCGTGCGGCGAATGTAATCAAGTGCATCGTGTAATTGATTTTCTGTTAGAACTCCGCCGTCCGGTCCAACGGCCTCGCGGCGAAAACAAAAGCGGCAGTACACGGGGCACACGAGCGTCGGCATCAGTAGAACGCGGTCCGGATACCGGTGAACGACCCCTTTTACTGGGCTGTGCGTTCCATCGCCAATCGGATCCTTCAGTTCTTGCGGCGCGGTTTGAAGCTCGGAGACACTTGGTACGAATTGTCGGATCAGCGCTGATCTATCGTTCCCCGAATTTATCTGATGCAAGACAACGGGCGGTAGCGCAGTCGCATATTTTTGCGCGACCTGTTTCAGACCCTCAACCGCATCCGCAGAAACAAGGCCTGCGTCAGCGAGGTCCTCGGGTGTTCTTAGTGTGCGGTTCACGATGGCGTCCATAGGCGGGTGGTCGGCCAATTGCCTCCAAGAGTCAATGGCCGCCCCTTCACGGCATCCTTCCTATCTGGCCGGGCGGATGCCGCCGTATGTGTGCCAGGAGGTGGACACCAGCCAGCCGCAATCGACATTCAGGTTAATCCCCGTGATGGCCGAGGCTTCATCGGACGCCAAAAACGCTGCGGCTTGCGCAATTTCCTTAGGCTCCACCAGCCGTCCCAAGGCGGTATGTCCCTTCATGTTCGTATCGTCCCGTTCCTTACGCTCGATCAAGGATTTCAGAAGGGGTGTTAGGGTAAAGCCCGGCGATACGCAGTTTACGCGCACACCCGACCGGCCCCAGTCGGCGGCAAGGCTTTCAGTGATGCTTGTCACCGCCCGTTTTGCAGCCGCATAGGAATGCACGGCCACGGAGCGGGAAGCGGTAATGGAGGCGATCGTCACGATGGCGCCTTTCCCGCGTTTGAGCATGGGCTCGCCAAATGCAATGGCGGACAGCCACGTGCCGCGCAGATCGACTTCCTGCATCCGGTCCCAAACCTCGACGGGCAATTCCTCGGCGGGAACCGGGAGCTGGGTGACCCCGGCGCTTGTTACCAAAATATCGGCGGTGCCCAAATCCTTGTGAATTTTCTCCGCGCCGACGGTGATGGAATCCGGCACGCGCACGTCCATTTCCACCGCGATACCGCCTAAATCTTTGGCGACGGCTTGCGCCTGTTCCAAATTCATATCGGCAATCGCTATACGCGCGCCGCGCTCGTGCATCAGGCGCGCGCAGGCTTTGCCGATCCCGCTTGCGCCGCCGGTAATGACTGCAACGCGGCCTTCCAGTGAAGACATCATGATTTCCTCCCAATTGATACGCGCGAATTAGCCAGCGCGCTTGGCACCGTCCACGGATAACCCTGCACCGGAGACCCACGATGCGCGGTCCGAGCACAGCCACACAATGGACTCGGCGATTTCATCCGCGCTGGCAAGACGCTGCATTGGCGTTAGGGGTTTGACATGATCTTCGATGGTATCCATCCCAAACAGCCGTTCGCTCATGGGCGTGCGGAAGGAGCCGGGGAATATCGCATTCACCCGAATATTCTGCGGACCGTAGTCCATGGCTGTTGTTCGCGTCAGACCCAGCAATCCGTGTTTTGAAGCGACATAGGCGGGCATGTTTCTGACGCCGCCGATGGACGCCGTCGATCCCACGTTTACGATTGCACCGTGCCCTTGTTTCACCATTTCAGGCAACTCGTATTTCATGCTGAGAAATACGCCGGTCAAATTGATATCGATGACCTGGCGCCATTCCGCCTCGTCGTAATCGCCCGTTTTATTGCGTGCACCTTCCACGCCGGCATTATTCACGGCGCAATCAATGCGCCCGTGCGCGTCGATGGCGTGTTTGACCAAAGCTTGAACGTCGGCCGACTTGGTTACGTCCATTTCTTGAAAAATGCCCTCGCCGCCTTCCTCGGTGACGAGGCGCAATGTTTCGCGCCCGCCCTCTTCATCGCGGTCGCCCATGACCAGATAGGCTCCTTCCCGGGCCGCGAGTATGGCGGTGGACCGGCCCAAACCCGACGCCGCGCCTGTTAAAAGGCAAACCTTTTTCTCCAATAACTTGCTCATGTGTCCTCCCCTTCGCTAAGTCCTATTTTTAAAATTCTGGCTATTTTATCGAGCGCTGGCTGAGCAGCTTTGATCACTTTCCCCATGGGCAGGAACCCGTGGATTTGTCCAGGAACACGCCAAAGCGTGATAGGCACATTTGAGTCCCGCGCAAGGCGGTGCGCGTAAGCCTCTCCTTCGTCACGTAATGGGTCGTATTCGGCTGTCACGACACATGCTGGCGGCAGTCCTGCCAAGCTCTCCGCGCAAAGAGGTGATGCTCTGAAATCAGCTTTATCCTCAGAGGATCGCAGGTAGTGATCGCGAAACCAGATCATGCTGTTCCGCGTCAAAAAATATCCGTCGGCAAAGTCGCTGTGCGATTCCGTATCCATTGCGAAATCCAAAGCAGGGTAAAGGAGCAATTGGTATTTGATGGGTGGACCACCGGCGTCTCGAGCTATCTGGCATACGGCGGCGGCAAGGTTGCCCCCCGCACTGTCTCCTGCAACGCCAATTCTTTCCGGGGTTACGTTCAATTTATCGGCGCTGTCGCGGACCCAGCTTACAGCGGCGAAGGCGTCGTCTACGGCCTTCGGGAATTTGTTCTCGGGGGCCAGTCTATAGTCCACCGATAGGACGGCACATGACGCGCCATGGGCGAGGTGGCGGCATACGCCATCGTGGGACTCTAAATCACCCAAAAGCCAACCACCGCCATGAAAATAGATAAGAATTGGAAGCCTACTATCTCCAGCACCTTTTGGCCGGTAAAGCCGAACAGGAATGACCCCGTGCGGGCCATCGATCTCAAAATCTTCTGAGGCGGCGCTGTCCGTCCGTGGCAGATCTGAATTTGCACGCATTTGGGTGTAGGTCGCTCTGGCCTCGTCGGGCGTCAAGCTTTCAAATGGCGGCGCGCCGGCGGCGCGCGCCGCCTCCAGAAGCTGAGCAACATCAGGATCGAGCGTCATCGCGCACCCCTAACTCTTGTTGAGTCCAGATTTTAGCAATTGAGGATCTTGCTGCGGCACAGTGATTCCGCCGCCGCGGTCTTCGAACGTGGAGCCGTCTGCAACCCCGATGCTGGTTTGCTTCTTTCGGCCGAAGGAGTCCACAATTTCAATTTCATCGTCCTTCAGCTCAGGCATGAAATGTTTCCGTTTCATAGCCGCTTCCACATAAGGCGCCAAATCTTCCGCCTTTTGTTTTCTTCTCTTTTCTTCACGGTCCTTGAATTCGGGCATGATCTCTTTTGCGAAGAGTTCCAACGATTCGCACACGTGCTCATGTTTCGTGCGGCCGCATTGCTGCATAAATATGATTTGATCCACGCCGTTCTGATCATATTGGCGTAAGACGGTGCGCACTTGGTCCGGCGTTCCAATACCCCCTTGCGGGCCCTGATTCTTCAGGGTGTCTTTTATTTCAAGAAATTGATCGAAGACGTCAGAGCGGCCCGGTTTATACCGACCGTAGTTACCTACAAATCCCAGCGCGTAACCAAGAAATTTAAATCCCTCCATCCCACGGTTTAAGGCTTCCTGCTCGTCGTTGTGAACCGATAGCCCGCACACAAGCGCAATGTTGGGATTAACCGTATGGGCGAGGGGAACGCAGTCGTCGGATTTAATAATGCCGTAGTAGTCCGATACCCACTTAACGGCCTGATCGGGTTCAACGAACGCAAACCCTAATGCGCCTAATCCGTATTGAGCCGCGCGGTGAATCGTTTCGCGTCGGGAGCACGCCATCCACATGGGAGGATGCGGTCGTTGCCGTGGTTTTGGGACGATATTGCGGCACGGCATTTCGAAATACTGCCCCTTGAATCCGGGATAGGGAGTCATCGCCAGCATGTTGGCGGCTTGTTCGGTAGCTTCTTTCCACATGTCGGTTTTTTCGGACTGATCCAATCCGAATCCGAGCATCTCCATCGCGCTGGCCGATTCCCCAGTCCCCCACTCCACGCGCCCGTTTGAAACAAGGTCCAAGGCCGCGATGCGCTCGGCTGACCTGGCTGGATGGTTGTACTTGGGTGACATCAGCATGACCGCGTGGCCCAAATGGATATTTTTGGTGCGCTGGGATGCGGCGGCGAGAAACACTTCGGGCGCGGAAGAGTGGGAGTATTCCTCAAGAAAGTGATGCTCGGTTTCCCAGATACAGTCGAAACCGAGACGGTCGGCAAGTTCCACCTGCTCCAGGGCTTCCTGGTAAATTTTGAAGTCTGAGTCCTCGGTCCAAGGGGCAGGTACTTGTAACTGGTAGAACAAACCGAATTTCATTGCCTCGTCCTTACACTTTTGTTTCCGGCTCTGGGGGGCGCTAGGGTATTTAATTGAAGCGCGCCTGTTTGACTCGCTATGACGGGCCGCCCAATATGGGTATAAATGTTTCCATATTCAAAATTTTCATGTTACGAAATAGTTATGGTTTCAGATCAACAACGATTGACGGCGATGACCGCAAAAGGCCGCTCAAAATCGGATGCAGACCGGCTTGCCGAGGAAACCACCACGTTTCTGCGGGACATGCATCATTTTAACAAGGGTATCGCGCGCCGACTGTCTCCCATTCTTGAACGCGAACACGGAATAGACCTCAGACTCTATTTCATTATCAAATACATTGAGAACGGCATTATTCATCCAAGCGCGATCTCTCAAGCCAGCCATCTGCCAAACAGTGTTATCACGCGCCACATTGATCAGCTCGTCGAGCGCAAATATCTGACGAGAAGTCTCGATCCTGAAGACTCGCGGCGAATTAGGCTCATTCTAACGGACGAAGGCGCGCGCATAGCGCACGCAGCAGATGCGTCTCTAACCCGGATTGCCGGCAGTCCGCTCGAACGCATTTCTGAGGAACGCAGGGAGGTGTTTTTGTCCGTGCTGTCCGAGCTTGCAGGTGCGGTTGAAGACTAGACTTATTTGTTCGGGTTTAGTCCAAAAACAATCAAGGTTGCGGCACCCTTAGTCTTCCATATGGTCTTGGACGCATTTCCCGACGCCACGGCAATGTATTGCTTGCCGTCCACCGCATAACTTGAGACGCCGCCGGCGATGGCGCCGCCTGTATTGAAGCGATACCGAATTGCCCCGGTCACACTGTCAAATGCCAGGAAGTCGCCATTAAGCGTTCCGGTGAAAACCAATCCGCCGGCGGTCGGTGTGACGCCGGCGACCATGGGCGTATCGGACTGAAAGGTCCACGTAGGCGCGCCGGTGGTGGCGTCAAAGGCCCTGAGCCATCCCTTGGCGTCTTCCAATGGATCGAACTTAATGGTGCCGGCAAAGGGCGTGCGCGGATCGGTGCGAACATACAAGGTCGTGCACCAGTCCACGGAGTTTACAAACAGCGAGTGAGACTTGGGGTCGTACGCCGGCCCGAACCACTCTGCACCGCCCAAGGTGCCTGGGCAGACGCGCAATCCTTCGGGCGTCGGTGTCTTGTCAGCATTGAAGTGTGAGCTGATTTCGCTCTTGGCGATCTGTTCGCGGCTTTTCTCGTCATAGAGATATAGCCACCCGTCCTTACTGGCGACGGCCATAACATCGCGTCCGGCCGATTGGTAAAGCGCAGGTGCCGCGCCCGTGTCCCAATCCCACACGTCGTGCGGAACTTGCTGGATATACCAGTTCAGTTTCCCGGTGTCGGCATCCAAGGCGACGACGGAATTTGTATAAAGGTTGCTGCCCGGCCGGACGGTGCCATCCAACGACGAGCCTGGATTGCCGATGGGGGCATAAATTTGATTCTTTTTGGGGTCGACGGTGATGTGCGACCAGGAGGACCCGCCGCCATACGCCGCGCCTTCGCCCCAGGTTTTAGCTGCGGGCGAACCCTTCGGTGGAACGATATCGAACGACCACACGCGTGCGCCGGTGTAAGCATCGAATGCATGAATGCGGCCCGTTGCGCCCACGTCCGCACCGGCCTCGCCGACGAATATTTTCCCGTCGTATGCGGCAGGGGCGGCACTAATGCGGTACCCCTCCGCGCTGTTTGCGACCCAGGTATCCCAAATCGATGCGCCGGTGACTGCATCGATCGCGATCAAATGGGAGTCCGGCGTGCCGCGAATGATCATCCCGTCATAAAGCGCCGCGCCGCGATTGACCGCCGAGCCGGCTGGGCCTTCCGGAATGTGCTCGTGCTCCCAGAGTTTTTCGCAGGTCGCAGCATCCAAAGCGTAGGTGAAATAGGGCGTGGTAATGAACAAGCGACCATCGTGCACGATGGGAGACGTCTGAAAGGCCCCGGTTTCTCCGGCCTGGAATATGCATCTTGGCGCGAGATTGGAAACGGTTTCCCGGTTGATCTGCGCGAGCGGCGAATACCTCTGGCCTTTGTAATCGCGGTTATACATGGGCCAATCGCCGTCATCCAGATTCACGAATTCGCTCGTGCGCGGGCCGACGCTTGATTTTTCGGAGAACTTGATCGGCTCGGCGGGAAAGGAATCCGGAAGAGGAAGCTGATATTGATCGGCCTCCGCACTTGCGGACTGACGAGCTTCCAATGTGTCCGACGATCGGCTGTAGCCGTTGACGGACATAAGGTACGCATAAACGTGGCCGAGATCTTCGTCCGACAGGCTCCCGACATCGTCGGGCGGCATGGTCTGAGAAATGATGCCGTATAGCTCTGCGGTTTGACGTCCATTCCAGACCGCCTGAAACGATATACCTGAGAGGGGCGGCGCGCCGGTGCCTTCCAGATCACGCCCATGGCACGTTGCACACGTACGAAGATAAATTTTCCGGCCGCTCGGCACGTATCCGCCCTGAGGTGGCGCACTCAAAGAAGCCTGTTCCTGTGCCGCCGCCATTGGGGTTAGCGACGCGACATAGAGAGTTGCGGCACCCATGAGTGCCCAGGCGATCCTCCCGATCATTAGCCCCCCTTAATTAGCGTCAGCGAAAATAATTGGCGAGCCGCGCTGCGGCTTCTTGCAGGATGCTCGGATTTTTGCAGAACGCAAAGCGTACAAAATTCCGGGGCGAGTCACCCTCGTAAAATGCGCTGACGGGAATTGCCGTGACGCCGGCTTCGATGGTCACCGTCTTGCAAAACTCGGTATCGATTCCCTCAAACCCTAATTTTGAGAAATCCGCCGTGACAAAATAAGTGCCGCCGCACGGCAGAACCGAAAAGCCGATGTCCGATAGCAGTCCGGACAATAGATCACGCTTGGCCTGCATGTCCGACGCGACGTTTGCGAAAAAGCTATCCGGTTTGCCCAAGCCATATGCCACCGCCCGTTGTAAATTCGGAACGATGGTAAACGTTATGAACTGGTGCGCCTTCGCGACGGGTTGGAGAAGCGAGGGGTCGGCGACAATGAAGCCAATCTTCCAGCCAGTCAGGGAAAAAATCTTGCCCGCGGAGCCTATGCGTAAGCATCTGTTGTTCATGCCCGGCATGGTTATGAGCGGAATGTGTTTTCTGTCGTCAAAAATGAGGTGTTCGTAAACCTCATCGCACACGGCATAAGCATCATGCTTAACAATAAGCTCGGCGATGAACAACAGTTCGTCGGCGGTAAATACCTTGCCGCAGGGATTCATCGGCGAGTTCAGGATGATTAGCTTGGTCTTGTCCGAAAACGCGGCCGCCAACTCTTCCTTGGGCAGGCTCCAATCGGGTGGCAGCAGTCTTACAAGTTTCGGTATGCCGCCGGCTCTTCGGATAATGGGCAGATAACTGTCATAGAGCGGCTCGATGACAATGACTTCGTCGCCCTCTTCGATAAGTCCGAACAGGCAACTGGCAAGAGCTTCCGTTGCACCGGCCGTGACAAGAACGCTGTTCTCCCAATTGAGGTCGATGCCGTAAAACTTCTTGTCGTGCGCCGCGACCGCTTGGCGGAGTTCAGGCACCCCCAGCATCGGCGGATATTGATTGGGACGGTCTTCCAAATACTCGGCTGCTTTTTGGCGGATGTCCTCGGGGCCGTTATCGTCCGGGAATCCCTGACCCAAATTGATGGATCCGTGCTCGGCGGCGAGGCGCGACGTTACCTCGAAAATCGTCGTGCCTGTTTTGGCGAATGTCTTGTTGGCTGATTTCATGGGGAAAACGAATAAGATTTAAATGTACACGTTAGCTGGCGCGGGCCTTTTTTATGCGCTGTGCGGAGGATGTCGGCAAACCAAGCCGTGCGGGCCGCATGTCCATGATCTTTCATGCAGCGGGCCTGGCCTTGCAGAGCGATGTCCTCCCTCACGGTATCGTCGGACAGATAATAATGAATTTTCGCGGCAAGTTCATTCATTGTGCGATAGGTCTCGATTTCCTTGCCGGGCTCGAAGAATTCGCCGATTTGTGGGTGGTGCGGCGTCAGCAGGAAGGCTCCGGCGCCCGTGGCCTCGATCAGCCGCATGTTGGGCGGCTGGTTGCCGAAGGAATCAACATCGATATTGACAACAATCTTTGCCGCGCGCAGCAGCCGAAGCATGTCGTGCGCCCACAGCGCCGGTTTCGCAAGGCTTTGGACAAGCGGCGACAGTGCCCTTGCATCATCCATGAAAACACCGAACGAAAACGGCGCAACCGGATCCCGGCTCAATTCGGCTAGATGATTGAGAAGATCGATCCGCCGTTTGTGTTCGAATGTCACGGATCCCGAAAAAACGACATCCCATTTCGGCGTGCGCGGCTCGTTGGCCACCGGATGATTTTCCGGAAAGCCCGGGTGAAACCGCTCAACCGATTTGGCACCGGCGGCCGCGGCCTCTTCGAACACCCGGTCGAAGCTGGTGAGAATAAGATCGTAAGCGGAAAGGTCGGTGTTCTTTGGAAGTGGAAATCCGCGCCATCCCGCAACGACGGGTGGTTTTGTCTTTAATCCACGCAGCAAGGCCGAACTGAGACTAAGGACATCGGTTGTGTACATAATGTCAGGTGCAAAGGCCTCGATCTGAAGCAACGTGGTCTGGGCATGTTCGTGATCGGCCTTCATAGGCAGGCCGTTCTCGCGCAGCCAGGCGTTTTGCGAAACCGGGTTGTTGATGGCGATTTGAAAGGTTTCGAAGCCGTGGTTTCTCAATGACCGCGAGAAAATATGAGATTCCGAAAATCCGTCGTCGAGCAGGGCTTCGATCTGGGTGTTGTAATCCGCCGTCAGCAGATGAGGCCGGGCGGCGTAGAAATCGCGCAGATACGCCGGATAGTACGTATTAATTTGCAGAAAACGCATGCGCTATCCCAGGCGGCGGTTGGTCTCGGTTCAATATGTCAGGTTCGGGTTTCAAATGGCCAGAAAATGGTGCTGCCGAGTAGGATTGAACTACCGACCTCCCCCTTACCAAGGGGGTGCTCTACCACTGAGCTACGGCAGCGCCGGGGCCTCTCCGGCGGGGACCCGCCGCGAAGGCGCGGAACATGCCATAGGCCCCCAGCGGGCGCAACCGCCTGCCATAGCCTGGAAAAATGAGGTATTTAGACTATCGCGTCTCATCTTTGACGGTCGGGCGCGCTGATTTATCCACATCTCCGGAAGCTCCTCGCAATGTCCAACCATCGGCCAGCAAAGCCCAAACCCAAGGCACGCTCAGCAGATGCGAAGGCGAGGTCGGCGGACGCCTTGCGGGAAAACCTTCTGCGGCGAAAAGCGCAACAGCGTGCACGCGCCGTTTCGCCGCCGCCGGCAAAAGACACTCAAAAGCCCAAATGATCTCCACTGCTTGAGGGCCTTCGGTAGCTGGGCTACAAGATATCGCAAGGGCCGGTACAAAGCGGGTCCGCGAAGTGGAGATGGTTCGATATGCCCGTAATGCCGGATACCTGGATCCGCGAAATGGCCACGACCAAGGGCATGATTGAGCCTTTTACGGATCGGTTGAACCGCGACGGGGTCATTTCCTATGGCGTTTCGTCCTACGGTTTCGATGCGCGGGTTTCGGACGAATTCAAGATTTTCACCAACGTGGATTCAGCGGTCGTGGACCCCAAGGACTTCGCCGCTACCGGTTTTGTCGACCGCAAGACCGACGTTTGCGTCATTCCGCCCAATAGTTTCGCTCTAGCCCGCACGGTCGAATATTTCCGCATTCCCCGCGACGTTTTGGTGATTTGCTTGGGGAAATCCACCTATGCCCGCTGCGGGATTATCGTGAACGTGACGCCGCTGGAGCCGGAATGGGAGGGCCACGTCACGCTCGAATTTTCAAACACCACGCCGCTGCCGGCGCGAATTTACGCCAATGAAGGTGCGGCGCAGTTCATCTTTTTGAAGGCAGACAGTGTCTGCGAAACCTCTTACGGCGACCGCAAAGGCAAGTACCAGGGCCAAAAAGGCGTCACTTTGCCGCGGCTTTGACCCCAAAATGATGCCGTATTTGATGCATAAAACACGGTTTTGCGCTTATAGAACGCCCTTTTGCGCTTACGGGACACGGTAATTGGACGCAATCCGCATACACGGCGGCGTACCGCTCCACGGCGAAATCGTCATCGGCGGCGCAAAGAACGCGGCCTTGCCGCTCATGGCCGCGGGCATGCTCAGCGAAGAGCCGCTCACGCTGACCAACATGCCGGAATTGGCCGATATCGGCACCATGGCAAACCTTTTGCGCCAACACGGCGTGACGGTCGAGCAGTCCGCGCTCGGCGCAGGTGCCGAGTCTTCGGACGCCGGTGCGACCGGCCGGACGATGACGCTGACGGCGAAAACAATTTCAAACGTTACCGCGCCCTATGATTTGGTGCGCCGGATGCGCGCCTCGGTGCTGGTGCTCGGGCCGTTGCTTGCACGCATGGGTGAGGCGAAGGTCTCGCTGCCGGGCGGTTGCGCGATCGGCACCCGGCCCGTGGACTTTCACTTGAAGGCGCTGGAGAATCTCGGTGCGAAAATCGCGCTCAAGGAAGGCTATATCCATGCAACGGCGCCGCAGGGCTTGAAAGGCGCGACGGTTGTTTTCCCGAAGGTCACGGTGGGCGGCACGGAGAATCTTTTGATGGCCGCATCGCTGGCCGCAGGTGAAACCGTTCTTGAAAATGCAGCGCGCGAGCCGGAGATCGGCAATCTCGCCGATTGCCTGAAAGCCATGGGCGCGAAAATCACCGGCATCGGGTCGGGCACTTTGCGCATTCAGGGCGTCAGTTCACTGCACGGCGCGCGCGTCGCGGTCATCCCCGATCGCATTGAAACCGGGACCTACGCTGTGGCCGCCGCCATCACCCGCGGCGATATCACGCTCAGGGGCACCCGCTACGATTTGCTCGAAGCGGTCTTGGACGCCATGAAGGAAACCGGCATCGAGGTGGAGACGACCGGCGACGGTTTCCGCGTCGCCGCCAAAAACGGCCTCAAGGGCATCGATGTCATGACCGAGCCCTATCCGGGCTTTCCGACCGATATGCAGGCCCAGTGGATGGCCCTGATGGCGACGGCCTCGGGCGCGGCGATGATCACCGAGACCATTTTCGAGAACCGCTTCATGCACGTGCCCGAGCTCACCCGTTTCGGCGTGGACGTGGATGTGCACGGCGCCTCGGCCATTATTCGCGGGGCGGCCAAGCTGTCCGGCGCCCCGGTTATGGCCACGGACCTGAGAGCGTCCTCTTCCTTGGTGCTCGCCGGTCTCGCCGCAGGGGGCGAAACCCTGGTGAACCGCGTCTATCACCTGGACCGAGGCTATGAGCGCCTGGAGGAGAAGCTGGGCGCCTGCGGTGCCCGCATCGAGCGGATTCCGGGCGCCTAACGCCCTGATTTTCAAGCCGATCAGTCAGGGCCGGGGTGGTGACTCGCCTGATAAATGGTGTAAAAGGCCCCCGAGCGCGCCGTTAACGGATACGGGCGCCAGTCATGAGCGCCCCAATGAGCCAAGACCCTCTCGTCATAGCCGTGCCCAAGGGCCGGATTCTGGGCGAGGCCCTGCCGATTATTCAGGCGGCGGGCATCGAACCGGAACCTGCGTTTGCAGATGAAGGATCGCGCAAGCTTCAGTTCGCGACCAATCACCCGCACATCAGCCTGATTCGCGTGCGCTCGTTCGACGTGGCGACGTTCGTTGCCTTCGGCGGCGCGCAACTGGGCATCGCCGGCAATGATGTGCTGGTGGAATTCGATTACTCGGAAATCTACGCGCCCTTGGATCTCGGCATCGGCAAGTGCCGTCTTTCCATCGCGCAGCCCAAGGACCTTGAAGAGGGTTTGGATCTTTCGCGCTTGAGTCACGTGCGTATTGCGACCAAATATCCCAACACCACCAGCCGCTGGTTTGCCGAGCGGGGCATTCAGGCGGAATGTGTCAAGTTGAACGGCGCAATGGAACTCGCGCCGGTTTTGGGGCTGTGCCCGAGGATTGTCGATCTGGTGTCTACCGGCAACACGCTCAAGGCCAACGGCCTCATCGAAGTTGAAACGCTTGCGCAAGTGACATCGCGGCTGATCGTGAACCGCACGGCGCTGAAAGTGCGCCCCCAGGAAATAGCGTCCTGGATCGAAAGTTTCCGGACCGCCGCGGAAGGGAAGTGACCCATGGCACGGAAACTCTCTGCGCGGGATTCCGGCTTTGAAGAAGCGTTTGCAGCGCTGATCCTAAAAAGCCGGGACGAAAAGTCCGATGTGGACGGCGTTGTTTCGGACATTCTGGGCGATGTCCGCGTGCGCGGCGACGCGGCAGTCTTTGAATACACAAAGAAATTCGACGGCCTTGATATCGATGCAAGCTCCGTTGCGTTCGGCAAGGACGAGCTTAAAGCCGCCGAAGCGCAATGTGATGTTGGCGCCCTCAAGGCGATGCGGGAAGCGTCGTCCCGCATCCGCGACTATCATCAGCGCCAAATGCCCAAGAATGAAGAGTACGACGATGGTCGGGGTATTCGCCTGGGGTGGAAATGGACGGCCGTTTCTTCTGCGGGGTTGTACGTGCCCGGAGGCACCGCGCCGCTTTTTTCGTCGGTGTTGATGAACGCTATTCCGGCGAAGGTTGCCGGTGTGGACCGGCTGGTCGTCACCATGCCCACGCCGCGCGGAGAGACCAGCCCGCTTATGCTGGCCGCATGTTCCTTGGCGGGTGTGGACGAGGTGTACCGTATCGGCGGTGCACAGGCGATCGGTGCGCTGGCCTATGGGACGGCCACGATCAAGCCTGTCGATAAGATTGTCGGCCCCGGCAATGCCTATGTGGCGTCGGCAAAGAAGCAAGTGTTCGGTGTTGTGGGCATCGACATGGTGGCAGGTCCGTCTGAGGTTACCATCGTCGCTGATGCAAACAACGATCCCGACTGGATCGCCGCCGATTTGCTGGCGCAGGCCGAACACGACGCCTCATCGCAGTCCGTTCTGATTACCGACGATGAAAAATTCGTTGACCGGGTGACGGCGGCTGTTGAGGCACAATTAAAAACACTTCCGCGCCGGGACATCGCGTCCAAAAGCTGGGCCGACAACGGCATGATTGTTGTCGTCGAGAAAATAGGCGACGCTGTGCCGATTGTGGACAAAATCGCACCGGAGCACCTGGAGTTGGCGATTGAGGACCCTGCAACGATGGCCAGGCAGATTAGGCATGCCGGCGCGATTTTTCTCGGACGTCATTCACCAGAAGCCCTTGGCGATTATATTGCCGGGCCCAGCCATGTGTTGCCTACGTCGGGCTCTGCGCGTTTCTCCTCGGGGCTGGGCGTGTTCGACTTTCTGAAGCGCACGTCGCTGATCGGCTGCGGGCCAGAGGGCCTTAACGATATTGGGCCGGGCGCCGTGGCCATGGCCCGGGCGGAGTCTTTAGATGCGCATGCCCGCTCGGTCTCGTTGAGATTGAAAAACGGGAAAAGCTGATGAACAGCCCGGGCGACGATTCGGCGCCTAAGGGTCAAGGTCAGCGGGCGCGCTCGATCGTCAAAATTCAATTGGACGAAAAATCGGTCTTGCGCCGCCGGCCGGAAGTCGAACACGAGCGCGAAGTGGCGCTGTTCGACCTTCTTGAGGAAAACAAGTTCGTTCTAAAAGGCGACGGCAGTGAGCCGGGCCCATATCATCTTGTACTCAAGTTGGTCGAAGACCGGCTGGTGTTCGATGTGCGCGATACGAACGATGCTTCGCAGAAGGAAATTACGCTGCCGGTTAAACCGTTCCGCTCGATCATCAAAGACTACTTCCTGATTTGCGAAAGCTATTTCGACGCGATTAAGAACTTATCGCCCTCTCAGATCGAAGCCATCGATATGGGCCGGCGCGGTCTCCACAACGAAGGCGCAGAAATGTTGCGCGAGCGCCTGTCGGAGAACGCGGAGTTGGATCAGCCGACGTCCCGGCGATTCTTTACGTTGCTTTGCGTCTTGCACATGCGGGGTTAGGAGAAGGGCATCCATGCAGATTCTTCCATCTTCCGTGCTGTTCTGCTGCACCATGAATGAAGTGCGCTCGCCCATGGCCGAAGGGATCATGAAGCGCTTTCACGGCAGCCGAATTTTTGTCGATTCAGCGGGTGCGTTTCAGGGCAAGCTCGATCCGTTCATGGTGGAAGTCATGAACGAGATCGGCGTGGATATGTCGCGGCATAAACCAAAGACGTTTAAAAATCTGACTGACGATTCGTTTGACTTCGTAATTTCACTTTCCGGGGAAGCAAAACACTTTGCGGATGAAATGACAAAGTACATGAGTTGCGAGTCCCGGTTCTGGAATATTTCCGATCCCACGGCGGTGGAGGGGACCCGCGAAACACGCCTTGGCGCGTACCGGCAGGCGCGGGATGAGATTCAACGCAAGATTCTAGAGCTTTTCCCCGTAACGGACCATCTGGCGTTTTAGGTCAAATCGCCCGGCCGCTGTGCCAACTAGGTGACAACCATTTGCAAAATGGCCGGATTTCACTGCTTTGAGCGTGAAAAAGGCTGATTGCGCTTGACCATCAGGGATGAGATTCGCAAATTGCCGGGCATCCGGCGGGTCGGTATTCAACGGTTCGATCCCGCCAGCCAAAATATAACCAATGTGATGGGGCTGAATGGCCAAAGAAGATATGATCGAGTTTCCCGGCACGGTGACGGAATTGCTTCCGAACGCCATGTTCCGGGTCAAGTTGGACAACGACCACGAGGTTCTTGCGCATACCTCCGGCAAGATGCGCAAAAACAGAATTCGCGTTCTGGCCGGCGACCGGGTCAACGTTGAGATGACGCCTTACGATCTGACCAAAGGCCGGATCACGTTCCGTTTCAAATAAGATCTCTTCCATCCAAACGCATTTCCGCATTTCAGGGTGTGAAGATACAAAATGGCCATACCCTTAGTTCTCGCTTCCGCGTCGCCCCGGCGATTGGCTTTGCTTCAGCAGATCGGATACGCGCCGGAGTCCGTTTTTCCCGCCGATATCGACGAAGCGCCTCTGAAGAATGAGCGGCCCGGCGATACAGCACTTCGCCTTGCCGGCGAAAAAGTGCAGGCCGCGGCGCACGCCAATTCCGACTCAATTATTTTGGCCGCGGATACCGTGGTGGCCTGTGGGCACCGCCAATTACCCAAAGCGGAATCGGAAGAGGAAGCGCGGCGCTGTCTGGAATTGCTCTCCGGCCGGCGTCACCGCGTTTACGGCGGGATTGCCGTATTGGCCCCTGACGGCAAAACCTGGACCCGTAGCGTCATGACCATTGTGAAGGTCCAACGTCTAATGTCCGATGACATCAATTCCTATTTGGCGAGCGGTGATTGGCAGGGCAAGGCGGGCGGTTACGCCATTCAGGGCCGCGCCGGTGCGTTTGTCAGCGCGGTGAACGGGTCATATACGAACGTCGTCGGTCTTTGCGTGCATGCTGCCAAAAAGCTGATCGACGCAGCCCGCGCGCATACCGAATCCAAGTTCGTTTAGACACATATAAAAAAGGGCGGCGAAAAATTTCGCCGCCCTTTTATTTTTAATTGATCAAATTACTCAGCGGCTTGCTGAGCAGGTTCCGCGAAACCTTTTTCCTTCGTCAGAAGCGAGACGATAATCATCACGGCAAAGGCCGTTGGCGCGGACACGATGGCCGGCTGATCGAAGGGCAGAAGGGCCTCGGGATTGCCGAGTACTTGTACCCAAACACTGGGGCCGACAATGATCAGGCCCACGGACAGGGCAAGCCCGACCGAACCGCCGGCCACGGCACCCGCCGTGGTTAAGCGGCTCCAGAACATGGACATCACCAGGATCGGGAAAGTGGCGCTTGCGGCGATGGAATACAGCATGCCCACCAGATAGATGATGTTCTGACCTTCAAACGCGATACCCAGCAAAATGCTGATGGCGCCAATGGCGAGGGCAGATGCTCGGAAGGTGAAGGTTTCCTGTTTTTCCGTCATTTTGCCTTTGGCAAACACGTTGGAGAACAGGTCGTGCGATAAGGCCGAAGCAGCCGCAACTGTAAGGCCCGCGACCACCGCGAGGATAGTCGCAAAGGCAATGGCTGCCACGGCGCCGAACAAGATATCGCCGCCCAAATACGCCGCCAAATGAAGGGCAATCATATTCGTGCCGCCGCGCGGTGATCCGTCCGGCAACATGAAGTCGGGATTGCCGGTAATAAAGGCCACGCCGGCAGCGCCGAGCACCACGAACACCATGGCGTAGAACATGCCCATCATGCCCATGCCGACGACGAGGGACTTACGCGCCACGTAAGGGTTCGGCACTGTAAAGAAACGCATCAAAATGTGCGGCATGCCGGGGATGCCGATGGCAATGGCGAGCGCCAGCGAGAAGGTTTGACCCGGACTGAGGCCCAAGCCCCCAGGTTGGAACAGGTCCGCGCCCAACTCGTGTAAGGCCGCCGCGCGAGCATAAAGTTCGTCGAGATTAAATCCGAAATGCGCAAGGGACATGATCGACATCACCAAGAGCGCACCGAACATTAATCCGGCTTTGATGATCTGCACCCATGTGGTCGCGAGCATGCCGCCGAAGGCGACATAGATAATCATCAGACCGCCGACAATAATGACCGAAAGCGTGTACGGGATGCCGAACAGGATTTCGATCAGGCCGCCGGCGCCGATCATCTGCGCGATCATGTACATCAGCGTAACGGCGAGTGAAGCAAGTGCGGCCAGGATGCGGATTGGGACGGGCGACAGGCGGACCGCCGCGGCGTCCGTGAACGTGAAGCGGCCCAGACGGCGCATGGGACCGGCGACAAAGCCGAGCATAAGGATAAAGCCGGCCATGGCAGGGAAGAAGTAAAGCGTGGCATCGTAACCGGCGGAAAAGAACATGCCGACGCCGCCGAGAAATAGGGCCGCGGAGGCAAGATCGCCGGCGATGGCGAGTCCGTTCTGCCCGGCGGTGATCGTTCCGCCCGCGGCGTAAAGTTGTTTGGTGGAATTGGCGCGGCGCGCGGCCCAGTACGTGACCACCAATGTCATTGCAATAATCGCGAAGAAAAAGAAGATCGCGACGGGGTTTGTTTCATGTTCCATATTTTTGCTCCAACCCGGCCTTAATGCTTCGCGACTTCAAAAGCTTCGCTGGTGTCCTCGACATCTCTGCGGGCGCACATCCAAGCGAGAAGAACCGGAATAGCGAGAGCCAGAGTGCCCAGCACCATGCTCCAGGCGATGGAACTGCCGGACCAAACCGGTGCGGTCATGAGCCCCGGCGCGACGTACCAAAGCAACATGTAAAAGCCGGCCAATCCGAGACCGACGAAAGCGTAGATGGCGCCGCTCACGTCGAGCGGCTGCACGTCCGGACGTACTGAACTCATGAAAATTCCTCCCCATTTTGCCATTGCGGCAGAACCAGATTTCGCGGATCGCGCGCAGCCCCCAAGGTGGCGCAAAATCCATGCCTAATGGCCTGAAATCGAGCGGTGAATGAAGCACAGCGACCGCAGAGGAACAAGGAGGAATTCGGTAACTTGAGCTCGCCATGTTGCGTTGCGATCTAAATCACTGATTGCCACAAGGACGAGTGTTCGTCTGACCTGCGGTATGTCTGGCTATTCATGTTGCGGCGAGGGCGCGAAGTGCAGTGTCTGGCGCGTTTTCGTCCATGCATATGAAGGAGGGGCCACCGGATAAGGACAAATCAGCGCGATTTCCTGCAATTGAGTTGAGTAAATCATGAGAAGATTCGGCGTGATCACATTGCCCCGCGCTTATTTGAGGCGCGAAGATTTCGCGGCCCCTGTCGCCGATCACGGTGGAGCACACATTGAAGGCGGCGGCCTCGATCACCACGGAGGAGAACTCAGTGACGTGATGGTCGGCCAACTTCAGCAGACTAAAAAGCGGCAAGACAGTGGATTGCTCGATCTCAAAGTTGGAGATGCCGTTTTTGTTCAAGATCGATTCAATCTCAGGCGCGGTATGGCGCCGGAGCGGATGAATACGTAAAAGCCACATCCATTCGGGCGGCGCGTTCTTCATAGCTTCCAACAGCACGGCGTCCACCGGCTTGTCGAGTGGCTGTAAGCTGACCAGAATCTTTTTCTTTCCGGCCATTTGCTTTGAAAAATCATGCACACTCTGCGGTTCCAGCCCGTCGGTATTTCCGTAGCGCCATTTGTGCAGCCAGACATTGCCGCCGATGAGGCCTCCGTGCCGCTCGCACGCAGGGTTCTTATCGACTTCAATGTCGTGTTTGGTTTGCTCGCCCCAGCACCAAACGGCGTCCGGCAGCAAATGATAGCCGTCTCTCGGCGCCGCCGTGAGCTGGGTATAAGCACCGTGATGCGGGCCGAGGCGCCCATGCTGCAAATCGACCGATTTCACACCGGCCCACCGGCTGGCCAGCATCCAGGCCATGCCTACGGGGTGATAGTAAACCGAAAGCATAAACGCCTTGGGTGTGAGCGCGTTCAAAACTTTTTCGAATATACGCGCAAAGTAAAAGATCTTGCCCATTTCCGCTGAAATATCGACGGCATCGATACTAACGTTTGCACACTTGTCTTTGATGATTTTGGCGATTTCATCAAAGTGCGCCAGGGTTCCGGGTGGATCGAACTTCACGCCACGACTGACTTGCTCAAGATGGAGAAACAATGTCGGAAAGTGGCGGCTAAAATCCATCACCTTTGGGTCGGCAAGCTCAATTTTTGTGGCGCTGTGTTCGCGCAATGCGCGTTCAAAGACGCTGTCGATGGTTTTGGCGAATGCGCCATCGAGAACTTTGTCGCTGTATTCTTCAGGCCGCGCTGAATTTTTTCTTCGTCGTACGCGCCTGTTGAAATCAATCCCATCTCACCCATGCCCTCGAGGCGTTTGATGAGAGGTGAATTTGTAAATTCGACGGATGGGACCTTGAAGAAGGCGAACGTGGAAATGTTTTCGCCAAAATCAGCAATGTCGTCCGGCGTGAAAAAGCTGATCCCCGGTTTCACGCCGAGATCGATCGCGAGCCGCGAAAGATCCAAGATCTCATCGGGAGAGAGATAGTTGCGGACAATTTCGTTTTGCAAAATTTCATCACCGATTTGGCGGGCATCATCGGCGTAGGTATTCGTCAGGTTCCGATACTGAAATTTGATGCCCCACGCGCCCGCGCGCGCCGCCGCTTCGATCAATGTGCGTGCGATTTCTGCGGAACCGTCGTGATTGATTCCAAGCTCAGCGATGATGCGCGGATGCATCCCCGGTCCTTTAATTCTTCGAGTGCGATCGTGCCGGCTGATTTTTTTGCCGGGCCCGCACCGCAACCCATTGAGAAATCTGGCGTTTAGATGGCTCGCCGTTGGCCACACAGTAGGTCTTATTCGGTTAAGAAAGTGGCAATAGGCGGTGGAATAGCGGAGCTGCCGGTTTATCCGCGCAAGGCTAGCCATTCGTTAACAAATTATTGCTAAATTAGTGTGTAGGGTCTTGGACAAGTTCAGCGATTAATTCGGGGTCCAATATGGCAACTGCCCCGCCCATGTACGAAAAAGCCGAGGTGTCTCTGGACGCCGTCAACGTCAGCCGAGACGCCTTTACGTCGGTCAATGATATCGTCGAGACCGTCCGAAATTGGGGAATCATCGTATTTCCGGAATTCATCGCTGGAGATCATCTGAAGCGCCTGAACGATGAATTTGACCGGTTTATCGCACAAAGGCGCGCGCTCGGCTTTGCCGTGGATGAGTACGAAAATATTGCGAACATACGTCTCCTTCGGGACAAACTCGACGCCAGAGCCTTTCCTGAAACGGCGCAATTTTTTTCCGATCAACTGATGTCCGATGTTGCCGATGCTTATTATGGGCCTGGTAACTATCGTCTGAACGGAGAGATTTTCGTATCCGAACTTACCGAAACGCGAGAGCAGGAAAACAAGCCGCCCTTTGCCCTTCATTTCGACAAACGCAACGTTCTCAAGTTTTTCGTATATCTCAGTGATACCGACGAAAGAAATGGCGCAATGCGTGCGCTGCCGGGATCAAACATCCGCAATCGGGCCGTTCGCGAGGCTGCCATGGACGGCACCGCCATCAACGAGATCGTCAACGTGTTCCCCGAGCCCGACGTTCCGTCGATGCCCATCTGCGGCCCTGCCGGAACCATGTTCATTTTCGATACGGATGTCTGTCACGGGGCAAGCACCGTGCAGCCGGGATTCACCCGCCGCACTATGCGCGGCCACACGCATAGTTACGACATGCTCCGCGCAATGGGCGTTATGAATTAGCTCTTACGGCTGCCAGGCAAATACCGAAACGATGAATTTTTCGGTGGGGCAGAATGAAAACGGTGGCTTGGCCGTGGGTGTGAGCCAGGTCGCCGGATGAAAATTGCCCAGCGCATATCTGAAGCCGGTTTTTTCAAGGTGACTCAATAACCCCCCCAATGTTTGCCTGCGTGTCGTCCATGGCATGGACCTCGGCGACAATGCGCTCGGCGTTTCGCAGCGCATCGCCGCAATCGTCGAATATCGCAAACTCCGCGCCCTCGACATCCAACTTCAAGAGATCGACCTGCTCTTTTTCCAGCAACGTTTTTAGCCGGACCGATGACACAGCGGCGTTGTCCGCGCCGTCTTCGACGTGACCCGCATCGTCGTTCGACGTGTTGAAACTGACGCCTTCGTCATGAATCCAATTGGCGGCGTCCTGTACGTCCGCGTCCTCCGCGCCGAAGGTTTTAAAATTTGCCCGGCACATGTCGGCAAATTGCGGGTCCGCCTCGAACGCGGTAATACGCGCATTGGGGTAACGTTCCTTAAAATAAAGCGATGCCATGCCGATATGTGCGCCGCAATCCAGGATAACCGGAGACGCGCTGTCCGTTTTAAAATCGTAGAGATTGTCGCCGAAGATCTGACGCGTCTGATGAAAAAAGCTGTGCATGTCGCTGTAGCGCAGCTTTTTGCCGTCCACCATCAAAAGCCCGGGTTGCCGCCGCGGCCATTGCGCGACGGTCGGCGCCAGTTGGGGCAAAATCTCAAGGAGTGCGGAGGTCAACATGTTCGGTGCGATCTTATCTGCCGCGGAACGGCTATACAAATAGAGTGAACCCGCGGCGCCATTCTCAAAAGCCGCTCTTTTGGTGCCATGCCCATGCATCGGCAATTTGGACGTCCAGCGCCGACCTCCGTGGGGTCCAATGCAGGTCTTTGTGGATTTTCCCGGCATCCGCCACCAGAATCGCAGGATCGCCTTCGCGGCGGGGCCCAGCCTCAACCCGAATATCCCGGCCCGTAACGTGGCGCGCGGCGTCGATCACCTGTCTCACCGAATATCCCGTGCCGGTTCCGATATTGTACGTGTGGCCGCCGTTGTTGGTTGCTAGATTTTTCAGAGCCCGCACATGTGCATCGGCAATATCGCAGACGTGCACATAATCGCGGATGCAGGTTCCATCCGGCGTTGGATAGTCGTCGCCGTGCAGCTGAACGGATTGCTCCAGTCCAGCGGCCACTTTGAGGACGTTGGGAATAATATGTGTCTCCGGGTCGTGTTTTTCACCGGTTTCCAAGTCCGGGTCCGCGCCCGCGGCATTGAAGTAGCGCAGGGAGACCCAAGCAAGGCCGTGAGACGTCTCGGCCTCGGACAGAATTTTTTCCGCCGCCAACTTGTTTTCACCGTATGGGTTGATGGGCTTGAGCGGCGCGTTTTCAACAATCGGCGTGACGTCGGGGATGCCATAAACCGCGCATGACCCCGAAAACACGACTTTTCGAATTCCGGCGTTACACGCGACCGACATAAGGGTTGCTGTGCCAGTCACATTGTTGCGGTGATACTTATCCGGTTGATCAAAAGATTCGCCGACAAGAGCCAGAGCGGCGAAGTGCATCACTGCATCAGGCTTATGTTTTTCCACGACTGCGCGCAGACGGTCAGCATCGAGAATGTCGCCGTCTTCAAAAGGACCCCACTTTACGCAGCTACGGTGTCCCCTGCACAAATTGTCGTAAGTAACCGGCTCATACCCCGCCGCAGCGAGAGCCTTGCATGCGTGGCTTCCGATGTAACCGGCGCCGCCTGTGACGAGGATAGTGTTTGAGGCCATGATTGGTTCAGAGGTTCGGATTGGCGGCGATGACCTTTTCGTACAGCTTCTTGTACGCGAGGCCTTGAGTTTCGAGCGTATAGTGCTGTTCTATGAGCGCGCGGCCGTTTTGGCCAATCTTTCTTAGACGCTCGCGGTCCGAAAAAGCCTCCATGAAAGCAAGGCTCAGTTCTGTCACCTTGCCTGCAGGTGCCAAGAAGCCGGTTTCGCCATGTGTAATCATGTCGGGGATGCCGCCAATCTCGAAGCCCACAACGGGCGTTCCGCAGCTCAAAGATTCCAGCACGGTATTGGGCAGATTGTCCTGCAAGGAAGGAATGGCCATGACGTCGGCCGCCGCATATACCATGGCCATGGTCGCATCGCTGTTGACGTGCTCAACCTGCTCCACACGAAAGGGGGCCTCGAAATCCTTGATGTGACTGTCGCCGACTCCCAAGAGCATCAAGCGGCTGGTGTCCGGGATCAGGGACAATGCGTGCGCCAATTCTCGGAAACCCTTTCGCGCCAGGCCAATATGATTGGAAACAAACAGCACGATTTGGGCATTCGCTGGCAGTTTGAGCGCATCGCGAGCTTGTGCCTGATCAACAGGACGAAACGTGTCCGTCTCAAGGCTGTTGGGAATAACGGTGGTCTCAAAGCGGGAGAAGAGGGCGCTTGATCTTGCAACGCCGGCAAGCCATTTGCTTGGGGTGACAATGTGAAGTCGTTCCGAGGGCCAGTTCTGCAACGCATCGCGCTTTATATTGAAATTTGCCGAGGACAAGTCGTGTGCATCGTCTGATCCCAACAAGGGACAAGCCCCGCACGCGGTTTTGTATTTCCCGCAGTTTTGATCGTAGTGACATCCGCCCGTGAACGGATTCATGTCGTGCAACGTCCAAACCGCCGGCTTGCGGATGCGCTCAGAGAAAAAGAGGCCGCAATCGATGAAGCGGGACACCCAAT
>CAYYXR010000036.1:0-30293 GCA_964475755.1 uncultured Rhodobacterales bacterium
TTCGACCGTAAAAACAGACGAAATCATAGTGTTTTGGCCGGTCGCAGGATCGGGTGCTGCGTCAGCCATTTTCTTAAGGGCATGATAGATACCGGGAACATCGTAAGACACGTTGACCTCAATGCCGGACCCGCCACGGCCATACCCGCCATATACATCCAGCCAGTCCTGGTATCCGCCTATGATGCCTTTTGCTCCATCTTCACTGAGTGCGAGACGCGCGCGCGCGTCCTTCAATTCGACGGTTGGATTGAGACCGTATTTCGCCATGATCATGTAAAAATCAAACGATTCAGTGAGCAACGTCCCATCAACGATCCGTCCGCTCACTCTGTTTTTCGTTTTCGGATTGTCATCGACAATAAAAGTCATATCAGCCTGTGGTTCGCCTGACGCGTCCTTCACCACCGGGCGTGTTGCTTGAAATATGTTTACGTCGACGTGATCGTCGTTTTGCAGATCGTCGATGCCATTGATCTCAATCAGCCACGCGGTGGCCTGATCGCGGTTGTGCTCCCATTGAATGGCAGGATAGAGCGGGCGGGCGGTCAATTCACCTACAGTGTTGTACTCGCCGCGCTCTGCGCCAATACATCCTAAAGCACGGAAGTATTGGTTATCGACGCCGGCTTCTCCGGAAACCGGATCGGTGAAATCATTCGGTGAGACGTCTCCGTCCAAATTAAATCCGTAGGCATATTCGCCTTGAACGGTTTTGATATTCGGGTCGGGGATGGCATTCGGGTTGCGGTAAACATTGACCGGTTCGCCTTCAACGCGACCACGCATGGTCACCGCGCCGTACATTGTGTTCGGAAAGTCCTCCAAGAGCTTCTCAATTTTCTCTTGCGGGGTATCCATCTGCCGCAGCCAGTTGATAAAATTCTGCTCGGCTCTTGGATTCAATCCTTCCGGACAGTCGGTTTTTTCCGGCATGGCCGCCGGCGTGATGTGAAACCAACTGATCACGTAGCCGCGCGTGTCCGCGGCGAACGCCGTCGAAATCCCCGCAGCTGACATAACTGCAATTGTCGATGCAGCGAGGACTGCGGCTCTTACGTGAGATACCGATTTTTCAGCGGGCGCGGCACAAATGTTCAACATCCTGAATTCCTCCAATTGAAGGGCCTCTTATATCGCGCCTGCAGGGCATATTTCAAATGTCCTGCAATCGCCCAATTTGTGCCCGTCGTCCGCCCTAAAATCCTGGGCGTAGCGTTCTGTCAATTTAGAGGCGCGTCCTCGCCTTAGGGAGGGGCTACGCGCCAGTGCATTGGAAACGCTGTATTTGCGCTTCCATCCTTTGGTGTTTCGTAGTGGGTGACCGGATCGTAAATCTCGGTACTGCCGAACTGGTCCACTTCACCATTGTAGGTATAGAGCGCGTATCCGAAGTACGCCCACTGCCTCGATCCGTCTTCACGATCGTACAGGGTCCAATACCCGTTGGGCTTGGCGTCTGCCGAAGCGATCAGCGGTTTCCATGTTTGTTCGCACGTGGCGTCGCAGCCCGTCAGGGCAATACGTTTACCCGTATTCATGCGCCCACGGTCGCCGCGTAATGCACCGTCGGAGCCCCCATTACTGGTCTCGCGTGCATAAAGGGCATTGCCATCCGTTGTGGTGAGCAGCCCGCCATACATGTGGTTACGCGCAATGTACACTTCGTCTGGCATGAAGTAGCGCAAGGCATAGACAAGCTGAAAACGCCGGTCGTCAGAGTACACGCCGTTTGCATCACCGATGTATCGGTCGTTGTAATATGTGTACAGAGGCTTGCCTTGATAGGCCCATTGATGAATCCCGTCGGCCCGTGCCACCACCGTAAAGTCGCCTATGGGCAGTGCCAGCTGGGATGCTTCGAACGGTGTCCATTGTTCCAGTAGGGATTCATTTTCAGCGTCACCGTCAAAAGCATAAAGCGGCATGCCATTGAGATCGGTCAAAACTTGGCCGGGCGCGGTGCGAATTTCCTGTATCTCGATGCCCATCGGCACAGTGATCCACTGTTCGGGAAGGATCTCCACAACTTGGCGGCCATCGACCTCATGGCCCTGACCTTCACCGCCTTGGCGGCCAAGATTGGCAGCGGCCGTCTTTGCTTTTTCCTTGTCCTCGACCTTGCTGCTAAGGTCATCTTCTTTCTTGCTGCCCTCGGCATCCGCTTTCGCGACGGCTGCAACAGCCTCGGACACTTGGCGCTCGGCTTCGGGATTGGCGGCGCGTTCCTCGCGGGTGATCGTGGTGCGATTGGCCTCTGCTTCCGGCGCATAAGTGTACATGGGCCGCCCGCGGAAGACCCATTGCCGAGAGCCATCCTCACGCGCAATGATGGACCAGTGACCAACGGCCTCGTCAGTTTCCGAAGCACGGGCTGGGGTCCACAAATCCGTACATTCTCCGGTGCAGGTGGACACGCCGGGTGTGTCCTTGTCCGACGCGTACAGAACGTTACCTTCGTGATCGGCAAATACAATGCGATCGCGGGGTTGATTGCTGTTGGAACCGGGCGGGTTAATACCGTAGCCGATGCGAATAACGCGGAGTGTTATATTGTCCGGCGTCGCCACAGCACCTTCTGGACCGAATTCCACATTCGTCGCGGATTGGGCATTCGTGGCCGAGAGAATCAACGCGATGGCGGTTGTTCCGAAGAATTTCTTCATCGTCTTATCCTCCCGCTACTGCTGATTGGCGGTTTGCACCGCTGCAGGAATGATAAATGCCGGCTCAAGCTCCACGCTGAAGGTGGCGGAAATCGAGAGGTTGATGCCGGTTTCCGGGTCTGGATCATAATCGGCCATCTTGCGAAGGGCGTAGTACATACCCGGCAGGTCCATCGAGAGCATGGTTTCATACCCGGAGCCGCCTTCCGCATGACGTGTGTATATCGGGGCCCACGGCTGGAACCCGGCAAGGAGTCCAATAGCCGTATTGTCGTCATTAAACTTGAAGCGCAAACGCGCATTGTCCATTCGCATTTCCGACCAAGCCCAACGATGACCGTTGAGAGAAAGATCGAATGAATCCGTGACCAGAACGCCGTTCTTGATTGATCCGCTGACGTCGTTCTTGGTCACAGGGTTATTGTCTTCCTGGAACGTTAAGTCTGCCTGGGGAACGCCAACGGCATTGATCTGTATCGGCGCGGTTGCTTGAGAAATGCGAACGCGGACGTCGTCGTCATTTTGAATATCGTCAATACCGCTGACCTGAATGAGCCATGCCGGCATTTGCTGTTGGACGGTATTCCATTGAATGCTCGGCCAAGTCGGGCGGGTGCCCGGATCGGCGCGCATCACACCCATGCAGCCCCATGCGCGGAACAATTGGCTGTCGACGCCTTTTTCACCGGTGTCCGGGTCGGTGAAGTCATCATCCGAAACCACACCGTCCAAATTAAAGCCATAGGCATATTCGCCTTCGACGGTATGGATGTTCGGGTCAGGAACAGAGGTGGGATTTGTATAAGGGCTGACGGCTTCGCCGTTCAGCGTACCACGGCTACCGATGTATTGGCCGATTCCGTTTGGATAGTTCGCCATGATCTCTTCGATTTCGGGATCAGTTTTCCCGAGATCCTTGAGCATGCGAATGACGTTGGTGGCGGCATCAGGCGTAACACCGTCCGGGCAATCTACTTCTGTGACCTGTGCAGCGACCGAGGGATAAAACCAGCTTACGACAAACCCGCGTGTCTCCTCAGCTGACGCGGGTCCGGTGGCCATGCAGGCGAGAGCGATAATTCCCGCTGTCGAATAAGAAATTGTTCTCATTTTTCCTCCCCAGTGACCGACGTCTCGCGAAAGAGCCGGACTCTATAGTCATTCCACAAACGCAAACCGGCGGTCCCCAAACCGCCGGTTGACTCAATTACGGAGGCGCAACGCGCCAGTGCAAGGGAATACCTTCATTCGGCGTATTGCCGGCAACCTCGAAGTGATCGATGTTGTCATAAACTTCGGCACTGCCCATTTCACGCTGACCATTGTAGGTGTACGCAGCGTAGCCATAGTAAGACCACTGCTTAGTTCCATCGGAACGCTCATAAATGCCCCAATAACCTGTGGGCAGAGCATCTGCGGGAGCCAATAGCGGCTTCCAAGTTTCCTCACACGCCGCATCACATGTACTGATGCCTAGGCCTTGGCCAACACCTAGCCGTCCGCGGTCACCGCGGTAAACGGCATCTACGCCACCATTTCCGCGTTCGCGCACATAGATTGGTTCGCCGGTAGAGGTCGTAAGAAGCCCCCCATAGGTGTGGCTTTTGTCGATTTGGATGCCGTCCGGCATGAAATAGCGCAATACGTATGCCAGTTCGAAATTTCTGTTGTCTTCATATCGACCGTTGGCATCGCCGAATTCTCTGTCGCCGACGAAGGTGAAGAGAGGTTTGTCCTGGTACGCCCACTGAAACACACCGTCCGGGCGTTGCACGATCGAAAATTCACCAACGGGCAGTGCTGCTTGGCCCGCTTCCACGGGCATCCAGTCGCTGCTCTTGGGCGCCGAGCTCAAATCGCCATTGAAGAAATAGAGCGAGCGGTCATCCAGATTGGTGAGTACAAATCCGGGGGCGGGGCGGAATTCCTGTACCGTGATCCCCATTGGCATAGGCATCCACGTTTCCGGCAATATTTCAAATACGTACCTACCGTCCACTTCATGCCCCTCCGCCGTGGGGGCTCGGCGGAACGCCGCAGCTTGGCGTTTTTCTTCCGCTTTCTTTTTCTCTTCAGGAGAGAGTTCTTCGCCCTCGTTCTCAGCGGCTAGAGCTTCTTCGGTGTAATCATAATCACCGGATGTTTTGCGCTTAATTGTCGGTGCGGCCATTTCCTCGCGGAAGCGGTACATCGGCTGATCGCGAAATGTCCATTGGCGGGTGCCGTCGGGCCGATCAATGATGGACCAATACCCAACCGGTTGATCATCTGATTCAGCGAAAAATGGAACCCACGTTTTGGTGCAATCGCCGGTGCAATTCGATACGCCCGCACTGTCTTCGGGCGAGGCATATAGGGGATTGCTGTCCATGTCCGCGAAGATCACTCGGTCGCGTGGCTGATTGCTATTTGACCCTTGCGGGTTAACGCCGCTGCCAATGCGAATAACATTGACGGTAATACCCTTGGGCGTTGCCAACGCCGCATCGCTTCCAATTAAAATCTCCGCATTTGCACCAGACGTCAGCATGGTTGCTACGGCTGAAAGTGCGATTAGCCTCTTCATCGCTATAGTCCTCGATACGTTACTGATTTTGCGCAGTTTGAGTTTGCGCGTGGGTAATGAAGGCCGGAACCGCTTCAATGGTGAAAGCTGTGGACACGGACAGGTTCAAACCTGTTACCGGATCGCGATCCGCATCGGCAAGTTTGCGGAAGGCGTAGTACATACCCGGCAAGTCCATGGACAGCATGCCTTCGTAGCCCGCGCCGCCTTCAGCCTGGGGCACGTACAGCGGAGCCCATTTGTGCCATCCGCCGATAATTCCTGTCGCTGATCCGTCATCGGCAAATTGCAAACGGACGCGCGCATCCTTGAAGCGCAATTCAGGCCAGGCCCAACGGTGGCCGTTCATGCTGATGTCCGTAGGTTCGGTCGTCAGAATGCCGTTTTTGATCGAGCCGCGAAGCTCGTTCTTGGTCATAGGATTATTGTCTTCAACAAACGTCAGATCGGCCTGAACTTCGCCCAGGGCGTCCAGGACCACGGGGCGGGTTGCCTGGACAATACGCACACTGACGTTATCGTCGTTCTGCAAATCGTCGATGCCGTTCACCTCGATCAACCATGCGCCCATTTGCGGCTGCACGGCCTGCCACTGGATGGTGGTCCATGTGGGGCGTGTTCCGGGCTCGGCGCGCATGACGGCAGTGCAGCCGTATGCGCGGAACAACTGATTATCGACACCTTTTTCGCCGCTGATCGGATCGACAAAATCGTCGTCACTTACCTTGCCATCAAGATTGAATCCGTAGCCGACTTTGCTGGTGACTGTTTTGATGTTCGGGTCCGGAACAGATGTTGGATTGACGTAAGGGCTGACCGGTTTGCCGTCGATACGCCCGCGCATGGCGATGTGCCGGTAAACACTGTGCGGAAAATCGGCCATGATCTCTTCGATTTCCTCGGGTGTCTTGCCGGCATCCTTAAGCATGCGCTGGACGTTTTCAGCAGCGTCGGGGTTTAGGCCTTGCGGGCAGTCTTTCTCCGCGACCTGCGCGGCGACCGACGGATAGAACCAGCTGATCGCAAAGCTCCGGGACTCCTCTGCCGAAACTGCCTGCGCGGACAAACCGGTGGCAAGTAAGGCGATCGCCGCCGCGGATAATTTCACGAAGCGTTTGTGGTTGCGCGTGGGGGATGCCAGAAAACCGTCCAACGTCATTAAAAAAACCTCCCATGGAAATCCTGATTTTCCGCCGGATTAGGCGGTTCCCAGATTCACCGATTTTAGCACTGCGGGAGGTGAGATGCAGCGGGATTTACGGTAACACTTGGAGCCCCAAATGTTACAAACCCGCAGTTTTCCTGCGCCGCAATACCCTGAGAAATTGCGCTTATCAAAGGCAGATGATCGGGACGTGTTGACCGGCGGCGGCAGCAGGGGCGTTCGGCGGGCGCACAATGAGGGCGTCGGACTTGGCGAGAGCGGCCACCATCGCGCTATCTTGCCGCGGGAGGGCGGAAACATGCAGGTGCCCGCCATCGTGCGAGCTCGAAAGCGCGCGAATGTAATCCTCCCGCCCGTCGTTTTCCGCCAGCGGCGTGTCGAGAATGGCTGGCACCGTTTTCGGAGCATCACCTGGAAGTCCGCTCAGAACATCGATCGCTGGCCCGAGAAACAACAGCGCGCAAACCATAGCTGACACTGGATTTCCTGGAAGCCCCATGAATGGCAATCCCATAAAATCTCCAAAAAGCAATGGCTTGCCGGGCCTCATTGCGATCTTGTGGAAAGAGACGTTGAGGCCCTCAGAGACCAGACTCTGCTTGATCAAATCGTGATCGCCGACGGAAACACCGCCACTGGTAACAATCATATCGAGGTCTTTGGCGTTGCTGACGGTCTCGAGTAAGGCGGAAGCATCGTCGGGCACCACGCCAAGGTGGACGGGTTCACCGCCGGCGGATTGAACAAACGCACATAGTCCAGGGCCGTTGGCGGAAAAGATCTGGCCGGAACCAGGTGTTTCCCCTGGTAATACAATCTCATCCCCGGTGGATAGTACGCCCACCCGAGGGCGCCGATACGCTCTGATTTCGGGGACGTTCATGGCGGCCAGCAGGCCAATATCCCGTGCGCTGAGCCGTCGGGGTGCGATGAGGATGGTTTCACCTGCTTTGAAATCCTGTCCGGCGGGTCGGATGTTTTTGCCGTGCAGTGTCTGTTCTTTGACAGAAACGTTGTCCGCCAGAGCCTCTGCATTCTCCTGAATAACGACCGTATTCGCCCCTTTGGGGACAACGGCGCCCGTAAAAATTCTCACGGCTGTCCCAGGTCCGACAGTTTCCGGCGACGGGTGGCCGGCGGCGGATTCTCCAATAACTCTTAAGGTAGCTGGAACGGTTGATAAATCCTCAGCACGGACGGCGTATCCATCCATGGCGGAAACATCGGCAGGGGGGTGCGAAACACGCGCAACAGGGGGCTCGGCAAGTGCGCGGCCCAGAGCATCAGCAAGTTTTACGGTCTCCATATCCAGGGGTTTAAGACTGGATACGATGAGGCGGCGCGCATCGGCTACGGGGAGCAGGGGCGCGGCCATGCCTAGTCCTGCTTAAACGTGCCGGACTTGCCGCCGGTTTTCTTCGTCAGCCGCACATCAGAAATGCGCATGCTTCGATCCACCGCTTTGCACATGTCATACACCGTCAACGCGGCGGCTGACACGGCGGTGAGGGCCTCCATTTCAACACCGGTTTGACCGCTGAGCTTGCAGGTCGCGGCAATGTGAACGGCGGATGCCTTTTTATCGCATTTGAGTTCAACGTTAACGGACGAAAGGGCCAGCGGATGGCACAAGGGAATGATGTCCGGCGTGCGCTTTGCCGCCATGATTCCCGCAACTTGGGCGATGGTCAGCACATCACCCTTCGAGATTTTCTTGTTGTCTATAAGTGCCAGGGTTTCAGGTTTCATGAAAACCGATCCCTTTGCTTCGGCGATCCGTGTTGTGGCGGATTTGGAAGAGACGTCCACCATGATCGCATTCCCGCGTGAATCAAAATGCGTGAGTTTTTTTGCGCCAGCTTTCCTTTTGGGGGTTTTCTTCGGCTTAGGCATTTATGCGTTCCTTCGACAGCAAATCGCGTGTCGCGGTTTCAACGTCATTCTGGCGCATAAGGGATTCCCCGATCAAAAAGCGGTGCGCCCCGCATTTTGCCATGCGGGCGATGTCGCCGGGCGTCTTAAGCCCGCTTTCCGATACGATGACACGATCCTTGGGAATTAATCCGGCAATCCGCTCTGTCACTGAAAGATCCGTAACGAGTGTCTTAAGGTTGCGGTTATTTACACCAATAAGAGGGGACGAAAGGTTTAAGGCCCGCTCCATCTCCTGCTCGTCGTGAACCTCAATTAATACCGCGAGGTTCAAGGAGAGGGCGTAGGTTTCCAGTTCCGCCGCCGCTGTATCTTCAAGAGCTGCCATAATAATCAAAATACAATCTGCGCCGATCGCGCGGGCCTCGGCTACCTGATAAGTTTCGAGCATGAAATCTTTGCGCAAAACGGGCAGGGATGTTGCCGCGCGGGCGGCCTGCAAGTATTCGTCGCGGCCCTGAAAATGGTCTTCTTCAGTAAGAACGCTAAGGCACGCCGCGCCGCCCTTTTCGTAGGCCAGGGCCAAGTCTTTCGGGCTGAAGTCCTCTCGAATAAGGCCAGCGGAAGGCGAGGCTTTCTTGATTTCCGCGATCAGAGCGTATTCGCCGCGACCTACTTTGGCCGATAGCGCTTCCGCAAAATCACGGGGAGCAGGCGCAGCTTTCGCACGTGCTTCCTGCTCGGGAAAGGGTACCAATCGTTTTCGTTTGGCGACACTTTCCCGTTTGATTTCACAAATTTTTGCGAGCACATCGCTCACGGCGCACGTCCGTGCGAAATGGCGGCCAAAGCCTCAAGGGTTTTGATGGCTTTTCCGCTCATGATGGCCTCGAGGGCCATTTCGGTACCGGTTTTGATGTCCGGCGCCTTGTCCGCGATCACCAGGGCCGCGCCCGCGTTCAGGGTAACGATGTCCCGGTAGGGGCCGCCGCGCCCATGAAGCAACGTTTTGAGCGCGGCCGCGTTCGTCTCAACGTCACCACCTTTTAGGTCTTCTAATTTCGCGCGCTTTAAGCCGGCGTCTTCAGGAACGATCTCGAACGTGCGGATTTGATCGCCCTTCAACTCCGCAACAAACGTGGGGCCGGTCGTTGTGATTTCATCAAGGCCGTCGCTGCCATGCACGACCCACGCGCGCTCGGATCCAAGACGGGAGAGGGCCTCGACCATGGGAACGATCCACTTCTGATCGAATACCCCCAGCAACTGCCGCTTTGCGCCGGCGGGGTTTGAAAGCGGCCCAAGGAGGTTGAAGATCGTGCGCGTGCCGAGTTCTTGGCGAACGGGCGCGACATATTTCATCGCGCTGTGGTGCCGTTGAGCGAACAAAAACCCGATATTTGCTTCGCGGAGTGCGCGTGCGGTCATTTCAGGCGTAGCGTCCAGACTGACGCCCAAGGCGGAGAGAACATCCGCTGTTCCGGATTTGGATGACATAGCCCGATTGCCGTGTTTGGCGACGGGAACGCCGCAGGCCGCGGCGACCAGTGCCGCTGCGGTCGAGATATTGAACGTTCCCGCCCCATCTCCACCCGTTCCGCAGGTATCAATGGCGTTCGGCGGCGCTTCGACCTTTAGGGCCTTTGCGCGCATGATCCTTGCCGCGCCCGTGATTTCAGAAATGGCCTCTCCGCGCACCCTCAATCCTAAGAGAAACGCGCCGACCTGCGCCGGTGTCGCGGATCCGGTCATGAGGCTTTCAAACGCGCCTTCGGCTTCGCTTTCAGTGAGCTCCTCGCCGTTGGCAATTTTCCCGATGTAGGTTTTGAAATCGGTCATGATGCGGCTGGCAATTGGGCCAAGGATTGCGGTGAATATGGCGGCGGCGGTTCCGCCTTTGCGTCAAAGCCCGTCGAAACCAGAAAGTTGCGGAGGACGCGATGCCCATATTGAGATGCGATACTCTCTGGGTGAAATTGCACGCTCGTGATCGGATGCGTGCGATGAGCAAGTCCCATGATTAATCCATCGTCGGTTTCCGCCGTGCTTTCAAGTTCGGAAGGAAGGGTTTCGCGCTCCACAATTAAAGAATGATAACGCGTGGCGATGAACGGGTTTGGGATGCCATCGAACATTTTGTGTCCGGTGTGATTGATCGAGCTTACCTTGCCGTGCATGGGCGCAGGCGCTCTCACGACCTTCCCGCCGAAGGCTTGCCCAATTGATTGCAGTCCAAGGCAGACACCAAACATTGGAATTCGGCCCGCCGCAGCTTTAATTAGCGGTACACATATGCCTGCCTTGTCAGGATCGCAGGGGCCGGGGGACAGCACAATGCCCGCAGGTTGCATCTCCAAAACGTCGTCAACGCTCACTGTGTCATTGCGATGTACGGCAACATCCGCGCCGAGTTCGCCGAGAAAATGCCACAAGTTGTATGTAAAGCTGTCGTAGTTATCGATCAGCACAAATTGCTTTGTCATTAGAGTTACCCAGGGGTCGCCGACTGGCCGAAATGTGGGGCTCAACATGCCGCCCGATGACGGGGCCGTCAAGGCAACCTGCGGGGTGCGGGGGGGCAAAATTGCCCAGCAAGTGGACCTTTGCAGTTGCATGGTCTAGATACCGTTAGTCTGATTTGGGAATGGTTATGGTGAGCGGGAACAACAAAGCGCAAAAAAAATCAGGTCGGAAAGGCAAACCGGTTGTCAGGCCGGTATTTCTGATAGCCGGGGCGATTGCCCTTCTTGGGTTTGGAATCGTTATGGGCATTGGCCTGGACTTGGCTATGCGACAAGGCGAGACGCCGTCACCGGCGAATCTGTCGAGGAACATTGGTCCGCCACATCCATCGCCCAACGCGCGACCTCCAGAAATCATAAACTTGTATACGGGGGGTGCACCGAGGGAAGAGTTCCTGGAGGGCGTTGGGATCCCGAATCAGCAACGCGCATGGGCACCGGACTCGCCCAATCCATACGCAAGCGCATCGGCGCCGGTTATCGCATATTCGATTCCGGTCAACGTTTCGGAATCCAAACCCGTTGTTGCCATTGTCATTGATGATATGGGTCTCGATCGGACTCGTTCATTTAGAATGATGGAGTTGAATGGACCATTGACGGTCTCGCTTATGACATATGCAAACGGACTTCCTGAGTTGGTGACGTACGCGCATCAGCGCGGGCACGAGGTGATGGGACATTTGCCGATGGAGCCGCTGAGTCCGGATGAAGATCCTGGGCCAGGCGCTCTGATGACCAATATGAGTGAGGCCGAAATTCGCGAGCACCTCGCCGCCTACCTCGACCCTTGGCAAGGTTATGTCGGGATCAATAATCATATGGGTAGCAAATTTACCGCTCGCGCCGATGCAATGCGCGTGGTTATGGATGTGCTGCGCTCGCGTGGTCTTATGTGGCTCGATTCAAAAACGTCGCCCGATCGTTCAACCGCGCAAACGGCGTTGGAGTACAGGGTTCCATTTGTCGAGCGTGACATATTTCTGGACAACGAGGACAATACTGCAGCCGTTCTCAACCAACTTGAGAAGCTTGAGGAGATCGTGAAGGAACGGGGTTTTGCTGTCGGCATCGGGCACCCCCACGATTCAACCATCGAGGCTCTGCGACAGTGGATGCCGACGCTCAGGGCAAAAGGCATAGAACTGGTGCCTGTTACAGAAATCCTCAAACGCCGACTGAAAGACGCGAAAAAACAATCCGGTTGACGATTTCCATGTACGTGAGGCGTTGAGCGCATTGACGCTCTAATATGCCTTACATATTCTCCGCCTCCTTGGAGTCGTGTTGGAATGATCGGCGAGGGCCAACTCACATGAGAAATTTCGTATTGTTGTCAGCAGTATTGTCGTTTTCTGCACCGTTTGGCGTTTCGGCGCAGGAATACGACCGGTCATTTTCCAGCGAGGTTTCCGAGCAGGTTTCCGAGCATCAGCACACCTGTGAAAATCGGATCGCCGAAGAATGGGCGAAGCCTGATATCGCAGACGAAAATTATACGAAATTGAATCTGACGTTTGCGCTCAACCGAGAAACAAACGGGCAAGAAACCGTGGTTTTTCACGGCACGGCCTACAACCGTTTTCTCCAATTGGAGCGCGAAGCCATTATCACCTGCCGGGTTGGCAACGAGCCGTATTTTATTTCGTTTAGAATTGACAGGTGATTTGGCAAACTCTTAGCGGTTGCCGCCAGAGAAATACTTAATTGCGTCTTCAGCGGCTCTGACCAACGCAAGAGCTTTGTTGTTGCTTTCCTGAAATTCGGACTCCGGATCGCTGTCGGCGACAATGCCGCCGCCTGCTTGAATAATGATCTCTCCATCCTTCACAAGCGCTGTGCGCAAGGCGATGCAGGTATCCATATCGCCGTTTGCGGATAAATACCCTATGGAACCGCCGTAGATGCCGCGTCTTTCCGATTCAAGCTCGTCGATGATTTCCATCGCCCGGATTTTGGGCGCTCCAGATACCGTTCCTGCGGGAAATCCGGCCATCAGGGAATCCATAGCGTCATATTGGGGCAGTATCTCTCCTTCGACATTGGAGACGATGTGCATGACGTGGCTATAGTGCTCCAGAATCATTTGTTCGGTAACCCGCACTGTACCCGGCCTGCATACGCGTCCAACATCGTTACGGCCGAGATCCAATAGCATCAGATGTTCAGCGATTTCCTTGGGGTCGGAGAGGAGGTCTTCACCCAGTGCTTTATCCTCTTCGGGCGTTTTGCCGCGCGGGCGGGTTCCCGCGATGGGGCGGATGGTGACTTTGCCCTCGCGAAGCCGGACAAGTATTTCAGGGCTTGAGCCAACGACGGCGAAGTTTTCAAAATTCAAATGGAATAGAAAGGGCGACGGATTGAGGCGACGTAATGAGCGGTACAGAGAAAAAGCGGGAAGGGAGAAGGGAAGTCTGAACCGCTGCGACGGAACGACCTGAAAGATATCGCCAGCCCGGATATACTCTTTCGCGCGCTCGACCATCTTGTGATAGCCCGCACGCCCCGTGTTGGAGACCGGTTCGTCAAAGCGCACGGAGGGAAGCGTGTCTTCATGCACAAGGGGTTTGTCCAGGGCCGAAAGAATATCGAAAATTCTTTTTTGCCCTGCCTCGTACGCCTGTTCCGCGCTCACACCATCATTCGGAAAGACCGGCGTCACGACGGTTAGTACGTCCTTGACGTTATCCATGACGACAATGATCGTCGGGCGCATGAACATGCCGTCGGGAATGTTAAGCGTGTCCGGATTTGTGTCCGGAATATTTTCGGCAAGCCGGACGGTGTCGTAACCCATATATCCGATAAGGCCGGCGGCCATGGCTGGCAAATGATCAGGGAGGTCGATGCGCGATTCAGCGATCAGTGCACGGAGCGATGCCACCGCTTGCTTGTCATCCGGCACGTACTCAGGCGTCTTCGTATAGGTACCGCGGTATATTTCCGCCCTTTGCCCAAAACACCTCCAGACAACGTCCGGATCAAGAGCGATAAAGGAATGACGTTCCCGAACTGCACCGCGTAGTGACTCCACGTGGACCGACTCAAGCAACGCAGTAAAGCTTCGGCCTTGTCCGAGTTTAAGCATCACGGATACAGGCGTGTCCGTGTCCGCGGCGAGTTCGCACCACAAAACTTGAGCTACGCCCGCATTGTATGATGTGGCGAAATGAGACCGGCCGGGGAAAATATCCATTTATGAACTTTCGGGCAGCGCGTTGATTACGCTGCCGCGTATTAGCGCAAAGAGATGGTTTGGTCGATGATTTCGTTGTTGATCTCGACCGGATACCGCGCGGCGAAAGCTTGAACGACCTGAGTTGCCAAGTCCTCGCGCATTGTGTTGATCACGGATGCACGCAGTTGAACTTGCGACGTGGCCAACTGTCCTTCCGGTTTGGGCTCGTTGATTTCACTGAGTCTGGCGATGACCATGCCTTCTGAAACCGGAGCGGAAATAACGGCGCCAACCTTGGCGGAGAACATTTCGTCCAAGACCGCCGGGCTGATGAGTTTGCTGTCCACAATGTGGCCTTGCTCCAGGCCCTCACCAAAGCGCGTGATTGGTCCCAGCGGAGCGTAGCTCACGTTGTCGTGTTTGGCGGCTAGCTCGGACAGCTTTACCGAGGGTCCGATTTCGGCCTGGATTGAATCAGCCAGTTCCTTGGCTTTTTCATTGCGCGTTTGTCTTTCCCACAAGTTGACCACCTGGCTGCGGACTTCTTCCAACGGGCGGGGTGTCGGCGGCGTTACGGAATCAACCTGAATGATGTAATAGCCGGTACGTGCAGGCGTTTCCAAAAGTTGTGATGCTTCTCCTTCGGGCGTCGAAAACGCGGTTGGAATGAAGTTTGCCCGGTCGATGATATTGGGAACATCTACGCCGCGGGCATTCTTGCCATTGCGGTCCATCGCCTCGATTTCGGTAATATCACCGCCCACGTAACCGGCGATTTCCTTGAGGGGCGTGCCACCGGCAACCGCGTCCTCGATGTCGACAGACGCTTCATACACAGCGTCCATACCGCGCTCTTCCTGCATGGCTTCGCGGATGCTGTCCTTAACGTCTTCAAACGGGATTACGCTTTCCTCGGTTCTTGATGTCACCTCAAACAGGTGCCAGCCCAAATCGGTTTGGACAGGTTGGCTAACTTCACCAGTAGGCAGATTGTACGCTTCGCCCATCATGGCAATGACGGGCGAAGCCGGTGAAAGCTCACCCATATTCACCGCAGCAGGTACGTCTGCTTTTGCCTCCAGGTCGGCCAAACTTTCACCTTCGGAAACGTGTGCACGCGCGTCCGCTGCTTCGTCCTGGGTGTCGAAAATCATCTGACTGACTACGCTGGTCCCCGGCTTGCGATAGCGGTCTCGCGTTTCTTCATACCGGGCCAATACCTCTTCTTCTGAAATTGACTCTGGATTTGCAAAGTGCGAGGCTTCGATGACGAGCGCAGTCACTTTGCGGAACTCCGGCGCGGTGTAGGAGGTGATGTTCTGTTGATACAACGCTTCCAGTTCCTGGTCGGTCGGCAAGTCTTCCGCGCTTAGAGAGGGAACGGTGATCAACAATGTGTCCGCTGAGCGGGTTTCATTGCGGAACGCAAAGAGGTTGTCGACCAAGTATTCCGGCGCGCCCGCATTTGCCGAAACGGGCGAAATGATGGTTGAGCGGCGAAGATCAGACGAGAACATGTCCACAAACTGGGCTTCCGTAAGGTTGTTCTGGTAGAGAACGTCAATAAAACGCGACTGGTCGAACATGCCGGTGCTGTTTTGGAACGCTTCTTCCTGCATGAGGCTCGACTGCAAGCGCTGAAGCGGAATGACAATACCGAGTTCCTGGGCGGCGGCGCTGACCGTCGCAGTTTGCGTAAAGTCTTGAACAATAGAATTTGCGATAGAGCGTTTGAGAGCGTCGCTTCGCGCGGCTTGTTGGCCGACTTCTTCTTTGAAGCGGTTCAGTTCCTGGTCAAAGCGGCGCTGGAATTCCGTCGTGCTGATTTCCGACGGGCCGACTCTGATGGCAATACTGGGGTCCAGCGCGCCTGTGCCGATAAAATCGCCCACGCCCCAAACGCCAAAGCTGATCATCATAAGTCCGATGAAGCCCTTTAGAATCAGGCTTTCCTTAATGGCCTCTTTGATACCTGAAATCATCGCCGTATCTCGCTGTTTCCTCTGGAAAATTTGCCCGCATCATAGGTTCCGGGATGCGGCCCGGCAAGCACGCCCAAGTATCGGTTTCAATTGGATTTTTCTTTCCAACGCACATTGCGGCCCGGGTGAAAGCAGGCTAGCTAGGCGCATTGATATGTGTCCGGAGGAGAAAAAGGAAAGGGGGCCGCCGTGTATCTGATTGCCGGAAACTGGAAGATGAATGGCTTGCCCGCTTCAGCACGGGAACTCGCTTCAGGCATTGCGGGCAAATCGAAGGCCGGCGGTGTTTTGCCGGAAATTGCCCTATGCCCGCCTTCGGCCCTAATTCCCCTGGTGGCAGAGGAGTTATCCGGAAGCCCGGTAAGGTTGGGCGGGCAGGATTGCCATATGAATGAGAACGGAGCCCATACAGGGGACACCAGCGCCGTTCTTCTGTCCGAGTTGGGCTGTAAATATGTGATTGTTGGGCATTCCGAACGTCGCGCCGATCACGGTGAGACCGACGAGATGGTGAAACTGAAGGCGCTTGCGGCTCAGCATGCGGGGTTAGTCCCAATTATTTGCGTTGGTGAGACCGAGGCGGAACGCAACGAGGGCCGGACGGAACAGGTTATTTCCCGGCAGGTTGCGGGTTCTGTCCCGGAAGGCGCCAACGCGGACAACGTCGTTATTGCCTACGAGCCGGTATGGGCCATCGGTACGGGCAGAACGGCGACGGAAGAGGACATTGAGACCGCTCACGCCCAAATCCGGGTGGTATTCTCGAAAAGTGCCGGTCCAGCGGAAAAGTTGTGCATTCTGTACGGAGGCTCGGTGAAAGGTGCGAATGCAGGCCCGATCCTGAAGACAAAAGGCGTGAATGGGGCGCTTGTGGGTGGTGCCAGCCTTAAGGTGGATGACTTTTGGGCGATTATCGAAGCGTGCCCCTGAAATCCCGCCTAAGGCGTTGAGATTTCTCGCCGGCTCCCCATATCAACGGTTGGGTTTGCTGCGAAAAATACCTGGAACTGAGCGCCGCAAAGGACTAAAAGACCGCCAAATTCAAAGACAGGGGCCGCGGAAAGTGTTGGCTCCCGCAGGAGCATTATTGAAGTCATGGTCAACGTCGTACTCGCAATTCATCTTATGATCGCGCTGGCGATTATCGGTCTTGTTCTCCTTCAAAAGACCGACTCTAGCGCAATGGGTGGTATGGGCGGCGGCGTTTCCATGAATAACCTGACCCGACCCCGTTCACGCCCGAACCCCCTTACGCGGGCAACGACCTTCATGGGCATCGCATTCTTTGCGACGAGCTTAGGGCTGGCGGTTATCGCCAAAAATCAGGCCGGAAGCACTTCGATCTTGGATTTACCGTCGTCTGAAGGAGCGGCTGTTCCCAGCGTCAGCGAGAGCGTGCAAGTGCCAACGGAGAGTTCCTCCGAATCTGCCGCACCTCTCGCGCCGAATTTGGCACCCAATCTAGCGCCGGATGTCGATCCATCTGGACCTGCGGTGCCGACGGAGTGAGCCTCCGGTGGTGGGACGCAAAACATTCCCGCCGCGACACTCTCTTCTCCTCCAAATTTTTTCAGTCGTTTGCGCAATATCGGCAAGGCCGTGCTTGCCGAGGTTTTCGAATAAGGTACATTAGCGGCCCATGACGCGTTTCATTTTTATCACCGGCGGCGTGGTTTCCTCTTTAGGTAAAGGTTTATGTTCAGCGGCTCTCGGAGCCCTGCTGCAAGCACGCGGCTATAAGGTACGCCTCAGAAAACTCGATCCTTACTTGAACGTTGATCCGGGCACCATGAGCCCCTATCAGCACGGAGAAGTGTACGTGACCGACGATGGGGCCGAGACGGACCTGGATCTCGGGCACTACGAACGGTTTACCGGCGTTGCGTCGCGTCAGTCTGACAATGTGACGACGGGGCGCATTTATTCGACGGTCATCGCCAAGGAACGGCGGGGAGATTACCTGGGCGGCACCGTCCAGGTCATTCCGCATGTCACGGACGCCATCAAAGAATTCATCCAGGCCGACATTGCGGACGAGGACTTTGTACTGTGCGAAATCGGAGGCACGGTGGGCGATATTGAAAGCCTTCCGTTCCTCGAAGCAATACGGCAGCTCGGAAATGAACTGGGCGCCGAAAGAGCGCTGTTTATGCACCTGACTCTGGTGCCGTTTATTTCTGCGGCGGGTGAACTGAAAACCAAACCGACCCAACACTCGGTGAAGGAATTGCTGGGCTTGGGTATTCAGCCCGACATTTTGATGTGTCGCATCGACCGTCCACTTCCAGAGAGCGACCGGCGGAAGATCGCCTTGTTTTGCAACGTCAAGGAAGAGGCGGTTATTCCAGCCCAGGATGTAGACACCATTTATCAGGTGCTAATTTCCTACCACGAGGAAGGATTGGACACCCAGGTGTGCCGCCATTTCGGACTCGCCGAAAAGGAACCGGACTTATCGCGCTGGCAGAACATCGTCGATGTGGTGCGCAAGCCCGAAGGCGAGGTGACAATCGCCATTGTCGGAAAGTACGTTCAGCTCAAAGACGCCTATAAATCTTTGTCCGAAGCCCTTGAGCATGGCGGCATTGCAAACCATGTAAAGGTCAACCTCGACTGGATTGATTCGGAGATATTCGAGCAAGAAGACGCTGTATCCCACTTAGAACATGTCCACGGAATTTTGGTTCCAGGCGGATTTGGCGAGCGCGGCGCCGAGGGTAAAATCGAGGCCGTCCGCTTTGCCCGGGAACGCAATGTGCCGTATTTCGGCATTTGTTTCGGCATGCAGATGGCGGTGATTGAAGCAGCACGGAATATCGCCGGCCTCAAGGATGCAAGTTCCACGGAATTCGGAAAGACGAAAAACCCGGTGGTGGGTCTAATGACCGAGTGGCTCAAGGGAAACGAAGTGCAGCGGCGCTCGGAGGAAGACGATCTTGGCGGCACGATGCGCTTAGGGGCTTACCCTTGCGCAGTTGTGCAGGGTACCCGCGTTTCCGAAATATACGGCGCCGAGAAAGATATTTCTGAGCGGCACCGCCATCGTTTCGAGGTCAACATCAATTACAAGAAACAGCTTGAAGGCGCGGGTATGGTCTTTGGCGGAATGTCCCCGGACGGCGTGCTGCCCGAGATGGTTGAATACCCCGAGCACGCTTGGTTTATCGGCGTTCAGTTTCATCCCGAGCTGAAATCGAAGCCGTTTGATCCACACCCGTTGTTTACGTCGTTTATCGCCGCTGCTGTACAACAGTCGCGGCTCGTTTAGTCTGTTGCGTCGATAATTGCGCCATTGGAGAACTAAATGGCTTCAACGCCAACGCACCATGTGAATGCCGGCAAGGTCACCTTCGGCAATGATTTGCCGTTCGCTCTTATTGCCGGGCCTTGCCAGATGGAAAGCCGCGATCACGCGCTTGAAGTCGCGGGGGCTCTGAAGGAAATAGCTGCCGAGGCCGGTGTGCCGCTGGTTTATAAAACGTCTTTCGACAAGGCGAACCGGACCAGCCTGAAAGGTAAGCGCGGGCTTGGCCTCAAAGAATCTCTTCCAGTGTTTGCGGAAATCAAAGAAGCACTTGATGTACCGGTTCTGACGGACATCCACGAGATCGAGCATTGCGTGCCAGTGTCCGAAGTCGTGGACGTCATGCAAATTCCAGCCTTCCTTTGCCGCCAAACCGATCTCTTGCTGGCGGCGGGAAATACCAACGCTGTTATCAATGTAAAAAAGGGACAGTTCTTGGCGCCATGGGATATGGCCAATGTTGTCGGGAAGGTTGAGTCCACCGGTAATAAGCAAATCCTGATTACCGAGCGGGGCGTTTCGTTTGGCTATAATACGCTCGTGACCGATATGCGCAGCCTGCCGATCATGGCGCAAACTGGTTATCCGATCGTGATCGATGCTACGCACGCCGTTCAGCAGCCCGGTGGGCAGGGCACGGCTTCCGGCGGTCAACGGGAATTCGCGCCGGTCATCGCCCGAGCGGCCGTGTCGGTGGGCGTCGCGGGTGTGTTCATGGAAACACATCCGGACCCGGACAAAGCGCCCTCAGATGGACCGAATATGATTCATTTGAAGGATATGACAGGCATATTAGGCGTGCTCAAAGCCATCGACGAAGTCGCGAAAAAGCATCCGGTGGAGTTATGACCGTGAGCGAGGTCAGGGATAACCCGGAGCAAAACCGGTTCGAACTCGAAGAATCAGGGGAAACGGCCTTTGCCAACTATCGGCTCGATGGCAATCACATGACGATTCCTTACGTTGAGTCGCCCGTAGCGCTGAGCGGGAAGGGAACCGCCGGCCGGCTCATGGAAGGTGTCGTGCAGCAGGCCAAAGTGCGGGGCCTAAAAATCACGCCGATTTGCGGGTACGCTGTCCACTGGTTCAAGCGGCATCCCGAACATAATTCCGTTCTCGCTTAGGCGGCCCGTCGCCCCTTGACCTTGTAGCGCTTTTCCCGCATCTACCCGGCACACGCTGAATGCCAGGAGAAGCCCGATGAGCGCCATTATCGATATTATTGGTCGCGAAATTTTAGATTCCCGCGGAAACCCTACCGTTGAAGTAGATGTGACGCTGGAAAGCGGCGCTTTTGGCCGCGCTGCGGTTCCCTCGGGGGCGTCCACGGGCGCGCATGAAGCGGCGGAATTGCGCGACGGCAATAAGAAGCGTTACGGCGGCAAGGGCGTTTTGAAGGCCGTTGAATCCGTGAACGGAGAACTCCACGCGGCGTTGGCCGGATTGGATGCAACCGACCAAGTCAAGATCGACCAAACGATGATCGAGCTGGACGGAACGCCGAATAAAAAACGCCTTGGCGCAAACGCGATACTCGGCGTGTCCTTGGCCGTCGCGAAGGCCGCAGCGCAGAACTCCGGGCTACCGCTTTATCGGTATATTGGCGGTGCGAGTGCGCATGTGCTTCCCGTGCCGATGATGAATATCGTCAATGGCGGCGCACATGCCGACAATCCCATCGACGTTCAAGAATTCATGATTATGCCCATAAGTGCGCCGAGTATGGCGGACGCGATCCGTATGGGTGCGGAGGTCTTTCAAGCGCTGAAGAAACAGTTGAAAGACGCAGGCCACAATACGAACGTTGGCGACGAAGGCGGTTTTGCGCCCAACCTGGAAAGCGCCGATGCTGCGCTCGCGTTCATCATGAAAGCAATCAAAGCTGCTGGATATAAAGCCGGCAAAGACATCGTGCTTGCATTGGATGCGGCCTCCACGGAATTTTTCGTGAAGGGCAAATACGATATGAAGGGCGAGGGCAAAAAGCTTTCCGCCGACGGCATGGTCAAGTTCTATGGTGAACTAGCGAAAAAATATCCCATCGTCTCCATTGAAGACGGGATGGCCGAAGATGACTTCAAAGGCTGGGCGGCGCTTACCAAGGCGATCGGCGAGAAAGTACAACTTGTCGGAGACGATCTGTTCGTCACCAACCCCAAGCGCCTCGCAGACGGCATCGAGAAGGGATTGGGGAATTCAATCTTGGTGAAGGTAAATCAGATTGGAACCCTCACCGAAACGCTTGCTGCCGTGGAGATGGCGCACAAAGCGGGATACACAGCCGTGTTATCGCACCGCTCAGGTGAAACGGAAGATTCCACAATCGCGGACATTGCCGTTGCTACAAATTGCGGTCAGATCAAGACAGGCTCGCTGTCGCGTTCCGACCGGTTGGCAAAGTACAACCAGCTCATCCGTATTGAGGAGGAGTTGGGTCCAGCAGCTGTCTACGGCGGCGATGCATTCCGCCGCAAGCGCGGGCTCTAGACCTAAAAATCTATAGAGAACCGCGCGGACACACGCCGAGGGTTGCTCGGGAAATACCAACCCTGCGAGCCAAAGACATTCCATAGATATTTGTTGGTGATGTTGAATACTTGAAGGCGCAGCGACGCTGGCTTGTCCGCTATCTCAAATTGGTAGCGCGCACCTAAATCGACAATGGTGAACGACGTAAGCTTGAACGTATTCAGACGATCGGCGAACCGCGCGCCCTGGTTCTGCAATTCTGCATCGAAGGACAGCCCGTCCCATGCAGGTGGGGAATATTGAAGATTTAAGCGAACGGTGCGCGGAAAGCGCCCAGGTGGAACCTCACCAATCGTTCCTTGGTCCACCGTAAACCCTGAGACGCGGGATTCCAGAAAAATCGCGCCGGCCACGACACGCAAGCTGTCCGTGATTTTTCCCGATAGGGACATTTCAACGCCACGATTGGTGACGCTGCCCACATCCCTGAATAGCTGATTGATGTCGCGGTCTAGATAGGGTTTGCGTACGTCGAACACGCCAATCATGAAGCGTAGATCTGGTGTGATTGTATATCTAATGCCCGCATCCACTTGCTCAGTGATGTTTGCCGGCAGTGCTTCACCGCGATTGGTGGCGTTGTCCGGTGCGACGCCGGTGGCCTCGAGACCGCGCGTATAGCTGCCGTACGCGGCTAGTTTTTCTGTGAGGAATAGAGCCAGCGTAGCATTGTACAGCCATGGTTGATCGTTGCTCTCCGTTGGAAGTGTGCTTCCCGGAAGGCGGATTGTTCTGTTGTAGAATGTCTTCTGTATACCTGCGCTGAACTCACCGACATTACGCCAGCGTGTCTGATAGGTAATGCCGACTGTCCCTTGGCGTTCGCTGTCATCGCCCTGCGGGCCGAAAACGAAATCGGGCCGGGGGATCGGTGTGTAAACGCCGATATATCCTTGGCCAACGGAAACCACGTCTTCGCCCCCAAACAGCCGGCTTTTGTCGCGGCCGCGCACGGCGACGTGGAAGGTGTGGCGTCGTGGGCCTTCATCAAAAAATGTCGTGGCGCGCACTTCGCCTGAGTAAGACGAGGATTTTTGCAAAGGGTCGGCGAGGATGTGTACGTCCGCGCTCTTGTCGGGCTGCGTATCGCGATAAAAAATCAAATAGCTTTCCGGCCGAGCGGACACCGTCCGGAAAATGCCGGTGCGTAGAGTCCAGCGGTTGCCGAAGTAGGCCCGGCCCAGCATGCCGAAGGCTGTTTCTCTTACTTCCCAATCCGCCCACTCTTGGCTGAAATAGGAGCGGCGGTGAATATCCGGAGGCTCATAGGCGCCGCCCGGATAAATGTACGGGCGAACTTCCCAATCGTATTTCTCTGACCGGCTCCAGAACGGAATCAGCTCAATGTTTTCGGTGGGGCGCCAGCGCATGAGAGCCCCGGCAGACCATGACAGGGAATCCGAAGGCCAATCATAAGCGTCCTGACTCAAGCCAACGCCCGCAACAAGACCGAGCTTTTCTTTGATGATTGGAATTTGTGTATCTATGTCCAACCGGAATTCGTCGTAGGGCCCATAGTTGGCGACAACGCTATACACGTGCTCTTCGCCCGGCATGCGCAGTGAATAATCGACAATCCCGGTAGGGGCGGGAAACGGATAGGATTGCGCCGTCAACCCGACGCGTAGGGTTGACCCGCGTATGAGATGACCGCCCAGCCCGGAGGACTGATCAAAATACATACCTTCCACGCGAACGTTGCCGGCGCTAACCGGGCTAAAGCCTCGCACTTGCTGCGTGGTGTACAGGCCTATGGATTCATCGCCAACCGTAGTGCCAAAAGCGTCCTCGGCTTCGGTCAGCGCGTTGTCGTAGGCACGTTGAGCGGTTGCTTGCGAAGCAAACGTTACGGTGAAAAGCAAAAATATGAATAGAGAGGATCCCCTCATCCTCTTTGCGCTCCCCCATGATGTGCATTCAATGCGCACACCGATCTGGCAGGCGCCTCACTAGATGAATGCATGGCGCTGATTAGAAAAGGATGAACGTGTAACAGTGTGTATCTCAGACGGAGCGGCTACTAAAAATCGGCCGCCAGACTCACCAAGAAACGCGTGGGTCCTTCGTAGGAATACCAAGCCGCAGCGCCGCCACCCAATGTCCATCCGTAAGTGTTTGTGATGTTCTGCGCGCGGAATCGCAGTATTGCAGGCGAGTCAAATAGTTCGAAGCGGTAACGCACGCCGAGATCCACAGTGGTGATCGAGGGCAGTTTCAGTTGATTGGCTTGATCTGCATATCCTTGCACCGTGTTTTGTGCTTGGAGTTCCAGCGCAAGTCCATTCCACGACGGTGGGCCGTATTGGATGTTGAGGTTGCTGACACGCGGCTTACGCCCAAAGGGCACGCGCCCGACCAACCCTTGATCCACGAGCGGCCCGGAAACGCGCGCCTGCAACAGGACTGTACCTGCGACAACGGTTAAGCCCTCTGTAACTTCACCGGCCAGGGACAATTCGATGCCCCTGTGTTTCACCGAACCGATCTGACCGAAAATGTTTGCCGCGTCAGTCTCAATGTATGGTTTTTTGACATCGAAGACACCGGCGACGAAGGTCAGGGACGGCGTGATGTTGTATCTCAACCCGGCATCAATCTGTTCGGTGATGCTGGAGGGCACAGCCTCGCCGCGATTGGCGGCGCGGTCGGGCGCTACACCCGACTCCTCAAGCCCACGCGTGTAGCTGCCGTAAATAGCAATATCTTCGGTCGCGTAAACCGCTAGCGTACCGTTGTATAGCCAAGGATTGCTTTTGGTGCTGACGGTAGGGCTGCCGGCTTGCGTTGTGTTTTGCCGGTACGACGTCTTTTGTATCCCCACGCTCATTTCGCCGATGCCACGCCAGCGGCCTTCGTACGTGACTCCGACAGTTCCTTGACGTGCATCGCTGCGATCAAGCGGGCCAAACGAAAAATCCGGTCTGGGTACGCGCATCGTGGTGCCGATGAGCGCCGGTCCAAACGGGATAAGAGATGCGCCGTTGAATTGACGATTGATGTCTCTGCCTTTGGCGGAAACGTGAAGGGTATGTTGTCTTGGGCCTTCGGAAAACACGCGGCTAACTCTTAGCTCGCCGGAATAAGACCCGGAACGTTGATCATTTAAGCCAAGAAAAGAGAGATCGGCAGAGCCGTCGGGCTGAGTGTTGTTGTAGAACAGCAAATAGTTCTCAGGCCGATAAGAGAGTGAGCGAAAAACACCCAACCTGATCGCCCATTCCCGCGCCGGAACATATCGGGAAACGAACCCGAAGTTGATGTTGTTCTCTTCCCAGTCGGCCCAGTCCTGACTGAAATAGGTGCGGCGGTGAATCTCGGGCGGCAAGTATGCGCCGCCTGTGTAAATAAAGGGCCGGACTTCCCAGTCGCTGATCTCGCCCTGGCTCCAGAACGGAACGAATTCAAAGTTGTCGGTCGGCGTCCACCTGGCGATGGCCGCGCCCGACCACGTCCAGGAATGCGATCCCCAATCCCAGGCCGTACGCTTGTATCCGTATCCGCCGCCTATGCTGAGTTTGCCTGCAATGACGGGAATCTGTGTGTCGATTTCCACGTTGTATTCGTCATAGGGGCCGAAGCTCGCAAACAAGCTGGTGACCTGTTCGTCGCCCGGCATGCGAAGTTTGTAGTTCGCAATGCCTGTTGGCGCGGGGAAGGGGTAGGACTGCGCGCTAATGCCGACGTGAATGGTATTTCCCGCAAATAACCGGCTGGTGACCGCCTGAATGCCCTGACGGTCAAAGAACAGCCCTTCGATGCGGACGTTGCCTGCGTCCTGTGGGCTAAAGCCACGGGCGTTTTGTGAGCTGTAAAGGCCGGTTGTTTCGTTCCCCACGGTCGTGCCGAACGCGTCATCGGCGGACGTAACGGCGTTTTCATCCGCCCGCTGAGCGAGTGCCGCGTGCGGTATCGCGAGCACCATGCCGCACATGGTGGAGGCTAACAAAATAAGTCTTTTCAAAACCGGATTTCCCCTGTGTCCCACTCTTTTAGCGCATTCGCGGCAAAATCGAGCGCAATGTAGCTATAATTGTGCAGAGTTAAACCAAAAAGACCTGCTGATTTGTAACAGTTGATGTCAGTCTAATTTGCTGAACGCGGCGGGATAAACAAGTTGACCGGGCAGGTCGTCCAAGCTGTTGGGCTTCAGTTCCAAAGCCATGGTGAATTCCTTGGGGTAGGGCGTATTAAAAGACGCGGCGATCTCGTGTCTAAAGCCGAAGCGTTGGTAGTAGTTTGGATCACCCAGTACGAACACCGTATGCCATCCATCTTGTTCGGCTATCGCGTGGGCTGCCTGAATTAGACGGCTGCCAATGCCTGCGCGCTGTTTTATTGGATCAACGGAAACGGGGGCCAGAGCAAGCGCGCCACTAGGCTCCACCATTTTAGACAATGCAACGTGGCCCACGATCTTGCCGTTCTCTTCAGCCACGAGTGAGACCACAAGATCCCCTTCGCCTCGAAGCATGTCCACCAGATCAGCCTCGCCGCGCTGCCCAAAGGCAATGCAAGTCAAGCTATGTATTTTATCCAGGTCCTCGAGCGTCTCTGTTCGAACAGTGATTGCCACGTTTTGACCCTCCTGGTTGCCCGCTGGAAGGGCGAGGCATATTCTAGCGGGTGAACTTATCAGCAATTCGGCGCCTGCGTCCGGGAGGAATAGATGGCCTTTACGCTGAAGATCAATGGTGTTGCGCATTCGGTGGATGCCGAAGCGGATACGCCTCTGCTTTGGGTGCTGCGCGACCATTTGGGTATGACCGGCACAAAGTTCGGCTGCGGCATCGCTCAGTGCGGCGCGTGTACGGTTCACGTTGACGGCATGGCGACACGCTCCTGCCAAGTACCGGTCGAAAGCGTGGACGGTGCAAGCATCAAAACAATCGAGGGCCTGTCCGAAAAAGCAAACCACCCCTTGCAGAAATATTGGGTGGAAATGAACGTGCCTCAATGCGGGTATTGCCAATCCGGCATGTTGATGGCGGCTGCTGCGCTGTTGGAAGCAATCCCTGAGCCAACCGACGAAGACATTGATGCATATGTCGACAATATTTGCAGGTGCGGAACCTATCCGCGTGTGCGCGCGGCCATTCATAAGGCCGCCAAAGAGATGCGTGGTTAAGGGAGGGCGAAATGGGCACTCACAAATCGATCAACCGTCGCCGTTTCATCATTGCCTCCGCCGCCGTGAGCGGGGGGCTGGCCATTGGCTTCAGGACAAATGCCGTCGCTGCCGCGTCTCATGCTCCCGAGCCTTGGGGAAAGCTGAATTCTGCGGCGGGCACGGAGTTCACACCCTGGGTGGCGATTGCACCCGACGATACCGTCACAATTCGCGTATCAACGCCCGAAATCGGCAATGGCACGCTGACACAGGTCGCACAACTTGTTGCCGAAGAGTTGCAATGTTCATGGGACAAAGTGCGCACGGAATATGCGCCCGTACACCGCAACTACACTGAAGACGGCGTTTACGATTTTGATGGCGGCGCTATGGGATATTTCAGCGGCCGCTCCACTTCCCCCGAACGTATGCAACTCATGCTTCAAATCGGTGCAAGCGCACGCGAGCGGTTGAAAGCCGCTGCAGCTGCGCAATGGGGCGTATCGGTAGATGATGTTTCTGCACAGGACGGTGTTCTCACTCATTCTGCATCCGGTCGCACGTTGCGCTACGGCGAAGTGGCGGCGCGTGCAGGACGGATCAATTTAGATAGCGAACCGGCCCTGAAGCCGGAAAGTGAGTGGACGTTACTTGGCAAAACGTCACCATCGAAGCTGAATCTCCCGCAAGTCGTCGATGGTAGTGCAATCTACGGCATTGACGTTCGCGTGCCAGGAATGGTTTACGCGGCCTTACGTCAATCTCCGGTGCACGGCGGCCGACTGAAAAGTTATGACGCCGATGCGGTTCTCAAAATGCCGGGCGTTATTGCTGTCATTCCCGTGGACCCCGACGACGCGCGCGGATCGACGGGCGCGGATAAAGCCCCATTTGGCTTCGATCAGAGTGGGGTCCAAAGCGCTATCGCTGTGGTCGCGGATCATTATTGGCAGGCGAGAAAGGCGCTCGAGGCCTTACCAGTGGAATGGGATGACGGCAAAGGCGCCAATTGGCGCACGTCTGCCCACATATACGAAACAGCTGTGGCGACGCTCTATCAGGCCAAGGACGGAACGGTCGAGAAAAGCGCCGGCGATGTTGGTTTATTGAAAGCACAAGACAAGATTGTCGAGGCGACCTACGTCACGCCGTTCTCGGATCAATCCTGCATGGAACCTCTCAACGGAACCGTGCTGGTGACCGATGAGCGCGTTGACGTTTGGCATCCGGCTCAGCAAACCAAGCAGGCGTTTTGGGTTGCCGTAAATGAGTCCGGTATGCCGCCGGAAAAGGTGTTTGTGCACCAAACCCATGTTGGCGGCGGATTTGGCCGCAGGCTGTTCGCGGAAGATCTGCGCATCGTTGTATCCATCGCGAAAAAGTTGAAAGGCCGTCCGGTTCAGGTGGTTTGGTCGCGGGAAGAAATGATGCGCCAAGGCCGCTACCGGCCGATGGTTGCCGCGCGTATCCGCGCCGGCCTCGGCAAAGACGGAATGCCCAAGGTATTGGTGGCGTCTCAGGCGACGAAAGGGCATTTCCCGCGCATGGCGGATACACCTTATGCGCTGGGGACGATTCCGAATGTACTCATCGACGCGCATGAAATGCCGCTACATGTACTCACCGGTGCGTATCGGGGTCCTGGCTATAACTCCTATGCGTTCATGCTGGAGACATTCATTGATGAATGTGCCGAGGCGGCGGGCATGGACCCGCTTGAGTATCGGTTGAAACTGCTCGAAGGTTGGCCTGACCCCGGCTGGCATAAGGTGTTGAAGGAAGTCGCACAAAAATCCGGATGGGGTAAGTCGCTTCCCAAAGGCACTGCGCAGGGCCTCGCGATTGCTAACTGGGGTATGAACGGGCAGCCGAACGCCGGCACCACCGTCGGTGTGGTTGCAACCGTCGAAGTCACCAAGAGAGGTAATCTCAAAGTCCACGAACTGGATTTGGCATTCGACACAGGGTGCGTCATGAACCGCGACGCCGTCCACCACGAGATGCAGGGTGGAGCTATATTTGGACTGAACATGGCGTTGAGCGAAGAGATCAACGTAAAGGATGGCCGCATCGTCGAAGGCAACTTCGACCAGTATCAGATGATGCGGATGGCGGATGTGCCCAAAGTCACCATTCACTTTGGCGGGTTATCGGGGCACGAGCGCTACGGGGAGGTCGGCGAACCACCGGCGGGTCCCGTTGGTCCCGCGGTTGGCAATGCCATTTATCGCGCAATCGGCAAGCGTATCCGTTCCACGCCTATTCTGAAGCACGACCTCAGTTGGTCTTGATCCGGTTTGTAGACGAATCATTTCCGCGGCAGAGTGAGTCAAATTTGCCACACAATTTGGCTTAGCAGCGAAAATTTGACTCTCCGGGAATCCCTTGGCTTGACCCGGAGACTCGCCAGTGATTCCCTCGTCAGCTGTTGATCGGCGATCCACAGATATGGGTTTGGGGACGTGGAATTCGGACGCGACATCGGCCGCAAAGCAAAAGGCATTCTTGGTCCGCTTATTGGAGCGGCGTTGATTATCTATTTTGCCTATCATGGCGTCCAAGGTGACCGTGGTCTGATTGCCTGGTGGAACCTTCGCTATGACATTGAGCGCGCTGACGCTCAAATGGCCGAGGTGAGTCGGAAGCGAGCTGAAATGGAGCATCGCGTTTCCCTCCTTCGCCCGGAAAGCCTGGATCGCGATATGCTGGAAGAGCGCTCCCGGCGGATGCTTGGGGCTATTCATCCTGAGGACGTGATTATCCCTCTGGAGGGGACCGATTATGACGGTGCAGTCAGTCAGTTCTGATCCTCGATTCTCTGATTCTCCTTAAAATATATAGCTGACGATCTAAAACACTGCTTTCGTGCATGTTTTCGCTGGTTCGCGAAAATTGTGCCAAGACCGGAAAAAGCAAGCTATTTCCATAGCTTAGCTAGCTGCCCCGATCTTGGCCAAGTCGAATTGTGCGTTACATAGCAATAACTTAACTCCGAGTTAGGCACTCGTGGTATTCAGTGCGCATTGAATGCGTTCCGGGGACGGGAGAACGCTTGAATGCAAGCGTATTCGCGTCGTCTTTGGTGAGAGCCCTCAGGAGGACCCATGGCGGCCAAAAAGAAAGCGGCACCCAAATCCAAGGCAAAAAATGTGGAATCAGGGGTGTCGGCAGACACGCTTAAGTCGTTCTATCGAGACATGCTTCTGATCCGCCGCTTCGAGGAGCGCGCCGGACAGCTTTACGGTATGGGGCTCATTGGCGGCTTCTGCCATCTCTATATCGGCCAGGAGGCCGTGGTTGTGGGCATGCAATCGTGCACCAACCCGGTGGATACGGTGGTCACAAGCTACCGCGATCACGGTCATATGCTGGCTTGCGGCATGGACCCGAAGGGTGTGATGG
>CAYYXR010000037.1:0-12503 GCA_964475755.1 uncultured Rhodobacterales bacterium
CGATCTCCTGTTCGACGGTGACGGCAGCAAGGTCCGCCACGTATCGGACAACACCGGCGGCGGCTTCGGCACGCGTTCCAAGATTTATCCGGAAATCGTCGCCATCGCCTATGCGGCGAAAAAGCTCGGCCGCGCGGTCAAATGGCTGGGCGACCGTTCCGAAACCATGGTTTCGGACCTGCATGGACGCGACCAGATCGACAAGGCGGAACTGGCGCTGGACGCTAAGGGCAAGATCCTCGGCTACAAGATCGATATGTACGCCAACATCGGCGCCTGGGTGACGGAAAACGGTGCCCGCCTGCCCATTGACGGCGGTGGGCGCATCGTCGGCGGTGTCTATGACATTCCCGCGCTCTATTTCTCCTGCAAGGCGGTGATGACCAATACGGTCCCCACCGATACCTACCGCGGCGCCGGGCGCCCCGAAGCCAATTACCTGATTGATCGCCTGATCGAAAAGGCGGCCAGGGAAATGGGCATCGATTCGCGCGAAATGCGCAAGCGCAACTACATCAGCAAGTTCCCGTACAAGACCCAGATGGGCCTGACCATCGACATCGGCGATTTCGTCAAGTGCCAGGAAGAGGCCTGCAAGCTCATCGACTGGGACAACTTCGAAGCACGGCGCAAGGAATCGGCCAAGCGCGGCCTGCTGCGCGGCATCGGCCTGACCTCCTTCATCGAAGGTGCGGGCGGCCGCCCTGAAGAGGTCATGCGGGTCCGGTTCGAACCGGGCGGCAACATCTCCATCATTTGCGGCACCTTTTCCCACGGCCAGGGACATGCCACGGTCTATTCCCAGATCCTGTCGGAAAAACTGGGGGTGCCCTTTGATTCGATCGACCTGATTCAGGGCGATACCGACACCACGCCCGAAGGCGCCGCCGGCACTTTTGGTTCACGGTCGTCGCAGATGGGCGGCATGGCCATCATTCGCGCCGCAGACAAGTTGATCGAAAAAGGTAAGAAAATCGCCGGGCACCTTTTGCAGGCGCCGCCCACGGATGTTGCTTTCGAAGGCGGTGAGTTCAAGGCCAAGGCCGGCTCGGTTTCCATCAATGATGTCGCCAAGGCCGCCCACGATCCGGCCAGGCTGCCCGAAGGGGTCGAGCCCGGATTCGATGAAACCTATCTCTACAAGCGTGCCAATGGCCGCGATGACATGAACTATCCCAACGGCTGCCATATCTGTGAGGTCGAGGTCGATCCGGAAACCGGCAACCTGGAAATCGTCGGCTTTGCCGCCGCGGATGACTGCGGCACCGTGCTCAACCCACTGATCGTTCACGGCCAGGTCCACGGCGGCGTCGCCCAGGGGATTGGTCAGGCGTTGACCGAAAATCTCGTTTACGATGAAGAAAGCGGCCAGCTTCTGACCGGGACATTCATGGATTACGGTATGCCCCGGGCCAAGCACTTCCCGCACATGAAGGCCGTGTTCTGCCCGACGCCATCGACCAACAACGAGTTGGGCGTCAAGGGCGCGGGCGAAGCCGGCTGCTGCGGGGCGCCGACGGCGCTGGTCCACGCGGTGCTGGATGCGCTCAAGCCGCTTGGAGTTGAAGAAATCGATATGCCGCTCACGCCCAACCGGATGTGGCAGGCCATTCAAAACGTTCGTAAAAAGGGAGCTGCCTGAATATGGATATGTCCGGCGAAAAGCGCGTACCGGCCTCACGGGATACGGTGTGGGCGGCGCTTAATGATCCCGAAATTCTCAAGCTCGCCATTCCCGGCTGCGAAAGTGTCGAGAAAAAGTCGGATACCGAATTCACCGCCCGGGTCAGCCTGGCCATTGGCCCGGTGAAGGCCAAATTCAAGGGCGAAGTGACCCTGGCCGATCTCGACCCGCCCAACGGCTACACCCTGTCGGGCACGGGTTCAGGCGGCGTGGCCGGTTTCGGCAAGGGCGAGGCCAAGGTCTCGCTCCGTGATGACGGCGAAGGCACCATTATCGCCTATCAGGTCCATGCTTCGGTCGGCGGCAAGCTCGCCCAGGTCGGCCAGCGCCTGATCGATTCGACGGCGAAAAAGCTCGCCGACCAGTTCTTTACCAACCTGTCGGCCCAGCTTGGCGGCGGCAAGGACGAAGCGGCCCCGGCTGCCGCCCCGGCCTCGGCGCCTGCCCCGGCTGCGACCCCGGCCTGTAGCCAGGCCATTACATTCTGGGCACTTGCCATCGCTGGCCTGATTGCCCTTTGGATTGTCAATCACTGAAGGCATACTGCACCAAAATACGCAGTGCCCGCCGCCAGCGGCGTGCGGTTTAATAAAGGAGGGGAGCTTTGAGCACCAAAGTCACAATGACCGTCAACGGCAAGCAGGTTTCGGCTGAAGTCGAGCCGCGCACGCTGCTGGTTCAGTACCTGCGCGACCACATCGGCCTGACCGGAACCCATGTCGGCTGCGATACCTCGCAGTGCGGCTGCTGCAACGTCCACCTCAATGGTGAAGCCATCAAGTCCTGCACCATTCTCGCGGTCCAGGCCGAAGGCGCCGATGTCACCACGATTGAGGGGCTGGCCGCCGCCGATGGCGAGTTGCACCCGATGCAAAAGGCATTCTGGGAGCACCATGGCCTGCAATGCGGCTTTTGCACGCCGGGCATGGTCATGGTCGGCTGCGACATCGCACGGCGCAAGCCCGATGCCGATGAAAAGGCCATTCGCCACGAGCTTGAAGGCAACATTTGCCGTTGCACGGGCTACGAACACATCGTCGAAGCCATCCATGACGGCATTCGTGCCATGAACCGGCGCTAACGGGTTTCAGGGAGGACCAGAACTATGTATGCATTCAATTACCACCGTCCATCCTCGCTCGATGACGCCGCCAAGAAGGCCGCAGAGGCCGATGACGGCAAGCTCCTGGCCGGCGGGATGAGCCTGCTGCCCTCGATGAAGCTGCGCCTGTCGGCACCGTCCGATCTGGTGGACCTGGCTGCCGTCGATGGCCTCAAGGGGATCAGCGTTTCGGGCAAGACCGTTACCATCGGCGCCATGACGCGCCACGTCGAAGTGCAGACTTCCGCCGAAGTGCAGAAGGCGATCCCGGCGCTGGCGGCATTGGCCGGCGGCATCGGCGATCCCAGCGTCCGCAATCGTGGCACCATTGGCGGTTCCCTCGCCCATTCCGACCCCTCGGCCTGCTATCCCTCGGCAGTGCTCGGGCTCGGCGCGACCGTGGAAACCAACAAGCGCAAGATCGCGGGCGACGATTTCTTTGTCGGCCTGTTCGAAACCGCGCTGGAACCCGATGAGATCATCAAGGCCGTGCACTTCCCGGTGCCCGATGCCGCGGGTTACGAAAAGTTCCCGCAGCCCGCATCGGGCTTCGCCATGGTCGGGGCCTTTGTCTCCTGCACCGGCAAGGATGTCCGTGTCGCCATTACCGGCGCCAAGGATCATGTTTTCCGCGTGCCGGAAATGGAAAAAGCGCTGGCAGCCAACTTCTCGGCCGATGCCATCGCCTCCATCGCCCTGCCGGCAGACGACATGATGTCGGATATTCATTGCAGCGCCGAATACCGGGCCCACCTGGTTACGGTGATTGCCAAGCGCGCGGTGGCCAAGGCTGCGGGCTGATATACCCGGCTGATATACATCGGATAAAAGAAAAAGGGCGGTCCCTCGGGACCGCCCTTTTTTATTCAGGTGCCGGATACTCAGCCCATCAGGGCGCGGCAACGTTCCGCCGGGAGTTCAACTAGGATGGTCTGGCCTTCCTCCACCTCCGTGGACGGATGCAGCTTGAGCCGCAGAGACGCGTCGGGAAGTGCGATGCGGAATTCGGTCGTGTCGCCCATGAACATGGCCGCCGTGACCTTGCCCTCGATGACGTTCTCGCCACCACCACCGACCGGCATCAGGTTCACGTCTTCGGGGCGCACCACGATGATAACCGAGGAGCCAATCTGCGCATCCTTGGGCAGCGTGCACTTGATCTTGCCCGAAGCCGTCTGAACCTCACCGAAGCTTGATCCGTTGGCCACGGCTATCACCTTGCCCTCGACGAAATTGGTCAGACCAATGAAGTCGGCGACGAAGCGAACCTTGGGCTCACGATAGATTTCAACCGGGCCGCCTTCCTGGACGATCTTTCCAGCCTCCATGACCGCGATCACATCGGACATGGTCAGGGCTTCAAGCTGGTCATGGGTCACATAGACCGTGGTAATGCCGAGACGCTTCACCAGATCGCGAATTTCCGTGCGGGTTTCTTCGCGCAGCTTGGCATCGAGGTTGGACAGCGGCTCATCAAGCAAAAGAACCTGCGGCTCACGCACCAGCGCGCGGGCCAGGGCCAGGCGCTGCTGCTGGCCGCCGGACAGGAACGGCGCCGGACGATCCTCGTAGCCATTGAGCTGGACCAGGTCGAGCGCCGCCATCACCTTGTCGCGGATTTCTGTCTTGGAGAAACGGCCCTTCATCTCGCGCAGCGGGAAGGCAACGTTCTCGAACACGTCCATATGCGGCCAGATGGCGTAGGACTGGAACACCATGCCGATGTCACGTTTGTAGGCGGGCACCATGACGTTTCTCTCGGTGGAGAATACCGGCTCGCCATTAATGAAAATTTCGCCGCCGGAGGGGCGCTCCAACCCGGCGAGGCATCGCAACGTCGTCGTCTTGCCGCAGCCCGACGGGCCGAGCATGGTGTAAAATTGCCCTTCCTCGACCTTGATATTGATTCCGCGCACCGCATGAACGCTACCCTCGGAACTCTGGTAGTGAACGTGCAGATTCCTGATGTCGATCATGGTGTTTCCCTGCTAAATGGAATTCGTATGTTTTCCAGCGATTTAACCAACCGCTCTTTGGTCGCATTGTGCCGGGTAGCAAGGCCATTGGCAATACCGCGACAGGGCCCTATCCCCATAAAACACAGTATTTCCGTAGCGTAACAAACCGCTCAGGGAACGATCCGGGTTCCCGCCGCGCCCGCCAGCATGGCTTCCGCCTCCCCCAGGGCGTCGATCACCGCCAGCGCCCCTGTCGTCTGGGCGAAATGGGCCGCCGCCGCCACTTTTGGTCCCATGGAACCGGGGTCAAGGTTAAGGTCCTGCACCTCTGCCGCGCTGATCCGCTCCAGGCGGCGTGTCCGGGATGTCCCGAAGTCCTCATAAACGCCATCCACGTCAGTCAGCAGCAACAGTGCGTCAGCACCGTTTCGCCGGGATGGTAAGCGGTCTCGTGGCCGGGCCGCAACGCATCGGCAAGTGCGATTTGCAGGTCGGGCCGGATGAAGGGAAAGTCATTATTGCCGCCATCCCACAGGATGATGTCGGCCTCGGCGGAAGCCGCCTCAAGGATACGCGCGTAATCCACCCCAGCGAAAATAACCGCCCCCTCGGCGACGTAGGGCTCGTATTCCTCGCGCTCTTCGATGGTGCATTCGGCAGCGTCGAGATCGGCCGCGGTGGCGAACCTTTGCACCGACTGCTTGCCAAGATCGCCGTAAGGCATGGGGTGGCGCAAAATGCCGACGCGCAACCCTCGGGCCTTCAACTGTGCTGCAATGAACCGGCTGACCGGGGATTTGCCGCAGCCGGTCCTGACCGCCGTCACGGCAATGACCGGCTTGGCCGCTTCCAGCATGCTCGCCCGCGGCCCGTGAAAAACGAAATCGGCCCCCGTGGCAAGGAAACGCGACGCCACATGCATGACGTCGCCATGAGCAATATCGGAATAGGCGAAAACCACCTCGTCGACAGCTTCTGTCCGGCAAAACTCCGGAAGATCGTTTTCGTCCTTGATCGGGATGCCATCCGGATACAGGGGCCCTGCCAGCTCGGGAGGATAGCGCCGTCCGGCGATGCCCGGAATTTGCGTGGCGCCGAAGGCTACCACCTCGCAACTGGCGTTATCCCGGTACAGCACGTTAAAATCGTGAAAGTCGCGCCCGCCCGCGCCCAGGATCACAACCCGGCGGCGCTTTCCGCCGGAGGCACCATCACTGGTTGACCCCCGGCTGGTGCTCACTTCTCGCTGCTCTGGATATGGCGGGTAGAGCCAAAGCCGAAGCTGCGGACGAAGACCGTAATCAGCAGCAGAATCAGGATCATGATCACACCGATCGCACCGACCGCCTGCATTTCGCCTTCATCCCACATGTTCCAGATGATGACCGCCAGGACCTGGTTTTCCGGCCCTTCGTAGAGGATCAGCGGCAACGATGCCGAGCGCACCACATGCAGCATGACCCATACCCAGACGCCGACAAACGTCGGTAGCATCAGCGGATAGAACACTCGCCACATGGTGCGCCAGTGCGGCGCGCCGGAAACATGGGCCGCCTCTTCCAGGTCCTTGTGAATTTGCAGGATGGCCGCATTCATCGCACGGGTGCCATAGGCGATATAGCTGACGATGAAGGCGATACAGATGGACCAGATGGAGCCGAAAATATCCATGCCGAAATTGGCGCCCTGCAAGAACACCCACAGAAAGGCAAGGCCCAGCACGATTCCCGGAATGGCGTGAGGCATGAACGCGAGCTGATCGAGGAACTTCCGCCCGATGAACTTGGTCCGCACGACGACAAGCGAAACCAGAAAGGCCAGCACCACCGTGCCCGTGGAAGTCAGCACGATCAGGATCAGGGTATTCCAGATGGATTTCATCAGGAACGGATCCTCGCCCAGATTCAGATAATGCTCGAAGGTAAGAGTTCCCAGCACTTCCCAGCTCGGCGCCTGCACGTACGGCAAAAGCGAAACATAAATAAACACGAACAGCGGCATGATGATGGAGAACATCAGGAACAGGAAAACCAATGCAAAGGCCGCCCAGCCCCACCACCGGCCGAGCGGCGTGGTCCGGGGCCGATACCCCTTGCCGGTCACGATGGTATAGCGTTCCTGGTGCGCGATAACGCGGGAATAGGCGATCGTCGCCACCACCGCCACCACAAGGTAGATCATGGCCAGGGCATTGGCCTTGCCGTATTCCGGCAGCACCGTCGCCGAATGATGGATTTGATAAATCTTGGTCGAAAACACGAAAATATCGGCGGGCATACCGAGAATGCCCGGCACTTCGAACACTTCAAGCGCGGTGATGAACTGGTAAATCACGATGGCGACCAGGCCCGGCAACATCAGGCGCAAGGTAACCTTGCGCAGCGTATTTCCGGGACCGGCGCCGGACATGGACGCGGCCTCTTCCAGCGACGGATCCATCGAGCGCAGCAAGGGCACCAGCATCAGGAATGCCGTCGGCACCAGACGCAGGCCCTCGACAAAGATCATGCCGCCGATGGAATAAATGTTGATCGGCCCAATGCCAAGATTGTCCATCAGGAAAGTATTGATGAAGCCCACCCGTGGGCTGAGCAGCAGCACCCAGGCCATGGCCTGAAGCATGCCCGGCATCGCCAGGGTCATCGGCACCCCGGCATAAATCCAGATCTTGCCCCTGATATCGGTACGCTCCACCAGCCACGCCAGCGTCGCCGCCAGGGTGATACCAAAGGCGGTGGCGCCAAACACGTAAATGAACGTGTTGTAGAACAGTGCATAGGTGGTCGGGTCCCACCACACATCGCCATAGTTTTCAAAGTTGAGCTTATCGAGCGCAATGTCGGTCGGAATCTGCGACTGGGAAAGGCTTCCCAGTATCAGGAACACTGCCGGAAGCCCCACCAGCAGTGCCATCAGCACCAGCAAGGCCCAATGGAAGGGGTTCGACCTGCGGAATCTGCGGATCCATGATTCCGAGGGCGTTGCGCCCAGTGCTTCAACCGCCATTTTTCATCCCTCTACGCGGCGCAGATATGCCGCCTGCCCCAAACAGATACATTTCATCAACCGCTCACGCGCAAGCCTGTCCGGAAATGGCCGGACAGGCTCACGCATGTGCGTTACGAATAAGTTACTTGCACTCGATGGACTTGGCCTCGCCACCGTTACCGGCATAACTGACCTTGCACTCCATCCCGGCCTTGAGGGAACCGCGGCTCCCCTTCTTGCCGCCGACCATGATCTTGGTGCGTGAACGTGACACCGAAGCCGAATGCTTCTTGCCATCGGCGTCGAACACGATCTTGCGGCCACCGCGCTGAACGTCAGCCAGCTTGGTGCTGACGCTGCTCGCCTTCGGCGGTACGTAGCCACCACCCTGGATCCACAGCGGATCCCACAACCTGGCAAGACGCACCGATGTCTGGGCCGCATCCGGGCCAAGAACGGCCTTCTTCCGGCCAACCACGGCTTCGGGGAAGTAGAGGAATTCCTTGCGCTGCAGCTCCGCATGGATCGGCGACGAACGCTCGGCGTAGTACTGGGCGACCTGGCCTTCCTTGGACAGCAGCCAGTTGACCCAGATCTTCGCGGCGTTGATGTGCGGCGCACCCTTGAACACGCCCAGTTCCGATACCGTAAAGGGAACCGGTTCCGGACAATGGTAGCCGATCGGCGCCCCCTTCAGGACCTGGGGCCCCACGCGGTTCATGGCCGAAGGTACGGCCATATCGCCCTCGCCCAAAATGACGAGGTTGAGAAGCGCGCTCATGCCTTCCTTGCGCAGCTGCGGCTTCAGATTGACCAGCAGTTTGCGCGAAAAATCCGCGCCCCAGTTATCGCCCTTGGCTTCCCAGAGATTGAGCAGCCAGTTGTTCGGGCGGTTACCGATCATCAGCTTCTTGTTGCCGAAACGCTGGGAGCTGACAAGGTCGTCCCAGGTCTTGGGCAGTTCACTTTTCTTCACATTGTTGGTGTTGTACGACATGCACCAGTAACGCGTGCGATAAGGAACGGCGATGTGGTCGCTCTGCTTGGCGTCGTCCGGCACCCGCTTGTAGGCCGGCAGGTCGGACAGGTTCGCGAAGGCGTTAGCGCGGCGGAACAGGTAGACGTTGCCCGAAAGGCCCATGGTGATGTCGGTCAGGTAGCGGCCTTCCTTGAAAGCAGTCAGCGGGCGGATATATCGCCGCGATGAGGTGCGGACCTCGGACTGCTTGATCGTGATGCCGGGATAACGTTCGGCAAAAACGTCCTGAATCTTCTTCCAGTCCTTCGGCCGATGGGTCGAATAGATCAGGACCTGCTTTTCCTTGTTGTTGGCGGCATCAAGCCATGCCTGCGGCACCTTGAGCTCGTCTTCCACGCCCGACAGGATGGATGCGTCGAGCTTGAGCGCCTTGAGCATTTTCTGTGTGCTCTTGGGCAGCTCGGCGGCGCTTGCCAGCGACGTCATAGCAACGCCCGCAGCGGCGGCGGCCAAAATGGATGCAAACTTGTTCATCGCGATTATTTTCCCCTGTTTGATAGGATGGCGCGTGCCATCCATTTAATGAGTTCGCCGTGATTGGGTCTTAGCCCTTGGTTTTGCTTGCTTCACGGACTTGAGCCAAGAGTGCCGGAAATGACAGGATCGGTCAACTGGCTGCCACTTAAGCTCTTTTGCCGACACACAGAGAGAGCTATTCTCACGAACGAAACAACAAGGGCATCGGGAAATTGCCTGCGGGGAGCTAGAAATCCAATGAAATTAATAAGCTATATCGCCATCGGCGAGAAGCGCCGCCATCGGCGCCTGGGCGTCGTTTTGGGAGACGGCATCATCGCCAGTCTCCGTGCCGGCCATGCCCGCAGGCTGGCCGAGGCGGGCGATCTGCAGGCCGAAGCCATCGCCGCCGTGCGCATCGGGATCGATGTCGCGGCCCTGCTGGCGGGCGGCCCCGCGGCCCTGCAAGCGGCCCGCGATACCGCCGACTGGCTGGAGCGTCTGCACGCCGAACAGCCCGATGCCCGTGGCATTGATGACGAACCGTTGTTCCTGTCGTTCGGCGATGTCCACCTGTTTGCCCCGCTCGCCCCAAGCAAGGTCATCGCCGCCGGGCGCAACTACGGCGCTCACAAGGCAGAAATGAGCACCACGGAGCTGCCCTACCTGCTGCCCTCGACATGGCTCAAGGGCGCGCACGCCATCATCGGCCCCCATGACGATATCGTTCGGCCCGGTGCAACCCAACGCCTGGATTACGAGACCGAGATGGCAGCCGTCATCGGCGTGCGCTGCAAGAACGTGCCGCGCGAACGCGCGATGGACGTCATCGCCGGCTACACCATCGCCAACGACGTTACCGCGCGCGACGTGGGCCGGATGGAACGGGCCGAAGGCAACCGCCTTTTAGCAAAAAGCTTCGATGGTTTCTGCCCGCTGGGGCCTTGCGTGGTCACGGCGGATGAGATCAAGGACCCCAACGATCTTAACCTGAGAACACGGGTCAACGGCGACATGCGCCAGGATGCCAACACCAGCGACATGATCTGGAAACTGGCCGATATCATTGCCTATGTTTCACAGATCGAACTGCTTCCCGGCGATGTCATTACCACCGGTTCCCCCGAAGGCGTGGCCCAGGGCGGCGGCGGGCAGCCCGACAAGTTCCTGGTGCCGGGCGACGTTCTGGAATCGGAGATCGAAGGTATAGGCATCATGCGCAATACCATCGTCGAAGACACGCTGGAACCCAGCTGGGACTGGTCCAAAACCAAATAGAAGAAGGAGGCATTGATGGCCGAAGGCGACAAGGGTGATATCCGCACAGACGACAATATCTGGCTGGAAAATTTTAAAGAAAACTACATGCCGAACGAAAAAGAACGCATCGGTGCAGGATCGGCACCGAAGCCGAATGCGCTTGTCCATGTCTCGCTCGGTACCGACCAGAATTTCGAGAAGATGGTCGACTTCTACATGAACTTCTTCAACTGCCATCCGGTCAACTACCGCGACAAGCGCACCGCCGATGGCGCCGGCGGCCGCGCCGCCTTCATCAGCTTCGACGAGCGCGACCATCGCTTTGCCATTCTTGAACGCAAGGGAGGCCAGCATGCAAAAGGCCGCGCCGGCATTGCCCATATGGCGTTCCAGTACGATTCGCTGACCGACCTGGTGAAGCTCTACCGCCAGGTCAAGAGCTGGGGGCTGCCCTACTTCTCCCACACCATCAATCACGGCCAGTCCACGTCATTTTACTATAATGATCCCGACGGCAACGAGATCGAGACCTACATCGACAACTTCGACACGCCAGAGGAATGCACCCATTTCAAGCACTGGATCCAGTACCGTCCGGGCACCGATTACGACATGAGCTTGGGCGCTTTCGATGCCGACAAGATGTGCGCGCTTGTGGATGAAGGCCTGGACGAAAAGTTCCTGCGCCAGCGCGACAATGTCATCAAACTGAAGGCCGAGGGCAGGCTCTAGCCCGGCTCAGTGCCGCTTGAACTGCGTGTCCCCGTACATGATATCGCGTGCCGCGTCGTCAATCGGCGTGGCATGGGCGGCACGCAGATCGGCAATGACTGTTGCCGCCCGCACACTCGCGGGACGCCCATTGACGCGCTCCAGCCAGGCCGCCAGCGCCGGTGTTTCGTTGATGTCCACGCCTGCGTTCTCATAGCCCGCAACCCGCCCGACGGCCGAAATATCGGCAATGGAATATTCCGCCCCGCCGATCCATGGGCTTTCGCTCAGCCGCCGCTCCAGCACATTGAACATCCGCGCCGTTTCCTTCGTAAACCGCGCCGCCGCTGCTTCATTGCCCTCCTTGCCGGGACCATGAAAATAGTGCGCCTGGCCAATGGCCGGCCCCAGCCCGGCCACGGTCAGGATCAGCCACTGGATGACATCGTAACGTTCGGCAACATCGGCCGGCATCAGCTTGCCCGTCTTTTCGGCGAGATACATCAGGCAGGCCCCCGATTCGAAAATCGATAGCGCCCGTCCGCCCGGCGCATCGCGGTCGACGATGGCCGGCACCTTGTTGTTGGGGGAGATTTTCAGGAATTCAGGGGCGAACTGCTCACCCTTGTAGATGTTGACCGGATGAACCTCGTAGGGAAGGCCGATTTCCTCCAGCATAATGACGATCTTGCGGCCATTGCCGGTCGTCCATGTGTAAAGATCGATCATGCCATCCTCCCTGTCAGCGCACCACGATACTAGGCGTAACAGAACCCGGCGCACCCCGATAGTCCCTATCTTGCCCGCGGCGTCCATGACGCCTAAAGTCAAACCATACGCCGCACCAGGAGGGGTTTTTCGATGTGGGATTTCATCAAGATTTACGTGCCGATCACACTGCTGATCGTTGTCGGCTTTGTCGTAACCTGGCAGTTCGTCGATCCCGCCCCACCCAAGACCATCACCATCGCCACCGGTTCCCCCGAAGGGGCCTAACATGATTTCGCCCAACGCTACGCCAAGGAACTGGCGCAGAAGGGTCTTAAGCTGAAACTGCGCCCGACCGCAGGCGCAGGCGAGAACCTAGCCCTCATCAACGACCCGAAGAGCGGCGTGGATATCGCTTTCGTTCAGGGTGGCATCGGCGACCCGTTCGGCGCCCCTGACCTGATGTCACTGGCCAGCATCTTCCTTGAACCCCTATGGGTGTTCGTCCGCGCCGATTCCATCCCGCGACGCCTGACCGAGTTGAAAGGCAAGCGCATCGCCATCGGTGTGCCGGGATCAGGCACCCGCGTTCTGCCC
>CAYYXR010000037.1:12603-29719 GCA_964475755.1 uncultured Rhodobacterales bacterium
CCGCGTTCTGCCCTTCTGGGCGGCGGTGCTGGCCGAACGGCTGCTGATCATGCTGGTGCCGTTAATCACCATCATGATCCCGCTGTTCAAGATCGCCCCGCCTGCTTATCGCTGGGGAGTGCGGCGCAAGATTTACCGCTGGTACAAGGAGTTGCGTGATCTTGAATCCCGCGTGGCCACGGCCCCCGATGAAGCCGACCCGGCGCAGATTGCCGCCGAGCTGGACCGCATCCAGGCCCAGGTGGGGCGGCTGAAGGTGCCGCTCTCCTACGCGGAGCAACTCTACGACCTGCGCCTGCACATCGGATTCGTCAAAAACCTGCTGCATGACATGCCGAAAGCAGCCCAGCCCCATCCGGGGTGATCGACGCCGGACTTATGCGGCGCCGCGGGTTTTGACTTCTTCGATGTAATCGGCCAGCGCCTGTTCCAGGCTGTATTCCGGAACCCAGCCAAGCTGTTCCTTCGCCGCCGAAATATCGAGCCGGGAATCGCGGTCCGCCCCTGCTTTCCCCGGCAGAACCTCATACGAGAAATTCGGGAAAAACTTCTTCATCAGCGTAACCAGTTCATCAAACGGGGTCAGCGTGCCCGACCCGGCATTGAACCAAAGCTGCCTGGGCACCGGCGCCGTCGCCGCCGCATCGACGATGCCGCCGATGTCCTTGGAATAGATGTATTCATTGACCACGGTCTGGTTGGCGGGAATCTGCGCCGGACGTCCCTCGACACCGGCGACGACCATTTCATGGATCTTGCCGCCGCCGCCCGAACCGGACCAGAAATGGCCGTTGCCGAAAACGTTGGCCGGACGCACGCCGACCAGTTCGAAGCCGTACTTGGCCTGGTAGGCCTCAAGCAGCAATTCCTTCGCCACCTTGGAATTACCGTAGGCGCGGCCATGCCCGCGATAGAATCCTTCCGCGATGACCTTGGGCACGTCACGACGCATATCGTAAACACCGAAAGTCGAAAGATGCACCAGCCGCCTGACGCCGGTCAGGCGCACGGCCTCGGCCACGTTGATCGTGCCCTGGACGTTGATCTGCATCGCCGCGTAAAGGATATCGTCCACCTTGCCACCGATGATCCCGGCAGTATGCAACACCGTGGTCGCCTTGGTGTCCTGGATCGCCGCGATCAGGTCCGGCAGACTGCGCACGTCACCCCTTATCAGCGGCACCTTGGCATCGTCGCCAAGCTTGAGGCGGATGAAGTCGGCACGCGGTTCGGGATCGAAAAAGGCAACATCCTCGCCACGGGCCAGGGCTTTCTGGGCATAGGCCGTGCCGATCAGGCCGGCGCCGGTAATCAATGTGGTCATGGCACTCCCCTTTTATTTTCTGGCACCAGGCGCGGTGCTGAATATCTGGCATATGTCGTAAACCGGATCGCCGCCGCGAACAAGCGGGCAGGCCCCAAGACCGTTGCCCGCAGGACCCGTACGGGCCTAAAGTCACCGAAAGCCGGGACAGGCAACAAGTGAGGGAGGCCGCCATGACGACCGTCACTATTTCACGGGCACCGCAGAAAGGCGCCAACAGGACCGATGCGGAGCATCAGGCCCGTGTTGATCTCGCGGCCTGCTACCGCCTGATTGCGCATTTCGATATGGACGACAAGACCTCGACCCATATTTCCGCACGGGTGCCGGGGACAACGGACCAGTTCCTGCTCAATCCGGCGGGACGGCTGTTCAGCCAGATGCGTGCATCAGACCTGATTAAGATCAACATGGAAGGAGAAATCCTCGACGACACGCCGCGCACCGTCATTCGTGCCGGCTTCGTCATTCATTCGGCAGTGCTGGGTGCGCGGCCCGATGTGGATTGCACCATCCACACCCATACAACCGCCGGCATGGCGGTTTCGGCAATGAAATGCGGGCTTTTACCGGTCAACCAGAAATCCATGAAGTTCATTCCGGACATGGCCTATCACGACTACGAAGGCTTCGCGACAGACCTTGAGGAACGCGAAAGCTTGGTCTCCGACCTTGGCCCCCGCAACTGGATGATCCTGCGCAATCACGGGCTTCTGGTCTGCGCCCCCCAGATCTGGACCGCATTCCGCTGGATGTACACGCTGGAAACGGCCTGCCGGGTGCAGGTGGCCTGCATGACTTCGGGAACGGACCTGAACCTGCCCACCGATGATGTCGTCAGGCACGCGGCGGCACAATCCAACCGCCCGCGCGACACCAGCAAGCCCGACGACGAATGGGGCGCGCTGCTGGAAATGCTGGACGCGCAGGACCCATCGTTCCGCGACTAGGTCCTCAGGACTTTTCAGCGCCAGCCTTTTCCGACGAGATGATGAAACCGTTGACCCGTTCCTCGCGATTGCCGCGAAGTTTCAGGTAGTCTTCCCCGGATTCGTAGTTGATGTGCTTGTTCGCTGAATTGGGGCCGGTGCGCGTACCCATCATGACCATGGGGCCGGTGCCGGTATTCTCCAGCCTGTAAAACGAACCGCCTTCGATCAAAGCCGCCATGCCCGGCTTCATCTTGGCACTGCCGCCATCGGGAAAATGCATGGTGCATTCGCCCTCCAGACACATGAACGTCTGGTCGCCGGGGTGACAGTGCAGATCGTCATGATCGCCCGGGTTCGGGTAATAATGCATCCATGCGTGCATCTTGCGCGTGTCCATGATGATCTTGCGCTTCTTGCGCTCATGGGCTAGGCCCACAACATCGCAAATTTCAATCGCCATAACTTTCTCCTGTTTTCGAAGGCGCTGGCTAGTCCGCGTCCAGTTCCTGGCCCTTGGGCGCCACATGGGCGCCGTAGCTGCCTTCACTGCGCGACGGCCGGATGCCACGCATATCCTTGCCGGTTTCATAGTTGATATGCTTGTTGGCGCTGTGCGGGCCGGTGCGCGTCCCCATCAGCACCAGCGGCCCCGTACCCGTATTTTCCAGCTTGTAAAACGAACCGCCCTCGATCAGCGCCACCCCGCCGGGATTGAGAACCCCGGAACCGCCGTCCTCAAAACGCATGGTGCACTGCCCTTCCAGCACCAGGAATGTCTGGTCGCCCGGATGGCAATGCAAATCATCATGGTCGCCGGGGCTCGGATAATAATGCATCCATGCATGCATCTTGCGCGTGTCCATGATGACCTTGCGCTTCTTGCGCTCGTGGGCCAGCCCCACGACGTCAACGATCTCGATAGCCATACCGATCTCTCCTCGCCCTACATGGCAAGCTCTTCGCCGAGCGTGCGATCCACGTCGGAGAAGTTCTTGGCGGCATCAAAGATCAACAACTCGTTCTTGGCGGGATCACGGACAATGCCGACGGGGTCCTTGCCCTGTTTGACGGCTTCAATGGATTCGAAAGCCATCTTGCGCCACATCGCGACGCCACGGTCCGAAGTGCCCAGGTGCTCGTTGGCGGAGCGGTCGTAAATCGGCCCCTGGCTTTCCTGGGCGGCACGGTCCTGCTCGTTCGAATGAAGACGCCACCAGCCGTCCTCCACCGTCTCGTAGACCCCCGGCTTGACGTCGAGAAACCCGCGGCAGCTCAGCTTGTAAGGGCCTTCGGGGGCGATGTTGGCCTTGACGTAGAAAGTCTGGGTCGTGACATCATCCACCGGCACGCGGATATGCAGATATTCGCTGGGCACCGTACCGACCCGCGCACCGTGACGGCGCGTGGACGACGGGAACAACTGGTGGCTGACATTCTGCAACTTGTCCGGATACTGGGAACACTGGCGCATGCCGTACCACTTGCGCTCCCACTTCACATCCGGCCGCTTGAGCGCGATGGACGGATAAACCGGCGCGTGCAGCGACATGGAATGGAAGGGATCGGCGCCGTTTTCCGCACGCTGGACCCAGTTGCAGTAATCCTTCTTGGCCCAGACTTCGCGGTGGCAGTCATCGCGGAACAACAGGTCCCACTTGGGCAGTTCAGGCACCGGATCGGGGCCGATATAGGCGAAGACCAGCCCGGCCACTTCCTGCACCTGCGCCGCCCGGATGCGCACCTCGTTGACCAGGGGGGAACCCGGTGGCTCTGCCGGCATTTCGAGGCACTGGCCATCGGCGGCAAATTTCCAGCCGTGATAGCAGCAGCGAATGCCCTCGTCCTCAACGCGGCCATGCACAAGCGAGGCCCCGCGATGAGGGCATGCCCGGGCGACCATGCCGGCCTTGCCGCTCTTGTCGCGAAAAACCACGAAGTCCTCGCCAAGGTGGCGCACCTCCGCGGGCTTGTCCGTGAGTTCCGGAGACAGGTAAACCGGCCACCAGTAACGGCGCAACATCTCACCCCCCGGCGTGCCGGGCCCAACGCGTGTCAGGGCTTCATTTTCTTCCGGTGTCATCTCGTTTTCCTCCCTATAACGGCGCCTTTAGACGCTCTGTCTTATAATGGGTAAAAGTGTAGTCCCTACCGCCCGGATACGCAATTAGCCCCAAAGCGGCCTTGCGCCCCGGCGTCCCTGCCCTACAATCCGCCGCCATGAGCACCTCTGCCGAAGCCGTCAGCCTTCTGACCCGCGCCTTTGCCTTTGCCGCCCACCGCCACGCCGGACAGCGGCGCAACGCGGCCGTGGATGAACCCTATCTGAACCACCTGACCGAGGTGGCCAACCTGCTGGCCTATGCCACGGACGGTGGCGACCTGGTGCTGGTCTGCGCCGGTGTCCTGCACGACAGCCTGGAAGACACGGAAACCACCGACGAAGAACTGCGCACCCTGTTCGGCCCCGACATTGCCGACCTGGTGCGCGAGGTGACGGACCCGCCCGGCCAGGACGAAAGCGAAAGACGCCAGCGCCAGGTGATGCACGCACCGACACTATCACCCAAGGCCAAGTTGTTGAAAGTTGCCGACAAGACATCGAACATTCGCGAACGTATCGCGCATCGCCCGGCCGCGCTCAGCGACGAACAATTGCGCGACTACATCGAATGGGGCGGCATGGTCGTGGCCGGCTGCCGCGGCCTCAACGACAAGCTGGAAGATGCCTTCGCGGAAGCCTTTGAAACCGCGATGCGGAAATACGGCGGTTAGGCGGTTCCAGGCGCAAGCTTGAGGTAACGGCGCAGCAGCCCCACCCCCAGGTAAACAAAGGGCGTATCCAGTGCCGCGACGACCAGCTTGAACAGGTAGCTGGCAACGATGATCTGGCCGACGATCCCCCACGCAAGCCCAAGGCCAAAACCGAGAAAGATCGAATTGACGATGATCGTATCCACCATCTGGCTAACCATGGTGGACGCATTGTTACGCAGCCACAAATGACGGCCGCGCGTCACGTCCTTCCAGTAATGAAACAGACGCACATCAAGAAGCTGCGCCACCAGGTAAGCCGTCATCGAGCCGAGGATCAAAACCCCCGGCAGGGTAAAGACAGATTCGAAGGCGCGCTGCATGGCCTCGACACTGGGGAAGTTCGGATTGGTCGCCGACCACGCGGGTGCGCCGGGCAGCGCCAGCGCAATCTGGATCAGCAGCAGCGACACCAGACTGAAGAAGAACCCCGCCGCCACCATCAGGTTGGCGCGGCGCTTGCCGTATACCTCGCAGACGATATCGGTCAGCAAAAAGGTGATGGGATAGGTAATCAGCCCTGTGGTCAGCGTAATCGCCTCACCGAACAGGCCGTGGGGAAGAGATTCCGGAAAGGCCAGGAACAGCTTGACGCCAATGATATTGGTCAGCACCAGGACGACGACAAACCCTGCGGTCAGAAGCGCGAAAGCGCTTTCGGCGCGTCCGCCTTCCGGCACCTCGTCCGCAACGAAGGGGCTGTTCACGGCCCCGGACGCTACAGACCGAGCGCGGTCTGGATATCGCGCTTGTGTTCTTCTTCCTGCATCAGGATGTCTTCAAGGATTCGGCGCAAGCCGTATTCGCCAAGCAATTCAGCCTGACCGATGCGTTCCTTGTAACGGGTGATGGCATTATCCTCACCCGCCATATCCTGTTTCAGCATGGTCTTGGAATTGGCGGAAGTCTCAACCCGCTCGACATCAATCGTGGGCGTGCCGCCAAGGAAGGAAATCTGTTCCGCCACGGTGACAGCGTGGGCCATCTCCTCGTTGGCATGAATAACCAGTTCCTTGATGATGCCCTCGTATTCAGGCCCGGTCATCACGGCGGCATGCTGGACGTACTGAATCGCTGCGGCAGATTCCCACTCAAGGTCCTTGTTCAGTTCCTCGATCAGCTTTTTCTTCGTCACTTTTGCCATGAGTCCCTCCTATTTATTAGAACGGTTCTAATCTACCTGATTGCCGTCAAATATCAAGTACTATCTTGCCTAACGGCGCACCAGAACAAGGCCTTTCAGGTATTCGCCTTCGGGGAAGGCCAGGGTCATGGGGTGATCGGGCGCGGCTTCGAGACGGTGCAGTACATAGGCATCCACGCCCGCTTCCAGCGCGGCGGAAGCCACGATTTTCTGGAACAGTTCCGTCCCGATCGCGCCGGAGCAGGAATAGGTCATCAGCATACCGCCGGGCGCCAGCGCCTTGAAGGCAACACGGTTGAGGTCCTTGTAGGCACGCGCGGCACGTTCCGCGTGCTTGACGGTGGCGGCGAATTTCGGCGGGTCGAGAACGATGGCATCGAACATCTCCCCCGCCGCGCCCTGTTCGCGCAGAAAAGTGTTGGCATCCGCCGCAACAAAACCGGCGCGACCTGGATCGAAACCGTTCAACGCGACGTGGGCTTCTGCCTGGGCCAAGGCAGGGCGTGACGAATCGACAGAGACCACTTCCGAAGCACCACCGTCCAATGCGGCAATGGCGAAGCCCCCGGTATAAGCATGACAGTTGAGCACACGGGCATAGCCAAGGCCGCGCACCAGTCGGGCGAATGCCGCCCGGTTATCGCGCTGGTCCAGATAATGGCCGGTCTTGTGACCTTCCGCCACATCGACATGAAAGCGCCAGTCGTGTTCATTGATCTCTACGCTGCTTTCGCCGTCGCCCGTGATCCAGCCGGTGCTGCCTTCCAGCCCCTCCAGTTTTCGAGAAGCGGAATCGGAACGTTCGAACAGCCGCTTGGCGCCGCTTAGCTCCATCACGGCCTCTATGATCTCTCGCCGCCAGCGCTCGGCCCCTGCGGACAGGAACTGCGCCACCACCACGTCGCCATAGCGATCGACGATCAGGCCCGGCAGGCCGTCCGCTTCAGCATGAATCAGGCGCAGGGCGTCGGATCGAATATCGAGACGCGCACGAAAGGCTATCGCCGCTTCAATGCGGGCACGGATCATCGCGGCATCGATGCGGTCGGATTCGGTAAAGGACCAGATTCGCAGCTTGATCGCCGAAGCGGGCGAAAACGCCGCCCAGGCGAGAAAACGTCCATCGTCGGCTTCGACACGCACGGTCTCACCCATATCCGCCGCGCCTTTGGCAATGGCACCGGAAAAAACCCAGGGGTGACGGCGTTCGACGGCGCGCTCTTTGCCGGGCTTGAGACGGATGCTTTTCATGCGCCGCCCGCGCCCGTCCCGCCCCGCACGACCACCAGGGCATCCAGCGCCACCGCACCTTCGGGCCGGGCGACGAAGGGATTGACGTCCACCGCCTCAATCACGTCGCCGAGGTCACGGGCAATGCGCCCGATCGCGACGATAGCGGCTTCCACCGCTTCACGGTCCGCCGCCGGTTGGCCACGCCAGCCCGCGAGCAGCCGCGCCGCCTTAGTGCGATCCACCAGCCGCTCTGCGCCCGCGCGGTCAAGCGCGGGATCGGCAAAGGCGACATCGCCATAAAGCTCCAGCGCCACGCCGCCGCCGCCGAACATCACCACCGGTCCGACCTCGGGATCATTGGCAATGCCCACCGCCAGTTCGACCCCGCCCCGGATCATTTCCGCCACCATGACGCCATCAAGCTTCAGGCCCGGCCTGGCCTTTTCCACGTTGGCGAGGATCAAAGCGAAGCCCTGGCGCAAGGCCGCTTCATCTTCCAGGCCGACCAGCACCGCACCGGCTTCGGTTTTGTGCGGTAATTCGGCGGAAACGGCTTTCAGCACCACCGGGTAACCGATCTCCTCTGCCGCGCGTGCCGCCGCATCGGCATCCGGCGTCACCACGTCGCGCACCACCGGCACGCCATAGGCCGCCAGCAGCGCCTTCGATTCGGGCTCGCTCAGGGTAAAGGGCTTGCTTGCCTTGGCCGCAGCGGCCCGCAACCGTGCGGCAATATCGGCTGCCGCTGCCGGCGTGCCATCCGCCGCCGCCGGGGCCGCACTGGTGACATGATTGCCGATGACGCGCACCGCGCACAGGGCCTTGTCCACTTCCTGCAAGAATGGCAGATGCGGTAATTCTGCGTGCATGTCGCGGGCATAGGCCGTCAGGCCGTAGGAAATCATCGAGACAAAGCAGATCGGCTTGCCGTTGCGAGCCGCCAGCTTCTCCACTTCACGCAGGTTGTTTTCCTTGCGCGCCGAGCCTGCTTCGCGGGGCAGTTCTTCCTGCATCAGCAGAAGATCAATGCCCGGATCCGATAGCATGATGTCGATAGCTTTGAGATAGTTTTCCTGGCTCGACAGCACGGTGTAACCGCCATCGAGGGGATTCCCCACGGCGCTGCCCGCGCCCATGAAGGCTTCCAGCCGGGCCTGGGTTTCGGGCTGAATTTGGGCAAAGCGCACCCCGTTGCGTTCCGCCGCATCCAGCATCATGCCGCGCAACCCGCCCGATAGCGTGATCGCGCCGATCCCCGTTCCCTTGGGCAAGGGGGCGTGGAGGACATATTCCACCACCTCGATCACTTCATCGAGATTGCCAGCCCGGATCGCACCGGCGGCACCGGCCACGGCATCGAAGGCGGCGGCCGAACCCGCCAGCGCCCCGGTATGGGCCAGCGCAGCCGCCTGTCCGGCGCGTGATGTGCCGAGCTTCATCACCACCACCGGCTTGCCCGCTGCTCGCGCGGCGCGGCAGGCGGAAAGAAAGTTGTCGCGATCGCGGATCGATTCCAGGTAACAGACGATGACCTTCGTTTCCGGGTCGCGCACGAAATAATGAATGTAATCGGCGCTGTTCAGTCCGGCTTCGTTACCGCTGGTCACCAGGGCGCCGACCTTGATCCCGCGTTCTTCCAGGGTGCGCTTGATCGCCGTCGCGATGCCGCCAGACTGGCCGACAATAGATACCGGGCCGACCCCGATATCCTGGGGCCGATCATCGGGCATGGTGACGAAGAATTCAGCCGCCACAAGATTGCCGAAACAGTTGGGTCCGGAAACCGCCATGCCGGTTTCTTCGATGGCGGCACGCAGCGCCGCGCCCATTTTGCGCCCGCTATCGTCGCCCGTCTCGTCGAAGCCCGATGTCATCACCGTGGCGCTGCGCGCACCGGCGGCGGCCGCATCGCGCAATACGCCGGGAACCAGCTTTGCCGGGACCAGGATGATCAGGTGATCGGGCGGTTCAGGCAGGGCCGCAAAATCGCGGTAGCAGGTTTCGCCCCAGACCTCGTCCCGGCCGGGATTAAGCGGGAACACCGGGCCGGGAAAGCCATAGCGGCGCAGGTTGCGATGTACCCGGGGCGTCCAGTTGCCCGGCTTGTCGGTGGCCCCGACGATGACGACATTGCGTGGCGCCAGCAATGCCGTGACTTTTTCTACGCTTTTATCCGGATCAACCGTGCCCGCCGTCAACGCCGTCCCTCCCAATTGATTTCCTTTTTCTGTCCGCATCTTAGCGGGCCATGCGGACCCCCGGCAACGTTCACATCAGGGCGCCAGGCGGGCGAGCTTCTCCCAATCCACCAGCTTGCCCATGCCGACATCGTCAGGCAGGCGGATATGACCATCCTTCACGGTCAAGGGCTGCACCACGTATTCGTCGGGCAGATGCAGGAAATGCGTGACCTCCGACGGCAGGTTGAAATTACCGTCAGGCAGCGCCGATGAAAGCTGCAGCGCGGCGAGCGAACCCAGCGAGCTTTCCCCGAACAGGCCGATGTTGCAATCCACCCCGTGTGCCGCCGCGTGCCGTATGATGCGCCAGTTCTCCGTGTAGCCACGCGCCTTTTGCAGCTTGAGATTGATGGCCTTGGCACCGCGCTCGATAAACATGCTCGCGGAAGCGAAGTCGCGGCAGGTATTGTCCACCAGAAGCGGCAGGACACAATCTGTCTGCAAGCGCGAGAACGCCGCGTCGGGCTGATAGGCGCAAGGATCTTCGACCATCACCACACCGAAATCCGCCAGGCGGCGACAATAATCCGGCGTCTCCTCCGCCGTGTAGGCCTTGTTGGGATCGACGTAGATAGTCACACCATCGCCGACGGCGGCACGGATTGCCGTCATTGCCGCCATGTCGGTCTCCACTCCCTGGCCGCCCTTGACCTTGAGCGTGCGAATCCCGTGGCGTTCGACCACATCCGCCGATTCCGCCGCCATCCGGGCCGGGGGCTGGCGCGTGACCACCCATGAAACGGCGGCATCACGTGTCCCGTTCCACAGCCGCCACAGGGGCTGGCCCGCGAGCTGGGCACGAATGTCCCACAACGCCACGTCGATCATGGCCTTGGCGAGATCATGGCCGCGCGGCAACCACAGTTGGCGCATCGCCTTGTCGTCATCGATATCAAGCCCCATCAGCGGACCTTCGAACAGTTCCTCGAACACCACGGCAAGGGTACGCAGGGTTGACCCCGTCCATGTGGTCTTGACCGTGCCTTCGGCGACGCCGGTAATGCCGCTGGCCGTGGTCAGCCGCAGGACCATGAACTGCGCCGCATCCTCCGCCAATGATGCCCATTGCATGGGCCGCGGATAGGGAATGCGGACAGGAAACAGTTCGACCCGCGCAATGCGCTCTGCCGTCATGGCTGCATCCTCCGAAACGGGATGCCCGGACTGGCGGCGAAGGAGTTGTTCATGTCTCTCTCCATCATTTCAGATCACCCTTGCTCTATAGCACGCCGTCCATATCACGCTGGCGACGGACTCCGTTTTTTTGCGGGCCGGCCAGGGAAAATAATCGTAAGTATTTGTTTTATTGAAATAATTATATGCAATTCAGCCAAAATTGAAGCCGCTTTCTTACCCCCCGTTAAACTCCCGCACCTAGACTGGGCCGACCATAACGAAAGGCCCCGCGATGAGCACCGTGACCGAAATTGCATCTTCCACCACCCTGGGCACAGACGCGCGCAGGGAAACGCGTGACGATGCGCGCTACCTGTTCAACCCCGTGGTTGATTTTCTCTGCCTGGGTGGCGGTTCGCTGATCGTGCTGGCCACGCTGGCAATGGCGGCCCCCAAATCATGGATAGCGCCGGTATCAATGGTGGCCTTCCTGCTGGCGCATGTCGTCAATAATCCGCACTTTGCCCATTCCTACCAGATTTTCTATCGTGGCTATGCAGCCAAGGCCTTCGGCTGGGCCACGCCCGCGCCGTTGCGTGCGCGCTACATAATTGCCGGGATAATCGTGCCGGTCCTGTTGGTGGCGTTCTTCGGCATTGCCGTTGCGCGGGGCAATATCATGCTGCTGGGTGCGGGCATCAACATCATGGGGTTCTTCGTCGGCTGGCACTACGTCAAGCAGGGCTATGGCATGATCATTGTCGATTCGGTTCTGAAGAAGAACCTGTTTTCGACTGCGGAAAAGCGTGCCCTGCTGATCAATGCCTATGCCGTCTGGGCGACGAGCTGGCTTTACATCAACCATACAGTCAAGACCAGCAACTTCTGGGGGCTTGAAAGCATCGCCTTTGACGTGCCCCTGCCGCTTGTCATTGTCAGCGGTGCCCTCACCATGCTGAGCAGCATCGGCGCGCTGATCGCCATCGCGCACCGGCGCCGCTATGCCACCACGGCCCTTTCCCGTCGCCGGTGCGGCTGCCTATATCGCATCGCTATACGTCTGGTTGCTTGTCGGGCGCGTCGACCCGATGCTGCTCCTGATTGTTCCGCTCTTTCATTCGCTGCAATACCTGGTCGTCGTCTGGCGCTTTGAGCTGAACCGGCAGAATGCCCGCCCCCGCAGCGACACCCAGACGCAGGCATGGCACGCGCCCGCCGTGCGCTTCACCTTGTTCGCGGTGATGGGACTATTTCTCGGCTACATGGGATTTTGGGGCCTACCGACTTTCCTCGATCGTATTGTCGGCTACGACAAGGCGCTGTTCGGCGGGACGCTTTTCCTGTTCCTGTTTTATAACTTCATCAACGTGCACCACTATTTCATGGATAACGTGATGTGGCGGCGCGAGAACCCGGAAATCGGTCGCCACCTGTTTACCTCCCGCTAGCCCACTTTCCCATCCGGTCCGGAAGCTTCTATAATGAAGCTCGATCCAGGAGGGCAGCATGCTGACGGTTTATGGACTGAAGAATTGCGACACCTGCCGCAAGGCACGCAAGTGGCTGGATGGGCAGAAAATCGCCTACCGCTTCGTTGATGTCCGCGATGACGGGATGTCGGCCACGACCATCGCAACCTGGATCGGGGGGCTGGGCCTCGATGCCGTAGTCAACCGGCGCTCAACCACCTGGCGATCCCTGCCGGCGGAGAAACGCGAGACCCTGACGTCATCCAATGCGGCAAGCTTCCTCGTCGCCCACCCGACCCTGATCAAGCGCCCCGTATTCGACAACGACGGCAAGCTCGCCATCGGTTTCAACGACGCGACCAAAGATGCGCTTCAGGGCTAACTCTACCCGGTGCCCTCCCCGTGCCGACCTTGGGCAGCACGCCGGACAATTTCGGAAACCTGCGTGAGCTGACCGGCCAGCGGGCTTGTCTTGCGCCAGATCATTCCGATCGTTCGCGAGGGCTGTGGGTTTTTGAAGCGCGCAATGGACACCGGCGCCGAACGCGTTTCGACCTCGACCGCCATTTCCGGAATCAGCGTGACGCCCAGGACGACAACAAGGAGAAGTTCGTGCATGACTTCGTTGCCGCCTGGAACAAGGTCATGAATGCGGATCGCTTCGATCTTGCCTGATCGAAAGAAAGCTGTCACCTAAGCACACTGGGCGGGCCACATTGGTCCGCCCTTTTCCTTTTACCGATAATCCAGAGGCGATTCGAGACCCTGAAAGAGTCCAAAGGGGGGTCAGGGTGGTACACAGGCCGTCCGCCGGACAAAAAACAGCCCTGTAATCCATTGCGGATACGAGGCTGTTTTTCCGATTCCGGTTGAAGGAACGGGATAAGTATCTCCAGTCGCCGGGAGGCCCCGCCCGCCTAGGGTTTCCTGCCGTTGATAACGTCATAGACGTTGCAGGCAATACCCGTCGCTTCATAACCGTCCTGGCCCGTCGCCTGGGCGATCGCGAACATCTGCTGCGCAAGGCCGACAAACGGCATGGGAACTTCCATCTCGCGCGCCATATCAAGGCCGAAGCCGACATCCTTCGGCATCCAGGACTTGCGCGGCTTGTACTTGCCGCTCACCACGATATCCATGATGCGCCGGGTGGCCACCGAATCCTGCTGCGAGTTCTTGATCACGGTCTGGAAGGTGGCTTCATCCAGCCCCCCCTTGCCGAGCCAGCGACAGACCTCGACGATGCTCATGTGCTGAACGGCAGCCAGCATTGCCATGGCGTTCTTGACCATCTTGGCGTTGCCGAGCTCACCGACATGAAGAACCGATTTGCCCATGGCCTCGAATATCGGCTGATGCGCGTCGAACTGGTCCTTGGGGCCCGACAGCCAGAGCGCCAGTTGACCGGCCGCCGCCACTTCCTCGACACCGCCGGCGGAAGCATCGACAACGGTCCAGCCCTTCTTGGAAAGCTCGGCATTGGCGGCGACGATGGTCTCCTTGTCGATGCTGCTGAAATCGATCCACACTTTTGCCCCGCTGGATGCCTGGGCAAGGCCGTCCTTGCCCAGGGCGACGGCTGTGACCGCACCATTGTGCGGCAACATCGAAAGCACGATCTCGCACTGTTCGGCCACGGCTTTGGGCGAATCCGCGAATTTCGCCCCCTGGTCCTCCAGCCCCTTGGCCTGGGCACGATTGAGGTCAGTTACGACCAGGCTGTAGCCCGCCTTGATCAGATTGGCCGCCATACCGGCGCCCATGCCACCGGTGCCGATAAATCCCAAAGTCTGCATGCCTCGTACTCCCTTGATCGTTATCCTGTGATGCCTTTCTGCCCGGCGTCCCCCGGTTTGCCAAGGGACACGCCCGCGTCAAAGCCCTATCCATCCTCATCAAGCCGATGACAAGAAGGCATTCGGCAACCGTACAAAGCACACGGCTGGCGAATGCCCGCCTGTTCTCCTAAGGGCATCTGCGAACTTGCCCCGACCTGGCGCCGCCAGCATCAATCCCGCCACCCCCGAAAGGCGACATTCTGCCCCGCGCCTGCCGGATGGTTCAACCCCCATGCAAACATTAGTTCAGGAGAAAACTGCAATCCTGCCAGGAGCGCCAAAAAGGTTTCCGGAAGGTCCCACCCTGGCCACACAAAAAAAACGGCCGGGAATTTCTGCCAAGCCGTTTTCTAATTTGGTTGCGGGGGCACGCAACAAGCAAGCTCCTACAATAGTCAGGAGCGTTTAGTCGATATTCGCTTGGCTACAGGCCGCCCGCACCCGAAGGCATCATCCCTATGGAAGAAGAGCGAATAATGCACTAAACTCAAACAAGACCAGTTAGAGGCGGCAGATCACTGCAGGCTACCCGCCGTTCAATAGTCACTATAAGCCAGGATTATTAAACGTGGGGCAGGTAAGTTACAAGATTTCGCCTGAGGGAAAATCATTCTTCATTTCAGACGAAAATCTTTTTCGGACTGCATTGAACGCTGTCGCGCGGGGCGGACTGTTATTTTGTATGACGTCTTATTCTGCCGTATCCCTGGCTCAAGACGCTGGCAAGTTAATGCGGCAACAAGAGCAGCCGATCAGCCATTTCTCTATCGACAGGACCGAGGTGACCATTGGGCAATTCGCGCGGTTCGCCGCCGCGACGGGTTTCGTGACGAAGGCCGAGCGCGACGGCGGCGGCCTGGTCTATGCCGCGGGTTGGGAAAAGAAAGTGGGCTGGACCTGGCGTGCGCCCTATGGTCGGACCGGTCAGGACGATGAGCCGGCGGTGCACGTCACTTTCGACGAGGCGCAGGCCCATTGCCGCTGGGCCGGCAAGCGGCTGCCCAGCGAAAAGGAATGGATCGAGGCTGCCTATACCGAGAGGCGCCCGGCGCCGCCCTCACCCTTCGTGCGCGGCCGCACCTACGCTTATCCGACGGGCGACAGCCCCGAGGGCGCCAACTGCCTTGGAGACTGCGGCGAGACGCCGGCGATCGACTACTCCGCAGCCCTCGAGCGCGGACGCGGACACGCAAAAGCCCGCACCACCCGTCCCGGCGTCAACGCTCTCTACGACATGGGCGCCAATGTATGGGAGTGGGTCGACACGGACGATCAGGCCCAGAAGGGCACACGAGGCGGGTCCTGGTGGTACGGCGCCGCCCAGATGCGAGCGGATTATGACGCCTCGAAGCCGCGAGACATGGCTGTGGTCTATATCGGCTTTCGGTGCGTGAAGGACATCAGGTGAGTAAAATGCGGAGAGAGTGGTCTCGTCATCTCGGTTTCGCCAAGTGGATTGGCACCGCGACCGCCCTGGCTGGCGCCGTGCTGATCGCGCTCAACATCGGCGTGGTCGCGGATTTCCAGTCGACGACCTGATTCTGGTCGACCACAGCGGCGAAGTGTGCTCGCACGCAAAATGAACCTTGGGTCAACTAAGCGACAATAATCTATGCCTCGCTCTGGCTGCTCAACCAAACCTAACGATAGAAACCAAGCTCAGAAACCACGAGGTCGGCGCAGAACGCGCGTCCAATAGCGACCAGACCTAACCGGCGGAGCCGCGTTGTGTCCAAGAGGGTTTCCAGCCGATAGGGAACAAAGGTCGCGAAGGGAAGATTGATGGTCTCCCAGTCAGACCCTGCGGTGAAATGAGCCCGGTAGGACTGCCAAGGCCGGATATTGTCCGGTGTACGAAGATGAATTGAATATTTCTCGCCATTCCCGCGGACGAAGATACGCACTCCGGTGAACGCGGACGCGTCAATGGTTTCTCCCGAGGGGGCCAAATCGAGCGCCGCCTGGATGAAGCCGCCGTCATTCTCCAGACGAACATCGCCGGTCATGCGCAGACTGGGGCGGCCATCTATCACGCCGTGAGATACGGTGGCCTCTGAGATCCCGCCCATGACTTGGTCGCTCACTCCACGCCACCGGGTGCCCAGCTTGGAGACGAGGCCGTCATCGGTAAAGTCGTCGATTAGCATAGCGCCACTCTGCTCCAAGACCTCGAAATTGCGCAAGGAGATCGCGCTGAACAGCCCCACATTGACGATCCTTCATAGAGCGGCTGATGCTCGAGGAAGATGGGCTTCAGATCAACCGCTGGAAAGCGTTTCGACGGCGCACCGCTCAAACCAGAAAAAACTGCGAGCCTGCCGATCCTTTTGGCAAGCCGCGCCAGCGGCAGGCATTGCCGCACTGGGCTTAAGACAGCCGCAAGATATGGGCGATACACCACGGTCGATGATGTAGTCGTGCTGCTGACCAATCCCATGAACAGATCCAAACGACCGATCGGCACGTAGAAGAAATGATCGCCAACACAGGGAGCCTATCATGTTCTACTCCATTCGCAGACTTGTCGTGTATAGCTGGAATTTTTTATTTAACCATGAGGTAAGCCCGCTTCGTAATATTCCTGATGTCGCCATGCGTCACTATGTTTTGCAGGCCCTAGGTCTGATGTGGGCCGTAGCCTTTGCGGCGGCGGCTGGAAGTTATACGTTCTTAGCTGTTAGCGTGATCGGCCATACCGTTCTAATCGCGGCCGCGGCAATCACGGTAACGACCTGGACGGCTGCTACCGCTAGGCCTGACCTATTTGTCCGCGGTTCTAACCATTAGAAAACTTAATGTCCTGAAAGGACGCTTAACAAACAATTATCGCCCTTTCATCGTCCCGCGAGGTCGTGTCGGGGGTGTTTTAAGCAGGGAGAACACAGAATGTCTGCTGGGTTTGAGAAATTGATGAATGGAGTTGATGGCGGTTTGTCCCTCCTCCAGGTTTTGGCAGAGAACAGCTTCGACTCGGTGCTGATCACCGATGCATCTGCGGAAGGTAAGATT
>CAYYXR010000038.1:0-26199 GCA_964475755.1 uncultured Rhodobacterales bacterium
TGGACCGGCGCTGAGTGGAATTGGATTTGGTGCCGCAGAAACGTTGATTTTTGTATCCGCGATGGTGTTGGGGATGATGGCTGCACGCCACGGCGGTTCGATAGCCGCTGTGTTGCGCGGGGGCGGGGGACGTCAGGCAAATTCGGCGTAGTGTGAGCTTGGTTGCTTGAGATTGAAAAGAGAATGCGAGGCATAAGATGTCCATGAAAATCGAATCATTTTTCGACGAACAGACATTCACCGTGACCTATGTGGTATCTGACAGTGACACCAAGTCCTGTGCGGTCATCGATCCAGTGCTGGATTTTGATCAGGCATCTGGACGCACATCGCACGCGTCGGCGGATAAGGTCATCGGCTATATCCGACGCGAGGGGCTGAAGCTCGAGTATGTGCTGGAAACGCATGCCCATGCCGATCATTTGTCAGGCGGCTCTTATATCAAGTCTCAGTTGGGCGGAAAAATCGCGATCAGCGAACACATCGCGGATGTCCAGAAAATCTTTAAAGGTGTTTTCAACCTTGAAAAGAACTTCAATGTTTTCGGACAACAGTTCGATATCTTGTTCAAGGATGGGGACACCTTCAATATCGGTAATTTACATGCGCGGGTGATGCATACGCCTGGGCACACCCCGGCGTGTCTCACCTATGTTATTGAAGATGCCGCGTTTGTCGGTGATACGTTATTTCAGCCGGATTACGGCTCGGCGCGCGCCGACTTCCCTGGCGGTGATGCGCGCACGCTGTTCAAATCGATGCGCAAAATTCTGTCGCTTCCGGAAGACACGAGAATTTTCACATGCCACGATTATAAGGCCGAAGGCCGGGATCATTTCGAATGGGAATCCACGGTCAAAGAGCAGCGCGAAAAGAACATTCATGTCCACGACGGCACGAGTGAGGACGCGTTTGTCGAAATGCGCACAAAACGCGACAAGACGCTCGATATGCCCAAACTCATATTGCCCTCAATTCAGGTCAATATTCGCGCGGGCGAGTTGCCGCCAAAAGAAGACAACGGCGTTTCGTATCTAAAGTTGCCGATCAACGCTCTTTAACCAGCATCGGGGCGACGGACATGCTCATCGCGTTTCTCGCAATACTGTCGGGAGCATTTGTTGGGTTCTTTTTGAGCCTTCTCGGCGGCGGCGGCTCGATTATGGCGGTGCCGTTGTTGTTGTACGTTGTCGGCGTTTCCGATCCACATATTGCGATAGGCACAAGTGCCGTTGCCGTGGCTGCCAGTGCGGCCATGAACCTTGCAATGCACGCTCATCGCGGCACTGTGAAGTGGCCTTGCGCCATAGCGTTTGCCATCAGCGGCAGCATCGGAGCGCTAGGCGGGGCAGCCCTGGGCAAAGCCACGAACGGGCAGTACCTTATATTGGCGTTTGCCGCGGCGATGGTCGGCGTCGGTATCACGATGCTAATGCGGAAATCCGATGCGGGCGATCCCAATGTGCATATATCGCCAAAACTCGCCGTGCGATTGATTCCGACGGGCTTGGTCACAGGTGCGGCATCCGGGTTCTTCGGTATCGGCGGCGGGTTTTTAATTGTGCCTGGCCTGATCGGCGCGTCCAATATGACGATGTTGCACGCGATTGGCACGTCCTTGGTTGCAGTCACGGCGTTCGGCGCGGCGACGGCGACCAGCTACGCGATGTCAGGGCTCGTTGACTGGACGCTGGCCATACTCTTCATGGTTGGCGGTGCAGTGGGTAGTTATTTCGGGCAGTTCGCCGGGCGTAAATTCGAGGAGAAAAATGGGGCGTTGAACAAGGTTTTCACCGTCTTCATATTCCTCAGTGCCGCCTATATGGCATTGCAATCTTTCAATGTTATCTGAACCTTCCTCTGGCATCCCGCGCTTGATTTAATGGCCCGGAAGGCACAAAACTGTCGCTCACGAATTCAAAGTGAGAATTTATGAGCACACGTGAACTCTTCGGCACCGACGGCGTGCGGGGCCTTTCCAATACCGAGCCGATGACGGCGAACACGATCATGCGCCTGGGCATGGCCGCCGGGCGTCAGTTTACGCGCGGCGATCACCGGCACACGGTTGTGATCGGCAAAGACACTCGTTTGTCCGGCTATATGCTTGAACCCGCACTCACAGCCGGATTTGTTTCAGTGGGTATGGATGTGATCTTGGTTGGCCCCATTCCGACACCGGGCATAGCGATGCTGACCCGCGCCATGCGCTGCGACTTAGGTGTGATGATATCGGCGTCGCACAACCCATTTCAGGACAATGGGATAAAATTGTTCGGTCCGGACGGATTCAAACTTTCTGATGATATCGAAGCTGAAATCGAAAAAATGATAAGCGGCGATTTGGCGGATGCGAGGGTCGCGCCGGAACGGCTTGGTCGGGCAAAACGCCTGGACGATGCCGGCGGGCGTTACATCGAATATACAAAGACGACATTTCCTCGCGGCCTGACGTTGAACGGATTGAAGATTGTCGTCGATTGCGCCAACGGGGCGGCCTACAAAGTTGCGCCTACCGTGTTTTGGGAGCTTGGCGCGGAAGTCATCCGCGTCGGCGTGGAGCCCAATGGCTTCAACATCAACAAGGATTGCGGGTCGCTACATCCCGAAAAGCTGAGAGAGATTGTTGTTGGCAACAAGGCTCATATCGGCATTGCGCTCGACGGCGATGCGGACAGAGTTCTGTTTTGCGACGAAAAAGGCGAAATGATCGATGGCGATCAGGTCTTGGCATTGATCGCGGGGCATTGGCAGCGGTCCGGTCAATTGAGCGGCGATGCCGTGATTGCGACCGTCATGAGCAATTTGGGTTTGGAGCGTTATCTCGGGTCTCTCGGCATTAAATTAGCTCGTACCAAAGTCGGCGACCGCTATGTTGTCGAACAAATGCGCGAGACGGACTGCAATCTGGGCGGTGAGCAGTCTGGCCACATCATTATGGGTCAGCATGCGACGACAGGAGACGGCACCATCGCGGCGCTCCAGGTATTGGCGGCGTTGGTCGAAAGCGGTGCGCCTGCAAGCAAGGCTTTGCGACTCTTTGAACCGATTCCGCAACTCCTGAAGAATGTGCGCCTTGAAAACGGTACGGATGCCGACGCCGTGTTGGCTATGGATCAGGTCACAAAAGCCATTTCGGACGTTGAAACCCGGCTCAATGGAAAAGGGCGGCTGGTGATCCGTAAATCCGGAACCGAGCCGCTCATCCGTATCATGGCCGAAGGGGATGACGCCGCAGAAGTCAAAGCGGTTGTTGCCGAGCTGGAAGCGGTCATTTCAAAAGCGGCGGCATGAAGGGCCGTGTTCTGATCATCGCCGGCTCCGACTCCGGAGGCGGTGCGGGCATTCAAGCAGACATCAAAACTGTGACGGCTCTTGGCGCATACGCCATGACGGCCGTGACGGCCATTACTGTACAAAATACAAAAGGCGTGTCGGACGTTCATGCGGTGCCGCCCAACGTCGTGGCGGCGCAGATCGAGGCCGTTTTGACGGACCTGGGGGCGGACGTCATTAAGACGGGCATGTTGGCGTCGATCCCGTTGATTGAAGCGGTCGCTGGGGCTCTTGAGAGGTATGGTTCAGCAATCCCCAAAGTGATCGACCCGGTTATGCGGGCGAAGGGCGGTCATGCGCTTCTGGACGCGGATGCCTCCGAAACGCTTAAACGGCGCTTGATAAAGGGGGCGGATGTGCTGACGCCGAATCTTCCCGAGGCGGAGGTCCTGATCGGGCAGCCCATTAAAACCGCCGAGGATATGCAGTCTGCGGTCGAGCCCTTGAGAGGGTTGGGTGCGAAAGCGGTGCTGCTGAAGGGTGGGCACTTGGAGGGTGATGATCTGGTGGATTTGCTTATAACCTCGTCGGAGGTCATTCAATTTGATGACACGCGTATTTCATCCACATCTACCCACGGCACCGGCTGTACCCTGGCGTCTGCAATCGCGGCGGGATTGGCGGAGGGGATGATCCTGGGGGACGCCGTGGCGCGGGCGAGGGCTTACGTCCGGGAAGCCATCCGTACGGCGCCTGGCTTCGGCCAGGGGCATGGTCCTCTCAACCACGGCCATACGGTGGCGCCTTTTTCGCATAACTGATGCCCGGGAATTGCCGTTTTCGCCGCATTGACGGGGCTGGTCGTGATTCATAAACTCCCGCCGCCTTGGCCTTGGAGCCAAGCAGATTTCGGCGCCGCTTCCTCAATTAAGGGTTCCTTTCAGAATGTCCGCCAACGCCAAACCGTCGGCTCGCCCGGCGCGTCCTTACTTTTCCTCCGGCCCATGTGCGAAACGCCCGGGCTGGACGATCGATGTACTTAAAGATGCATTGGTCGGGCGCTCCCACCGCGCCAAGATCGCCAAGGCCCGCATTAAAACCGTTCTGGAGAAGACCCGCTCCATTCTGGGTCTGCCCGAGGATTACCGTGTGGCCATCGTTCCGGCGTCCGATACCGGCGCTGTTGAAATGATGCTGTGGCATTGCTTGGGAGAGCGTCCCGTGGACATGCTGGCTTGGGAAAGTTTCGGCGAGGGTTGGGTGACCGATGTTGTTAAACAACTCAAGCTCGCCAATGCGCGCGTATTGAAGGCGGACTACGGGCAGTTGCCCAATTTGAGCGACGTGAATTTCGACAACGACGTTGTATTCACGTGGAACGGGACAACGTCGGGTGTTCGGGTTCCCAACGGCGACTGGATTCCGGCCAACCGCAAAGGCCTGACCATTTGCGACGCCACGTCTGCGGTGTTCGCCATGAACCTTCCGTGGGACAAATTGGATGTGGTCACGTATTCCTGGCAGAAAGTGCTGGGCGGAGAGGCGCAGCACGGCATGCTGATTGTTTCTCCGCGCGCATTGGAGCGCCTTGAAAATTACGTGCCGCCGCGTCCGTTGCCCAAAATCTTCCGCCTTACCAAAGGCGGGAAACTTCAAGAGGGAGTCTTTCAGGGTGATACCATCAACACTGTATCAATGCTCTGCGTTGAGGACGCCGTGGATGGATTGGCGTGGGCTGAGGGTGTGGGCGGACTGAAGGGCCTGATCGCGCGTTCGGAGGCCAATTTGGCGGCGATTGCCAAGTGGGTCGAAAAAACCGATTGGGTGGATTTCCTGGCTGAAAATGCGGAGACCCGCTCGTGCACGTCCATCTGCCTCAGAATCACCGCCGATTGGTTTACGGCTCTGAGTGGTGATGAGCAAAGCGCCGCTGCCAAGAAAATGGTGAGTTTGTTGGAAGGCGAAGATGTTGCGTTAGATATCGGTGCCTATCGCGACGCTCCGCCGGGTTTGCGTATCTGGGGCGGTGCGACAGTTGATACCGACGACATTGAGAAGTTATTGCCCTGGCTTGAATGGGCGTACGGCGAAGTTAAGCCCGCCTAAAGGGCGCAAGGAGAACAAGAGACATGGCAAAGCCCAAGGTCCTGATCAGCGATAAGCTTAGCCCGGCAGCGGTTGAGATATTCAAGAACCGGAACATCGACGTGGATGTGAAGACCGGTCTGAAGCCCGACGAGTTGCTTGCAATCATAAAAGATTACGACGGCCTCGCGATCCGCTCGAACACTAAGGTCACGGCTGAGGTTCTGGAGGCGGCGACGAACCTCAAAGTGGTCGGCCGCGCCGGGATCGGTGTGGACAATGTGGATGTGGAGGCCGCCACGGCGCGCGGTGTTGTTGTTATGAACACCCCGTTCGGCAACGCCATCACGACGGCGGAGCATGCTGTCTCCATGATGATGGCGCTCGCCCGTCAAATTCCGGCGGCGGATGCTTCGACCCAGGCCGGGAAGTGGGAAAAATCCAAATTCATGGGTGTCGAGCTGTTCGGCAAGACTCTCGGCGTCATTGGTTGCGGAAACATCGGTTCCATCGTGTGCGACCGCGCCTTGGGCCTCAAGATGAAGGTGATTGCATTTGACCCGTTTTTGTCGCCGGAACGCGCCCAAGATCTTGGCGTCGAGAACGTTGAGCTTGAAGACATTTTCAAGCGCGCGGATTTCATTACGCTGCATGTTCCCCTGACGGACACAACGCGCAATATCATTAACGCGAAGTCCATCGCGAAAATGAAAAAGAGTGTGCGCATCGTCAATTGTGCGCGTGGCGGCCTTGTCAACGAAGCGGATCTGAAAAAGGCTTTGGAGGAAGGAGCAGTGGCCGGCGCAGCTCTGGACGTCTTCGAAGAGGAACCGGCAAAATCCAATGCGTTGTTCGGCATGGATAACGTGGTGTGCACGCCGCATTTGGGAGCTTCGACAAGCGAAGCGCAAGAGAATGTCGCTTTGCAAATCGCCGAGCAGATTTCGGACTACCTTCTGACCGGTGCGGTTTCAAATGCGCTCAACATGCCGTCCGTATCTGCGGAGGATGCGCCGAAACTTAAACCCTACATGAAATTGGCCGAAGAACTCGGCAGCTTCACCGGCCAGATTACCAAGTCCGGTCTCAAGTCGGCCACTGTGGATTATGCCGGCCACGTAGCTACTCTCAACACGCGCCCACTCACATCCATTGCACTGAAGGGCTTGTTGGCGCCTTTGATGGAAAGTGTGAATATGGTCAATGCGCCGGCGATTGCCCGCGACCGAGATATTCATGTCCGAGAAGTCAAAACGGAAGAGCACGAAATATACCAAACGTTCATGAAGCTCACGGTTGTCACCGAGCGGCAGACGCGGAGTATTTCGGGGACGTTGTTTGGAGGCAGTCTGCCGCGCTTGGTCGAGATCAACGACATTCATATTGAGGCGGAAGTTGGCCCGCATATGCTGTTCGTGCTCAATGATGACAAACCTGGTTTTATCGGGGCGCTCGGCACGGTTTTAGGGCAGGCTGGCGTAAACATCGCCTCCTTTCATTTGGGCCGAAATGATGTTGGCGGTGACGCGCTGGCTTTGATCAAGCTTGATCAAGGCGTCGATGAGGCTCTTTTGGCCAAAGTGCAGGCGCTGCCCCACGTAAAACAGGCGCAAAGCCTATCATTCTAGCGGGTATTCGCCGTTCCAAGTCTTGTTGAGCGCCCGGCAGGGGCGTATAAGCGCGCGTTTGCGAGAATTTCGCCGGAATTGCTATGACGGACTCTGTGTCAAAACCGCTGCTACCGGAAGGTCTACGAGACCTTTTGCCGCCCGACGCGGCATTTGAATCCGATGCCATAAATCGGATCAAGCAGACGTTTGCGGCGAACGGGTATGATCTCGTTAAGCCGCCACTGGCCGAATTCGAAGAGACGCTGCTTTCAGGTGTCGGAACCGCAATGGGCGCACGCATTTTTCGCATGCCCGATCCGGTCTCGCACCGCGCGCTCGGAATTCGCGCGGACATCACCACGCAGGTAGCCAGAATTGCGTCTACTCGGTTATCTCGCGCGCCCAGGCCACTTCGGCTCATGTATTCGGGCCAGGTGCTGAGAGTGCGCGGCACCCATCTTGAACCCGAGCGCCAGTTCTCGCAGGCAGGATTGGAATTAATTGGTTCTTCCGAAGTGGCCGCTGATGCAGAAGTTATCGTTATTGTTTCCGAGGCCCTGGAGGCTCTTGGCGTAAAGGGTGTGAGTATTGATCTGGCTCTGCCGACCTTGGTCCCGTCAATTGTTTCCACTTCTGGTGTTTCGGGAACAGAAATGGATCAATTGCGATCTGCTTTGGACCACAAGGATGTCGGAGAGATCAAAAGACTTGGTGGGTCAGCCGGAGATATTCTTAGCGAGTTAGTAAGAGCGTCCGGCCCTCTTGACGAGGCCATCTCCAGAATTAGGCAAATACAATTGCCCGAGAAAGCGGCACACGAGTGGAAAGGTTTGGTTTCTATTGCTCAAGCTGTGAGCGTAGCTGCGCCCAATTTAGCTCTAACAGTTGACGCGGTTGAAAACCGCGGATTTGAGTATCACACGGGCGTAACTTTCTCGGTATTCGCGCAGGGTTCGCAAAGAGAGCTTGGCCGTGGTGGGAGATACAACCTTCTTCACAATTCGGGAGAGGAGCCTGCGACCGGTGCTACTTTGTTTGTGGATGCGTTGCTTGGCGTCGTGCCGGAAAATTGCGAAACACAAAGACTTTTGGTGCCGCTGAGTACTTCACGTTCCAACATTTCCAAGTATCAAAATGAGGGATGGAGCGTGGTTGTAAGCCTTGGGAATGTAAACGACCCGATCAAAGAAGCATCGCGTTTGAATTGCAGCCACGTGTTGATGGGCAGCGAGATTAAAGAAGTATAGATCGAAGGACTCCATTTAAAATGGCAAACGTAGCGGTTGTTGGCTCTCAGTGGGGCGACGAAGGCAAAGGCAAAATTGTCGATTGGCTTTCAGAACGTGCCGACATGGTTGTGCGCTTTCAAGGCGGACACAACGCTGGTCATACGCTTGTCATAGGAGATATGACCTACAAGCTGTCGTTGCTGCCGTCCGGGGTCGTGCGCCGCAAGCCGTCCATTATTGGAAACGGCGTCGTTGTTGACCCATGGGCGCTGCTGGACGAAATCGCACGAATTGATGCGCAAGGCGTATCGATAACCCCGGAAACGTTGAAGCTGGCTGACAGCGCATGTTTGATCCTTCCGCTTCATAAGAATCTGGACCAAGCTCGCGAAATGGCGGCGGGGACTTCTAAGATTGGCACCACTGGCCGAGGCATTGGCCCTGCTTATGAGGATAAGGTGGCGCGGCGAGCGATCCGTATTTGCGACCTCGCGGATAAAAGCATTCTGGAATTTAAAGTCGAAAGACTGTTAGCGCACCACAATGCCCTTCTCCGGGGACTGGGCGAACCTGAGGCAGATGGTGCATCGCTCGTTGAGCAGTTATTGGAAGTTGCTCCGAAAATCCTTCCGTACGCTATTCCGGCTTGGGATCTTCTCGCTGAGGCACGCAAGGCCGGGCGGCGCATCCTATTTGAAGGTGCGCAAGGCGCAATGTTGGATGTGGACCACGGTACCTATCCATTCGTAACATCTTCCAACACAGTGTCGGGCATGGCGGCTGTCGGCAGCGGATTAGGACCGAGTGCTGTTGGATACGTTCTTGGTATCACAAAAGCGTATACGACACGCGTTGGTTCAGGACCGTTTCCGACGGAGTTGGATGATAAGATTGGCCAAACGCTGGGCGAACGTGGACGGGAATTCGGCACCGTGACGGGCAGGGCACGCCGGTGTGGCTGGTTCGATGCGGTCATGGTGCGCCAAGCCATAAAAGTCGGCGGCATTAACGGTATCGCTCTGACTAAGCTGGATGTTCTCGACACGTTGGCGGAGTTGAAGGTTTGTACTGCCTACGACCTGAAGGGAGAGCAGATTGCTCGGTTCCCCTCAAGCATGGCGGACCAAGCCGCGGTTAAGCCGGTGTACGAAACCTTTAGTGGGTGGGAGACGTCCACTCAGGGCGCCCGGAGCTGGGCTGATCTTCCCGCAAACGCCATTAAATATATCCGACGCATTGAGGAGTTGATTGAAGCGCCGGTCGCGCTACTGTCCACGAGCCCGCAGCGGGACGATACCATCCTCGTTCGGGACCCTTTTGCCGACTAATTTCGGCATCTAGAGCCATAATCCGCTGTTCCAGAACCCTTGGAAGGCCGTTTTCTAGGGCAAACAACCCCACTTTGTGGTTCACGCTTCACTAACGGCGTTGTGCTGAATTACCGTGTCTCCTACAATGCTCTCGCTCCCGGCAGAAGGCCCGGGCCCGAGATTTTAAAGACTGTTGCGCCCATGGCCGAAGCGGCTACGGACCTCAGACCGGCGCCCGAAGAGGCGCCAGCGGAAGGTGCTGCGGAAAAACCCAAAGCCGCAGACACTGCACCTATGCCGCCCAAACCACCGCCTGCAGGCAGCGGTAGTTATATTGTCGTCCGCGATTGATATACCATCTATTGCGACAAGCCTATTCCTAGCCTCGATATGCCAAATGCGCTCGCCTACGAGGTGACGGATAGGGCAGGTGGTCGTCCGTTATATGCGCTTGTTTGCAATCCTGAAATGCCACCACGCATCAGCGTCATGCGTATTCTCAAAGGCTTAGAAATCCCTTCCATCATGCATTTGGTGGATTGGGGTGTCGCCGAGTGGCCACCGGCGGAGCGCAAGTGCGTCATCGTTATCTACCAACGCCCGCTCGGCGGTCGCGTCATGGCGTCTATGTCCGATAGTTTTAAGCGCGTGCCGGACCATCTTTTTGCGCGCACGATCATTAAGCCGCTCGCAGATGGAATCGCAGAGATGTCACAAAAGGGCGTCGCTCACCGAGCGATACGCCCTGACAACCTCTACTATTTGGACGAAGCCAAGACCAAAATCGTCATTGGTGATTGCGTTACGGCAGTGCCGGGCAACGATCAACCTGTCGCGGTTGAATCTATCGAGTCAGGCATGGCGATACCGGCCGGCCGTGGTTCTGGTACTCATGCGGACGATATGTATGCCTTCGGCGCCACCTTGCTTATGCTGGCGTTGGGAAGAAACCCGCTCCATGGTGTTCCTGATACCGAAATTACCCGCCGCAAAATCCAAATCGGTTCATATGCTACGCTCGTCAACGAAGAGAGAATGCCGGTTGCATTGATCGAATGCCTGCGTGGATTGCTGGTGGACGACCCTAAACAACGTTGGCAGGCGACCAATATCGACCTTTGGCTAAACGGCAAGCGCATGACGCCGATTCAAGCGAGGGCGGAAAGCCAGTCGCAGCGTCCGTTGAGATTTGCGGATCAGGAGTTTCATTCAATTCGACCGCTCTCTTACTGCATGTACCAGAACTGGAGTAAGGCCATGAGCGTCATCAAGGATGGTGCTCTGGAAATTTGGATACGGCGCGGCATCGAAGACAATGAATTGGCGGACGCTCTTGCGTCCGCAATCAAAAGTACCGGCGCGCTATCTGGGGCAGGCGCAGATACCGAAGACCTAATCATAACACGCGTGCTGATGCTCTTGGACCCGCGCGCGCCAATTCGTTATCGAGATTTTCGAGTGGCACTCGAAGGCTTTGGCAAAGCGTTGGCCGTTACCATGTTGAGTAAGCAAAAGAACCAACCATTTGTAGATTTTATCAACCGAGATCTATGGCGACACTGGATTGCAGCGCAGGTTGAACAAAATTCTGACACTCAAAAATATGAGGGTGTTTTCCGAGATCTCAAAAACTTCTTGAAGGATACGAACTCAGGCGCAGGCATCGAACGGTGCTTATACGAACTTAACGAGTGGCAGTACTGCATGAGCCCGTTAATTGATAAGCAGTACATTATGGAGGTTAAGGGTATTTTGCCGGCTTTGGATTCGGCGGCGAAAAACGTAAACACCAAACTGTGGCCTGTTGACCGCCATATTTCAGCGTTTTTGCGGTCTCGGTATGCGAAGGGAACCGGCTCTCAGATCGATGCAATGAATGATGCCCGTCCCGACCGGGCGACCATTGGCATGTTGAGCGTATTGGCCATCGTGCAGTGGCGGCTGGGTCCTGAGGCTCTCCACGGACTTGCAAGTTGGGTGGGTGGTCTTATGGGGCCCGTCATCAACAGCTTCCAAAACCGAAACAAGCGCAAAGAAATAGAAAAGGAAATTCCGAGGCTTGTTCGAAAAGGCAATTTGGCTGAACTGTACAATTACCTGGATAATCCGGAAGAGCGCCAAAAGGATGTAGAGGGATTTACTTGGGCGAAAGCTGAATACGCCGCCGCCGAAAAGCAAGTGTACGACCTAGAGCATGGTCAGGTTGACCGGCAAGAGTCTGCCATCAATTTCGGCCGCCAGACCGGAGCGGTTGGTGCAACCATTATACTGGCCTTTACGATATTGGTAACGATGTTGGGCGAATTGTTGTAGGCACGAGACATGAAAAGATCGAACATCTTTTTATATTTGGCGATTGCCGTACCGATCGGATTAATGATTGTGCCGACGATGATTGTCCTCGGCGTAGCACTCATTCCGACCGGCGTCGCGTTTCTGATGGAACGGAGAAAGGGGTACTACGGTGGAATTACCGTAGGTGTCATGAATTTAGCCGGCACTATGCCCTATCTTGCCGAATTATGGTTCAACGGCCATACGGTGGAGGGCGCACTTGCCATCATAACCAACGTGTTTGCGTGGATGGTGTTTTACGGTGCGGCGCTGTTTGGCTGGGCTATTTATTCCACAACGCCTTCGGTCGTGAGCACTTTTATGGCTATGACCGCGGGCCATCGCATTACCGCACTTCGTGCTCAGCAACGGGAATTGGTCCAGAAGTGGGGACCGGACGTGGAATCCGTGTACGAGCCCGAAAGCACGGGCGAGCCCAATTAAACTCATTTAACCGCTTTCAAGAACCTGTAGGAGCGTTTGCATCTCCGGCGGTAAGGGACATGAGAACGACATGTCCTTCTCCGTTTTGGGGTGGCGAAACCCTAAACTCGCGGCGTGAAGTGCCTGGCGTGGAAACCCCTTAATATATTGCGCGCTTTCATCCGGTAGATGTTTGAGTGCCCGCCTGTTTGATCCCCCATAGAGTGGATCGCCTATGATGGGATGACCGCGGGAAGATAAGTGAACCCGTATTTGGTGCGTGCGTCCGGTCGAGAGTTTGCATTTTAGATGTGTAGCGACTTCCCCGAAGGTCTTGATTGTCGAGTAATACGTTTCGGCGTGTTTTCCTCCTCGTGAAACGATGGCCATTTTTTTTCTGTTGCGCGGGCTGCGGCCTATATTTCCTTCAATGGTACCTTCTTTCGGTGTTGGTCTGCCCCATACAAACGCCTCATAGGTCCGCTCAATAGTGTGTGCTGCGAATTGCTCCGCCAGTTTGGCAAGTGTGGCTTCGTCTTTAGCCGCGACGAGCAGTCCGCTGGTATCCTTATCTATGCGGTGGACAATGCCCGGTCTTAGTTCTCCACCGATTCCTTTCAACGTATCTCCGCAATGCGCAAGCAAAGCATTGACCAGGGTTTTGTCAGCGTTGCCGGGGGCAGGGTGAACCACCATTCCGGCAGGTTTATTGACAACAATCAGGTGCTCATCTTCGAAGACAATATTCAGCTTGATGTTCTGTGCCTCGGGCTCGGCTTTTTTGGGTTCGGGAAAAGAGACCTCAACCTTCTGTCCGGCACGAAGTTTGAACGCGGGATCAATGACGGTGTCGCCGTCGACAGCGACAAATCCAGTCTCTATTAAGACTCGCAGCTGCGAGCGCGAGCGTTCTTTGATCGCGCCAGCCACCCATTTATCCAGACGGATAGATGCCGCTATATCCTTAACGGAAAGAAGTACGGATGAGAGCTTGGCGGGCATGTCTGGCATTTTCGAGAATAAAGCTTAAAAGTTATTTTGCGATATACTAGTGCGAGAGACGCTCAGCGTCACGTGAGCTAATTGTGGTATGACATGACCAATGCCGTTCATCCCAGGTTAGTGTTGAGCGAGAGGCATCTTGTGGTTCTCATGGGGGTTGCGGCGTGTGCGTATCCACATGAGTGTTGCGGGTTGCTTATAGGCGAAGGCGACAGCGAGATATTGGTATCGGATCTGCGTGAATCGGCCAATATGACTGAAAATGCATCCACTGAATTCATGATCGATCCTCAAATTCAGTTTGATGCATTGAGGTCTCTACGAAACGCAGATCGGCGTGTTGTCGGCCATTATCATTCCCATCCGAATGGAAATCCTTTGCCGTCCGATGCTGACATGAAAAGGGCCGACGGTGAAGATGTGTGGGTTAGCATCCCCGTAGCGCGCGGAAAAGCAGCTATGCCGCGCGCATTCCGATTTGTGGCAAGCAAAGGTACTTTCAGTGAATTGCCGATCGTGGTTGAAAATTGATGGCGATATGATCTGATTGGGCAGTTCGTGACCTGACCAAATCTAAAGCGAGGAGGGGCGCTATGAAATGGAAGCCGATTTTTTGGGGAGGGCTAATTTCGCTGGCCTGCACGACTGGAGGTGTCGCTCAGGATGATATGAGTCAGGTTGAAATAGAAACCATACCCGTGGCCGAGAACATATATATGCTCGTTGGATCAGGTGGAAATATTGGCCTGTGTATCGGCGAAGACGCCGTCTTCATGATCGATGATCAGTTTGCGCCACTGTCAGGTAAAATAATGGCTGCCATTCGCGAGCTTTCTCCGGCACCGTTGAAAGTATTGCTGAACACCCACTGGCATTACGATCACACAGGCGGCAATGAGAACTTCGGTGAAGCTGGCGCGACCATCATTGCTCAAGACAACGTTTATGAGCGCATGAGCACGGAACAGAAGACGCCGCGTTCCGACGAGATAACACCGCCCTCACCCAGGGCTGCGCTTCCAATTATTACTTATGCCAACGAAGCGACGGTTCACCTTTGTGGATACACGATTCAAGCAAAACGCGTCGGGCCCGCTCATACGGATGGCGACACGGTGGTGCATTTCGTAGAGGCCGATGTGTATCATATGGGAGACACCTACTTCAGCGGATTTTATCCGTTCTTTGATCAGCAGTCGGGCGGGGATTTCAACGGAATGGTGGCCAATGCAAAGGATTACGCGGCGAAGATATCGGCGTCGGCCAAAATTATTCCTGGGCACGGTCCTCTTTCCACACGCGTGGACTTGGCGAAATATGCGGAAGTGCTTGAAGTGATCCGAGATCGGTTTGCGGCGGCGATCAAAGACGGAAAATCTCTGGAAGAAGTCAAAGCGATGAATCTCACCAAAGACTTTGATGAAGAGTGGGGCGGTGGGTTTTTGACGCCTTCAGATTTTGTCGAATTGGCGTATGCGAGCCTCAGTGCAAGATAGAAATCGGTACGCTCCGTTGGCGTGGCTCACACATGTTTTCGTATGAACATATCCCGTCGTGAGATTTTAGGGTGCTCGGGCGGGCTTGTCGTTGGCGCCGCTGGGGGGGTTCTCGCAGCCAGAGCAGCGCTGGGCGCCTCTACTGATGTTCAGCGAACCGCTGCAGTTCATCCGCAAAATTCATATAGCTCCAATCCCATCCGGCTTGTCTACAACGAGAACCCGTTCGGACCTCCGGAGAGTGCAAAAAAAGCAATCCGTGATCAAATCGATCTTGGGTGGCAATACGGATATTCCGGGGTCATGGATCTGCGTCAGCGCATCGCGGAACTGGAAGGGCTCGACCCGCGGCATGTAATTATTACGGAAGGTTCCGGCGAGCTTTTAAAAATCGCCGGGCTTGTTTTTGGCGCGGGCAGTCACGTCGTTGCCCCCGTACCATCGTTTCCAATGCTCGTGGATTACGCTGTAAAGAACGGCGCTCGGCCCGATTTCGTACCTCTGAACAACACGATGGACATCGACTTATCCGCGATTTCGGATAACGTGACCGATAAGACCGGGGTTGTGTATCTGTGCAATCCCAACAATCCCACGGGAAAAATTTTGGATGGACAAGCGCTAAGAACGTTTCTCTTGGCGGTCTCGGAACGGGCACCTGTGCTGGTGGACGAGGCTTACATCGACCTTGTGGATGATCCCGTTCAAACCAGCGTCGTTGACGTTGTTCGATCGGGTGCCAACATAATTGTGTCGCGCACTTTTTCAAAAGTGTATGGCATGGCGGGATTGCGGATCGGATATGGACTCGGACGTCCGGACGTTATTCGCCGATTGGAGCAGCGTCGCGTATCGATCCCCAATCGATTAGGAGTTTACGCCGCACTTGGATGTTTGAATGACACTGCATTTTTAGAGTCGTCCCGGAGCGCGCTTCGGGCAGAAGCACGCAATTTGCACTCATTTTTCGACAGATTAAATGTGCCGTACATACCGACTCAGGCAAACTTCGTGATGTTCGACACGGGCGGGCCTGTTGGGAAATTCTTAAGTTACATGAGATCACGAGGAATGTTGGTCGCGCCTGTATCCGAACTTGAAGAATATGCTTCCTGGGCGCGGGTCAGCGTGGGCTTGCCTGATCATATGGCTCGCTTTGCGGACAGCGCTGAAGAGTATTTCAAGCGCTCATGAAGCTAAAAGGCGACGGCGCGGCGTGGAGGCTTTCTCCGAGGAGACGCGGGGCGCACATCACGGGAAACAGTTTGCAGAGGCCGCGGACTATCCTCGACTTGAATTGCTTCCTGTTCTTCCCGAAATGCATATTTGGATTGGAAAGTGTGCCACCAGTGCGGAATGCCAAGCGCAAGGGGTTCTCCCAAGGTATGTCGAAACAATGCGTCCGACACTAAGTGGCGCGTAGAATCGATTTTATCGACACCAATATGCATGAGGAGTCCTTTGACGACTTGGTCATAGGGCTTTTTTTGATTCCTGGAATTCACGGTAAGATCGACCTGCGCCAAAATCTTAAAGACTAGATCAGAAACAATACGGTCGGATCTTCCGGAGACTCCATCGACGTCACCGCCGATTAGTCCGAGAATTTTGTGGGAGTCGTAGTCGTCGAATAACTCTCTAACTTTGGACGTTTCCAGCGCGACGGCGCCGGCGAAGTAGTAGTCATCCAGAGGGTGAATATCCAAGACGGCGCGTTTCTCGTCGTATTGCAAAGGGCATTCCTCGATGCCGGCAATGAGAGTCTCTTGCCACGTTGGAAACGTGCGCTTGGCAGCCGTTGCCATGTCCTTGAGAAACCGTGTGACCGCTACTTGAGGGTCAATCTGCGCTTTGCCTGATGTCGTAAGGTTTGGCATAGCCAACCACCATATCTTGTAGAACCTGTACATGGTGAGAACGCATGGAAGGATCGACCGGTTGCTGAAATGCGCTAAAAATGAGCGCAGCTATTCCGAGAATCGTTTAGAATTTCAAATGTTTAGGTAGAATCATCCGTCGAAATCGGGGCTCTACGGCGGGACTTAAAATTGGCCGCGCAACAGGAAAAATTGACCCAAGTCTTTGAAAGAGCGACATTTTTGAGGGATTGGGCAAATTAATCGGGGGTTTCTTTTATGGACAGCGGGCGGAAGCATCCCGACTTGATCCTTGTCCAAGTCGAACGCGGTTAAGGCTTTGGCTTTACGTATCTATCCTTTGAAGACTTCGAATACGCGGCCGATCACTTTCTGTTGCCCGCTATTAAATATGCCGAGATGGACCCCAATGACACGGATCAACGCCGGACGGTCTCATACGATTTTCTCGCGAGGTATTTTAATAAGCCCAGCGCCAAGGGCTACTTCCGCGAAAACGTCCGGTGGATTGCAGCAGCAGCTGTAAGAGAAAAATTTCGCGAAGAGGCAAAAAAAGGTGAGATGCCGCAAGTGGTAACCATCGCGCGTAGTGCAAGTGATGGTGGAATCGCTATTCGGCCCGGTCGAGAGTATCTTGAACACCCGGGTTTTCCATTGGCGGTCATTGTCGGAAAGCCGTCAGCGGGAGGTGGTCCCGCCCACTTTTTTGACGACAAAGACTCATTTGAGAAAACAGGTTTAATCGAGCCGACCCAGGACATGTGGCTGCCGCAAATCGTCTTCAGGCTCTATTCTCAAACGCCATCTGTCGTAATGGGAATGCCCAAGCAGGGAAAAGACGGGGATATGGCCGTGGAGTGCAGATCCCTGGCATTTGGACAAGACGCCAAACTTTTCGAACGCGCGGCCGCTGACTAAATTTATTCGAGCTCTACTTGGCTCTTGATATCCGCCGCCGCAATTCCCTTTGCCAAAATAAGTTTAATAATGCGGGCGTCCAGGCTGTCGTTTTCGCCGTTTTCCAATACACCCGTAAATCTTTGCTCTCGAGACTGCCGGACAGTGGCTCCCCACAATTCTTCCGTTTCGGCCGGCCCCAATACGCAGAAGGAAATCATGGTGGCGGCCTCCTTCATGATCGAGTCAACTATATTTTCATTGAAGCCGGATTCATTCCGCGGATCCTGTAATGCCCAATCGTAAATCACATATTTCATGCCGTCGTCGATCTGGCTAGAGCTGACCTCAAGGTTGACAAGCGTGCTATCGAGCAGCTTGAGCGCCCACTTTCGCTTGCTGCCCACTCCAAAGATATCGAATCCGAAAACCACTTATTCACCTAGCCCTTTGTTTCAGCGACACATGGAAATTTATCCGATAAACTATCGATAGTAACGCATCAGGGTGAGCGCGAACTCCATGGCCAAAAATTCATCGTCAACCGCGAAAAACAATCCTGGGCCAACATTGCCCCGGGTACAAAAATGCTCCAAATGTGAAGCCGAATTCCATTGGGAGCCCAGCGATCCGGAACAAAAGGGTTCGCCGCTGGTCGCCCGTCTTGCCAAGGCGTCCGACGAATGCGACTGCGGGTACGGCAGTATCGCGCCTCAGCTAGAATCGTAATTTCAACCGAAGCGTTCCAGCGTAAGGCCCGATAAATCGATTTCCGGAGTTTTGCCGGCGATCATATCGGAAACAACACGGGCGGATCCGCAGGCCATTGTCCATCCGAGTGTCCCGTGCCCGGTGTTTAAAAATAAATTCTCATAGCGTGTAGGTCCTAAAATCGGCACGGAATCGGGGGTGGCTGGCCGAAGGCCACACCAAGGATTCAACTCAGTATAGGACGACGCATCGGGAAAAAGACTCTGTACATTTTTTTTCAGGGGCTCGACGCGAACTTCATCCAACGATGTATCCCAGCCCGCGAGTTCGGCTGTTCCCGCTACTCGAAGTTTATTTCCGAGTCTGGAAATCACCATGAACCGTGTTTCATCGGTTAAGCTTACCGTCGGCGCGGCGCTCGGATTTTCGATTTCTACCGTAATTGAGTAGCCCTTCGCGGGGTAGATCGGAAGTTCAATGCCGATCGGGGCGGCAATATCGCGTGAGTAACTTCCCAGCGCCAGCACCACCGCGTCGGGCTCAAAGTCGCCACGGTTGGTAATAACCTTTGAAACGCGGCCATTTGCGAGTTCAATCTTTTGCGTCGTTACGCCATATCGAAACTCTGCGCCGCCTTTTACGGCGAGTTTGGCCACTTCGTTGGTAAAGGCATGGGCATCTCCACTTTCGTCTTCGTGGCTCAGCAGCCCACCAGCCAGACTATCGTTTGCGGCATGGGCCAGTGCAGGTTCGACTTCGACACATTCCTTGGGGGACAGAATATCCTGTGGCAATCCAAGAGACGAAAGATGTTCCGCATTTTTTCGACCGGCTTCGAATTCCCCCTGTGTACGATAGATGTGCAAAATACCCTTCGTAACCTGGTTATATTGAAGGCCGGAAAATTGCCGTAAAGATTTAAGAACTGATCGGCTGTAAAGAGCGATACGTAATGTCCGGTCCATATTCGTGCGCATTCGCGACGTCGTGCAATTGCGTAAAAATTTCATTCCCCACGACCAAAGCGGCGGGTCCCATCTGAATGGCCGAACGAGCAATGGCGCGTCTGCCTGCAATGTCCATAGGAGCGCCTTGAACGGAATCACCGGTTCCGCCCACGGCTTGGCGTGGCACGCCGATATTTGCGCTCCGTTGGCGAAACTGGTTTCAAGTGCTGGGCCGGCCTGCCGGTCAATTACGGTAACGTCGTGCCCATCCTGGGTGAGAAAATACGCAGTGGTTGTGCCGACGACACCCGCCCCGAGGACAAGAATTTTCATGGGACTGAGCCCTTAGTTCCTGAAATCACATAATTTTTGTTCAGCCTGCTTTCGCTATTGCAAGGTATATATCATTCGGTGCCCTGGCAGAAAGGGATAGACAACCCATATTCTAAAGGTGCTCTGCAAGTAGTCTGCACATCTGAATGCTCATTTTTCGCGGGGAGTTGGATTAGGAAAAGCATGAGTTGGGGCAATGAATTGCTGACTGTCGCCCAAGCCTACCAATCCGATCGGGAGGCGGAGTCTACCGGAATCAGAGAGCTTGATTTGATGGAGTCCGCAGGCGGCGCCGTTGCTCGATTTATTCAGGGCCGATGGTCCCCTCGGCCGATATCGGTCCTGTGTGGGCCCGGCAACAATGGGGGGGACGGTTTCGTTGTAGCGAGGCTTTTGCGCGAGAGCGGATGGGACGTACGCTTATCCTTGATTGGGAGTGAACAAAGCGCTCAAGGGGACGCCCTGGAAAATCTTAAGCGCTGGAAAGAGATAGGACAAAAGATTTACCCGTTAGACGTAACGGATATTGATGAGCGGGCGCTTGTGGTTGACGCAATGTTCGGCGCGGGGCTCAATCGTCCTTTGGAAGGTGCGGCGAAGTTAATTGTAGAAAAGATAAACAAAGAAAATAAAACCTGCATCGCCGTCGATATTCTGAGTGGTGTTAACGGAGATACGGGTGAAGTTATCGGTAGCTCCGGCGCCGCACCAAAGTGTGCGGCAACTATCACCTTCTTCCGGCCGAAACCTGGCCACTTTCTTTATCCTGGCCGGGAGTTTCGTGGGAGCTTGCGGGTCGCGGATATCGGGATTCCTGAGACAGCCTTGAACTCCATATCTCCCAAATTCAGAGTCAATGACCCAAGTCTCTGGTCGCTTCCGCAACACTCATGGAACGATCACAAGTATCGGCGGGGCCATGGAGTTGTTTTCGGCGGAAGCAAGGTCACCGGCGCAGCCAGGTTAGCGGGGCGAGGGGCGCGCCGAGCGGGGCCGGCCTTCTGACATATGCGGTTTCTTCTGACGCTACTGATATCTACGCGATCTCGGAACCCGGTGCCTTTGTCGAGGGCGTAGATAGTGGCGTACAGGTGGGCCAAGTTCTGGAAGATCGCCGGCGCAATGGATTTTTAATCGGACCTGGCTACGGCGTTGGTCCGGAGACGGCGGTTAGAGTACTGAAGATTCTGGCCGCTGACCGTCCGGTTGTTTTGGATGCGGACGCACTAACTAGTTTTGCGGATGATCCAAATCAGCTTTTCGCCGCGATCAGACGGCGAACCGGTTCTGTCGTTCTCACGCCGCATGATGGTGAATATGGCCGGCTGTTTCCGCACGGTGGGGACCGGCTCGCGAGGGCCTGTGCCGGGGCCACCGAAAGCGGCGCTATCGTTGTGCTCAAAGGGGCTGATACGGTCGTTGCCTCTCCGGATGGCAGGGCCGCCATAGCAAACAACGCTCCACCGTGGCTGGCCACCGGCGGGACCGGCGATGTTCTCGCGGGAATGATACTTGGTCTAATCGTCCAAGGCATGGACGCCTGGGAAGCGTCGTGCGCGGCCGTCTGGCTTCACGGCGAGGCAGCTCAACGGCTGGGCAGGGGGCTTTTGGCGGAGGATTTGCCGGAAGTTCTGCCGGACATCTTAAATTCTGCGCAGGTTGCGCCCCGGTAACGGCCAAAATCTCCAGAAATTGCGGTTTTACAACGGTTACAGGACTTGATTAGGGTGAGGGTTCTTGGCTATGTACCGCATCCTTTTTGACGGTGTGCGGTAAGGGTGGCTGGTGACCTAGCTGCGCGGTCTGCATTTCCGAGTATCAGCGGGTGTGGTGGAATTGGTAGACACGCGAGATTTAGGTTCTCGTGTCCGTGAGGACGTAGGGGTTCAAGTCCCTTCACCCGCACCAAGCTGATGAATATGAGGCGAGACACGATAAGTTGTGGCGGGATTGGTGAAATGCCCGTCGCACATTTTTTAACGGCGAAACACCCAATAGGGACGGCGAGCTATCCATGCAAGTGATTGACAAGAATACTGACGGTTTGAAGCACGAATTCAATGTAGTGGTGACGGCCGACGCCATCGAAGAGAAGGTCGTTACGCGCCTGACTGAAGTCGGTCAGCAGGTCCGTCTCCCGGGGTTTCGCCCTGGCAAGGTTCCATTGAAGCTGTTGCGCAAGCGCTTTGGCCAAGCTGTACGTGGTGAAGTTCTTGAAAAAATCATCGATGAGTCGACGCAGGCGGCGTTGACAGAAAAGGCATTGACGCCGGCAATGCAGCCCAAGATGGAACTGGTACAGTCGGAGGAAGGGAAAGACCTTGAGTTTTCAGTGCAGCTGGAGGTGCTACCTAAAATTGATGCGCCTGACTTCTCAAGCGTTGAACTGACTCGCCTCGTTGCGACTGTCTCGGACGACGAACTCGAAAAGACGATCGACGGCATCCTAAAAGGGCGCCGGACCACTGAAAAGCTTGATGAAGACCGGGCGACCAAAAAGGGGGATGCGGTTCTCGTCGATTACATAGGTCGCATCGATGGCGAGCCCTTTGAGGGCGGATCTGCGCAAGATGCGATTATTGAACTCGGCTCTGGAATGTTCATTCCTGGTTTTGAAGAGCAACTCGAAGGGAAGAAAGCCGGCGAGGAAACCACGTTGAAAGTTGAGTTTCCGAAGGATTACCAGAGCACCGAGCTCGCGGGCAAAAAAGCCGAGTTTGAAGTCAAGGTTAAAGAGCTACGTAAGGTGTTGACTCCTGAGCTCAATGACGAGCTGGCAAAAAGTGTCGGCGCCGACGATGTCGAAGCATTTAGGGCCCGTACGCGCGAGTTGCTTCAGGAGGACTATAACAAGGCGTCTCGTCTACGGTTGAAGCGCCAGCTTTTGGATAAACTGGCTGATTCACATACGTTCGAAGTACCCCAAGGTATGGTGGATCTTGAGTTTGACTCCATTTGGCGGCAAATGGATGAAGCTTCGAAAAGCGGTCAATTGGATCCCGAAGACGCAGACAAAAGCGAGGACGAACTCAAGACGGAATACCGCTCGATTGCGGAGCGCCGTGTTCGGCTGGGGTTGCTGCTGTCTGACGTAGGTCAAAAGAGCGGCGTAGAAGTCTCTTCCGAAGATCTCGGACGTGCCGTGCGCGAAGAGGCCTTGCGTTATCCGGGTCAAGAAACAGCGGTGGTCGAATTTTACCAAAATAATCCGCAAGCGCTTGAGACGCTTCGTGCGCCGCTCTTCGAAGAGAAGGTGGTCGACTACATTATCAGCGTCGCCAAGATCAGTGATAAACCCGTAAGCGTTGAAGACTTGCTCAAAGATCCGGACGAGGAAGGGGCTAAGGAAACGAAGGCTCCCAAAAAGAAGAGCAAATCAAAAAAATCCGATTAGAGACTCGGGGGGGAATTGGAGTTAATCGCTCACCAGGGCTTGCGGCAATCGCCTGATAGCCTATCTTGTCCGCAGGTGGTGGGTTAAACCCTTCGAAGAACTTTTAGGTGGTGAATGAAAGATCGCGATCCCGTTGAGGTTTACAACAACACGCTCGTCCCCATGGTGGTTGAGCAATCCAACCGGGGTGAGCGCGCGTACGATATTTATTCACGCCTGCTCAAGGAGCGTATCGTCTTTCTGACCGGGGGCGTGAACGACAATGTGTCGTCATTGCTCTGCGCGCAGCTGCTTTTCTTGGAGGCCGAGAACCCCAAGAAAGATATCCAGTTTTATATCAACTCTCCTGGCGGTGTCGTGACGGCGGGGCTGGCAATCTATGACACCATGCAATACATCCGTTGTGATGTATCAACAATGTGCATTGGACTGGCTGCATCTATGGGCTCGCTGCTACTGGCAGCGGGTGCAAAAGATAAGCGATTTGCATTGCCTAACTCGCGCATCATGATCCATCAGCCGTCCGGCGGGTTTCAAGGACAGGCGGCGGACATTGAGATTCAAGCGAGGGAAATTCTTACTCTACGCGGGCGGTTAAATCAGATTTACGTGGACCACACAGGCCAGTCCCTGAAGGCTATTGAGAAGGCCATGGACAGAGATAATTTTATGAGTTCCGAGGATGCGCAGTCATTTGGGCTGATTGACAGTGTTGTCAAACAACGCCCGAAGGCTTCTGACAGCGACGACAGTGAAGGTGCGTCCAGTTAGGCAGCCCATGCCACTCCAAACTCGGATTCGGGTCAAAACGCAAATTCTTCAATTAAATCCATATATTATGGGCAGTTAACCCTTCCTGAAGGTGGCGTTGGTAGCTTTTTTTATGGCGTCTTTGGCGCAGTCGTCCTTGGCTTAGGTAAAATTCGACCATACCTAAGGTTTACAAACCCGGTTACAGTATGTGCTTGAAATAGCTGGGTTAAAGGTTGTGCGGGGCAGAATGCCTCGGTTAACATACGAGATATAGTGTTTAGACCGGCAGCCATTGCCAAGTGGTGGATAGTTGCCGGTGGAGTGAGTGGCAATGACGAAATCGTCCGGCAACGGCGATAGTAAAAACACCCTGTACTGTTCTTTCTGCGGGAAGAGTCAGCACGAAGTACGCAAATTAATCGCAGGTCCCACCGTATTCATCTGCGATGAATGCGTTGAGCTGTGCATGGACATTATTCGCGAAGAGAATAAGTCCAATTTGGTGAAGTCCCGTGAAGGTGTTCCGACACCGCGCGAGATATTGAAGGTTTTGGACGATTACGTCATCGGACAGTCTCACGCCAAGCGGGTGCTGTCTGTTGCGGTACACAATCACTACAAGCGTTTGTCGGGTGCGGCGAAGAATGCGGAAGTGGAGGTCTCCAAGTCCAACATTCTTCTGATCGGCCCCACTGGTTGCGGCAAGACTTTGTTGGCGCAGACTCTTGCACGCATTTTGGACGTGCCATTCACCATGGCGGATGCAACCACGCTTACTGAAGCGGGGTACGTCGGCGAAGATGTGGAAAATATCATCCTGAAGTTATTGCAGGCGGCGGACTATAACGTTGAGCGTGCTCAACGCGGTATTGTTTACATTGACGAAATCGACAAAATTTCTCGGAAATCTGACAACCCTTCCATTACCCGCGATGTATCGGGCGAGGGCGTACAGCAAGCCCTGCTGAAGATTATGGAAGGCACCGTGGCTTCCGTACCGCCGCAGGGTGGACGCAAGCATCCCCAGCAGGAATTCCTTCAGGTCGATACCACCAATATTTTGTTTATTTGCGGTGGTGCCTTTGCCGGTCTCGAGAAAATCATTTCCCAACGTGGACGTGGGACGTCCATGGGGTTTGGCGCAGATGTCCAAGCCGTAGACGAGCGTAATACCGGCGCAATCTTGCGTGAGATTGAACCGGAAGACTTGTTGAAATACGGGCTCATTCCCGAGTTTGTCGGACGTTTGCCGGTTTTAGCTACTCTGGAAGATCTGGACGAAGCGGCCCTCGTTGACATTTTGACAACGCCGAAGAATGCGCTGGCTAAGCAATACCAGCGCCTCTTCGATATGGAGAATGTCCAGCTGACGTTCACGGACGATGCAATGCGTGCGGTCGCACGAAAGGCGATTGCACGGAAGACGGGCGCACGCGGCTTGCGGTCTATCATGGAAGGTATTTTGCTCGACACCATGTTCGATCTGCCGGGCCTGGAAGGCGTAGAAGAGGTTGTTGTTAACGGCGAGGTTGCAGAGGGGCGCGCTAAGCCACTGTATATCTACGCAGATCGCCGAGAGGACGCGGTGACACCCGCTTAATCCTAGCTCCCTTGACCGCGATCAAACCTGTCTTATCTTTATCTAGTGTGATTAACTGCGCGTGGGCGTGCTAAGTTGCTGCGCGCAACCCTTACGGGTGCCGTTATTGGGCCCAGTTCTGCGGCGTTGGCTGCGGATCGATTGAAGAGGTGATTGGTGGAAGATTCCAAAGGCCAGCTGTTTCCGGTTTTACCGCTCCGGGACATTGTTGTTTTCCCGCATATGATCGTGCCGCTATTTGTCGGACGCGAAAAATCAGTGCGTGCACTGGAAGACGTAATGTCCGACGACAAACAGATACTGCTTGTCGCGCAGAAAGATGCGTCGCAGGACGATCCATCACCCGATGAAATTTATGATGTCGGAACCGTATCTACTGTCCTTCAGCTTTTGAAGTTGCCGGACGGCACGGTCAAAGTGCTGGTCGAAGGGGGGCAGCGCGCGAGGATTTCCGGCTACAAAGAAAATGAATCGTTCTTTGAGGCTTACGCCGAATTCATTGAAGAACCTGGAGAGGAAGATAAGGAACTTGATGCACTGGCACGTTCCGTTGTCTCCCAGTTCGAGCAATACATTAAATTAAACAAGAAAATCCCTCCTGAGGTTCTTGTATCCGTCAATCAAATAGACAATCCGTCGAAGCTTGCCGATACGGTTGCCTCGCACCTGTCACTTAAAATTGCCGAAAAGCAGGAGCTGCTTGAAGTTAAAAGTGTCACGGAGCGTCTTGAGCGCGTGTACGGATTCATGGAATCCGAAATTAGCGTTCTGCAGGTGGAAAAACGCATCCGCAGCCGCGTCAAGCGCCAAATGGAAAAGACGCAGCGCGAATACTATTTGAATGAGCAAATGAAAGCCATTCAACGCGAGCTTGGCGAAAACGACGAGGGCCGTGACGAGGCGACGGAATTCGAAGAAAAGA
>CAYYXR010000039.1:0-25175 GCA_964475755.1 uncultured Rhodobacterales bacterium
TCTTCCCCCACGCCGCAATGTCGGAGAGTTCATCTTTACGCGCAGCCCAATCCACGGACGCAAGACTTTCCGCATAGCGGCATGGCAAGCACACGCCGTCTTCGTCGAAAATCGCGTCGGGCCACGTGTTCGGGGTGACGCATCTTTTGCAGTAAACAACACTCATTAAATACGCGGCGACTTGTTAGTTGAGATATCCGGAAGACAATACATAGTCCGACAAATACGTTCCCATCAAATTGTGAGCCGAACTATTGGGGTGCGGATCAGGCTCTGTGACCCAAAGCGTGCGGGCAGGCTTACCCGCAACGGCAGGCATTAAATCTACGAATTCGACGCCGACGTCTTCCACTACTTTTTCAACTTCCCGTGTTATGCCCGCAAAGGGATAGTCGACGAGCTCCCTCAACTCGGGAATGTTCGCGACAATGAGTTTAATATCGTGTTGACGGCAATAGTCAGCCAACGCGGCAATGCTTGTCTTGGTAGCCCGCCATCCGGTCGCATCGGGTGCGTAAAGTCCGGAATAGTATTCGCGCCAATCGGCGTCGCCCAACAATTGGCGGCGCAACCCATCCCATGCTCCGCCCACAACCGCGTATGCGTAAGAGTGACGCGCAATCCAAGACGTGTTCCCGTAAACCGGCGTCGGCTCGGCATCGTTAATGAAATAGTTGAGAACGACAACGTCCGGCTCGTATAGCCTGCCCTTATGCAGAAAATACGCCACTTCCATGGATGTGTTGTAGTTCCCGACGCCGGCATTGATTACATCTACAGGACCGCCGCGAACCGCTTCAATCATGTCTTCCATGACCGAAGACATCGTCTGATCACTTGGAACGCCCCAGCCGAACGTGATGGAATCTCCAAGCATCAATATCCGCTTCGTGCCCGCAGCTTTATTCAATTCGGTGTCCGCATTGCGTAAACCGTCGTTATTGATGACAACGTCCACGCCCATCAGATGTGCCCGCGTATTCGGCATATGCTCATGGCCAATTGCTTCGACACCGGCAACGCGCTTTAGCTGCACCGCGTATTTCCACATTTCAATATGGTACTGCATTCCCGAATCGATGACAGTGCGGCAAAGCGCCTCGAAGACCCCGGCCATCACAAGCAGCGTCATCAAGAATAGAATTGAATTAGACGCAATCGACTTCACGGATGGGGATTCCACGCATTGATTAGAGTCAGAACGTCTGATCGCAGCCATTCATCAATGCAGATCGCGTAATACTCATGAAGCCGAGCATTCGGATGGCTGCTGCCCCCAAGAAGATATTCCTCGGGATTCGACCTCTCGAGGCCGCTGCAATTTTTGTATGGGAATTTGAATCCGGCAAATAGATCGTCGGCTATTTGGCTTTTGTCTTCCAATACGACAGCGGCAAATTGCATATCCTGAGATGAAACAAACTCCGCCATTTGGGCGATGACGTGCCGCGTGACTGATTCGGCCTCGGCTGCGGAATTATATGCCACTGACTGCAGCCAAGTATTGTGCAACATCGTCACAAGAGCGGATGACCGTTCCAACGGCCAGAACCCAATTGTTGTAAATGGATGAAAAACAATCTCCTCGTTTTCCATTCTGTAGTGCGGCGGAGCGACATAGCGCCCTTCATCGTCGGAAATGGAATAGATCCAGGACTGGTCCGCGACATTGCGCACCGCATGCGAATCATCGAAGGCCAGCAATACCAATTTGGGCTTTTGCGTCGTGTAAAAATTTCTGATGGCGCGCTTAGCCAGCAGAAAGGACTGCACCGTATTGTAGCCGCCATTGCCGAAGTTTTCGATCCACAGATCCGGAAACCTTTCCCCTAGGCGATACGCGAAAGACGCCTCGTCAACGACGCCGTATGATTGCGCATTGCTTCCCCCAACGATCATTACGGGAAGCGCGTTCTCCGGTGGCACTTCAATGGCGCGTGTCGCCCTTCGTCCCGCGCTCCAAAACGTCATGCGGGCGTTCCCGTCTTCTATGGACGTGGAAACCCCTTCCATATTCAGCCATCCAAGCTCCTCGTCCGGCACCGACCAGGTGGTTTCGCTATTAGGCTCGAAAAATGGATTGATACGTATCTCTCTTGGAGCAAATCCGGCCGCGCGTACGGCCGCTTCCGCCACAGCGAGCGAAAGCAATACGGAACCAATAAATACAGCGAAATTCTTCACGTTGACCTGATATCCGGTTTCAGAGCCGGCGCATTCTCCGCACAAATTTGCTTCAACGACCGGCCACGTTGCTCACAACACATACCACACGCGATTTTTTCGGGGCGTTATTTGAGGGAGCACCCACCGGTAATGACCGACCCTTACAAACTTGTAAATCCCAATGGCGAGCCATGCGACAGTGGAACTTACCGCGCAATAACCGTATTTTACGGGCTATACGCGGTGATATGGACCAAGCGTCGCTGGTATCTGACCCTTTCCATCGGCAAACATTAGCGGAAATTTAGCTTTCGCCGCCCATACCGCTGGTAAGTAAAATACAGAAACGCCGAATTTGAAGGCGATAGAGGGACCAATTCATGTCCGCAACGGCTTTGGAAGCACAGCCAGAGACAGATTTTCAGCCGCCACTCGGCCGAATGCTGCTGGAACGCGGCCACATCACGGATACCGATCTGACCAAGGCGCTGACTTTTCAGGAAAGCGTCGGCGGGTTGATTGGCGCCATCCTTATCCGCATCGGGGCCGTCTCAGAAGACGCCGTTCTGGAAACACTATCCGCGCAGCTTGATATTGAAGTCATCTCGAACGATCGCCTACCCCAAGACCCTGCCGATTACGTTGAAACCTTAAAAGAGTCCGGCATCGACACCGACTGGTGGATCGACCAATCCGCCCTCGCCTGGACAGAAGAAGACGGCACCGTTCATTGCGTTAGCCGCGATCCGCTTCGCCCCAGCCTGCAAGAAGCCCTCATCGCAGCGTTCCCCGACAAACCTCTCAACTGGTGGCTGATCAGAACGCGCGAGCTCGACATGATGGTCGAGTTGGTACGCCGGGCCGTGACAACCGATGGCGGCAATTACGACGACGATGTGGCGATGCTCCGCGAACTCGCCGAGGAAGCCCCCGTCGTCGAACTGGTCTCCAATACCATGGCGCAAGCGGTCAATGAAAACGCATCCGATATTCATGTTGAGCCGCGCGAACATGAATTCGACATCCGGTATCGCATCGACGGCGTATTGCAAAATCGATTGACGTTGCCGCGTTCCCGTTTCGACGCGGTGGCATCTCGCATCAAACTCATTTCAGGCCTCGATATCGCCGAACGACGCTTACCTCAAGATGGACGCATCGGCATGCGTATCAGCGGGCGGGAGCTGGACGTGCGCGTTTCATGCCTGCCGGGGGTATGGGGCGAATCAATCGTGATGCGCCTGCTGCTCAAGGAACAGAAGGATTTTTCACTCGCGCGCATCGGTATGGCTGCCGATCACCTGGATACGTTTTCAAAACTGGCGCAAGAGCCGTACGGCATTATCCTTGTCACCGGCCCGACCGGCTCGGGTAAATCCACGACGCTCAAAGCAACGCTCGAGCATATCAAAGACGGCAAGCGCAAAATAATCACGGTCGAAGATCCGGTCGAATACAACGTACCCGGCGTTACGCAAGTGCAGACCAAGGCGGAAATCGGGTACACATTCGCGCGCGCCTTGAGGTCCATCCTGCGTCAAGACCCCGACGTTATTATGATCGGTGAAATTCGGGACCTCGAAACCGCTCAGATCGCCGTGCAGGCGTCGCTCACCGGTCACATGGTATTCTCGACTCTGCACACAAACGACTCATTGAGTGCCTTCACACGGCTCACCGACATGGGTCTTGAACCCTTCCTCGTGGCGTCTTCGGTGCGCGAGGTTATGGCACAACGATTGATTAGACGCCTTTGCCCCCATTGCCGCGAGCCGCATGAGCCGCCCGTCGGCATCCGTGCTAAATCCGAGGACCTGCAAAAGCAATTTCCCGACCTCTTGGTCGAAGCGCCTCAATGGCTCACAGCGAGGGGCTGTCCCAAATGCCAGAACACGGGATACAGGGGAAGATTGGGCATTTATGAGGTCGCGGTCCTGACCGAGGAACTTGCGGACGCCGTTCTACACCAGCGTCCTCTGCACGATCTTCAAACGATTGCCCGCAAAGATGGGTTCCGCGATCTGCTCGAAGATGGCCTCGTCAAGGCCTGGCAGGGGGAAACAAGCGTCGAGGAAGTCTTGCGTGTCGCCGGTCAGGCGGGCATAGACGACTAGTCGTTTCCCTCGATTTCGATAGGCTGTTGTCCATTGAAGGCAAATAACGAAACTGCCGCCAAATTGAACGCAGCATTTCAAGAAGCTGTCGCATTGCAGAAGTCGGGCGATGTCGAGAGCGCCGCGGCGAAATACGAAGCGCTTCGGTCGGCCCTTCCCAATCATCCAGAGCTTCATTATTTGCTGGGTGCCGCATACGTTCACCTCAATCGACTGAATGATGCGCTGTCCGTATTGGAGCATTGCCTTAAACAACGACCCGATCACGTGCCGGCGATGGAAATGGCGGGATCGGCGTGGGTCAAACTCAACAGACTTGATAATGCCGTTCCATATTTTGAAAAAGCAGCAAGACAATCACCGACCTCTGCCGCTGCGCAATGCAGGCTGGGGTCGACGCTCATTGCCACTCATCGATATGAGGAAGCGCGCTCAGCGTATCAAACTGCGCTGGATATCGAACCTGAAAACGCCGAGGCGATGACAGGTTTGGGATTTGCGCTCCACAAGATGGGCAAAAGCATCGAAGCGGAATCGCTTTTGCGAAGCTGCATTGACACCACTTCGTATGCGCAAGCGCATACGGTTCTTGCGGGGTTGCTGGACGAGGAGGCCCGCTTCGATGAAGCCGAGGCCGTGCTGCGCCGATGTCTGGCGGTGCATCCGAATTACCTACCCGCCCTGCATAGCCTCGCCATCTCGATACACAAGCAAGGCAATCTCATCGAAGCGGAAAAGGCATACCGCAAAGCAATTTCCGCGGGGGTGACCGGTCCTGACATAGCTGTCCAACGAACGGATGCCCTTACAGATCTCGGCAAGCTCGACGAGGCCGCTGAAATATTGGAGCGCGCCATTGCCACAACACCGCACCACGCAGGATTGATGACAGGGCTGGGGCGCGTGCACGAGTTACGCGGCGACCTTGCGCACGCGTTGAAATTGCATGATCGCGCAATTGAGGCGGACGGACGCAATGTCGCCGCCCTCATCAATCGCGGTAACACCAAAAAATATATGGGCGATCTTGAAGGTGCGCTGACGGATTTTCAAACCGCGGCATCACTCGACCCGGCCTCCCACGCCGCGCGGGCGAGTCAAGGCATGGTATTGCTCAATCTCGGTCGCCTCAAAGAAGGCTGGCCACTCTTCAAGTCTAGAGGAGGCGCGCGCGCCGGCTCGGTCGACCTCACGGATGGAAAGCCCTGGGACGGAAAGCCCCTTGATGGGAAAAAAATACTGGTTTGGTCTGAGTACGGACTGGGCGACGAAATTCTTTTCGCGAGCTTGTTGCCGGACGCCCTGCAGCGCACGGCCACCTGCACCTTTGTCTGCTCACCACGGCTGGCCCACCTTTTTAAACGGGCCTTTCCTGGAGCCGACATTCGTGGACCGGGACCCGAAGTGGAAGGCGACTTCGATGCCAGATTGCCGCTGGTTAACGCCGCGCAATGGCTGCGGCCGTCCCTCGATGCGTTTCCAAAACATCCCGGATATCTGAAAGCCGACCCTGAACTGACAAAGGAAATGCGCTCGCGATATCGCGCGGGACACGACGGACCCGTTATTGGCATTTCCTGGTATAGTGGCGGCAGCATTGGAACAGGGCCTTTCAAGTCTCTCCCGCTAGATAAATGGCTGCCAATTTTAAATTCCCCGAACATCCGCTTCGTATCCCTTCAATATGGAAATCCCACAGCAGAGATCAAAGCGATCAAAACCCGATTTGACTTCGATCTTATCGAAGACTCGAACGTAGACCCCTCAGGCGACATGGATGCATTCGCCGCACAAGTTGCGTCGATGGACCTCGTCATCTCCGTCAGCAATTCGACCGTTCATTTTGCCGGGGCGCTGGGCATTCCCGTATGGGCCATGGTCCCCAAAGGTCTTGGGGCACACTGGTATTGGTTTCAAGACCGCACCGATAGTCCCTGGTATCCGTCGCTGACGATATACAGACAGACGACGCCCGGCGCGTGGGATAACGTCATCAACGCAATCGCAAACGATTTAAAGAGCTGGCGAAATTCATGACCAAGATTTCGTCCATGACGCTCGAACAAGCATTCAACAATGCCGTAGCGCTGATGAATAGCGGACAATACGAGCAGGCCAAAGACATTTGCCTTCAAATTCGAAAAGTGCGCCCGAAGGTGCCTGACGTGCACCATTTGCTGGGGGGCATTGCCTTTAAACTCGGCGACAGAGAAGGGGCCGCAGATCATTTCAGCCAGGTCGTTCGATTAAATCCCGATCACATCGAGGCCCGCACAAATCTTGTTAAAATGCTGCGTGACCTGAACCGTTGGAAGGAAGCGGAAGCGCACCTTACTATTTTGGCGCGCGGCAACGCTGACGATGCAGCAATCCTAAAAGACCTCGCCAAAGCGCAAGTTCAGATCAAAAAATACGATGAGGCATTGAGCACATTACAGCGCGCATTGTCATCGCATGACGCGCCGCACATCATTCAATGCGAAATTGCCGACGTGCACGCAAAAAAAGGGGAGTTGGATAAAGCCGCCGAGGTATATTTGAGCGTTTTAAAAGAGCGGCCGCATTTTGTGCCTGCACTTCAGAATCTTTCAGTTATTCGCGATATGCAAAATCGCATGGACGATGCGCTCAGGCTCCAACAAACCGCCGCTGAGGCTGAGCCCGAGAATGCAGATGCGAGAACGCATTTCGCGCTCTCTTTGCTGGCCCGCGAAAATTTTGATCGCGGCTGGTCCGAATACAATTGGCGTTTACACCGCACCCAAACTTCTACGCTGCACGGACGCTTCGACGCCCCTTATTGGAACGGCGAACCTCTGGAAGACCAGTGTATATTGGTATGGACAGAGCAAGGGCCCGGTGATGAAATTCTGATCTCGAGCATGCTTCCCGATGTACTGGTCCGTTGCAAAAAATGCATTGTCGTTTGCACAGAACGATTGGCGCCGATTTTCGAACGCTCATTTGAAAACGTCGAGGTATTCACAAGAGAGGCGGTTCTGAAGGGCAACGGGCCTACCGAAGCGCCGGATTTTCAGGCCTCTCTATCTCATTTAGGCGCACAATTAAGGACGGCGCCGGACTCATTTCCGCATCATCACGGGTATCTGCGTGCCGACGATGGATTAATTGCCGAACTGCGCGAAATGTATCGCGCCGATCAAAACCAACCCTTGATAGGCATTTCATGGCACAGCGCAAATCTGGCACCGGACGCCGCCGAACGCAAAAGCACGCTACTGCAAGATTGGAAAGATATCCTTCTTACGCCGAATGTGAAATTCGTGAGTTTGCAGTACGGCGATCACGACCGTGAGATCACAAATGCCAAGAAGCACTTTGATGTGAAAATAGTGAGAGACAAGAGCGTTGACCCACTGGTGAGCATGGACCGTTTTGCGGCCCAGGTCGCGGCAATGGATTTGGTGATCTCGGTCAGCAATACGACAGTTCATGTTGCCGGCGCTTTGGATAAACCGGTCTGGACAATGGTGCCTGCGTCTTTGGGCCGGATTTGGTACTGGTTTCTCGAGCGCGACACGTCCCTATGGTATCCATCCATGAGACTGTACAGGCAAGATCATGGCACGAGCTGGGACCGCACAATTGGCGCCATCGCCCATGAATTGAAACTCTGGAAGGACAAAGCGGTCAAAGCACAATAATGCTGCATTCGCTCCGAAATTTATGAAAAGAGTCCCCCTTCCCATCCCACATCCGGAATTCCTTCAGACGCATAGCCTCAAGCTGAATGTGCTGCAAAAGGACAGGGATCGTTTCCGCAAGAAATTCGAACGGAACGGTGCCAAGGTGTTATTGGTTGGAATCGCTTGGCAGGGCATCAACGGCACGACCAAAGAGCCGTACGCCCTAAACGTACTTGAATGGGGACCAATCTTTCACGTTCCCGGCTGTGCATTTGTGAACGTGCAGCACGGCGAAGTTCATGAACAATTGGCCGCAGTCGAAAAGGGTTTCCGCATTTCCGTGGCCGATGCGGAAATCGATGCACCTGAAAGCAACACAAATGCCCTCGCCTCCAAGATTGCGGCCCTTGACCTCGTCATCGCCCCACACTCCGATACCACAGACATTGCCTTGGCATGCGGCATCCCCGTTCTCGGGTTTTCGCAAGGAGGCAATGCCTTTCCGGTATCGGGCAACCATCTTCAACAATTTTTCCCGGACCCGACTGGCGACTGGTTGAGCGCATTGCGCGATGCCGGTCTTTCTCTGTTGAATTACGCATTCAGCGCCCAGGTTGTCGATAAAAAGGGACCGTATTTACGCTCGCTGGCGCAAGCTTACGCATCGATGAACCGATTTGACGATGCCGAGGCCCTATATCGTGCGTTGGCCGCCGAACCGGGCCTTAAGCCAGAAGGCATGCATCAAATCGGCGCCCTAAAGGCAAAACAACAGTTGCACGACGAGGCTTTAAAGTTCTTTGACGAGGCCCTGACCGCTAACCCATCGTTTTGGCAATCGTATAACGCCAAGGGAATGTCCTTCGCTGCGCTGCTTCGCCTCCACGAAGCAATTGCGGCATATGAGAAGGCCCTGGAATTCAACCCAGAATCCGGAGAGGCCCGTAATAATCTCGGCACTGCGTTGCGCCGCATTGGCCGGGCCACTGACGCCTTGAAACACTATCAAAAAGCGAGAGACATTCTTCCGAACGTCAATTCGGTACATCTCAATCTCGCCGCGGCGCTGTATGAAGCGGGCAAGCCCGAGGAAGCGATCGTTGAGTTTACCAAGCTGATTGCGCGTGAACCCAACCATGTTGATGCACATCACCATCGGGCGCAAATCAATCTGGCCTTAGGGCGCTTTGATGAAGGCTGGCCCGAATTTCAATGGCGCTTGAAACGCGCCGACGCCAATGTGCGTCACGATATATTTCCCCATCCGATATGGCGAGGGGAAGACCTCACCGGTAAGAACGTTCTTGTGTGGACCGAGCAAGGTATTGGCGATGAAATTCTAACAGCCAGCATGATCCCCGACGCGATTAACGCCGCGAAACACGTCACCGTTTTATGTTCCGAACGTCTCGTACCTTTGATGCGCCGATCGTTTCCAAACGCCACGGTGGACCTGCGCGCGGAACCTTTGCCAAAGTGCGCGACGGATAGCGCAATAGATTTTCAGATGTCGCTATCGGAACTGGGCGGCGCGTTCCGAAAGAGCTTTGATGATTTCCCGACCCGCAAACAATTCCTGAACGCCGACCCTGATCACGCCAACATTATCCGCGGACGATATGAATCTCTGTTTCCGTCAACTTTGCGCGTTGGCCTTTCATGGATGAGCCAAAAGAACTACGAAGTGGGCTGGCTCAAGAGCCACGACCTCACAAATTGGGCACCCATACTCAAAGTGCCCGGTATCAAATTCATAAACCTGCAGTACGGCGACCGGGCAAACGACTTGGCGTGCGCGCGTGAGCAATTGAACGTCGACATTTTCCACGATCAGGAGATCGACCCGCTCAAAGACATGGACGCCTTTGCCGCGCAGGTTGCAGCGCTTGATTTGGTGATATCCGTCAGCAATACCACGGTACACACCGCAGGTGGCCTGGGTGTGCCGGTCTGGACTTTGGTGGCGAAAGGCCGCGGGCGCTTCTGGTATTGGTTCCGGGATAGATCGGACAGCCCCTGGTACCCGTCAATGCGGCTTTTCAATCAGGAAACCAGCGGCGACTGGGCCAAAACCGTCAAGCACTGCGCCGCCGCGCTCGAACAATGGGTCCGTGAAAAATCTGAAACGTCGTAATCTTTCTGAGCCCAGCTCTTGAGGTTCGGCAGCCAATAAACCATAAAACCTCCTTTACCGAGATGTATCTAGAAATCGGACCTATCTATGATTCGCATTTTCATTGGATATGACCCGCGCGAAGCGGTTGCGTTCAACGTGTTGTCGCACAGCATTCACACACGCGCATCCGAACCGGTCGATATCGCCCCACTTATGCTCTCACAGTTGAAAAAGATCTTCACGCGAGAGTCGCACCCTCTCCAATCAACCGAGTTTTCGTTCAGCCGTTTTTTGGTTCCCTATTTGTCGAACTTTGAGGGCTGGAGCATGTTCTGCGACTGCGACATGTTGATGCTCGACGACATTGCGAATTTGTGGGAGCTGCGTGACGACAAATTTGCGGTCCAGGTTGTCAAGCACGAACACACCCCGGAGCACGCGACCAAGTTTCTCGACAAACCGCAAAGCCGATACGAGAAAAAAAACTGGTCGTCGGTCATTCTATTCAACAATGCAAAATGCACCGCACTTACGCCAGACTATGTCAATACGGCCACAGGATTGCAGTTGCACCAATTCAAATGGCTCGGCGACGATTCCCTGCTTGGTGAAATTCCGCACAGATGGAATCATCTCGTGGATTACGATCCGACTTTGCCGCAAGAAGATCTATCGCTCATTCATTTTACCGAAGGCGGTCCGTATTTTGAGGACTATAAGACCTGTGGCTACGCCGATCTCTGGTTCGCGGAACGCGACCGAATGCTTTTTGCAGGTTAGACTCTCATATGGCCATCCCTTTGCCATTGAATATCGCCGCATTCTCAGCGGTTAAAACGTCCCCCCTGAGGACCCGATAACAATGAGCGACGTGTTGGCTCGCGCCTTGGCTCTTTATCAAGGCGGCGACTATCAAAAATCCGAAGAGCTGTATCGCGAGCATATAAAATCTCACCCGGACGATTCAGGCGCCTGGCACATGCTCGGTTATATTGCGATCCAGCAAAGAGATTTTGGCAAGGCGATCGAATCCATTGAGCGCGCGATCGAACTCAAGCCCGGCTCATACATCATGCACGTTAATCTTGGCTCTGCGCTCATGATGTCTGGCGATTTCGAGCGCGCGGGTGAAATTTTGAGAAGCGCTATCGATACAAACCCGAATGGTCCCGAAGCCCATTTCGCCCTAGGCAACTGTCTCCGTTCACAACAACAATTCCAAAGCGCACAAGCATCTTATGTCGAAGCGATTAGACTGAGACCGGATTGGGCCGATGCCCTCGAAACCGCCGGCCTCAATGCGATAAAATTAGGGGACCAAGATGAGGCCCTCGAATTTGCTCAAAGAGCTTTATCTTTGGAACCTAGCCGCATCCTCTCCCACACTGTCGCGGGAAACGCGCTGGTAAAGCTGCGTAGATATGACGAGGCCTTGCACCACTACCGGGAGGCGTCCCGGATCGATCCAAATGATGCGGTGGCCAGTTCCAATATCGGCTTGGTTCTTTCGAGAATGGCGAGATACGAAGAGTCGCAGGTAGCGTATCGGCAGGCGATAAAATTGAACCCTGCCGATCCGGGCGCACGGCATGGATTATCCTTGGCGCTACTTATGCTCGGAAAGCTGTCGGAAGGATGGGAACATTACCATACGAGAATGGACCGCGAAGGTTATCTATTGAGTTCTCGCCCCATTCAGGCCCCCCGACTGTACAGCCGTCCCCAAGGACAAAATATTTTGGCCTGGACAGATGAAGGCGTGGGCGAACAAATCATGTTTGCAAACCTTATTCCTGAAGTCGCCAAGGACTGCTCCGAACTGCATGTTGAATGTGACGCTCGCTTGGCCCCGTTGTTTCGGCGCTCATTCAAAAACGTAACTATAATCCCGCGACATGACCCGCCCCATCCTCTGTTTAATCAACCGTACGATGGGCAGTTCTGCCTTAGCAACGCATCGCAATGGTATCGTCCCGACTTTTCCTCGTTTCCCACACACGAAGGATACTTGGCTCATGACGCGGATCTAACCCGTCAACTGCGAAAACGGTATTTATCAAGTACTGTTCGAAAGCCGCTCGTCGGCATCTCCTGGCGGACCAAGGATCAGGTCAAGCTTAGTGCGGAAAAATCCCTCGCTCTCAAAAATTGGCGGCCCTTGCTGTCTCTGCCCGGTGTAACATTTGTAAATCTTCAATACGGAGACACCCGGGCCGAAATATCAGAGGTTGCTGAGGAATTTGGGGTTCAAATACTCTCAGATCCACGGATCGATCCGCTGTCCGACCTGGACACCTTTGCGTCCCAAGTTGCCGCCATGGACCTCGTGATAACCACGTCCAATGCCACAGCCCATATGGCCGGCGCCCTTAACGTTCCTGTCTGGACCTTCGTTCCGAAAGGCTTCGGCGCTATGTGGCACTGGTTCCTGGAACGCAATGATAGCCCTTGGTACCCCTCAATGCGCCTGATCCGCCAGGTTGATCAGAATGACTGGGAACCTGTCGTGGAAACCGCATCTGGAATGCTTGCAGATTTCGTTACAGGCTGGCGCCCAAGTGACAACACATGACTCAGCCGAACCCAGCACCCTCTGCGTTGCTAAAGGAAGCAATCGCCCTTCACACCGCCGGACGGCTTGGGGAAGCTGAAACGAAGTATTGCGAGCTTCTTGGAAAGAATAACAACTGCGCGGACGCGCTTCATCTGCTGGGAACCCTGCGGTACCAACAAGGAAACGCTGTTACTGCTATTGAATTTATAGAACGCGCTATAGCGATCAGCCCAACCGTCCCTGAGATGCACCTCAATTTAGGGGCCGCGTACCGCGCATCGGGCCAAGCGGTTAAAGCCGCGCAATCTTTTCGAAAAGCACGAGAATTAAATCCAAGTCTTAGTATCGCTTCCTTTAATTTAGGACATGCCCTTAGAGATGCAGGAGATTTAAGTGCGGCTTTATCAGCATACAAAATTTATTTGGGGGCGAACCCGAAGGATGCAAAAGCACACAATCTTGTGGGCGATGTGTGCAAGGAACTTGGCAAACACCACGAGGCAATCGAAGCGTATGAAACCGCCCTGACTATTGATGCTAATCGTCCCGGCGCCATGAGCAACATCGCTGCTCTTTTTAGGGATCTCGGCTGGCCATACGCCGCTCGTGTGGTTATGAACCGTGCCTTGGAGTTGGCCCCGACCGATCCCGACATCCTGAGAACACACGGCACTCTCTCCCTTTTGATCGGAGACATTGAAACCGGATGGCGCGGCCTCGAAAACAGATTTCAAACCACGGCAGAAGCGGTGCCGTCCCGTTCTATTCCACCTATTGTTTGGGGTGGGGAAGATTTGTCTGGGAAGAGCATTATTGTATGGACGGAACAAGGTTTGGGCGATGAGGTTTTGCACGCGAGCATCCTGCACGAGGTGATTGCGCGCGCAGACCGGTGCATCGTCGAATGCTCGGAGCGCATGGTGCCGGTGTTTGCCCGTTCATTTCCGTCTGCTGAGGTTGTCGGCTGCAAAGCCCCCGACAGTCCGGTCACACCGCCCGAGGGGATCGATTACCAGATTCCCATTGGCAGTCTGGGTCTGCACTTTCGTCCCGACTTCGCCAGATTCCCGAAGCATGAGGGCTATCTGAGGGCCGACCCGGCCAAGGTCAATGACCTGCGCCGGCGCTACGAAGATATGGCGGGCGGGCGGCGCATCGTCGGCCTCTCATGGCGCAGCAAGAACGAACGCATTGGCGAGGCTAAAAGCACGGGGTTGAGCGGCTTTGCCCCGATCTTTCAGACACCCGGCGTCATGTTCGTCAACCTGCAGTACGGTGAATGCAGCGAAGAGTTGGCCGAGGTGCGTGAACGTTTCGGCGTCGAAGTGGTCCAAGATCAAACCGTAGACCCGATCAAGGATATGGACGCCTTCTTTGCTCAGGTTGCGGCCATGGATCTGGTGCTCAGCACATCCAATACCACCGCTCATGTAGCAGGGGCGCAGAACATTCCGGTCTGGGTGCTGCTGCCCCACGGCAAGGGCGTGATCTGGTACTGGTTCCTGCGCCGCAGCGACAGCCCATGGTACCCCTCCGCACGATTGATCCGCACCGATCATAAACTGGATGAAGGCCAGGCCCGCTGGCTGGATTTGGCAAAACGCACCGCCGATGATCTGGCTCACTGGGCGCAAGGAACCTAACGTTAGAATGGGCAAAGCAAAATCCACAGACGAGACTCTGCAAAAGGCCTTCCAGCTGCATCAGTCTGGCGATCTGGATCAAGCCGAGCGCCTGTACGATGCCGTTCTCAAGAAACATCCGGGTAACGGCGATGCGCTCAATCTCAAGGCCATCATTGTTCAGGCCCGCGGCCGGCACGATGAGGCGATTGCGCTGTTCGAGCGCGCCTGCAAAGCCGTGCCCAACTTTGCCGACGTCCCTTTCAACATGGCCAACAGTCTCAAGGCGCTCGGGCGCAACGACGAGGCGCTCGCCGCTTACGATAAAACCTTACAACTGAACCCGGGGTATGCAGGCGCCCGTCTCAACGCCGGCACCCTTTTGCAGAAACTCGGCCGCGCCAGCGAAGCCATCGCATCCTTCCGCGAGATGACCAAAATCGCGCCCACCGACCCACGCGGACACTACAACCTTGCTCTGGCCATCACCGAGGCTCTCGACGACACAAAAAACGACGACCAGCGCAGCGCCATGATCACAGAGGCCGAGCAGGCCTTCGCGCGCGCGCAAACGCTCAACCCCAACGATGCAAACATCCCCTTCGCCTTCGCCAATCTCAGGTCAAAACAGGGCGATCACACCAATGCCATCGAACTCACAAAAACCGCTCTCAAGCTCAATCCAAATTGGCCAGAGGCCCTGAGCAATCTTGGGGAATATCTGCGCAGTTCTGAAAATTATGACGAAGCTGTTGACGCCCTGCGCAAAGCGGCGACGCTGCACCCTGACGACGCCGCAATTCGCTACAACCTCGCCACAGCTCTGTCAGACTCCAAAAATTATGATGAAGCGGAACGCCTCTTTCTTGATCTCATAAATGAAAACAATATCTTCACTCAAGCCCTGGTCAATTTGGGTGTCGTTTACAGAAAAACACATCGTGACGAAAAAGCGCTCGCTCTATTCGAAGAATCCCTAGGCCTCGACCCCACGCTGGACAAAGCCTACTGGAACATCGGGGAAATATTTTCCGGGAGAGGCTGGGCAAACGCGGCCCTTATGCTTTGCGACAAAGCCCTTGCACTCAATAACAGCAATCCCGCCGCCGTTCTTTACCGCGGTGCAATTGCTCTAAGCCTTGGTCGCTTCAACGAAGGCTGGCAGCAATACCAACGCCGGTTTGACGCTCCAGATGAAAAACTAAGCTCCCGTTCTATTCCACCTATTGTTTGGGGTGGGGAAGATTTGTCTGGGAAGAGCATTATTGTATGGACGGAACAAGGTTTGGGCGATGAGGTTTTGCACGCGAGCATCCTGCACGAGGTGATTGCGCGCGCAGACCGGTGCATCGTCGAATGCTCGGAGCGCATGGTGCCGGTGTTTGCCCGTTCATTTCCGTCTGCTGAGGTTGTCGGCTGCAAAGCCCCCGACAGTCCGGTCACACCGCCCGAGGGGATCGATTACCAGATTCCCATTGGCAGTCTGGGTCTGCACTTTCGTCCCGACTTCGCCAGATTCCCGAAGCATGAGGGCTATCTGAGGGCCGACCCGGCCAAGGTCAATGACCTGCGCCGGCGCTACGAAGATATGGCGGGCGGGCGGCGCATCGTCGGCCTCTCATGGCGCAGCAAGAACGAACGCATTGGCGAGGCTAAAAGCACGGGGTTGAGCGGCTTTGCCCCGATCTTTCAGACACCCGGCGTCATGTTCGTCAACCTGCAGTACGGTGAATGCAGCGAAGAGTTGGCCGAGGTGCGTGAACGTTTCGGCGTCGAAGTGGTCCAAGATCAAACCGTAGACCCGATCAAGGATATGGACGCCTTCTTTGCTCAGGTTGCGGCCATGGATCTGGTGCTCAGCACATCCAATACCACCGCTCATGTAGCAGGGGCGCAGAACATTCCGGTCTGGGTGCTGCTGCCCCACGGCAAGGGCGTGATCTGGTACTGGTTCCTGCGCCGCAGCGACAGCCCATGGTACCCCTCCGCACGATTGATCCGCACCGATCATAAACTGGATGAAGGCCAGGCCCGCTGGCTGGATTTGGCAAAACGCACCGCCGATGATCTGGCTCACTGGGCGCAAGGAACCTAACGTTAGAATGGGCAAAGCAAAATCCACAGACGAGACTCTGCAAAAGGCCTTCCAGCTGCATCAGTCTGGCGATCTGGATCAAGCCGAGCGCCTGTACGATGCCGTTCTCAAGAAACATCCGGGTAACGGCGATGCGCTCAATCTCAAGGCCATCATTGTTCAGGCCCGCGGCCGGCACGATGAGGCGATTGCGCTGTTCGAGCGCGCCTGCAAAGCCGTGCCCAACTTTGCCGACGTCCCTTTCAACATGGCCAACAGTCTCAAGGCGCTCGGGCGCAACGACGAGGCGCTCGCCGCTTACGATAAAACCTTACAACTGAACCCGGGGTATGCAGGCGCCCGTCTCAACGCCGGCACCCTTTTGCAGAAACTCGGCCGCGCCAGCGAAGCCATCGCATCCTTCCGCGAGATGACCAAAATCGCGCCCACCGACCCACGCGGACACTACAACCTTGCTCTGGCCATCACCGAGGCTCTCGACGACACAAAAAACGACGACCAGCGCAGCGCCATGATCACAGAGGCCGAGCAGGCCTTCGCGCGCGCGCAAACGCTCAACCCCAACGATGCAAACATCCCCTTCGCCTTCGCCAATCTCAGGTCAAAACAGGGCGATCACACCAATGCCATCGAACTCACAAAAACCGCTCTCAAGCTCAATCCAAATTGGCCAGAGGCATGGGGGAACCTTGGCAGCCACCTCGAGGCAAACGGCGATCCCGCGTCCGCGGAGGCGGCATTCGACAAAGCGCTAGCGCTCAACCCGGAAAGCGCGGGCGCGATCGTAAACCGGGGATTGGCCCAACTTGCCCAGGGGAATTTCAATGGCTGGGCCGATTACGCACGGCGGTTCGAAACATCGCACGCCCTGTACATGAAGCGGGAATGGCCATGGCCAAAATGGGACGGCTCACCGCTGAACGGACGGGAGATCTTCCTTTGGAGCGACCAGGGAATCGGCGATGAGATTTTGTATGGCAGCATGATCGCCGAAGTGGCGACAACCGCCAAAAGCTGCGTGGTTGAATGCGCCCCGAGATTAGTTCCTCTTTATCGGCGATCCTTTCCCGACATTGAGGTTGTGGCAAAAACGACCGCTGAATCAACCAGCTTGCTTAAAAGAACATTTGATTTTCAAGCGTCGGTGCTCGACTTGGGCCAATGGTATCGGCGGACCTTGGGGAGATTCCCGAATCGTCCACATTGGTTATCAGCGGACAACTCTCTCGCGGCGTCCCTGCGCGAAAAATATTTGGATAGGGCGCCCGGCGCATCCCGACTGATCGGCATATCGTGGCGCAGTGCAAACCCCATGTTCGGGCGGCAAAAAAGCTTCGATTTGCAGCATTTTTTGCCCCTTTTTCGCGTCCAGGGCGTTTCCTGGCTGAATGTCCAATACGGCGACACTGCTCAGGACATTGAACGGCTCCAGGAATATCAAGGCGTCACGATTATCAGAGACGAAAATATCGATAGCCTTGCCGACCTTGATTCGTTTGCCGCGCAACTCAGTACATTGGACGCCGTCATTACCGTGAGCAATTCCACGGCCCATTTGGCTGCAGCTTTGGGCGTTCCGGTCTTTTTGCTGCTCCCGGAAAAGAAAAAGAAGCTTTGGTACTGGTTCGGGGAGGGCGAATTTAGCCCGTGGTATAGGTCTATGAGAATAAAAAGGGGGATTTTTTCTGATAGTATTGAAAATATTTCCATAATTCTGAGAAATATAAAGTAATTTATGAAATAAATTCTCCCGAATACTAATATTATTATTTAAATTATATTTTAGATTTACCCACGCGTCTGGACCTTTGGTCGGATTTACATGGATGGAGTGGATGGGCGCAATTGGTTAACAAGCGTTTAACTGCCTGCAATTGTTGCAGAACTGCATCACACCGGACTGTAAATATTGAGCAAATCTCCCATCGAACGGCTTGACATTTAGCCTTCGCAAGAGTGTTATGTGCGGGCGCTGACGGGCGCACTGTGTCTGCCTGTCTGCAGGCACATTGGCTTAATAGATATCTGTAACCTTTAAGGGGATCCCAGAATTATGAATAAGTCTCAACTCTATACGCTCAGCGGCGCGCTGCTGGCTACAACGGCGCTGGCTAGCGTCGCGCAAGCCGGTACGCCGGGTCGCGTGCAGGCTAGCCTTGGCGCTGCCGGCTCCCAACTGATCACCACGACCGCGAATATTGCCAACACGCTGTTCTCGACGACTGCGTCAACGGCAAACGGCATTAGCTTCTCGGGTGGTTCCGGTGCAAGCGGCAACACCGTTTACAACCCGATCGCTGTCCGCTTTACCAACAACCTGCCGTCGAACACGCGCTTTAACGCCGACGTCTACGTTACGGGCGCTGGCTTCAACAACGCTCAGGTGCAGATTGCTATTTTGGCAAAGTTGTCGTCAGTTACGGCCAACACCTTTACGAACACCGTCACCGGCGCCTGCGGCTCCGTGACGCCGCTGGTCGATAAGATCCTGATCTCCAACTGTCAGCTCAGCAGCGCCGCTGGTGCTCAACTGGGCATGGGTTCGACAGCGGCTGTGGGCACTGGGCTTTCCGCCGGCCTGCAGCTCAGCGGCATCATTTTCAACAATGCGTCTGGCTTGGCTACGGTTGGCTCGACCATTTCGTTGAGCGGCCAGGTCAAAGACAACGCTGACCCGTCCACGATTCTCGAGACCATCTCGGCCGGCACAGTTGTGACCTCGGCGGCGCCGGTCACGACGACCGTGACGGCTGCCACGAGCGGCGTGACCAACCCGGCCACGACACCGACGGCCTTTACGTCGTTCTCATCGGGCGGCGGTAACGGCAACCTGACGCTGACACTGGCCACCGTGTCCATCACCGGTTCCGGCGCGCTGGGCACCGACTTGAGTACTATTGTTTCGCCGGACGGCGGTGTTGCCGGCTCGCAAGCCGTAGCCGACAGCGTGACCATTTCGGTGACAAGCGGTGTGTTTAGCGATGATGCGGCCGTTAACGCCCGCATGACCGACGCCAATAGCGCCGTCACCCTCACGCCTGCGGCGTTCAGTGCGGGTACGGCGAGTTTCAGCCTGGCGGGCGCCACCTTCGCCGGCGCGAACAACGGCGTGCAAACCGTCACGGTCGAGTACAACGGCACGTTCGCCATTGACTCGGTTGCGGCGGGCACTGTTGCGGTTGCGTACGGCAACAAAGCAGGAACGGGTCACGCTCAAGCTGCGGCGGCCGGTTCCGGCGCGACCTCGGCGGTCAGCTCCGGTGGGTTCCGTGCGGAATTCAACACCGCGCAAGCCTCCGGTTCTGATTTCCAGTCGTTCATCCGCATCCACAACAGCGGAAGAGCGGCCGGCGCAGTTACCGTAACGGTGCTGAACGATGCCACTGGTGCAAGCATGGGCTCGTACACCACATCCAGCATTGCTGTGGGTCAGACCCTGCAGATCGGCATGGGGGATATTGAGACCGGTGCCGGCATCACCAACCCGTCGGGTCAGTACACGCTGCAGATTACTGGTCCGATCGTTGGTTACGCTCAGCACGTGCTGTACAACGACACGACCGGTCAGTTCTCTGACCTGTCCAGCTTCCGGAACTCCGGCAGCACGAACGGCGTACCCTAGTAGGGTAGCAACAAATACGTTCCCGGATTTCCGGGGAGTGAATTCGGGGAGGGTGAGAAATCACCCTCCCCTTTTTCTTTGCGGCCACGCGGAACACCTCAAATTTCAGGTCTCTGACAGGGATGTAAGTCCGGCGACACCGCCTCGCGCGGTATGATGAAGGCCATTTTTCGCCTCATCTTCCATTGTGTTGAATATCGTTATGTCCCAGTCCTTTCAGTACGAGGCAATCGACAGCTCGGGCCGCGCGATGAACGGCTCCGTCGAGGCTCTGCACTCCAGAGACGCCCAAAGGATATTGGAGCGCCAAGGGCTAACTCTCACCAGCTTGTTGGCTGAATCGCGGACACCTAAAAAAGCGGTACACGCGCTTTTTCAACGCAGGATGACGATCCAGGACAAAATCCTTGCTCTAAAGCAACTGGCGCTACTACTGAAATCGGGCGTGCCCCTCGTGCAAGGCATCGGCACGCTTAAGGGACAGGCATCGCACCCGACGCTTGCAAGTGCATTCGCTGAGGTGGAAAAGCGGCTGCGCGGCGGAGAGTCCTTTACGCCCGCGCTTTCGGCAGCGCTGCCGTCGCTCCCGAATTACGTCTATCAATTGTCCGCGGCCGGCGAGGCGATCGGTCACCTCGGCAAGGCCCTGGAAGACGCCGCCAACCAGATGGACTACGACCGGCAAATCCGTCAGGACATTCGAAATGCGCTGACGTACCCTTCCATCCTAATCGTGACAGGTATTGCCGCTGTCTTTTTCATTTTCATCGTCGTCGTTCCCCGGTTCTCCTCCATGTTGTCTAACAGCGAGGAGCCGCTGCCCTTCCTATCGGCCGTGGTGCTGCAGACAGGCATGTTCTTCAACGAGAATAAACTTTTTATTCTACTCTTGGCCGGTCTCGCGGCGGCCGGAGCCGCACATGTGCTTCGCAACGCGGAATACATGGCAAAGGTGCGCGAGGTTATAGCCCGGGCGCCATTGATAGGCGCTTGGCTGAGAGATGCAGAGATCGCCCGCTGGGCATCCATGCTCGGTACGATGTTGAGAAACGGCGTAGACCTTATCAAAGGCCTCGCCCTTGCGCGCGATGCCGTCAATCTTGGAAGCCTCAGAGACAGGCTCGACCAAGCCGCGAAACTGGTCAAGACGGGCCACTCTCTTTCGTCGGCGATTGCAGCACAACATGCGTTCTCCGAAACTGCCCTCAGCCTTATTCAAGTTGGAGAAGAATCCGGCGAACTCCCGTCTATGCTACAGTCCTTGTCACAGCTTTATGAAGATGCCGCCCGTCAGAGAATGAAAAGGTTTCTGCTCATGTTGGAACCTGCGGCCATCCTATTCATCGGCGTGTTCGTTGGTGGCATCGTCGCAGCAATTATGCTAGCTATTACAAGCGTCAATCAGGTTGCCCTTTAACATGACGAAGTCATTATTTCATACACTCTCACGCTCCTTGCCTCGCTCACCCATGCGCAACACGGCGGGGTTTACTCTGCTCGAAATGCTTGTGGTGCTTGTGATTATGGGCTTGCTTGCCGCTTTGGTGGGGCCGCAATTGCTGGGACGGGTTGACACCTCAAGGGTGACCGCTGCGGAAACGCAGGTCAGGATGATCAAAGGCGCGTTGGATACAATGCGCCTCGATATTGGTCGCTACCCCACGAAAGAAGAGGGTTTGAACTTGCTGGACGTGCCGCCGAAGGACGAAAGAACGGCTCGCAAATGGCAAGGTCCATATCTGGTGGAGGGTATTCCCATGGACCCCTGGGGCAATCCTTACCAATACAATCCTGTATCCGGCACATCTGTCGCTCTGTTCAGCATGGGCGCGGATGGGGAACCTGGTGGCGAAGATCTCAATGAAGACGTGGGCATATTTCCAAGAAACCCGGGCAGAAGCAATTAAGCGATCCCTACCAAGCCGTGGATTTACGCTGCTTGAGATGCTGGTTGTTCTGTTTATCGTCGGACTGACGAGTGTCGTTGTATTGCCGCGATTGCCGCAGGTTGCCGATAGCTTCGATTTTGCTCTCAAGCGCCAATCGTTCGAGCAGCATATAAACGGGCTGTCTTACTTAGCTTTTTCTGATGGCAAGGATTTTGTACTGGCCGGACGCTATGATTCCGAGGGGCGTATTTCCGGACCTCGGGACCGTGTGGCGGCGGGCGAAAGAGTGCGCGCTGATTTGAGGACGCAGCAAGTGGGAAAAGCGATTAGAGAAATTGAGCCCCCTCTTGTTGTTGCGGATTTAGATGTACCTCTTCCCGACGGCTGGATTTTGCACGTTCCCCAACCGGTATATTATCGAAGTTCGGGGTATTGCAGCGGCGGGCGCGCCGAGTTGATTGTCGGACGATTGAAATACGAATATGAGCTCGGAGCGCCGACATGCAAAATCGCACTTCTGGATTAGCGTGTCAGATGCGGAATGGAACTTGTAACGTGGGACGTGCCGGCGAACGAGGGTTTACCCTTCTGGAGGCTATTGTCGCGCTGACGATCATGGGGTTGGCCCTGGTTCCGCTTGCGACCTTCGTTTCGCAATCCGCCGACCAACTTGAGCGGGTCGCCGCATCCAACGAGCGCAGCATCGCCATGCGATCCGCTATTGCTATTCTCGACCCAGTAAATCCTTATGCAACACCGCAGGGCGAAACCACCATCGGCGATGAGATAACCGTGTCATGGACGAGCACCCAGATTATTCCGCCGGCGGATAGACCTCAGTTGGGATCTGGTCTGCCAGCTTTCCGGGTTGGATTTTACGACGTCAAGGTGAGCCTAATTCGGGACGGGTCGACGCCATGGTTTGACTTTGATTTGCGGAAAATTGGATATCAAAGAATTTCCACCAATCCCTTTGCCCGTTCATTATCATTGCAATGAACTCCGACCATCAACATTCTGCGCAACGCGGGTTTACGTTGCTTGAAGTTCTCGTGGTACTTGTCATCACGAGTCTGATATCGGTTGTCCTGATTCAAGGTTTTTCGCTGATACTTGGTGTTAGGGGGAGCGTTCAAAATAGAATCGTGGGACTTGAGCAAGCTCTGCTGAAACAAAATTTATACCAGCTGCCTCTACGCGGCATCCTCCCTGACTACCCGGATCGACCGCATATATTCCACGGTGAACCAAAATCTCTTCGCGGCCTCACGATTAGCCCACTTCAAAGTCAATTAGGATCACCCGTCGGTTTCTCCATGGTGCTGGAGTACGATTCCAGACGTGGCAAGACGGAGTTGATTTATCAGGAAGATGGCCTTGAGCCTCAGGTGCTGGGAAACTTCGATAGCAACGATGTAGCTTTTCAGTATAGTGACAGGGATGGAATTTGGCAGGACGCGTGGCCGCCGACCGATGAAGCACCGCAAACCCCATGGCTCATTCAATTGGACATGGACTCGGGCTTTCCATCGACGCTGGTCACAGCAGTAAATGGGCCACACCAAAGGACCTTACGCTTTCAGGACCTGCCGTTTTCGAGTAATTAACGGCACTGCAGTACCGCCAGCTTCTCCAGTGCACTTTTGCCGTAAACCCTTCATTAACAAAGATAATTCAGCTGTGGCCTGACAATCATTTAACTCCGGTGTCGGGTAACGTGGGGCTACCATGCGGCCACAATTCAGCGGGAATTGGCGGTTTCGACATATGTACATTCAATTTCCACCAGATGTTATTTTATAACTTGGCAGTGACCGCGCGGCGGATCTTTCAGGCATGAAACAAGCACAAACGCCAGCTGCAGACTCGAACCTCTTTTGTGAGAATGGGTTTGTATTGCCGCTCACTCTATGGATCATCGCACTTTTTGGATTGGGTGTTGCGGCAATTCATGCCTGGATTTCGGTTTCTGTCGAAAACGCGAGAACCTTGCAGCAAAAGGTGGAAGCCGAGCTCGAAACTCAGAATATGATCAATGAGCTTGTGTTTGCCATGGGAACACGGCCGATGAGCAATCGCGGGCTTGAAGTAGGAACTGATTTAACCGCCGCAGACATGGCGGATTCCATGTCAATTATGAGCGCGCGGTTCGAATCATCAAACTACATCGCGTTTGATGGACGGCCATATGCCTTCGAAGGCAACGCCGACTACGTGTTTCACCTCCAAGATGGCCGGGGCCTGATTAAACTTCATCAAGGTGCGGGGGAAACAATTCGGCGCTTGCTCTCGGCGTTTGACGTCCCCGAAACCCTTAAAAACCAATTGCCCGACACGTTGGTGGACTGGGTTGATGATGACGATTTAACGCGCCTTGCCGGCGCCGAAAAATCTGAATACGAAAGACTGCGAAGACTTCCCCCGACAAATCAGAATTTGCTGACGCCGATGGAAGCGCAAAGCATTCTCGGTTGGGATGAAATACCGCAAATATGGGAGGCTGATCTCCGCTCCCCGCTGTTTTCGACATGCCGCGTAACTGGGTTCAATCCGAATACCGCTTCCGAAACAGCGCTATTGGCGCATGTGGCCGGTCTCACCAAACCGGCCGCTGCGCAAGTAATCGAGAAACGGGAGGAATCTCCTTTTCAGCATGCGCGTGAATTCATGGCGGCGGCCGGCTTCTTGACAGCAGCTCAACCGTTTTTCTTTTCGGTCGTTCCGGGCAACTGTGTCGTCATCGATGCCGTGCACCGTGAATCCGGTCGGCGTACGCGTTATTCAATATCCCTCGTCCCTACGAGTCTAAATAGACCCTGGCAGGTGGACTATGCCTTTGAAATACCTTCACAATTTACGAGATCGCTTGACGGAGACCGTCCGCTCATCACTTTCCCAACGCCCGAAGCGCTTAATCCGGTCGGGGGAAACGCTATCAGAACTTCCGGGGTCCGATAGGCGCGCAATATGGATTTTAAGCCGAAGACTCCTTCGGCAAGCGGTCTTTGATGTCCCGGACAATCTTCCTGCGTCGAAAAGAAAAGGGGCACTCGACCTGTTGGTGAGAAAGTGGTCGCCCTTTGATCAAACCGATTACGCCGTGCATTGGTCCGGCGCGAAAGCGTCGGTGTACGCATGGGACAAATCAGCCGCGTCGTCCGACATAACCAGCTCCGGGTTAAATCCCAAGCGATGTGAGGTGTTGCCGGAAACCTTCATCCGCACGCCCCTCAAGATAGGGTTTCGACTTGTCAAAGCCATCGACGGCTACGAAGGACAGCATTGGAGGAATGGCCAAATACGTGCATCAAGGTGGTGGAACGATATTCCCAAGCCACGTGATGTCCAAC
>CAYYXR010000040.1:0-24567 GCA_964475755.1 uncultured Rhodobacterales bacterium
GGGAGCCCTAAATATCGAAGCAGAATTTAGACAATATCATATACGCAAAAAAAATAGCGCGGTGCTCATAAAAACACCGCGCTATTCAGTTGGTGGACCCGTCATTTGGGTCCGATTATTTATGTCTAGAAACGGTACCTGAAATTGCCGGATATCATGCGGGGTTCCGCCCAGTTGTGGTCAGGATTCCCAGCGTTTGGTAAAGATTAAATCCGATCAGTGAATACCGCTTATTGGTGACGTTCGTTACCGACAGCGAGAAATCCAACGGATAGCCGTACATATCAGTCCAATCCGCACGCAAGTCCAATTTGGAGCGGTTGAAAGGCTGAACCGGCGAGCCGTCATCCAAGGGAACTTCATCGCTCATAAGCGTTGCTGTTGCCGCAACGCTCATGTCGCCCCACGACTGATCGACCGGAAGGTTGTACTTAACCGTTATGTTGCCCGAGTGATCCGCATGAAAAGGATACCTGCGGTGCGTCAGGGACTCTGGCTCGCCTGTAATCGGGTTGAAAGACTCATATTCTTTGTACTTTGCCTTTGAATATGAATAAGCACCTGACAACTCGAATTGATCGGAAATGATCCACTGGAATGTCAGTTCCGCACCATATATGTGGGCTTTCGCCGCGTTAAGCAACACACCGGAAATACGCCGGTTGCCTTCCGCATCCGTATACGCGCCAGTTACGTTTTCTTGAACGTTGTCGAACCCATTAAAGAAAACCGCGGCGTTGGTTCGCAGGCTTGTTGAACCTAGCTCCCAGTCCGACTTTATTCCGCCCTCGAGGTTGGTATTGAATTGCGGCTCAACAACGCGGAGTGAATCCGGCAGGTTTGGACTATTGAACGATCCTCGGGAGTATGCGCGACTAGCGGTGACATATACCATTTGCTCAGGCTGAATTTGATAATCCAGACCAAATGTCCAGCCTGGAGCTGCCCACTCGTTGCTTTGAATGAGATAACAATCGGCGTTGGCTTCGTTGGAAGAACATGCCCCTGTGACGCGGTTCACGCTTCTCGTCTTTTGCTTCTGATAGTCCCAGTTTTGCCTGTATCCAGCCGTAAGATTGAGGCCCTCCAATGTTGGGGACACAATCCCCAAATTAATTGTGGCTTGGCCGAACACGCCCTGCGAAAGCGTTATGCTGTCATTGAGACTACATGGTGGCGGCGCGCCGAAAATTGATAGCGACGTGCTGGAATGACAGACTTCTCTGGCGTTCGGGTATCCCTCGTATGACGCGAAGCCACCTATCACAAAGTTGATATTGCCGTCCATCAGGTTGCCCTGAAGCTGAACTTCGTCGCTGTAGCGAACCTCCGCGGCGGGATAGTCCATTGAATCGGCGTAGTGCTCAATGATCGGCAGGGCGGTGCCATCCCAATCATATCGCCCGACTTCGTTTCCGGTCGCCTAGCTAAAAATGTTTTTCAGCGTAAATTGATCGGTGACATCCCACGTTGTCGAATTGACGATTGTCATGAATTTATAATTCAAGAACTGTTCGTCCGCAGGCCACGTCGATCCTAATTGGCGACTTTTACCCAGTTGTTCTTGTTGTTCGACTGCCTCAAGCACACCCGCGCCACCAAAAACTAGAGCCGTAAAACCGTTTGGCGCCACCGCCCTGAGAAAGCGCGAAGGGCCATTGGTGTCGGACTGGAGAACATCCCACACAAAGTAGTTCTCAACGTTTTCAAACGGCCGGAAGGTTATGCCCACTCGATAGGCGATGTAGTCCACATCGTCCATGTCGATACCCGTGTTATCGGTGATAGTGAAGCCGTCACGGATTTCGCGTTGAACGGCGAACCGGGCCATGAGTTTGTCTTCAATGACGGGGGCGTTGATCGCACCACCGAGGATGACGTGGTTGTAGTTGTCATACCCAGCCATGGCGTACCCTTCCAGCTCGTTGGTCGGGCGCTTGGGTTCACGCAGGATCGCGCCGCCAATGGCATTGATGCCAAAGAGCGTTCCTTGCGGTCCTACCAGAACCTGAACGTTTTCCATGTCATAGAAACCTCCGCGGCCGCCAATTTCGATGGGCGCTTCGGCAAAGTAACTACGCACACCGGGAAGACCGCGAATACGTTCGAACCCGCCGCCGTCACGGCCATAAACCGGATTCTCTGTGTAGGTCGGAGTCAGTTCTCCAAGTTGCCTGGAGGTTGTGATGTTTTTTTCACGCAAATCTTCTGCGGAAAATGTGGTGATGGAAATAGGCACTTCCTGAATGTTTTCTTCCCGACGGCGCGCTGTAACCGTGATTTCTTCGATTCCGGTTATTGCCTGAGCTGTCTGCGTATCCTGCTGCGCGGAAGCAGGTGGAGCAAACGCGGCTAAAGCAGCAAAGCCTAAGAAAGTTGTTCCTTTTAAAAACGTCTTTGAAAAAACGCGCGAAGATGCGTCAGGCATAAATCCCCCCACTAAATGTCCAGACAATTGCGTAAGTAGTCCTCCCCTGGTCAGCTAGGCTGACCTAGACTCGCGTATGAAATAATTCCGATTTCTACGCATTGGCACGATTAAATACTTACTACTGGGGGATATACCTGAATTGTAACCGCGTCAGTTACGGTGTTTCATATATGTGATCAACCGTTACTTGTTCCTGCGGGCGGGTGGCATAAATATCCAGATCGCGATCAAGCCTCACAATTCCGCCCCAATTTTAGTGTCTTTTGGGCACAATAGACCTGCTGGTCTTAAACGCTTGCGATGGACGGAGGAAACCATGTTGAAACTGTTCTCACGAGGTCTCGGGCTTATCGGAATTACTTCTTTGGCAACGCTCGTCTTATTGCCGGTTGGCGCACATGCCGAAGGGGAGAATATAGGGGACACGCAGCAATGCGTGTACTTGTCGCGCATTGATCAGTCTCCTGCCATCGACAACAAGACCATTCTTTTAGAGATGAAGGGCAATGGCGGATATAAACGTGTCGATTTGGTGAGCAACTGCCCAGGCCTGACATTCGATGGCTTTATTATCCAGACCTCCATTAACCGCCTATGCAAGTCCGACACACTGACGGTTAACCGCGAAGTTGGCGCAGCCTGCATGATCGAGAAGATCGTGACTATCGACGAAACCGAAGCCGCCGCATTACGGGCGAAGTAGTTAAAACACTCGGTACAACAACCGCGCTGCGGGCAAGCTATCGGTGATCGGCAAGATCGATTGCCGGTCCTTGCGCAGCGCTGTCGACCATGACCAGAAAATGAGGCACGTCCTCTCTGGGAATCAGCGTTGAATTCAGCCCGATAACCGGCTGAACGCGCGAGCCTGGCGCGCTGGTCGCCCACTTGCCCGTACCCGCGACACCGTTAACGGCCAACGGTTCGATTTCCCGGCGCAATTTTTCCGCCTCTTTCAGATCAGTTGTTTTAATCGCAATCCGCAAAATGACTTCGTAAGGCGCGGCGTTCGTCGGCGGCGTTGATTCCCGGTGCACGCTGTTTGCGCCGATATAGTCCATGCGGATTTCGGTGGCCTTCAAATCAATCCGCTTAAAGCGTTTTAAGAGAATGTCCTTGGTCAGTTCGGCGCGCTCCAACGCGCCCGGGCCTGCGAATAAAACCATTTCCTCGGTCATGAACCCTTCACGAAGCCCAACGAGCGCCTTCAGTGTCGGCGATCTGGGAATTCCGGCATCATCGGCAAACACCTCGACTTCGTCGGGCCCCAATTGCTTGAAAGACACCTTGGTCATATCGGCAACAACGTCGGGGCAATAGTAGCGAGACGGGTCCTGGACCTCGTAGAGCAATTGTTCCTTGCAGGTCGCCTCTGACATAAGGCCGCCTGTGCCCGGCAATTTGCTCATGATGACGTAATCTTCACTAACCTCGACAATCGGATTGCCGAGATTATCCAGGTCAGGAACATCCTTATAGCCGGGATCGGCAAAGTACCCTCCGCAGACCTGCGCGCCGCACTCCATAAGGTGCCCAATGATCATGCCCTTTGCCATGAAATGATGGTCACCAAGGTCCCAGCCAAATTCATAGGCCAGAGGGCCGAGGTACACGCACGCATCCGCGACCCGGGTTGTGACGACGACATCCGCGCCTTGCTTTAGCGCCTCAACAATACCGCGCGCACCCAGGTAGGCCTCCGCGGACACGATTTGCTCCCTGACATCCGCGACCGCCTGGCCTGTTTCCGTAAATTGAAGGCCAAGATCCGCTATTTTATCCGTCAAAATACCGCCGCATACGGCACCGACTTTCAGATCTTTTATGCCCAAGCGATTGGCCAGCGCGACAATTTCATAGGCGGCCGCCTTGGGGTCCAGCCACCCGCCATTGGTAATGATTTTGATACCCCTCTCCTTGCAGGCGCCCAAAAGAGGTTCGAGGCGATCCATAAGAAAGGGATCAAATGGCGGCACGCGCGCATTCTGCATGCGGGCGATTTGCAGCATGCTCATGGTGACTTCAGACATGGCATCGAAGCCGAGATACTGAATATTTCCGCGCGCAACGAGGTCAGCCGCAGGCTCCATTCTGTCGCGTGACCATGCAGCTGCGCTTCCGAGCCGAACGGTTTTACCGCTCCGAGGCGAAAGTTCTTTCTTCTTTGGAGGCGTTTCCGGCTCACGTTGGGAGCGCCCAACATAGTTGTCAGGTACATCCAAGCTCATGGTGAGCATGAGAGACGATAGCGCTTTCCCCGACTCCTCGAACGCAAGTGTGCGCGTTCGTCCGCCTTCAAGGACATCTTCCAGAACAAAATTGAGAGCGCCGATGGCGGGCGCCTCGTACCGCGTTATTCGACCCTTGGTGATGGATCCATAAAGCTTGCGGACAGCATCCACTGTAACTTGCTTTTCAAGCAGGGAATAATCGCCGATGTCGTAGGCAATAACCGAGATGTTCGATCCGCGACCCTTCTCGCCCGAACGGGTATGAGCCACTTCCCGTAGATTTGTCCGCTTCAATCGCCCCTCCCCTAGAGCTTTCAGCTTTGCCTCGTGAAGGGTAGCGTTTCTAGGCGAGATGGGAAAGCGGCAGAGCGTGACGCGTATTGACCTCGCGCAGCACAAAACTGGTTCTGATTTGCTTAACCCCAGGCAGAGATATCAAGCGCTCGGTCGTGAAGTCCGCGTAGGCTTCCAAGTCCGTTGCGACAACGTCGAGCAAAAAATCCAGCGCGCCGGTCATCAAATAGCACGACATCACTTCGGGCATGCGCCCGACCGTATCGAGAAATTGCTGTGTAACGTCGCCGCTTTGCCGCTCCATTTCCACTTCCACGAAAGCGCGCACGCTGAGACCTACGGACTGGCGGTCGACCACGGCCCGATATCCCTGGATGCAACCTTTCTCCTCCAGAGCACGCACACGCCGCAGACAGGGCGAAGGTGACAGTCCAATCTTGTCGGCCAGTTCGATATTGGAGAGGCCGCTGTTTTCCTGAAGCGCGGAGAGGATTTTGAGGTCTGTAGAATCCATAGAGTGAATCCTATACCTATTTATAGCGGTAAATCAACGATATTCGCAATTTCGTGCTACATACATGGGATAACTGTGTCCGATAGCATAGAAATATCGTATATACTGGTGCATGATTGCGTCTTGTTCTGAGTAGCAAAATCAGGAGCGTAATCCATGACGCACGCACGAAAAATCCAGCCCCCCGCAGACGCCGCCAACCCTATGGGTACGGATGGCTTCGAATTCGTGGAATACACTGCGGAAGATCCGAAACAATTGGCGGAGGTTTTTGAAAAGCTGGGTTTCTCGGCTGTTGCCCGTCATCGCTCCAAGGACGTCACATTGTATCGGCAGGGTGACATCAACTTCATTATAAACGCCGAACCGCAAAGCCGCGCGCAGCGATTTGCGCGCGAACACGGACCAAGCGCCTGCGCCATGGCCTTTCGCGTCGCCGACGCAGCCTATGCGCACCAACGCGCGCGGGAACTTGGCGCCGCTGATGCGCCGAGCAGTGCGGGTCCAATGGAATTGAGTATCCCGGCCATCGAAGGAATCGGCGGTTCACTGATTTACCTGGTGGACCGATACAAGGACTCCAGCATTTACGACGTCGATTTCATCTTCGAGAAGGGTGTTGATCGGACACCAAAAGGTGTTGGCCTTCTCGAACTCGATCACCTGACGAACAATGTCTATAAAGGCCGCATGGATTATTGGGCCGAATGGTACGAGCGGCTCTTCAATCTGCGCGAAATCCGCTATTTCGATATTGAAGGCCGTTATACAGGGCTTAAGTCCCGCGCAATGACGGGCCCCTGCGGCAAAATTCGCATACCCATCAACGAGTCCCTCGACGACAAAAGCCAGATCGAAGAGTACCTGAAGCTCTATCGCGGCGAAGGTATTCAACACATCGCTCTGTCCACCGAAGACATTATCGCGACTTACGACGCGTTGGCGGAGCGCGGTGTCAAGTTCTTGGAGCCCCCGCCGGACACATACTACGAAATGATAGAGGAGCGTCTGCCGGGCCACGGTGAAGATTTAGCCCCGCTGCAAAAGCGCGGAATCCTATTGGATGGCACAACCAGCGGTAACAAGCGCCTGCTTCTCCAGATATTCACCGAAACCATGATCGGACCAATCTTTTTCGAAATCATTCAGCGCAAAGGCGACGACGGCTTCGGTGAAGGTAATTTCAAGGCGTTGTTTGAATCGATTGAGCAGGACCAAATTAAACGCGGCGTTTTGTCGGAAGGCGACTAAGGGAGCCTCCGCCAGATGAAACGTTACATTCCACTTTCGCGCCGTTCCGGTACGCATTCGCGGCAAGCGCATGCGGACATGCCAGCTGGTACCTTTGAAAGAGAAATCAGCAAAGAAGGGTTTTTCGGGCCAGCGAGTTTCTTTCATCATAAGAACCCCCCGACAGGATGGATCGACTTCGAGGGCCCGCTGCGCCCGCACGCTTTCGATCTGCCTAAGTTGGATAGCCAGGCAACCTGCCCGTGGGATGCTGACAAAATATTGAGCAATGCACACGTTGCGGTGAGGTTTTGGCGGCTGAGCCAATCCATGAGCAACCTTGCCCGCAACGGAGACGGCGACGAACTTGTGTTTATTCATGCCGGTTCGGGTGAACTGTTCTGCGATTACGGACATCTCTCGTTTAGGTCTGGGGATTACATCATGATCCCGCGCGGAACCATGTGGCGCTTTGATTGTGCTGAGCCGGTGCAAGCTCTATTGATGGAGTGCACGAACGGAAGCTACAGCTTGCCCGATCGCGGCGCCCTCGGACCGACTGCTGTCTTTGATCCGGCAATTCTTGACGTTCCAGAGATTAACGAAGCCTTCAAGGCGCAGCAAGACGAAACTGCGGAATGGAAAGTTCGCGTTAAAAAACGCGGCAGCGTCAGCACCATCACCTATCCCTATAACCCATTGGATGCCGTGGGATGGCACGGCGATCTCGCTCCCGTTCGCCTCAATGTAGAAGATATTCGTCCAGTGGTCAGCGATCGCTATCACTTGCCTCCGTCCGCGCACACAACATTTGTCGGAAATCGGTTTGTGGTCTGCACTTTTGCTCCACGGCCTTTCGAGTCAGACCCAGGCGCGCTGAAAGTTCCCTTCTTTCACAACAATGACGACTACGACGAAGTGCTGTTTTACCACGCTGGCGATTTTTTCAGCCGGGACAATATTGACGCAGGAATGATGACGTTCCACCCGGCCGGATTCACCCACGGCCCGCACCCAAAAGCCCTCAAGAATATGCTCAAACAAAGCAAACCGGCTACGGATGAGTACGCCGTCATGATTGATACGCGTGATCCTCTGGATATCGATGACGCCGCAAAGTCCGTTGAGAATCAGGCGTATGTCGACAGTTGGAAATCTAAGTAGGACGGAAAAGAGGCCCAATGAAACTTGCAACTCTAAAAGATGAAAGCCGAGACGGAACTCTGATTATCGTGTCCCGCGACTTGTCTCGGGGCGTACGCGTGCCCGACCTTTACCGGACTATGCAAAATGCTCTCGACGATTGGGCTGCCGCCGAGCCCCGGTTGCGTGATGTGTACGGCCGGCTCAATGCGGGAGATGTTTCAGAGAGCTTTACCATTGACCCAGGCGCCCTGGCCGCGCCTTTGCCGCGCGCCTATCACTGGGTGGACGGCAGCGCCTATCTCGTTCACGTCGAGCTGGTACGAAAAGCGCGCGGCGCGGAAGTGCCCGATACCTTCTATTCCGACCCGTTGGTGTACCAAGGCGGCAGCGACGACTTTTTGGGCCCCTGTGACCCCATACCAGTTCCCAGCGAAGACATGGGCATTGACCTTGAGGCGGAAATCGCGGTGATCACGGACGATGTGCCTATGGGCACACCGTCCGATGATGCATCGGCGCACATAAAATTGATCATGCTGGTCAACGATCTCAGCCTTCGAAATCTCATTCCCGGCGAACTTGCCAAAGGCTTTGGGTTTTACCAGTCAAAGCCGTCCACGGCATTTTCACCGGTCGCCGTGACCCCCGACGAACTGGGTCAGGCGTGGGACGGCGGAAAGGTCTCACTTCCTCTGATCTCACACGTTAGGGGCAAACCGTTTGGCCACCCCAATGCCGCACAGGACCTGACGTTCGATTTCAAGCAACTGATTGAACATGTCTCGCGCACCCGCCGGCTGGGTGCCGGCACGATCATTGGTTCAGGCACCGTGGCAAACCGCAACAACGACGAAGTGGGCTCGTCATGCCTTGCCGAGCGGCGCACGATCGAGACCTTACGCGACGGCAAACCGAGCACACCGTTTTTGAAATTCGGTGATCAGGTGCGCATCGAAATGTTTGACGACAACGGTAACTCCATATTTGGCGCAATCGATCAATCCGTCATTCCTGCACGTGAGATAAAGCATGCTAAAGCTGTATGACTATATTCGCTCTTCCGCGGCGTACCGCGTGCGCATCGCGCTGGCGATGAAGGGACTGGCTTCAACGTCCGTGAACATCCACCTGGTGCAAAACGGGGGTGAGCAAAACTCTGTTGCGTATAAATCCATAAATCCGCAAGGACTGATTCCCGCCATTGAAACCCGCGGCGACATCCTGACTCAGTCCCTCGCGATTATTGAATATCTGGAGGAACGTCATCCTAAGCCTGCGCTACTTCCCGAAGATCCCATCGACCGTGCCCATGTGCGCGCGATGGCCTACGCGGTGGCCGTAGACATCCACCCAATTCAAAACTTACGCGTCCTGAACTACCTAAAGGGCGAAATGGGCCAGTCAGAAGACGCCGTAAGGAAATGGGGGCGGCATTGGATAGAGGACGGCCTAAGGGCTTTCCAAGACCTAGTGGACAGAGCATCGCCCGACAGCCGCTATTGCTTTGGCTCACGCGTCACGCTTGCCGATATCTGTCTTGCGCCGCAGATGGTGAATGCGCGGCGGTTCGACTGTGACCTGAGCGCCGTGCCCCGGCTGGTGGAAATCGACCAAGCCTTACGGAAGCTTACAGCATTCGAAAATACAACCTCTGAAATTGCAGCGTGAGGTCGAAAATGGATACAGCCCACGAAATTCACGAAGATATGGCCCAGGATTATACCATCCCTCAGAGATGGGACTCGTACACCCGCGAAGAGCATGAGCGGTGGAGCCTATTGTATGACCGGCAGGTCAAGATGCTGCCGGGCCGCGCGTGTCAGGAATTCATGGACGGCCTCAAGGCGCTGGATCTCAACACCGGCGGGATTCCTGATTTCGAGCGGCTGAGCGAGGCATTGACGAAATTGACCGGGTGGAGCGTCGTGGCCGTTCCACACTTGGTGCCGGATGATATTTTCTTCGATCATCTGGCGAACCGTAGATTTCCGGCAGGCCGATTTATCCGCAGCGCCGATCAATTAGACTATCTGCAGGAGCCGGACGTCTTTCACGATGTGTTTGGGCATGTTCCCATGCTCGCACACCCGGTCTTTGCGGATTACATGCAAGCCTATGGCGCGGGCGGGCAAAAATCTCTGTCCTTTGACTGCCTGAACCTGCTCGCACGGCTCTATTGGTATACGGTCGAGTTTGGTCTCATCAAATCACCGGAAGGCATGCGTATATTCGGCTCGGGCATTGTTTCATCCTTTTCTGAGTCTAGCTTCTGCCTGGAAAGCCCTTCGCCCAACCGCATTGAGTTCAACTTGAAGCGGGTCATGAGCACGAACTACCGCATTGATGATTTCCAACAGACGTATTTCGTGATCAACGATTTTGAATCGTTGCTAAAAGAGACCTATGAGGATTTTACGCAAATCTACAGGGAGCTTGCGGGCGTTAAAGCTTTCGAACCCGAAGATATTGCTGAAACGGATGTCGTATTGACACGGGGCACGCAAGAGTACGCACGCGCGAAAGCTAAAGAGGCCTTATAGGCCGCGGAACATAAAATAAAAAAGGCGCCTTACGGCGCCTTTTTTTTGCTCCTTACCTATCTAAGCGCTTATTCAGCGCTGGAGGCTACCTGTTCCGGCTTCATGCCTTCGTGCTTAATAAAGACCTGGGTCATCTTGACCGTGATGGCTGATGAGATCGCGGTCATTTTACCGTTTTCGTCCGGGTGTCCATCCGCCAATTGATACAATTGGCGGTACAAAGACGGCTGGGAAAGCCCGCCGTAGCTGGAATGGTGCGTTGACCAAGAACGGACAAGCTGTGCGTACCAGGACTCGATATCCGCATAGCCGCCGACATAGCCTTCAGCGTGCTCAGAATTCAGCTTCACGCGCATGCGCAAATCCTTGATCGTATAAGTACCGGGTCGCTGTAGGAACACCGCCCAGGGCCACTCCACGTCCAACGGCTCAGTGGTGAGCACGCCGTCTTCGATTTTGCCCTTCATTTGGTGAATAAACCGGTCGCCAAACCGGTAGTCCACACGCACGGAACCGCCCGGCATGATATTTGCGCCGGTGGCGTCCGTCATAAGGCGATCCTTGCCCCGATACATGGTCACGGTAACTTGATCATCGTTTTCCAGGCTATCGACGTCCGTCAGTTCAAACATGATGCGATTGAAGTTCATCTCACGAACCCACATGTTCGTGAAATGCGCAAAGGTGCCATCGGGCGCACGGAATAAACGTGTGCAGCCGATGGCGCGAAACAGCTGATTGTCGACGCCGGTCCTGCCGTCTTCCGCTTTAAAGTCGTCGGCGTCCGCCTGGCCATCCAGGTCCAGACCAAGAGACACTTCGCCCACCGCACGGCGGTAGGGGAAGTTATCTTCGTAGTCCAAAGGATAGCGCGATGCGCTTTCCCGCTCGAGCTGGGTATCGACCACCGGACCGCCTTCAGGGTACAGCGCCTTGAACTGATCGCGCGGCCCCTCATTGAAGCCGTCGGGACATTCGATCTTGCCGTTTTCGGTCTGGTAGAGAGACCAGCGTGCACTGTTGAGGGCAAAACCGATTGTGCGGTCTTCAATCCCGGCAACTCTATCCTCAGCGTGCGCAGCAACCGGCGCAAGCACACCCAGCAAAAGAGCCGAGCACACGACCGGTGTAAGTACACCTGTCGTTTTTTTCGGGAGTTGGAGAGTCATATGTACCTCCTCATGCGCAAGCGTTAGCCGGCATTGTTGTAAAAATCGTCGCGTAGAATGAAAGTTTTAAATCCATTGCGGCTGCCGCCGAATTCACCATTGGCATGACCAATCATATCTCCAGGTCTCTTGTCTCTGTAATGCGTATACACCGGAGACCCTAAATACGCCCAAACCCTGAGAGCATCTTCCTGGCCTGGCTCGGCGAAATGACCTGTCTTCGGATCAATTTCTAAAATAGTCCACGTACGGTTTGTGCTGACTTCATCTTCCGCAGCCACGACATAAGGCCAATCATGAAGGCAGCGGTCCACCTTTCCGCCGCCGCAGATGGCAAGCCGATATGCCTGCGGTGTATTGGGAAAATCGCACGCTATCTGGTCCACGGAATCATCGGCACAGTTGTATGTATAGATCGTCATACCGCGAGAATCCGCCAGCACCACACCGGTCGGCGAATCTTGAAGGGTAAATGAGGGCGGAGGCGCTGGCGCTTTTTGGGTAAAGACATTCGCCCATCCGGCAATATCGCTCCCCTCCAGGCTCTTAATGGCAGAGTCCATCACGTGCGTGTACAGCGGCTGACCACGGAACGCCCATTGGTGAATGCCGGGAGACCGCTCGAAAACGGACCATTCACCAAAGTCCCGAGCGGACGCCGGAGCGACAACAGGGTCCCATGTTTCCGTACATTCGCCGCGACAGTTCGAAACACCGGCCTCATCGCCTTCAAAGGCGTATACCGACCAATTGTCGGACGTGACGATTTGCCGGCCCATCGCGGTCGAAATAACTCCGAAACCTGGCGGAATATTGGGAGGCACAGCCGCCACCTTGCGCGCCGCGGGACCATCGCCCCCGGTCGTACGCGTCGTTGCCGCACGGACGTCACCCGGGAATTCATCCATAATCGATGTGTAAAGCGCATGGCCGTCGTAAGCCCACTGCTTGCTACCGTCTTTGCGCTCGATGAGGGTAAAAGCGCCAACCGGATGGGCATCGTCGGGCGCAAAAGCCGGCGGCCACACTTCCGCGCAACTCAGACGCTTATCGAGCTCGGGCAATTCAAGTCCAGGAGGATACGGACTCATCAATCCGGCAGTATGCGTTGTCTTTTCAAACGTGCACATGGATTGATTTTTGGGATCGCCCGTTAAACCGTTTCGCATTGTGGTCTGCGGCCAATAGTAAAGCGTCTTTCCGCTTTCATCGGCGAACACCGGGCCGTCGAGTTCACTATGCTCTACGCGAAACCCAGCGGGCATTGGAACATTGCGATGATCCTCGACAACAGTTCCGTCGCTCCAAAAACCTTCTGCATGGACGGACGAAGGCAGCCACGACACACATATCGCGACGGCTCCCATCAAACCCACGACATTGAAATTATTCCCGCGCATGCCGGCTTCCCTTCTGAAACAACAATCAGACGATAATTTCACCGACATCCTTGGACGTGGTGTTCGACTGGGTTCCCCAGGTGGAAACGTCTAGTCCAAACACTTTCATCGCTGTTAGGCCAAGACGCGTGCTCGGGCTGCCATCGCCAACTACGTGCATCCCCGTTTTGACCTGCCCGCCCGCACGGCCAGCCGTAAACATCGGCTGGTTATCGATGGAGTGGATGCGCGCCAAAGACTGGTCGGTGGTGGCATAGATCAGCATGTTGTCGAGCAATGACCCGTCGCCCTCCTGGAACTTCGCGAAGGCATCGACGTAGTAAACCCAGCTGTCCAAAGCGCGGCGGATAAACCAGGACGTTTGCGGCTGATAACCGAGGTGCTCATCAACCGGCTCTTCATGAGAGGCCGTATGGTGTGGTTTATCGTAACCCTTCTTGCTCGTCGCCGCTGCCGATTGAGAATACGCCATGTTGAAGACGCGGGTTTGGTCACAGGCGATCGCCATAACCATAAGATCGGTCATCAATTTGTGGCGTTCTTCGACAAGATTAACATCCAATCCGGGTGCGGGCTCCTCGCCGGGCGCGGCCCCAACGACACAAGCCGGTCGAGGCTCGGGCTTCTCGAGCTGTTGGTCGAATTGACGCTCTAGCTCGCGAAGGCCGGTAAAATACTGGTCGATACGCGCACGGTCTTCCGCGCCGACGACCTTGTTCAGATCTTTGGCGCTGTCCATCACGCCCGAAAGTACGCTCTTGCGCACCATCACGCGCGGATTGGGCTTGAATTCGGGCGCATTGGGATCCTGGAAGCCTTCACCAAAGAGCTTTGAGTAAAACAGGACCGGCGACCAATCAGCGATATTCACGGAATTGACGTTCTCATAGCTGAAGCTATCGCGCACATCGCCGGTAGCCGTGGCGGTCAACGACTTGAACCGTGTCGTGCCCCCTATTTTTTTGGCGATAGTCACGTCGATAGTCTCGCCGGGAAGGTCGTCATTATTCATAGGCGCCATACCAGTGCGGCTAATCACCCAGCCCGTCTTGTGGCAAAGGTTTGGCGCGGCATCTCGGAAGCCGTTGAATTGGGTATAGAGATTGATGTGCTGCTTAATGGGCTCCAGCATCTCGATTTCTTCGGGAAGATCGAAGTCGGCGCCAACTTTCTTCGGCACAAAAATATCTTCATTCATCCCCAGGCCCCAGGCCCACGTGCCAAACCTCACTGGCAGCGGGTTGCCATTGGCAAGTGCCGTACCATTTCCGTTCAGGAAACAGTTTAAAAAAGGCAACGCGACGGTCACCGCACTTCCGCCCAGCATACCCCTCAATACGCGGCGTCTATTGAAACCTTTCATGGGTCTCTCCTACTTCCTAATTCGCAGCAACTGATTGCGCTGTCGGCGCATGCATTGCCGCAGATTGCGATGAGTCTGAGTCTGTTACGATTTCGTAAAAGGCGTCATTCATAACGATCATACGTACGAGGTCGGGAACATTGTAGCCCGACTGCTCAAAACCCGCGGTCAACGCCTTGATCGCAGGATTGTCTTTCTTGGAAAGCGGGCCGCCGGTGCCGTAGCTGTACATCCGGTTAACCAAGCAGGACGGCAGCGCCGGGTGGTCGCGCAGTGCTTGGGCAAGTCCTTCGACTGTATCAAACACAACGCCATCGAGGCTTCCGCTTGTGTCGATACGTGTGCCGTTTTCCATCGCCCTGAAGCGACCCGCTCCGTCGAAGTTCTCAAGAGCCAAGCCCATAGGATCAGTGATTTTGTGGCATCCTGCGCAGACCGGGTTCTCTAGGTGCGCATTTACGCGATCACGCTGCGTCGCGTAATTGAGCTTCGGATTTTCAATGACGGAAAAGTCCACGTTTGGCGGCGGACGCGGCACCGGCTGGCAAAGCAGCACCTCGCGCAACGCCTTGCCGCGATATGTCGGTGAACTCCGAGCCGGATGCGCATTGAGTGTTAGAAAGCTGATCTGCGTCAGCAAGCCAATGCGGGGACTGTCCTCCGGAAACTCATAAGGCACCCAGCCTGGTGTTGTTGGAATTTGGTAAACGGTCGCCAACGCGGGCGACATGAACGTCTCGCGTGTCGTGAACAAATCCCGATAATCAGCTTCACGCTCAAAGAGAAGATCCATGATTGTGCGTAACGTTTGCTCCCGCGCATCGCGTAGCGTCACGCCCGTGACCATCGGATAAATCTCGGCATCCTTCGCAAGATTGCCGAACTTTTCAAAGTCCAGCATGTCGTCAAAAAATGCCCGCATACCTTCTTCTACGCGCGGGCTGGCCAACATCCAATCAATGACCCGCGCACGTCCCTCTCTGCTGAAAAGCTCGCCTGCTTCGGCGGCATCAAGTAAGGCGTGATCCGGGCCGGCGTTCCACAAAAAGAAACTGAGGCGAGACGCAAGTGCATAGGCATCAAGACGATACTGACTCGAATCATCCGGGTCTAGCTCGGTGGTATCGGCAATGAGGATGACTTTCGGGTCCATCAACATGCCTTCCAGTACGCTCGCCAAACCCAGATAAAAGTCATCGAGACTTTCAGCAGCTTTGTGAGCTTCCTCGACAAAATAAGATATGTCTTCGTCTGGAAGTGTGCGCCGGTACAACAAACGTGCCGTCGGCCGTATGAATTTTTCCGCGCACGCGTCATCGGCCGCTGTCTCAATCGCCGGTGAACATGGAATCAGAAAATCACGGCGCGCCGGCGTGCCCAATTCGATATTGCCTTTATCGATAACCTGGGAGGCAATCGCCGACGCCGTTCTTTGAATCTGTTGTAGTTCACCGAGCGTGACACCGGCAGATGCCGCGCCCGCAGAGAGTAGACCGTCTGTGCGGCGCAATGGTGCAAAGGGTGAGCCGACTTCAATGTCATTGCCAAAAATATGCTTAACCGTATTTGCATATTTTTCAGAGCTAATACGCCGAACACGGGCAGGTGTGCCTTGGTATTCGGACACAACGGGTGCCGACAATGCCGCGCTGACCTTATCAGCACCGCCAGAAGTCGGAGCAGAGCAGCTTGCTAAAACGAGACCGCTCAGCATTAGCCCGGTGACTGCCACAGGCCGGCTCAGCGCTTTTAGGAATCGGAATGAACCGTTATTCGAAATCACTGGAATATGTATCTCCCATAAACACACAGCATCCTCGCCGCGAAGCAATCCTCATGTGAGGCCCTCCGTGCGCAGAGCAGACGCAGCCCACAGCACCCAACGACGGCACTAGGCTAGATTAGTTCTAATTTAGCCCTTTTTGCGGGCATGGTCCTTGCTTTTTTAGCGCGCTCGGCGGCATTTTGTTGTCTCGGGACCCCGAATTTGGCCCCGCTGGACTACCTTCGGAGCTAAACCGAGCAATATTGCACGAAGTTGGAGTGACGTACTTTATTGCATTACCTTTTTGGTCGGCGACATTCTGGGGCTGGTAGGTGCGACAAAATGGCGTTCGTCTTGCCGAATCAAGGTGTCGGCCGTGAGTTAAACAATAAGAGTAAATTTGGGGAAATGATCATGAAAAAATGGGGTTGGGTTCTCCTGGCGTGCACATTTGTCGCCGGATGCGGTGGCGGTGGCGAGTTTGTCTATCTGACCAATCAGCAAAACCAGCAAGTGAAGTGCGGTCCATTCAGTTCCGATCGACCCATTGCCCGATACTTGGAAGAACGATTTGGCGAAGACGGTGCCGCAGATGCGACCGGCGATAGCTCGGATATGAAGATGCAGGACTGCATTCGCGGTTATCAACGCCAAGGGTATCAACTGGCGACGGCTACAGCGCCGACCTACCAGCCTCCTCAACAACAAATGCAAGCCGCTCCACCGCCGGCGGCACCAGCGGCACCTCAGCAACAGACAAGTGCGCTGCCGCCACCAAGCACTTCTCCGCCTGAATTTGCGTCTCTGATTCAGCAAGTTCGATCACTGAACATATCCGGCGGCCAAATGAATACTGCTTCCGCATTAGGTGACGCCGCGACCGCCGCGCAGGCGGGGAATTATGCTGCAGCCGTCGCACTTCTTCGACCGCTGGCCGATGCCGGCAATTCGCAGGCACAACTCTTGTTGGGCAAAGCCTATGAGAGTGGCCTGAGCGTCCCGCAGGACTATGTTAGCTCTCACAAATGGTACAATCTCGCAGCGGCGCATTCAGCCACTTCGGCCGACGAACGTCAGATACGGGAATTTGCCGTCAGAAGCCGTGATACGATTTCCCGCATGATGTCCCAAGATCAGATTGCCGAAGCGCAACGCATGGCCCGTGAGTGGGTTCCTGCGAATTAGATCAGCAACCTGAACTGCAACGGACATGAGCCTGCAGGCGGAAGAATGGACGCTGGATAAAATCCGCCAGCATATTCTGGAGAACTTGCCGATCAGCGCCCATTTAGGGCTTCACATTGATTTGGTGACTCAGGAGCGCTGCGAACTCACTATTTCGGAATCGCCCGGCGCACTTCGGCCCGGCGGTTCGGTTGCGGGCCCGGTCATATTCGGCGCGGCGGACGTGGGAAGCTATGCTTTGATCCTTGCAACGCGTGGCGATCCCGCCGCAGTAACAGTGGATCAGACGACGCATTTCCACCGGCCGGCGATGTCTTTGCCGCTTCTCGCACATACACTACCTGTGCGAATTGGACGAAGGCTTGCAACCACAGAGACACGCCTGTTCGAAAAGCAGGCACCGTCGCGCGTTCTGGCGTCGGCCATATCGACATGGGCTTTTCCGTGAATTGCGCGAGCGGCTGACTCGATTCCTGTCCAGCCCCGCAAAGGCTATTCGGCAGATGCCTGGGTCACAGCCTCGCGCGGATTAAAGATGAATGCCGGCACAGCGTCGAAGGTCCAAGTTCCGGAAATTGACTGGTTTTCCCCGGTTTCCGGATCAGGTGCGTAATCGGCAAATCTTTTGAAGGCATAATAGATCGCCGGCAGGTCCAACCCGGCTGCGTGCTCGAGTGTCCAGCCTCCTTGCGCTTGGCTCCAATAGACCGGAAGCCAGGCATGATATCCGCCCAAAAATGCGTTGAGCGATCCATCCTCCTGGAACGTCAACCTCAGCTGAGCCTCGTCCAGATGAAACTCCGGCATAAGGCCAGGATCGGATACGAAATGCAGCGTGAAAGGATCTGTTGTGAGCACACCATCAACAATTTTTCCGTGCGCTACACTTTTCGACCGCGACGATGGATCGATGCGGAACGTCATGTCACGAACGGTATTTCCGTTTGCATCGCGAACAATGACATCGATTGACTTGTCGATGATAACCGTCACGTCATCGTCGTTGCTGAAATCGTCCAGGTAGACCGGATCGCCCAGACTAAGAGTGACTTCAGTTCCGTCCGCGCGTATGGCAATGACGTCACCGGAAATCGCTTCCACTTGGCCAATAGGTGCGGCATCTGCGCTTGCGCCGTCCTGGGCGACTTGCCCCGGCGCCAACGGCCCGGCCAGCCGAGCCACAAGTTCGCCGCGCAATGAAACGGCGTCACCGTCGGTTATGTTTGGATATGGCCGGGCGGAAAAATACTCTTGAACGAGGTAGGTTGTTCCGTCAGGAGCAGAAATGACTAAGTCATGACCAACGCGCGAAAAGTCCGCATGCAGCAGGTGCCCGGTATCGGGGACCTGCACGATACCGTCGTCAATTTTTAGAGCTTGAACAACAGAACCGTTGGCATTCCCGTCGATCCCGTCGCCGAAGCCATCCCCTGATATTCTCTTGGCCACTCTTTATACTAATACGTGTATAAAACCGGTCCACCCCAATACGCCCGCCCCCGCATATTAATGGAATAAGTCAGCTGTTTCTGACACGGTGTATTGCCCCGTTTAAACTGAAGAATTGAGGATTTCCGCCAAAAATTCCGGTCTGCCGCACTGGCTGGACGCCGCTATTAACCAGAGCAAGGCCTACAAATTTCGAGAAATCAGCAGTTTCATAATCTCGTTTGAACCGCCGTATATCCGCTGGATTCGGCTATCCACATACATTTGTGAAATCGGATACTCCGCCATGTATCCGTAGCCTCCGAACAGCTGAAGACACTCGTCGGTAATCTGAGATTGTTTATCCGTCGTCCATAGTTTGGCCATTGACGCCGTAACGGCATCCAAATCGCCTTCCACGGCACGCTGGATGCAATAATCGATAAATACGCGCGCGATCATCGCCTCGGTTTTGCACTCCGCCAGCTTGAAGCCCGTATTCTGAAATTCGATTACCTTTTTGCCAAAAGCTTCGCGTTCTTTGACATACGCGGACGTGTGTTCAATGGCTCTCTCAATCGCAGCAACCGCCGTTATGGCAATCAATAACCGTTCATTGGGGAGTTGGTTCATCATTTGCGCGAACCCTTGCCCTTCATCTCCTCCAAGAAGGTTCTCAGCAGGGACTTTCACGTCGTCGAAGAAAAGTTCAGCCGTGTCCGAGCCCTTCATGCCAATTTTTTCGAGATTGCGCCCGCGCCGGAATCCTTCGGCACACTCGGTTTCAACTGCGATCAAAGAAATACCTTTTGCACGCGCTTTTGGATCTGTTTTTGCCGCCACAACAATCAATCCGGCATTGTGACCGTTCGTTATGAATGTTTTTTGGCCATTTAAAACATAGTCAGATCCATTTTTGCGCGCCGACGTTCGAAGGCTCTGCAGGTCCGATCCGGCACCCGGTTCCGTCATCGCAAGCGCACCGACAAGCTCTCCGGCCGCCATCCGTGGAAGCCAACGCTTGCGCTGCTCTTCGTTTCCGTAAGCGAGAATGTAGTGCGCGACGATGCCGCTATGAATTGTGTTTCCGAAATTTATTCCCAGGCCACAATTTTCAAGCTCTTCGAGAATTACTGTTTCATGAGCAATTGTGCCGCCGCCGCCGCCGTACTCTTCGGGGATACTGGCGCATAGTAGCCCCGCCTGCCCGGCTTTTAGCCAAGCGTCTTTTGCAACAAGCTTATCCGAGAGCCATTTTTCAATGTTAGGTGTGAATTCCTTTGCAAGAAACTTACGCGCCGACTCACGCAGGATGTGCAGTTCTTCATTCATCCACGGAGAGGTGTAACTAAAACTCATGTTGTGATCCCAAACTCATTGTACTTTCGGAAATATTTGGCGGCTTTATAGGGCATTAAAGCAGGCTATGAAATGTCGAACGCTCTCTCTACGGCATAAGCCAGCGGTTCGGTGTAAGCACCACCATATCGGTTGTGTGCGATGGTCACGGCGAGATTGTGGTCGGGGTCCGCCCAGCCGATGTTATTGCCGGCACCCGTTTGGCAAATGAGGTGTTCACTAGAGCCTACCGAAGATCCTGACCCGCTCAACCAATATCCCATCGTGGATATATTGAGAGGCCCACCTAGAATAATGTCGGGCTCATCGTTGTTTGGTCGTGGATAAGAAAAGCTCCGTATTCTCTCCGGGGACAACAAGCGCACACCGTTCAGTTCTCCGCCATTCGCAAGCATTGCCCACAGCTTCACATGGTCACTTGCGCACGTAATTCCGCCTGCGCCCGGGATGCACGCCTGCTGGACAATCGGCTTTCCCCATATTTCAGGACTTGTTTCAACGGCAAGCGGCATCGATCTGACCATCATGTCATTATCGCTACCGGACGAAGCTCCTTTTCCATACAGGGGCGCAACACGCGCCGACACAGACTTTGGAATCCCAAGCCACATGTCATCAATGCCCAACGGGTCGCAAATTTCTTCCTGAAGAAACTGATTGAAGCTACTGCGTTTCTTCGGGTCCGTGCGTCGCACGATTTCGGCGATAAGCCACCCTTGAGTATACGAGTGGTAACCATTTTTCGTGCCGCCTTCATAAAGCGGCTTCATGGCAGCGAGTTGCTCCACCATCCAATCAAAATCGGCCATTTTTTCCGGCGTTACGCCTTCGGGCATCAACGGCACCCCGCCCTGATGCGACAACGCGTGACGCACCGTCGTATTGCCCTTTCCATTGGAGGCAAATTCAGGCCAGTAATATGCAACCGGTTTGTTGTAATCGACGAGTCCGCGCTCCGCTTGTAAGTGAAGGCAGGTATTGGTCCACGCCTTACACACCGAAAACGTATTGAAAAGCGATCTCTCTTCCGTCGCACGCGCCCTTTGATCATCAAGGTGACCACCCCAAACACTGACGACCTGCCGACCGTTTTTGTACACAGCGATTTGAAGGCCCATTTCTCCCGCCTCTATGGCTTCATCCACTGCTCGCTGAAAAATTCGCTGAGGATCAATTCTGGAGGACGCGACGACATCTTCCTCGGCCGCCATAAGGCCTGCGTTGCGTAATAAAGTTGGCAGAGCGACGCCTCCGATAGCGACGCCAGCACCACGAAGCAATCTGCGGCGGGAGAAGTATTCGTGGCTTGCAGACATACGTTGATCCTTGCTCAGGGGCTGGGCCGTGGAAAGGGCTCCATGGCGAAACTCGTGCCAGCTTAGATTAATTTGGCTCGATAAGGGCTCAAAACGACTACACCAATCGCAGCATTCGAGAAATTGGTTTATTTACAAATGATTATTGCTCGTGTGCCCTTTGTTTTTTCGTCCCATATAGCCCAATATAACACCATTATAATGTGGCGTCGTTATTTGCCGCTCTGATCAGAAACAGGAGACCGGTATGGAGCTTAGGGGAGTGAGCAAGCTGCTCAAAACCACCGCAATACTTGTTACGAGCATAGCCTTCGTAGCTCAGGCTAACGCTGACGAGTATTGGCAATCGGCTGATAGCACGGCTGCTGAAGTCTACGTAGAAGAGCCAATGCCACCTGGCTTTAGGGTCGAACGCAATGAACTTGAAGGACCGGTTTTCGCCGACGCAAAGGGCCGAACATTATATAGCTGGCCGCTTGAACGCCTGCGCAATGGCGATCTGGGGGACCGGCAGAACGACGCTTCAACATGCACGGACGAAGTTCAAACGGTAAACACGGGTTTGATGAGCCCCTATCCTGGAGGATTGGAGCTCCCTGATCTTGAGACGCGCCCATCTTGTGTAGATGTGTGGCCGCCGGTTTTAGCAGCTGCAGACTCCGAGCCCCTCGGAAAATGGACCATCACCGAGCGGGAAGACGGCTCGAAGCAGTGGTCTTACGACGGCTATCCGCTCTACACGTCTATTTTGGATATCAACCCCGGTGACGTTTTAGGCGGCTCAAAATTCAGGGAAGGCGCCGACAGCCCCGTGGTACGCAAACCTGTCGGCCCGAGCCCGTTGGTTCCTCCAGAATTGGCTGTGACCGTCATGTTTACTGGCCGCATGCTTGTGAACCACGAGAATTATTCGGCTTATAGCTGGGATGGCGACGCACCCAATAAGTCGAATTGCCACGACTCTTGCCTAAAAACATGGGAGCCGGTGCTCGCACCTGAAACTGCTCAGGCTCAGGGTGAATGGACCATTATTGAGCGCTCACCCGGCATTAAGCAGTGGGCTTTTAGAGAAAAGCCTCTTTACACGCGCCCGGGCGACACACGTCTGCGAAGCCTTGCGGGCAGCGATAGCGATGGTTGGCACAATGTTTACACACAACAGGTGCTCGCGCCGCCGAAAGAATTTACCATTCAAGATGCGCGCATAGGCCACGTTCTCGCGGACTCTGAAGGAATGGCGATCTACGTCTACAATTGCGGCGATGACGCCCAAGACCAACTCGCCTGCGATCACCCGGACTCACCCCAGGCATATCGTCTTGCGATTTGCGGTGGCGGAGATCCGGATAAATGCCTCAAGACATGGCCTTACGTCCTTGCGCCGGAAGTCTCCAGCAGCGAGAGCAGCCTGTGGACTGTTGAGTATATAGATCCGAAAACCGGCCGCTGGGCTTCGCCGGAGCAATCCGGAGCCCTTCGGATATGGGCGTATCGCGGGCGCCCGGTCTATACTTTCTCCGGCGATCAACGGCCAGGCGAAACCCGTGGCGACGCTTGGGGAGAGTTTTACGGGGCCCGCAACGGCTTTAAAGCATTTTGGCTAAGAGACGACTTTTTAGGCAACGCCGGATAGCGGCGGCTATTTCCGCATATGGAGAGACAACATGAGACATGACCCACTTGTGAAAATGTCGACACAGAAATTTGCACCGGCGGCACTGGCAGCTGCGACAATTTTGGCGACGTGTGGCGCAAACGCTGCCGCGGCCGAAGACTCCGACTCACTTGAACTGAAGAATAGGTCAATCGGATACGTTCTGACTATGAGGCACTGGGCCATTTACCAGACTCCGGAAGCCAAAGAAGAATGCCCGCAGGGATTTAATGACGGGCCGCGCGAGCAATTTAAACTGCTGTATCCCGAAGACGGGACAAATTGGACGCTGTTGGAAACACAGCTCGAGCGTGAAAGCGAAGTTTGGCACCCAGGGACTGAGAAAGAGCCTTATCCATTTTACGAAGTGGAAGGAACAACAAGTATTGGCCTCAATCTTGACGGACAGGTTGACGCAATTGATTTCATCTCCCCAGAGGGAGATGAAGGGATTGATAATCAATTGTATCGCGCGATCGGATGTATCGCGAATTTCAGAGGCCCAGACGGCACTGCATATCATTTTGAAAACAACTACATGCAGCGCTACAATTACAACCGATTTGTCATCGAGATCACTGGCGTAGACGATCTCGTCAATGATGATCAGGTAACCCTTACGACTTACCGGGGCCTCGATGGCCTTTTAACCGATGCCAGTGGCCGGGATTTCATTCCGGGCGGAACGCAGCGCATTGATATGCGCTGGGGCAAAGAATTTATTCAGTCCTTTAAAGGCAAAATTGTCGATGGTGTCCTGACGACTGAGGCGGCCGATCTTAATATGCCGTGGTCGGTGACTTTCAAGACCAGTCCGGTTATGTACTTAAAGGATGCCCGGTTTCAATTGAAGCTGACGCCCGATGGAGCCGAAGGACTAATGGGCACATACGTGGACGTCCACGACTGGTACTATCACGCAACTGTCGGGTGGTCGACGCATCACCAAAGTTACGGTCAGGAATCGTCCCCGTCGATGTACAGAGCGCTCCGCCGCCTCGCCGACGCCTACCCCGATCCTGAAACAGGTGAAAACACGGCAATCTCCGGCGCTGTAGATGTAAAGTTCTCACGGGCGTTTGTCGTCCACCCTGATCAGGAGATTGCGGCGGACGATGCCGAGATGGAAGCAGAAGTTGCTTCTACTCGGGACTAATGCGACAGAACTTTATCTATTCCAACAGGCGTAAATTCACCTTGAGCTTTTAGGGAGACTCACACGCAACCAATCCGCCGACGGGCATAATGAGTTCCCAACCACCGGATTGCGTCAATCGAAGGCTTCCCTGCGGCACAACGACGCCGCGCGCCATACCTGTGCGCTGTTCGAAACCTACGTCTACGCTAAGGGTGTAATCACCCTGCTCAAACGTTTGCCTTTCGAATTGACCTAAAGCCTGCGCACCTTCAGCTTGCGTGCGCGGAAATTGCGTTGTTTGACCTCCGACAACCACCCGCGCACCTCCGTAGCGATCGCTGAAAAAGACGAGTGAGGCGCCCCCTTTGAAGTGGTCCATCCTGAGGTATGGTTTTTCCAAGGAG